>NZ_JBFRDM010000004.1:0-381745 GCF_052113585.1 Allobosea sp. TAF32 | reverse complement strand
GGATACAAGCCTCCCGCGCCAGAGGTCTTCATCCCCGCCATGACCGCGAGGGCGGCTGCGCAACCCGGACCAGCTACGCCGCCCGCGCTGGTGTCGAGACCAACCGTCCACTAACAATCACCTTGGACCAGCCGGCGGGGGCGGATCACCAGCTATCCCGACGGTCATCCGGGCTGCGGCTATGAGATTCATGCCCCACTCGACTCGACACTGCATCTCGACGCGAAAGCTTGGAGACGGAGCCGCGAAAAGTGCCGCGTGCGGCGCTTCTGGACCGGCGAATCCGACCGCTACGGCTGGCTGATGCACCGGGCCGACGGGTCAGGCGGCGCGACATGGAGCATCGCCGACGACGATACCAGCACGGCAGACGACGAACCTGGCTATAGGATTGAAGGGCACCGCTTTGGAGCGGGCGATCATATCTCAATCAGAGAAGCCGACGATGGGGAGCTACTGCCGTTTCGAGTTGCCTCCCTGAAACTGCAACCACCGCCTACGCGGATTGAGAAGCCATTCTGCGCCTCCGCGCTGCACCGCCGTTCGGCCTGACAGCCGCATTCGAAAGGCCCCTGCGATGGCTTCGACCATTCGAAATTTCGCAAGCATCATGGTTTGCGTTGGGCTGTCGAGCAGCGCTGAAAATCGTGTTGCGCTGGCCGCTTCGCTCGCGTCCCGTTTCGGCAGCCACCTGATCGGCATAGCCGCCGAAGAGGCAACGCTTCCTTATCTCGAAGATGGTCTAGCGGCGGCACGCTCGATCCTTATCGAGAACGCGCGCAACGCGGCCCTAGAAGACTTGGCGCAGGCAGAGGCAAATTTCAGACGCGGTGCCAGCCATCTTTCCGATATTGAATGGCGTAGCAATGTTCAAAGCCCGCTGGACTTCATCGCCAGCCAAGCACGAGCGGTCGATCTCATCATCGTCACAAGGTCATCTTCGGGCACTTCCCGCCGCCTCATGACGATCGATCCAGGCGATGCCGTGTTGGGACTGGGGCGGCCTGTACTCGTGGTCCCGCACGACAGCCGAGAAGTTCTGGCCCGTAGCATCATCGTCACCTGGAAGGATACGCGGGAAGCGCGGCGCGCCGTGCTTGATGCTCTGCCATTTCTCCAACGCGCTGAAACCGTGACTGTTCTTTCTGTTGGGGAGGAAACAAGTGTCAAGGACACAGAGGATGTCTGCACGCATCTGGCACGACATGGGGTCACCGCTCGGCATTTGATCCGTGCGTCGGGATCCGGCTCCTGCGCCGATGCCATCGTGGATGCTGCGTTGGAGGAGGGTAGCGACCTGATAGTATCGGGCGCTTACGGGCACTACCGCACGTTTGAATGGATTTTCGGAGGTGTTACGGGCGATCTTCTCAAAAATTCGCCCGTCCCCCTTTTTATGTCTCATTGAATTTGAAGCAAAATTACTCGACCAATACGGACGGTAAAGAGAAATATATTTGTAAATTGATAATAATCAAATTCAATTTGGTACGACACTTTAGAATACCAATCATATCGAAACGCAGGAGGTCGCCATGAGTGATCTATCACTTCGCGAAAGCGTGCTGAACGAGCTGGAATTCGAACCCAGCGTCAATGCGGCGCATATCGGCGTCGCCGCCGACCACGGCGTCGTCACTTTATCCGGGCATGTCGGCAGCTTCGCCGAGAAGTTGATGGCAGAGCGTGTCGTCCAACGGGTGAAAGGCGTCCGAGCCATCGCGCAGGAGATCGAAGTCCGCTGGCCGTCACATCAGAAGTCCAATGATGACGAAATCGCGCAGCGGGCGCTCAAGATCATCGAATGGGACACCACCATTCCCAACGGCAAGGTCCAGCTCAAGGTGCAGAAGGGCTGGGTCACCCTGACCGGCGAGGTTGCCTGGTACTTCCAAAGCAGCGCCGCAGAATCCGCCGTTCGGAAGCTGTCGGGCGTGATCGGGATCACCAACAACATCGTCATCAAGCCCGCCGTCCAAGCCGGTGACATCAAGCATCGGATCGAGGACGCGTTGAAACGCAACGCGGAACTCGAGGCGAACCAGATCCGCGTGCTCGTATCGGGCGGTCGTGTGACCCTCGAGGGAAAGGTGAGTGCCTGGCACGAACGCGTGCTCGCCGAGCGAGCCGCCTGGGCGGCCCCTGGCGTCAATATCGTCGTGGATCATCTCGCGGTCGCCTGAGGAGCCTCCCAAAAAGCGTCAGACCGGCTGAGATGGGCGTCTCGGTCGGTCCCTTTGAACAGTCTCGAAGGCTGATTGATGGCAAGGAGCGATCATGCCTGCGACCCGGCTGACGATAAGCGAAGTGCGAAGCGTTCGGCGAACGCACTCCGCTTCGATTCCGGCCTACCTGATGCGCGACGACGGGAGCGTTCTTCGGATTTGGCCCAGCGGAAAAATCGAGCGGATCGACACGCTGCGGGGCGGCTCTTTGCAGGAGAAACGAGATAGGAGGCCAGACCGCCACCCGAATCCGCCTGATTGCCGTCCGCGGACCTGGTGAGAGAGTTCCCTGCCAAGCAAGAGGGCCGTTCGGCCATGAGGGATCTCAAGAGATCCGGCTGAATTCGTGCCCTCGGCATTGCCCCGCTGCAATCCGCTTTGCTCGACATCAAAGGACAGTCACAGCCAAACACGTTGGGCAGCGTTCATCTGTCTCGGCTATAATGTTAACGTCATGCGACGCGTGAGGTCGATTATGAAAGGCAACCAGGATACAAAATCGGACTACGATCAATGCAACACACTTCTGTTGAGCGCGTATTTCTGTATCATGGGTCAATCCTCAATCGATAATCATCTTCGAAAATATATTGAAGACGCGCTGACGGAATTGCTTAAGACACAAAACCGAAAAGCACCGTCCAACATTATCCCATTTCAACGCAAGTATCGCAAAAGCAGATAGCAAGCCGCCCGATACCGGCGGCTCAAGCGACCTTGCCGGATAGCATCGTCTCGAGATGATTGAGCAGTGCGAATTGCGCTGCCAGGATCGCACCCGGTCGATCTCCAGAGATCGGTGGATTCGACCGCTGCCGCGCGGCATTCGCTCTCGACTTCGGTTCTGCAACGAAAGCGCTCCGTGTCCAGATCGCATTCGACGGCGAACGCTTCGACAACCTTCCCTCCCGTTGCCGAATTCGCCGGAGCGGAGCGAGGGGCTCCTCGGGGACGTCTCCTAGCCCATGAGCCCGGCGCGCACACCCTTCCGTTCCTCGACGACCTCCAATTGCTCACGCACCGTCAAAGGGATCCGGATGCTACCAAACGGCCCCCATCAGGTCGGCGGGTTGCTGCCTAATGCTGGGACTTTCGGCCACCGCCCCTGTCCAAGATTACTTGAATTTCTTTCTGAGCACGACAAGACGAACATCGTCGGGGCATTCATCAACCTCGAACCCCTGCTCGATCTCGATCTCGATTGCTTCGTGATTTTGTCGATCCTCGAGAGATTCGACGGCCTTCACGCCCTTATTTTCGGCGAACTTGCAAATGTGCCTTAGCAGCTCCCAGCCCACGCCTCTATGCTTATATTCGCGTCGGATCGAGATCGCGACCTCCCCTTTCTCCAAGTCGGCGTCGCAAGCGAGCATGCCGGCGGCGATGATCTTCTTCCCGTCATCGGTGAAGGCGATGAAGTTTTCGGTCTGCCTGTCCTCGAGCTTCGTCATGGCCGCCAAGCGATCATGTCCGACCTCCTTGACCGTGGTCAGAAAGCGAAAGCGCAGATCCTCGGGCGTCACGTGCCGGAAGAATTCGGCCAGTCCCGCTTCGTCATCGGGGCGGGCGGGCCTTACGAGAAACCGGAAACCCGCTCGCGTGTCGAGGTAGCGGCTCAAAACGTCGGTCATCATGAGATTTCCCTCCAATCGCTGGGCGATCGAGAATACGGAATTCGGCGGCTCGGCATTTCTGGCGGACCACGAACAGATCGACGCCACGATGATGGTCGATCAACCCTGCGCGGATCTGCCCTTTCGTACTCTCCGAGTGACGGATCCGCTTTGCTTAAAATCAAAGCGGATGGCGTTGGCGCAGTCGTATCGATTTCTCTTCTGAAGCCCCTTGATGGAGCACGGCAATGACCTCTCGGGACATCGATACCGTGACGCACTCAGCTCTGGGTTCCGGGGAGATCGCGTTGATGCAGGCGTGGTGGCGGGCCGCTAGCTATCTCTCGGTCGCGCAAATTTACCTGTCGGATAACCCACTGCTGCGCGAGCCTCTGGAGATCGAGCACATCAAGCCACGGTTGCTCGGCCATTGGGGCACGACCCCCGGCCTGAACTTTATCTAATTGCACCTAAATCGCATCATCAGCGCCCGAAATCTCGACATCCTCTTCCTTGCCGGGCGGGGCATGGCGCGCCGGGTGTGGTGGCGAGCACGCTGATCGAGCACGGGCGCTATATCCGCCAGCACGGTGTTGACATGCCGGAGGTGAGCGATTGGCAGTGGTCCCCGGCCCGGTGAAGGTCGCCGGGCGTCCGACCCGAGCTCGCATCCCCTTTGGAAATCTAAAGTGGCTTTCGCGAACTTCGCCCCGCGCCAGCTTGATAATTTACGTCGCGTCGACCGAACGCTGCCCGGTGAAGACGTATCCCACTCCGCGAACGGATTTGATCAGGACCGTCGGATTTTTGCCCAGCTCGATCTTCCTGCGCAGGCGCGAGATCTGCGCGTCGATCGCCCGGTCGAAAGCTTCGTAATTTCGGCCTTTCGTCAAATTCATCAACGTATCGCGAGAGAAAACGCGGCCGGGATGCTTGGCCATCACGAGGAGAATATTGAATTCCCCCGTCGTCAGCGCAACATCCGACCCCTCCGGGGTGACAAGACGGCGCTCCTGAGGATCGAGAATCCATCCATTGAATCGAATGACTTCTGCGCCTTCACCATCGACCGCTTGCACCGGAAGCGGATGGTGTCGGCGCAATACCGTGCGCAACCTCGCCAAGACTTCTCGCAGGTGGAACGGCTTTGCAATGTAGTCATCCGCCCCCATTTCCAGCCCGACGATCCTGTCCACGACGTCATCCCGCCCTGTCAGCATGATGATGGGTACATCCGACTTGCCGCGGATCTCTCGGGCGAGCATCAGTCCGTCCTCTCCGTTGCCGAGGATCAGGTCCAGCAGGACGATGTCGATCGCGTTGCGCTGTAGCGCGTCTCTCATTCCGCGTCCGTCGGCCACCGCACTGACATGGTATCCTTCCTCCTCGAAGTAGCGGATCAACATCTGGCGGATACGGGGATCGTCGTCCACGACCAGAACATGGGCGGCTCGGGTTGTCGGCTCGGCCATCGCGGGTTGCACCGATTGGACGACGGATCGGATGTTACAATCCGTAACAATTTTAGACGCACGCTAACACGCAGACCTTGGCGGCGCCATGCGTCGCCGCTTTCCTCCCGTCGCCAGATCGAAGCGGAGGATAGCGCTATGCTCATCGTGAATGCGGCGTCCAATTTTCCTTCCCCATTGCCCATCGTCACAAACAGCGAACCGAAACCCGGATTGTTAGGCCTCTTCAGCCAGCAGCCTCTCGAAACGTTCGGGCGTGGCCAGACCGTTTGCCGGGACGGCGATCCAGCGATGCACGTCTTCAAGATCGTGGCCGGACTCGTCCGCGTTTCCAAGATTCTCAGCGATGGCAGTCGCGTCATCACGGGCTTCTTCTATCCCGGCGAAATCTTCGGCCTTTCTCCGGCCGAACACTTTCTCGGTGACGCCGAGGCCGTCGGAGAGGTGAAACTCCGGCGTTTGAATCGGAATCGCTTTCAGCAGGCGGTCGACAGCTCCGAACAATTGCGCCCCCAATTCATCAACTGGCTGTGCCAGGAGATGGCGAGTGCGCAGGCAAGACTGGTGCTGCTGGCACGCAAGAAGGCCGAAGAGCGCGTGTGCGATCTCCTGGTCATGCTCGCGAGACGTGCAGGCAACGACGACGACCCGGCCACCGAGATCGAAATCCCGATCAGCCGCGTCGACATGGCAGACTATCTCGGCCTCACGATCGAAACAGTATCGAGAACGATGACGAATCTGATCAAGCGGGGGGTCATTCAGTCCATCGCGCGCTATCGGTTTACGATTCGCAAGCCGGCACTCTTGAGGAGCCTTGCCGATGGCGGAGACGAACACGATAATCTACACCGCAAACCTCCCCGCCAACAGACCACGCGAACGCATTGACGGGTGACCATGACGGTAGCGCGCGGGCCAAGGGCCATCAGTCAGCGGAGCCTGGATCAGGTTCTCGATGACGCCAATATCCTGGTCTATGAGTTCGACGGTACGATAATTCGTTGGAGCGGTGGCTGCGACGATCTCTACGGTTGGACCAGCCGGGAGGCACTCGGTCGGAATGTCCGCCAGCTCCTGAGGACGGAATTTCCGCAGCCCCTCGATGAAATCCTCGCGGAATTGCGCCGGGACGGAACCTGGAAGGGAGAGCTGACCCAGCGCCACAGGGACGGACGCTCGATATCCGTGGTCAGCCGATGGGTGATCGTAACCGGGCAGTCCCCCGGCGACCTGATCGTCCTTGCAACCAATATCGACATCAGCGACCTGAAAAACGCGCAGACCGCCCTTGCCTCTCGCCAGTCGCACCTGCTCTCCATCCTCGAAACAGTGCCGGAAGCCATGGTGGTGATCGACGAAGCCGGTATCGTGATGTCCTTCAGCAAGGCCGCGGAGAGGCTGTTCGGGTACATGGCCGACGAAGTCTGCGGGCAAAACGTCAAGGTCCTCATGCCCGATCCCGATCGGAGGCGGCATGACGGATACATCAATCGCTACCTCACGACCGGCGAACGGCGAATCATCGGGTTTGGGCGCGTAGTCTCCGGCCAACGCAAGGACGGAACGACATTTCCAATGGAACTCGCAGTTGGGGAAGCCGAAGCCAGCGGCAAGCGCATTTTTACCGGCTTCGTCCGCGATCTGACCAGCCGACACCGGATGGAGGAGGAATTGCGGCAATCTCAGAAGATGGAGGCCATCGGTCAGCTCACCGGCGGGATCGCACACGACTTCAACAACCTGCTGACGGTGATCAGCGGGAACCTGGAGATGATCGAACGACGTCTCGAAGACGGCCGGTTGCGAGAACTGCTACGCGAGGCACAGGGAGCGGCCGATGACGGAGCCAAACTCACGGGCCAACTTCTCGCCTTCGGCCGGCGGCAAGCCCTCAATGCAAAACTCACGGATATAGAGCAGCTCGTGTCGACGTTCGCCGAGCTGCTGCGGAGAACTCTTGGCGAAACCATCGAATTGCAGACCGTCGCCACCGGCCATTCTCTGACGGCGCTCGTCGACACGACCCAGTTGCAGAATGCATTGCTGAACCTTGCTCTCAATGCCCGGGACGCGATGCCGCGCGGCGGACGCCTCAAGGTTGAGACCGCGCGAATTCACCTCGATCCCGACTATGTCCGGATGTACCCGCAGGTTCGGCTGGGCGACTACGTTCTTATCAGCGTCTCCGATACCGGAGTCGGGATGACCGAAGAGGTCAAGCAACGCGCATTCGACCCCTTCTTCACCACGAAAGGTGTGGGCGCCGGGACGGGGCTCGGACTCAGCATGGTCTACGGCTTCGCACGTCAATCCGGCGGCCACATCCAACTGTACAGCGAACTCAACGAGGGAACGACCGTCCGATTGTTTCTTCCCGCCGCCAATCCGGAACGCGTTGCCGATACGAGCAACATCGATCCGGTTCCTGCCGTTAAGCCGCGCGCGGACGAATGTATCCTCGTGGTCGAGGACGATGCCCGCGTACGAAAGGTCGTCATCGCGCGCCTCGAAGAGGAAGGATATCGCGTCATCCAGGCAGCCGACGGCAAGGGAGCGCTGTCGCTGATTGCCGAGCACCCAGAAATCCGACTGCTTTTCACCGACATTATCATGCCCGGAGGCATGTTCGGCGATGAACTTGCCAGGGAAGCTCGCCTTCTTCGCCCGGGCCTGAAGGTCCTCTTCACCTCCGGCTATGCCGAACCCAGCCTCGCCGGACGCGAGCTCGCGGAAGGAAGCTGGCTCAAGAAACCATATACTGCGCGGGAGCTGGCCACGCGCCTGCGCATGCTGCTCGACTGAAGTTCCACGCAAGCACGACGGCAAGCCTATGCCTACACCGCGCGTGTCACTGGTCGCGCATAGATTGGACTGGCCAAACCGCCGCGGCTCCAGCGTGTAACCCGATCGCTGCAAAAGCGGCCGTGGCGACGATGCCGATGTTCTCCTGTGCCGCGATTCTCGTCCATTCCGTCGCTGCCCCATGCCGGGAAATCTGATCGATTACGACGCTGGGCGTGGCATCGGATGGATCACCACGGCGCGCCGAGACGCGCTCCAAAAGCATCTCTCGCGATGCCTGGAGCCAAAGCCCGCAAAAAGGCACCCCGGCACGTCGAGCCACCTCCCCGATCCGCTCGCGATCGATCCGGTGGTCGAACACGGCGTCGGCGATGGCGGCATGACCCTGCATCAACGCCATATCCGCTGTCTGCATCATAGCCGAGTAGCTTCGAACGGAGACATCCGCACTATAGGCATCCGTCGGTAGTCGGGTCTCTACCGGAACGCCATACAGCTTTTTTCGAATGCGATCCGTCGCGGCTATGCGGGCGCCTGGAGGCGGCCCCAGCATTGGCGCGAGCCTCGCTGCAAGCGTTGACTTCCCCGAACCTGAATAGCCGCCCACGGCGGCCAGCAGAGGAGTTCCGGCTCGTAGCAGGCGGCGGCAAAGGTCGAGATAGCCTCTCGCCTCGCTCAACCGGTCGGACTCCGGTCTCCCACTGTTGACCGCAACGACATGAGCGCGGACCGCCGCTCTAACCGCCATGAAGAATGGCAGCAGTCGGATTCCAAGTTCGTCGTCAAAGGCGTCGAGATAGCGATTGAAAAGGACGTTCGCGAGCGCTTCAAGCTTGCGGTGCCAGAGGTCCATGAGAACGAACGCGAGATCATAGAGAACATCCACGGTCGCCAGGTCCTCATCGAACTCGAGGCAATCGAAGAGCAACGGTTTGCCCTCGGACAGACAGATGTTGCGCAGATGCAGGTCGCCATGCCCGCGCCGGACCTTTCCCTCGCGAGCCCTCTGGTCCAGCAAGCCCGCATGACGCGCGAGCGCTTCCCGACAGCCCGTCACGACGGGTTCGATTTGGCTGCGCGAGAGAATATCCGCATCGGCGAAAGCTCGCTCATTGACAGCAAGTACGCGCTCCATCCGCTTGGCCCCCTCGCCATCCGACGAGACGGGCGCTGCTCGATGGAATCGAGCGATCGCGCCCGCGAGCTCAGAGATGTCGGACGTGATCAAACGGTCCCGTTGCGCCATTCGATCGAAGAGGAAGGTGTCAATTAAGCGTTCCATTTCCAGAACGGCGTCGACCAGCTCTCCGAGGCCGTTCAACGCGAGCTCGCCGTTTCGTTCGCGCGTAATGCGATGGACCGCGCGATAGAGACCCGGAGCCGTCCGACGGTTCAGCATCAGTTCTTGCTCGCACATCGCCAACCGCCGTTCCGGCGTCGATAGATCCACGTAGGCGAGCTTGACCGCGCGTTTCAGCTTGAGGGCGCGGGATCCTATCAGCAAGACGACCGAAATGTGGGTGGAGATCAGTTCCATCCACTCCGCTCCACCGCCGAAAGTGTCGCATGAACCGAGGAAGCAGATCGTTTCATTCTGGCTGGTCATCTGCATGACGAGTCTCCGGACGAAGAACCACTATCGTGCCGCCCAGAGAAATCTCCTTGATACTCGTCAAGCAGGCCTCTTCGCATCTCCGAAACGTAGGCGGAACCAGCCCATCGCAATCGCGTCGCTTTAGGAACTGGGCTTCCTCCTTGACGATGATCAAGGACTGCCGACGGGCTGCGTCTGCGGACCTTCATCAGTCTCATTCGCGAAGTTATGTCCCGCTAAGACAATCCCGCCGATCGGCTGCCATAGAGCGGCCAAAGCTCACTCGGACATGAGAGCCTTCCGTACCGAGCGTCCCCTGCGCTTGGAAGCCGACGAACAGGATCGTCGCGGTACCGCGCCACAGCCATTCCTTCAAATGATGCCGTATGCGTCCCGCATCGCACATGCCGCTTGCTGCGATCACGATATGAAAGCCGCGGAAGCGGTCGATGGCCTTGCTTTGCTCGACGGATTCCGTGAACCGGACTTGGCGATCCTGCAAGGCCTCGAGCAAGGCGTCACCGTTGGCCATGTCGCCCGCGTGTTTCTCGAAGACCCCGCTCGCCTTGGTCGCAAGCGGTGAATCGACGAATATCGGCGCCGTCGGGATGCTGCCTGTCTTCATCAGCGCAGCGTCGCAGTCGGAGGACTTCTCCATGCCCTATGCCGCTAACATGGACCTGCCGCCAACGGTGCGCGGTCATCTGCCCGAGCATGCTCAGGATATCTACCGCGCAACCTTCAACCATGCCTTTGCTTCCCATGCTGCCGATGCCGAACGCGAGGAAATCGCCCACCGCATCGCCTGGGCCGCGGTCAAGCGCTCCTACGCGAAAGATGGCGATCATTGGGTTCTCCTCGGTGACCACGCCGTCTCGGCGAAACGACCATAGTCGACGGATTTCTTGGGAGATCGTTTCGGAAATTGCGGCGCTCTCGGGCGTGATATTCGATGAACGCGTGAGGTACTCGCCCGCATCGCCGCCGAAAATGTTCCCGGCGTGACAGCCATCAAGGGTCAGCTTGCCTGGATCTGGTTCCATAGAGCGCAATCACGATTCAGCCAGGCAGGGGCGCCATGAATCAACCGGCGAGGGCAAGCCGCGAACTCCATGTCCAGCGGGCCTTGCTCCCTGCCCGGCTCCCGAACGTCAGGTCTCATGTCCGGTTCGACGAGCCTGGAAGCATGCTCGTGCCGAGCAATGGCCAGCGCTCGCTTCGGCCCGGTCCTCGATGCGCTTAAGGTCGCGATATTGAAGCGACTGCCGATCGATCAGCACACGCCTCAGCTTGCCCGCGGCTGAATGCCCGAACTCGAAGATAAGGCGGTCCGGACTCGGCGCAACGAACTCAAGATCGATGGCTTATTGATCCGGATCAAGGTTAGCGCCCCAACTTGCTCAATTCTGGCGGCAGGGAGGAGAACGCCATGGAATTCTTCGAAGCCCTAAATGGTCGACGGGCGACCCGCGCATTTTCCCCCCAGCCGGTATCCAGGCCGGTCATCGAGCGCCAGATCGATGCGGCGATCCAAGCTCCAAGCGCGATCAATGAGCAGCCTTGTGATTTCGCGATCATCCAGGAGTACGAGCGACTGGACCGGATTGCAGGAGCAGCGAAGGAACTGATGAGCAACGTTGCTGAACGCGCTCCGCCACGATCAATTCACGCTCACATGCACGATCCCAATTTCAACATTCTCTATCACGCGCCGGCCTTGATCGTTGTCTCGGCGCGAACTGGAGAATGGGCGGTCGAAGATGGAACGCTTGCTGCGGAGAACCTCATGCTGGCCGCTCATGCATTCGGACTCGGCTCATGCTGGAGCGGTCTCGCGCAGCGCTGGCTTGAAACGGAAGATGGCAGGCGCGCCATCGAGCTCCCGGCTGGGTTCATGCCGATCGCTCCAATCATCATAGGCTACCCGTCGGAGAAAGCCGCAGCCGTTCCGAGAACACCCGCTCGCACTCGATGGATCGGAAGCAAGATTGAGATTTGAAATATCTCAATGGATTGAAACCAATCCACTCTCTATGGGCTCACTGTTGTATGCTTTTAAGATAATCGACGATTGATTTAATATTTGCGGATTCCGATGTTTCCGCATTACCATTGGACAAATCGCGTCCCCAAACCGGCATCTCATAATTGCCATGAGCGCGAAGCGACTTCCGACCATCTATAACGTTCACAAGAAAACGTTCAGGAAACACACCACCGTTATTCCGCGTTAGCCTCCGCAGGTCGGAAGGCTTGGTTCTCAGGGCGGGAGCGACCACGCCATCGCCGGCGCCGCCTCGCCCATGGCAGCTCGCGCATCTGCTGTCGTATTCTGCCTTCCCTGCTTCATCCGCGTCGGCTTGAAGAGGAAAATGAGCTCCCGATACGAACAGGACGAAGAACGCGAACCCCGCGAGTTTGATCGCTTTCTGTGCCATGACGCGGTCCCAACCTTGCCTTCGTGCCGGCTGACGAGGGACGGGCTATCTCCCGCAAGCCATGCGGACATGAGAAGCAATATGACGCACGGAAATGCCCGCTCGGCCTTGACGAAGGTCAAAAACCGCGAACTTTCGGAGGCAAGGAGCGTCGCCGGGCGTCACCGGCAAAGGCAAAAGTGTAGGCGCAATCAACGGATCGAAGGCATCATGGTTTGCCGGCTCCGGCATTCAGGACGCCGCAAGCCCCCCCCACCTCTGCGAAGCGAACTCCTTCGGCTTCCAACACCCCAAGAATGGCGTTACGAACGCGGACCTGCTGGCGCCGAACATCACCTTCCATCTCCGCAAGCGTCTGCCGACGGATGCCCGCCCTCCCGGCAAGCTCGGCCTGCTCCCAACCGAGGAGTCCGCGAGCTGCAATTACCAACCGGCCGGCAACCATATCGCGAGTTATAATCCGAACATTTTGTTCGAAATCGGCATGGAGTTCTTGCGGCCTCGAGGGCGCGTGATCATCCGGCATCACGCCCTCCTACGCCGCAACCATTTCAACCGTCCGCGATGGATTTCGCGGAATCGTGAAGCCGGCGCAGATGGGGTGGGCGGCCGCTGACATGCTGATCTCCCGCATCGAGGGCTCGCCGATCGATGCGACGATCAAGAATGTAGATTATGCTGTTATACAGAGAGGCAGCGCCTGAGCGAGCTGGGCTGCCGCAATTTAGCCGGCCCCGGCACTACGCCCGACGGCCGCTGGTATTTTGGCTGCCGCCGTCGTGTTTGTGGGCGCGAATTCTGCCTCTTCAACTGCGCGCGACGCACATCGCGTCCCGCACCGCGAAGGCCCGGTTTCGGACGAGGAGCTAGAGTCCGCCTCTGGCGCGTACCGCTATCGCCCCGTCGCCGACAGCCTTTCCCGCTCCGCTGAAGGCATGGCCAGATAAGCGCTGTAGGAGACCTCAGGATTGTCGAGCCAATGCTCGGCATAGTACGGCACCAATGGTTCATAGGCGTCGAAGACGCGCCTCAAGTCGCGGATCGCATCGCCGCCCTCCTCCGGAAGCGGATTGGCCATGTCGATGCGAAGATCGATCAGGGGCCTGTCCACGCCCGGTGCGCAAGCGATGATGCCGGATGATTTGTGACCGATCAGCTCGCCGCCCGCCGCCCCGCCTGCCTCGATCGCCGTCACGAGCCGCTCGAAGAATGGCATGCCGCCGCTCGCCACGAAGCAGTCGAAGATCGCATCGACAACCCTCGGCCCGACCAGCCCGTTACCCATGGCGACGAAGCCGTCGCCGACACGATGCCCGGTCCAGTCCGAACCCTTCGAGGGACTGTGCGCGGCAGCGCGACCCTCCGCAGTAACGATGCCGATCTGGCGGTAATCGTAGAAGCGATCCTTCTGGCGGATGGCGCTGAGGATGTCCTCGGGACTCCAGCCCCGGGCGGCAAGGTCGAGCCCCGTCAGCCCGTGGCGCCAGTCGGAGTGGCATTGGGAAGAGATCGCGGCCACGCCGCCGCGCACATGCGGGCAGCGCGAGGCGACGCCGAGCGGACTGGTGGCGAGACAAACACCGAGGTGCTCGGTCTCCGGACAACGGGCGACGATGGTGAAGGTCATGAAAGGACGTCCCGGGTTCGATGTCAGAAGGGTCGTGGCGCTACGGAACGCGCTGCATAGATGTCGACCAGCGGCAGATACTCTTCATAGAGCCGCCTGAGATCGGCGAGTCCGCTGCCGCCCTCGTCGATCGGGCGGCCGGGCAGGTCGGCCCGAAGATCGATTTGGCTTTCGGCGCCTGGCGAGCGCACCAGCAGCGAGGCTGAGTTGACAGGAAAGGCGTCGCCAAGGAGAGCCTTGGCCTCCTCCAGCGCGCAGAGCAGCCGGTTCGCCATCGGCGAACCGGCGCTTCCGGCATGTCCTGCCAAGGCCGCGTCGAACGCTGCCTCTCCGCGCGAAAGGCCGTTGCCCAATATGAGCAGGTCGCCGCCGATGCGATGGCCGGCCCAGTTCGTGGCCCGCGCGCCCGTATGGGCGCCGATCTGGCCATCGGCGGTGAGGATGCCGATCTGGCGGTAGTCGAGCCAGCGATCGTGTTGGCGCAGTGCTTCCAGCACCTCCGCCGCTGTAAGCCCGCAGCGCACGAGGTCGAGCGCGAGCGGGCCGACCTTGAGATTGGTGAACCCCTGGCTTGCCACGGCAGCGCGCCCCGTCTCGACATGCGGGCATCGCGCACCGATCGCGATCGAACTGGACGCCAACGCAATGCCGAGGGTGCCGTCCGCCGGATCCCGCGCGAGCACGCTCAGCATCGTGCCCTTGTGCGTGTGGTCGATATTCATGCCGCGCGGCCCGGCTGGCGCATGCGCGCCTCGTCGACGAAGCTCTCGATCGCACTCTCCGCGAGGCGGCGGATCAACGTCTCGAGCCGGGCTTGCGCTGCCGCATCGCCGAGATCGGGCAGCGCTATCGTCAAAGCGCGATGCGAGGCCGCGTAGATCTCCGTCGCCCGCTCGGGATGCGCCTCGACATAGGCCTCGAGGAAGATGCGCTCCTCTTCGGCGGTCAGCTCCGCGAGCTTGAGGATGGCATGAACCTGTCCCGCGGGGATGGCGAGGTCGTAGGCCGGGCTGGTGATCTGGGTGACGAAGCTGCGTGTGTGCCCGAGCGACTCGGCGATGGCCTGTCGCGCGCCCGAACCGCGGCGCTTCAGGAAGGTCTGCAGCAGCAGCTTATAGCGGCGCACCGGCATCAGCTCGTCGAACAGCTCGAACTCGCGGGCGGTGGAGCTGGCGATCTTCTTCGGCTTCATCATACTCCAACCAAACGCGATTCCGATGCGTCGGGCAAGTGAAATGTTTAGCAGATCGCCTGCTCAACCAAACGCCTCATAGACCAAAACGCCGCATCGAGAACGAGCAATTATGCCCATTTCAGCGTCATTTTGATCGAAAGAATCCGTTTGCCGTACATTTGTACATTTCAATAAATGCCAGCAATTATAAATAGATAATTCCATCATTCTCGCCCTGGCGAGCGCCTGAGCAGGTTCTGTCGCATTTTTCCCCTTGCCGGCCGATAAGTTTAGTCAATAAACTTTTTGACGGTGATCACACCAACCCTGGGAGGGGTCATATGAAGGGAACAGCGTTTTTGATGGGCGCGGCTATTGCGGTCGCGTTCGGCAGTCAGGGGCTCGCTCCGGCGAAAGCCGCCGAGCCAATCGTCATTGGTTTGTTTGGCCCGATGTCGGGCGAGCGTTCCGCCCTCGGTACGCGTTTCAAGGAAGCAGCCTCGATGTTCGCCGACGAGGTGAATGCAACGGGCGGCATCGGCGGACGGCAGATCGAGATCCGCGTCGAGGATACGCGCGGCGCCCCGCGGGAAGCGGCGACCATCGCCCAGAAATTCGGGCAGGATCCTGCGGTGCTTGCAGTGGTCGGGGGGCAGACCTCAACGGAATCGATGGCGGCCGGGCCAATTCTCGCCGAGGCCAAGCTGGCTCAGGTGGCGCCCACCGCAAGCCACCCCGACTATGTCAAGATAAGCCCCTATCAGTTCCGCACCACGCCGACGCAAGCCTCCATGGTGCAGCCGCATGTGGACATGCTGATCAAGAAGCTCCGCATGAAGAAGATCGCGATCGTCTATTTCAAAGACGATTGGGGCATGGTCACCAACACGCTGGTTGCCAAACGCCTCAAAGAACTCGGCGCCGAGGCCGTGCTGTCCGAGGCGATGATCCCCGAGACGCGAGACTTCCGCCCGCTCATCACCAAGATCAAAGCTGCCGCGCCCGATGGAATCTTTCTCGTGAGCCACTATGCGGAATCGGCGTTGTTCATGCAGCAGCTGCGTCAGGCCGACCCGACCCTGAAGGTCGCCGGCACCGATACGCTGAACGACCCCAAATTCATCGAATTGGCCGGCGATGCGGCAGAAGGGGTCGTGATGCCGACGCAATTTCTCGCCGATGCTCCGGAGGCGATCAAATTCTCGAAAGCCTATGAGGCCAAGTTCGCCAAAGAACCGAATTACTACTCCGCCTTCACCTGGGACGCGATGTTGATCGTCACCAGCGCGATGAAGCAGCTCGTCGCCGACGGCAAGCCGCTGACCCGCCAGGCCATCCGGGACCAGATTGCCTCCTCGGCGCCGATCCAGGGCGTCAGCGGCAGCCTGAAATACGAAGGCTCCGGCGATCTCGGCGAGCGCGAGATTAACTACATCGTGGTCAAGGGCAAAGGTTACCGCCCCTACAACTGACCGCCCTCGAACGCTGCCGGCCTCAAAGGGGAGCCCGCAATCATGGTCGAATTCCTCAGCCAGATCCTGAACGGACTGGTAATAGGGAACGTCTACGCGCTCGTCGCCATCGGCTTCTCGCTGATCTTCGGCGTCACCAATCTGATCAACTTCGCCCAGGGCTCTCTTCTGATGCTCGGCGCGCTCTTCGCCTATACCGGCGTGCGGCTGGGTCTGCCGCTCCCGCTGGCGGCGCTCGCCTCGGTCGCGGTTACCACCGCGGTCGGTATGCTGATCGAGCGGGTCGCGCTGCGCCCGCTTGAGAACGCACCCTGGATCGCGCCGCTTTTGTCCACGCTCGCGATCACCTTCATACTGGATCAGGCGGCCGAGATCATCTGGACGCCGGAAGCGCATGCCTTCCCGAACCCGCTTTCCGGCTACAGCGTCACCATCGGTGCGGCCTATGTTACGGGCATGGACGCCGCCATCCTGGCGATCTCTCTCGCCTCCATGGCCTCGCTCTATTTCTTCCTGACGCGCAGCTGGGCAGGGCGCGCCTTGCGGGCGATGTCGCAGGACATGGACGCCGTCAGGCAGATGGGCGTGAACACCGACCGTCTGCGCCTGCTCGCCTTCGGCCTCGGCTCGGCGCTCGCCGCCATCGCCGGTGTCATGGTCGCGATGTACTACCAGACGGTCTATCCCCAGATGGGTGTGCCCTTCGGCCTCAAGGGCTTCACCGCCGCCCTGCTGGGCGGGCTGGCCAGCATTCCCGGCGCGGTCGCCGGCGGCCTGCTTCTCGGCGTACTCGAGGCGCTCGCTGTCGGCTATGTCGGCGAAGGCTTTCGCGACATGGTCGCCTTCGGCATCCTGCTGGTCATCCTCACCTTTAGGCCCCAGGGCCTGTTCGGCGACAAGCGTCTCGATGCGCTCGGCGGCTCGCGCGGCGCCTCAGGCGTCATGCCGTCGACGAGCATCCTCATCGGCCAGGGCGGCCAGCCGCTGCCACAGGTACGGCTGCTCGCACTGCCTTATCCGCTGCTGGCCGTGGCTGTGGCGGCCTGCGCCGCCCTGCCCTTATTGCCGGTCTCTCCCTACGTCATGCAGGTGGCGCTCCAGGTCGCGATCTTCGCCTTGCTCGCTGCGGGGCTGACGATGCTGTCGGGCGCCTCAGGGATCATGTTCCTTGGCTTCTCCGGCTTCTTCGGCGTCGGTGCCTATGTCGCCGCGCTGACAGCCAAGCAGGGCGCGCCGGCCGATCTCGCCTTGTTCGCGGCGGCGCTGCTCTGTGCCGCGCTGGCCGGGCTGATTGGTCTCCTCTGCTCCGGCTTGACGGGCCATGTCGTCGGCCTCGCGACGCTTGCCATCGGCGTGCTGATCTGGCTCGTCCTGCTGAACTGGACCGATGTCACCGGCGGACCGAACGGCGTGTTCGGCGTCCCGCGTCCTTCGCTGTCCTTCCTCAGGGACGTACCGATGACGTCGGTCTCGGCGCAGTATTGGCTGGCGCTGGCGCTGCTGGTCCTGGTCGTGCTCGGGGTCGGGCGGCTGCTTGCCTCTCCGGTCGGGTTGAGCTGGCGCGCCATCCGCGAGGACCGCGTCGCCGCCCATGCTGCCGGCCTTCCGGTGCGGCGCTATCTCGTCACCGCCTTCGTCCTCGCCGGTGTCTGCGCCGGTCTCGCAGGCGGACTCTTCGCCTTCCTGCAGCGCTTCATCAGCCCCGACAGCTTCCGCCTCGATACCTCCTTTCTGATGGTCGCGATCATCGTCCTCGGCGGCCTCGGAAACCTCACAGGCGCTCTGCTGGGCGCGATCGCCCTGATCGTGCTGCCCGAGGCGCTACGCGAGGCGGCGGAGTTCCGGATGATCCTGTTCGGTGCTGTCCTTTATCTCACGCTGCGGTTCCGGCCGCAGGGCATCGCAGGAGTCCGCTGATGCACGGCATGCGCAATCAGCCCATCGCCGGGGGTCTCGAGCTCACCGGCGTGGAAGTCGCCTTCGGCGGCCTCAAGGCGGTCGGCGGGGTCGATCTCAAGGTCGCACCCGGCGAATTCGTCGGCATCGTCGGTCCCAACGGCGCCGGCAAATCGACGCTGATCCAGACGATCACAGGCTTCGTGCAGCCTACCGCCGGCACCATCGCCTTTGCCCGCCATCGCCTGGACGGGCGCGCGCCGGAAGACATCGCCGCGCTCGGCGTGGCGCGCACCTTCCAGACCAGCCGCGTCTTTCCGGCACTCACGATCGCCGAGAGCGTTAGGATCGGCAGCCAACGCGCCTTGATCGGGGGCGGTCGTTCGCCTGCACGCTTCGGCCGCATCAAGGAGCCGCTCGGCGCGTTGTTCGGTTTGGGCGGCTATGGCGCGGCGGCGCGGGAGGCCGAGGCCAGGGTTGACGAGATTCTCAAGCTCTTCGGCGAGCGGCTCTGGCCGCGCCGCGATCAGCCAACCCACAGCCTCTCCTATGCCAATCGCCGCAGGCTCGATATTGCTCGCGCGCTCGCGACCTCACCGGATCTGCTGCTGCTCGACGAGCCGACGGCCGGAATGAACCCGACGGAGAGCCACGAACTCGCCGACCTCCTGCTAGACATGCGCCGGCGTTTCCCGGCGATGGCGATCGTCATGGTCGAGCACAAGCTCGACATCGTCCGCAAATTGACCCAGCGGACCGTCGTCATGGCGCAGGGCAAGGTCATCGTCGACGACGAGCCGGACCGCGCCTTCGCCGATCCCCAGGTCGCAGCCGCCTATCTTGGCCAGGGCGGCGGCGGCGCTCGCAGCCAAGTCGTCGTCAAAGGCCATCTCGACCACGGACCCGAGGTCCCGATGCCCGGCCCGGTGGAGAGTCCGGCGATCGAACTGAAGGACGTCGACATCTTCTACGGGCCGATCCAGGCGCTGTTCGGCGTCTCGCTGAAGGTCGGACGCGGCGAGGCGGTGGCGGTGCTCGGCGGCAACGCATCCGGCAAATCGACGACAATCAAGACCGTGTTGCGGCTCGTCACCCCGCGCAAGGGCCAGATCATGCTCTATGGCCGGCCTTTGCAGGTCAAGAGCACCGCCGAGGTGATCGCCCAAGGCATCGCCTCGATCCCCGAGGGCCGGCGCATGTTCGCCGAGCTGACCGTGCGCGACAACATCCTGATGGGCGCCTATGCCCGTAGAGCCGCCCCGCGGCGGGATATCGATCGGGACATCGAGGCCACGGTCGCCGAGTTCCCCTGGCTGTCCAGCCGACTTGACCAGCTCGCGGGCACCCTGTCCGGGGGCGAGCAGCAGATGGTCGCCATGGCGCGGGCCTGGTTGCGAAAGCCACTCGTGCTGTGCATCGACGAGCCATCAATGGGCCTGTCGCCGCTCATGGTCGACCGTGTCTACGAAATCCTCGCGCGCTGGAAATCGCAGGGGCTGACCATCCTCATGGTCGAGCAGAGCGCCAACAAGGCGCTGGAACTGGTCGACCGTGCCTATGTGCTGCGCAACGGCATCGTCTCGCTGGAAGGTCGCGCCGCAGAGCTGCGCGATAACCAAGCCGTGCGCGAGGCCTATCTCGGAGGAGACAACATCTCGCCCTCCGCCTCCGCTTCCTCGGGCCTCGCGCCCAGTTCCGTTCACTGATCCGGCTCTCGAAAAGCCGTTCCACCTGGGAGTACCTCACGATGGGCTTGCGCGTTGGCGTCGATATCGGCGGCACATTTACCGATTTTGCGGTGCTCGACCCCGAAACCGGTCATTTCGAAATCGGCAAGGTGCTGAGCACCCCGGCTGATCCGGCCGAGGCGGTCATCGAGGGGCTGAAGGCCCGCATGGCCCAGAGCGGCCGGCAGATGGGCGAAATCAGCGAAGTCGTGCACGCCACCACTATCGCGACTAACACCGTGATCCAGCGCAAGGGTCCGACGACCGCGCTGATCACCACCAAAGGCTTCCGCGACGTCATCCTGATCGGCCGCCAGAAGCGCTACGAGCTTTATGACAACATGGCCGGCCGGCCCCTGCCGCTGGTGCCGCGCGACTTCGTCTTCGAGATCGAGGAGCGCATGCTCTTCACCGGCGTGGTCCAGACGGCTCTCGACGAAGCCGGTGCCCGCCTCGTTGCACGGCAGCTCGTCGAGCGCGGCGTCGTCGCCGTCGCGATTTGCTTTCTGCATTCATACGCCAACCCAGCGCATGAGAGGCGCGTCGCCGAGATCCTGCGCGAGGAAGCGCCGGAGCTGATGGTCTCGGTCTCCAGCGAGGTCTCGCCGCTCTATCGCGAGTTCGAGCGCACCAGCACCACTGTGATGAACGCCTATGTCATGCCCGGCGTCGCCTCCTATGTGGAACGCCTCGACCGCCAGTTGCGGGCGCTCGGCGCACTGGTTCCCATGCTGATCATGCAGTCGAACGGCGGTGTCGCCACCGCCGATACCGTCAAGCGCTTCCCGATCCGCATCATCGAGAGCGGCCCGGCCGCAGGCGTGCTGACGGCCGCGCGGTTCGCGCCCGCCGCTGGCACCGACAACCTCATCTCCTTCGACATGGGCGGCACCACCGCCAAGCTCTGCCTCGTGGAGGGCGGCAAGCCGCTGCTGACCAGCCAGTTCGAGGTGGACATGACCCATCTCAAGAAGGGCAGCGGACTGCCGGTGAGTATCCCCGCCGTCGACCTGATCGAGATCGGCTCCGGCGGCGGCAGCATCGCCAAGGTCGAGCTCGGCGCCATCGCCGTCGGCCCGGAGAGCGCGGGTTCGGTGCCCGGCCCGACCTGCTATGGCCGTGGCGGCAACAGGCCGACCGTCACGGATGCCGACCTCGTCCTCGGCTATCTCAACCCCGACTATTTCCTCGGCGGCGAGATGAAGCTCGACGCCGAGGCCGCGCTGACCGCGATCGAGGCCGACGTCGCGGTGCCGCTCGGCATCGACGTGATGCAGGCGGCTTGGGGCATCCACGAGATCGTCACCGCACAGATGGCGCAGGCCGCGCGCGCCGTCACAATCAATTGCGGCAAGGATCCGCGCCTGTTCGCTCTGGTGCCTTTCGGGGGCGCGGGCCCGGTGCACGGCACCCGGCTCGCCCGCATGCTCGGCTGCCCGAAAGTGGTCTTCCCGCGCGCGGCCGGAGTCGAATCCGCCGTCGGCCTGTTGATGGCGGAGACCTCGCTCGATCTCGCCCGCACGCAGGTGATGAACCTGGACGACGACGCCCTCGCCGAGATCAACACGCTCTATGCCGACCTGGAAGTGCAAGCCCGCCGGCAGCTCGACGAGGCCGGAGTGCCGCGCGAGCGCCAGAGCTTCTCCGCCAGCTGCGATATGCGCTTCGCCGGCCAGGGCTTCGAGATCGCCGTGGACCTGCCGGCCTATCCCTATGCGCCCGGAGATCTGGAAACGCTGCGCGGGGCCTTCCATGCGGCCTACGCCAAATCTTACGGCGCCAGAACTTTCGATCCGGACTGGACCATAGTCGCGGTCCATTGGCGCCTGAGGGCCATCGCAGTCGGCAAGACTCTGACCATGGACGAGCTGCCGAAGCAGGCCGGCGGCGTCGAGCGTGCCCGCCGCAGCCAGCGCCAGGTCTGGTTTCCCGAAACCGACGGCTTCACGCTCTGCGACGTCTACGATCGCTATCGGCTCAGCGCAGGAGACGTCTTCGCCGGGCCGGCCATCGTCGAGGAACGCGAGTCCACCATCGTCCTGCCGCCGGGCTGCGAAACTACCGTCGACTCGCACGGCAATCTCATCACCACGCTCGCCTGAAGGTATCCACCATGAACACGATTGATCCCGTAACCTTCTCGGTGGTCTGGGGCGGCCTTCTCTCCGCCGCGGCCGAGATGGGCAGCACGCTGCTACGCACCGCCTATTCCATGACCGTCCGCGAGGGCTCCGACTTCTCGACCGGCGTCTTCGATGCCGAGGGCAACATGATCGCCCAGGGCGACTACAGCCCCGGCCATCTCGGCTCGATGGCGTTCACCGTCCGCCAAATGCTCGACTACTATCCCGAAGGCTCACTTGGCCCAGGCGATGCGGTGATCTGCAACGACCCGACGATCGGCTCCGGCCACCTGCCGGACATCTTCATGGTCACGCCCGTCTTCGATGACGAGGAATTGATCGGTTACGCGGTCAATATCGCGCACCATATCGATGTCGGCGGCAGCGCACCGGGCAGCGAGGAGGTCGTCGGCGTCAGCGAGACCTGCCAGGAGGGCATCAAGCTGATGCCCGTACTGCTCTACAAGGCCGGCGAACCGATCAAGGAAATCCTGCGCATCATCGAGGGCAATGTCCGCATCAAGGACGTGCTCGGCGATCTTCATGCGCAATACGCCGCCAACATGACCGGCGTCGCCCGCATGCAGGGGCTCGCCCGGCAATACGGGCCGGAGCAGCTCGCCGCTTGCATGCGCGAGATCGTGGCGCGCAGCCGCGACGCCATGGTCGAGGCGATCGCCGAACTCCCTTATGGCACCTACCGATTCGAGGACGTGCTCGACGATGTCGGCCCGGACACCGAGCCGGTGCCGTTCAAACTGGCGCTGACTGTCGAGCCAGGGCGCATCATCTGCGACTGGGAGGGCACCGGCCCACAGCGGCCGGCCGGCATCAACGCCTATATGCAGTACACCCGCTCCTACTGCATCGCCGCGATCAAGGGCGTGACGCTGCCGCGCTCGCCCCAGAACTTCGGCATCATCGACTGCATCGAGATCCGCGCCCCGAAGGGCTGTTACGTCAACCCGAACCCCGGTGCGGCGAGCGGCGCGCGCGCCGTAAACGCCAACCGCATCTACGAGGTGGTGATGGGCGCACTGGCGCAAATCGTGCCGGACCGCGTTATCGCCGCGAGCTCCGGTTTCTGCAATCCCAAGGTCAGCGGCACGCTAAGCCCGCATACCGGCAAGCCCTTCCTCGCCTGGATGACGGCGATCGGCGGCGTCGGCGCCCATCGCCATTGCGACGGGCAGGAAGCCACGACCTCGCCGACCAATGGCACCAACACGCCGATCGAAGTTCAGGAGATGAACGCGCCGGTCTTCGTCGAGCGCATGGAGCTGATCCCGGATACCGCCGGCGCCGGCCGTTTCCGCGGCGGCATGGCCGTGCGCAAGGATGTGCGCCTCCTGGCCGATGCCGGGCTCGTCACCAATCTCGGAGACCGCTATGTCAACGCCCCCTACGGTCTAGAGGGTGGGCTGCACGGCTCCAAGGCGGCGACGGTTCTCAACCCCGACACGCCTGCGGAGCAACGCCTGCACTCGAAGGGCACCTATCCGCTTCGGAAGGGCGACGTCCTCAGCATGCGCACGGCCGGCGCGGGAGGCTTCGGCGATCCTGCGACGCGCGATCCAGCTGCCGTGCTGCGCGATGTAAAGCAAGGTCTCGTCTCAGCGGAGGCTGCGCGACGAGTTTACAGAGTGGCGATCGCAAACGACGCTGACGACATCGATGCTGAGGCGACCGAAGCTATGCGTTCGCGGCACAACCTGATGGTCACCTCACACTAAAGGAACAAATGTCCAAACTCGGTAGGAGATTCACTGCTTCTCTCTGGAAAACCGAGGACCACAGCCAAGGAAACGCCGACGGCGAGCCCATCCTCGCCGTCGATTACGCTGCGACGCAAAATCTAACGCCTGCTGCTGGGTAGTAGCCAGATGTCGGCTAATGGCGCCCTCTCGACCACTTTACTCCTCAGCCTTCCGGTGAGAAGCTCGGGCTGCCATAGGGATAATAGTCCTTCAGCGTGAGATTCTCGTAGGACAGAGCATCGAGATGAACGGTGCCCATGAAGGGCTCGGGCGGCTCGACGAGGATGATGGTCGGTGTGAAGCCGCTATCGTCGAAGCCGCGGCGGAAATGGACGCGCGACTTGATCGCGATCACGTCGAAATCATCAGGCGCGAGGCCAAGCTGCCAGAGCTCCGAAGGCTCGATGATCTGGACGAGGTAGGGGCTGAGCACCAGCACGTTGCCCCGGCCGAATTCGACGCAGACCCAGTCCTTGCCAGTGCCGCGCGCGGTCGTCGCCGGCCCCACGGATCGCAGCCTGCCGGAAATGCGGATCGGCGCTCCCGCCGATTCATCGAAGAGGCCGCCGATTTCCGCGTCGAAGGCATCGCCGGGCTTCGCGCCGGACGCGATGATGGTGCGGATCGCCTCCGGCGAGGCAATCGTCGCGATCAGCGTGCGTTCGAGCTTCTGCGCCACGATCTCCTGGAGCAGCCAGGTCGCATAGCCCGAGCGGTCGCTGTAGTCGGCGAGAAGGACGGGCCCCTTGCCCTCGGCAACCGCCTCGCGGGCCAGCGCGACCGCCTCCTTCGTCTTGTAGATCCTGACGGTGTCCAGCAGCGCCTGACGACGGCGCCAGGTCCATTCCGCCATGTCGCGGATGACGCGCTCAGCGAGGTCGGGGTCGTCATTGGTCAATACCTGCAGCGACATGCCGGCATCGGGCACGTCCGACCAGGGAAAGCCGAAGAACACGTTGACGAAGACGTCGGGCTCGCGCGCCTCCCAGATCAGCGCGCGCTGGATGAGGTCGGACCAAGGCGAGGCGCCGGTCCACATCACCACGGTCGGGGCGATGATCGGGATGCGCAGAGTGCGATGCACCGGCTTGAAGCTGCCGCGGATCGCGCGGACCAGCATGCGCGCCGCGCGCTCGCCCTGCAGATGCATGTCGTAATGCGGGAAGTACTTCACGCAGAAGGCCATGTCGGCCTGCGCGAGGAAGGCGTCGTCCTCGTTGCCATGCGGATCGAAGGTTGCGGTGATGAAGGCCTTGTCGCCGACGACCTCGCGGACGCGCCTGGCGATATCTGCCTCCGGCCGTGGCACGCCTCGCACGGCGAGCGCGCCATGGAGCGCGAGATAGACGCCGTCGAACTGCGGCTGCGCCGTCAGCTCCGCGATCATGATGCTCATGAAATGCTCATAGGCATCCTCGGTAACCCAGCCCGAGCCGGTTCCGGTGCGTGGCCAAAGCGGCGAGGTGATGCCGATGAGCTCGACATCGGCGAACTCGCGGGCGACCTGCACGAAGCCGCCCATATAGCCCTTCGGATCGGTAGAAAGCAGGTCTTCGCCGGAGGCCGGGGAGCCGGGATAGATGAAATCCTCCCGCGTCGTGTCGTTGGGGAGGAATGTCACCGTCTCATGAGCGAACTGGAGAACGGCGATCCGGATCTTGGACTGTGTCACAGCGGCCTGACGTCGTAGAATTGAGCGAAACCGATGCGCATGCCGGTAATCCCGCGATAGGCGGTCTTCTCGTAATAGGCGCCGAGCGGGATATAGGGCACGTCGATGAAGAACTGCTTCTGGATCTCGGCGCAGATCGCCTTTTGCGTCGCGAGATCCTTGGCGGCGAACCAGTCGAGCCGGAGCTCTTCGAGGCGCGGAGATTTCGGCCAGCCGAACCAAGCCTGGTCGCCATTGCCGCGGATGCCGAGTTGGCTCGCCGGATCGAAATTATTGGTACCGTTCAGATAGGTGAAGAAGATGCTCCAGCCGCCCTTGTCGATCGGCTGGCGGCTCGCCCGGCGCTGCACGACCGTACCCCAGTCGGTCGAGACCAGCTCGACATTCACCCCGGATTTCTGCAGGGCATCGGCAGCTACCGCCGCGAGCGCATGGGTCGAGGGATAGTCGGTCGGGTCGAGCAGCACGACGCGCTCGCCCTTGTAGCCGGCATCGGCCAAAGCGCGCTTGACGGCGGCGAAATCGCGCTTGCCGACGAGGACCTCGGTCCCAGCCGTCGTCGCCATCGGCGTATCCGGGCTGAAGACGCCGACATGATCCTTCCAGAGCGAGCGCTCATCACCGGCGACCGCCGTCATGCACTCGCTCTGGTCGATGGCGCCGAGCAGCGCCCGCCGGATCGCCGGATTGTCGAAGGGCGGATGCAGCGCGTTGAAGCGCAGGCAGCCGATGCCGCCGGCCGGGTCGAGGCCCTCCAGCTTGAGGCCAGATCGACCGTTGAGAGTGCCTTGCAGGTCGGGCGTGGGGTTCTGCCACCAGTCGACCTCGCCATTGGCGAGCGCATTCGCCGCCGTCTGCGGATCGGGAATGATGCGCCACTCGATCCGGTCGAAATGAACGTGTTTCGGGCCCGCCGTGAAGGTGGCCGAGCCATCCGCGCGCGGAACATAGCCGTCGAAGCGCTCATAGACGGTCAGTGCGCCCGGGATGCGCTCATCGGCCTTGAAGCGGAACGGACCGCTGCCGATCATCTCAGTGACCTGCCTGTTCGGGTCGGTGACCGCAAAGCGCTCCGGCATGATGCAGGGCATGGAGGTGCCGGTCTTGCCGAGCGCGGCCGGCAGCAGCGGGAACGGGCGCTTCAGCCGGAACTTCACGACGCGATCGGATTCGACCGAGAGCTCGTCCGTCGCGTCCATCAGGGCGCGGCCGAAAGCGTCGCGGGCGGAGAAACGACGGATGCTGGGCACCACGTCCTGCGCCCGGACCGGCTCGCCATCATGGAAGCGCAGGCCTTCGCGCAGCGTCAGCCGCCAGGTCTTGCCGTCATCCTCGACCGTATGGCCGGCGAGCATCTGCGGTTCGAAACCGTAATTGGCGTTCTGGCCGTAGAGCGTGTCGAAGACCAGATAGCCGTGATTGCGCGTTACGGTCGCAGTCGTCCAGACCGGGTCGACGATCGCGACATCCGATTCCGGGATGAATTTCAGCACCTTTGCCCGCTGCGCAAGGGCCGGTTTGGCCACAGTGGAAACCGCGGCACCTGCAGCGACACCCAGAAACGTCCGACGCTTCATGCCGTGAACCCTCGCCCAAGGGGGTGGAAAAGCTGCGCAGGACGCGCCGCCGCAAATGCAGTCAGCCGATCCTAGGATGTGGGAATTGACCGACGCAAGCGGAGTAGCCCTTCTCCAAGCGCAGGAGCGCCCCTTCAACGACGCGAAGCCACCCACGCGAGAAGGTTGGCATGTTCCTGCCAACATCTCGCTATTCGCGGAATGATATTCCGCGACGGAGCCCGATATGCGAGCGGTGCTGCCCGATCCTGCCATGCGTGCGACTTTGACCAGCGAAACCTCTTCTTCGACCGCACATTCCCGTGGCGTCCTGCTCGTCTTCGCCGCGACCGTGGCCTGGAGCGCCAGCGGCATCTATGCGCGCCTGCTGACGACGGATGCCCTGACCGCCATCGCCTGGCGAGCTCTGTTTGCCGCCCTCTTCCTGATCGTCCCCATGGCCATGTTCGGCGGCGCCAGGACGCGCCGGGCCTGGAAAAAGGCGTTCGGGCCGACCGGGCTGGCCCTGATCGCGTTCCAGACGATCAGCCAGGCCGCCTTCATCGGCGCCTACTACATGACCAGCGTGGCGAATGTCGCAGTGATCTACGCGACTGCGCCCTTCATCGCCGCCGTGCTCGGCTGGCTGCTCCTGAAGGAGCGCATCGTCCTGCGGACGATGGCGGCAGGGCTCGCCTGCCTCATCGGCGTCGGAATCATCATCTCGGCTTCGCTGGGCGCGGGTCGCATCATCGGCGACCTGCTGGCCCTGCTGATGACGGTGACATTCGCCTTCGTCATTGTCATCCCGCGGCTGGACCCGGACCTTCCGGCGATGCCGCCGATCTTCATCAGCGCGGTGCTGACCTTCCTGCTCTTCGCGCCGTTCAGCTCCTGGAGCTCGCTCGATGCCCATAACCTCGTGGTGCTAGCGGCCTTCGGAGCGACCAATTTCTCGATCGCGCTGGTGCTCTTCATCATCGGCGCACGGCACCTGCCGCCGGCGGAATCGGCCTTGATCGGCACGACCGAAGTCGTCATGACGCCGGTCTGGGTCTGGCTCCTCTTCGCGGAGCCGCCGCCCTTCGCGACGATCGTTGGTGGAGCAGTGATCTTCGCGGCGGTCGTCTGGTACACTCTCTCCGAGCTCCGGCGCGGCAAAGCCTAGCGCGGCAATCTTGAGAGGGCTGCGGCGAAATTCGAGCCTGAGGAGAGCGGGATGTTCGTAGTGGCCTGCTGCCCGTTTCGTGGACAGGGCGTTAGGCTAACCCCACCTTCTGTTCGAACTCGACCGGGCTGATGTAGCCGATGGTCGAGTGCCTGCGAACGGCATTGTGGAACCGCTCAATGCAATCGAACACGTCGGCACGAGCATCGTCGCGTGTTCGGTAGGGCCCGCCGCGTGGGTCCGAGATGGGCCGTCATCTGACCGGCGAAACTGATCCTGAGCGTCCGCTTCGCGGCGATCGCCCAATGTCTGGAACTGGCCCTTGTCATGCGTTGTCGAGCTGAAGCGTAAAACGGTTCCTTACCTCGGCCAAAATCCCAAGGAAGTCGCGCACAAGCTGCGGCCGCGGGCGCCCCGGCGGGAAAACAAGATGCTTGCGGAAATGCAGCGCAGGCTCGAAGCGCAGCACCCTGACCCCCCAGCGATCCAGCCCGGCGATCGCCGCTGGGTTGACGAGGCCGATCCCCGCCCCCTCCGAGGCCAGCGCGCAGATCGTAGCTGAATACTCCGCGTCCACGACGACGCGCGGCTTCGCATGCACGGCGGCGAATGCGGCGTGGAGATCTCGTGACAGGCGTTCGTCGAAATCGAGCTGGAGGAAGGGTTGGTCATGCAGATCCTCCGGTCGGATCACGGCCCGGGACGCGAGAGGATGAGCGTGCGACAGCACAGCGACCATCCGGTAATCGGCAAAATGCTGATGCTCGACACCATTGAGATCGACCTCTTCCGAGCACAGCCCAAGGTCGAACTGCCCCGATTCTACGAGGTCCCTGACCTGGCTGGACGATTGCACCTGCAAGGTGACGTTGATCTTCGGGAACGCCCTTTGGAATAGGGCCAGCGCCTTGGGCACTAGCCGCCCTCCCAGCGAATGCAAGCTCGCGATCTTGAGCTCACCCGCTCCAAACTCCCGGATACGGGCGGCCGCCGCTTCCAGCTTCGCCATCGCCAGGAAGTGGCTGTCGACCTCGCGGAAGAACATCCGCCCCTCGAATGTTGGAACTATGCGGCTGCGAACCCGGTCGAACAGGGCAAAGCCGAGTTCGCGTTCCAGCTCGGCGATGCAGCGGCTGATCGCCGGCTGGGTGACACTGAGCAATTCGGCTGCACGCGACGCGCTGCCGCTGGTCATGACGGCGGCGAAGGCTTCGATCTGTCGATGCTGCATATCTATCAGCTTTCGTTATCAAGTCCGCGTCAGCTGATATTGGACGCATAGCCTTGCCCTGCCTAGTCTCAACCGACCAAGAATGGAGGGGCGAATGATCAGGGGTGTCATCAAGACCACGGCGCTTGCGGGAGGCCTGCTGCTCTCATCGCTTCCACCTGCTGCCGCAGGGCCGCACCTCGACGCGCTGAAGCAGCGTGGCGTTCTCAAATGCGGCACCTCCGAGGGCACGCCGGGCATCACCATGCCGGACCGCGAGGGTAAATGGACCGGGATCTATGCCGATCTCTGCCGCGCCGTAGCCGCAGCCGTCCTCGGTGACGCGACCAAGGTCGATTTCGTCCCGACGACCACCGTCACGCGCTTCACCGCCTTGCAGAGCGGCGAGATCGACGTGCTTTCGCGGACGGCGACCGCGACCTTGACTCGCGAGGCCCAGCTCGGCCTGCGCTTCGCGCCGATCTGGTTCTATGACGGACAGGCGATCATCGTCGCACGCAAGCTCGGCGTCACCAGCGCCAGGCAGCTCAGCGGCGCCACCATTTGCGTCCAGCAGGGCAGTACCTCAGAACTCAACCTCTCCGAATATTTCCGCACGAACGGTATGACCTTCTCGCCGGTGACGGTCGCCACGCTCGATGCGGTCGAGGATGCATTCTTTTCCGGCCGCTGCGATGCCTACAGCAACGACTCGACACCGCTGATCGGCATGCGGCTCAAGGCCGAACGGCCCGACGATTATGTCCTGCTGCCGGAACGCCTGTCGAAGGAACCGACAGCGCTCGCAATCCGAAAAGGCGACGAGCAATTCTACGACATCGTCCGCTGGGCGGTCTTCGCGCTGATGGAGGCCGAGGAGATGGGTGTGACCTCCGCCAATGCGGCAGAACTTGCCGCGAAAGGCCCGCCGGCCGTCAAGCGCCTGCTCGGCAGCGAGCCGGGCCTCGGCAAGGCGCTCGGTCTCGACGAGCGCTGGGTCGCCCGGATGATCGCCGCCGTCGGCAACTATGGCGAGATCTTCGAGCGCAATCTCGGCAAGGGCTCGCGCATAGGCCTCGAACGCGGCCAGAACGACCTCTGGACGCGCGGCGGCCAGATCTACGCCCTGCCGCTGCGCTGAGGCAAGAATGGACCGCTTCGCCGATCGTGGCCCGGAGGCGGCTGTGCCGTCCTGGGTCACCACATCGCCATCCCTGGCCGACGCCCTGATCTCGATGTCCGATGGCGTTCGGCGCCCGCTCTATCCGCAGGTTCCTCCGTTCGTCGCTCATATCGACGAGACCGGCGCCGAGCCGTTCCATTATCCCTACGAGGTCGGCTACGCCTACGAGCGACTTGCAGGCGACCTGTTTGCGCCACGCTTCGGCAGCGGCCTCGAACGCTGGGCGCCGCTCCTGCCGCCACTCCTGCCCGGCCTGTCCTGCGGCGAGGGCGCGACGCCGCTGGTTTCTGCGCCGCGGGCGGCCGCTTGGGCCTGCCTGCCCGAGCTCTTCGTCAAGGACGAGAGCGCCAATCCGAGCTGGAGTCACAAGGACCGCCTGAGCCTTTGCACCGTCAGCGCTGCTGCCGCCGCCGGCGCCCTTGGCACGGTCATCTCTTCATCCGGCAATCATGGCGCTTCGGCCGCGGCCTACTCGGCACGCGCCGGTCTGAAATGCATCGTGCTTTGCGACGACGCGGTTTCGCCGGCCCATGCACGACAGATGCGCGCCTATGGTGCCGCCGTGATCGCGATGCCACGCACGGCGCGGTGGCCGCTCCTCGATGTCCTGTCGCGCCAGCCGGGTTGGTATCTGATTGGCAACACGGCCCCGACCCATACCGGCCATCCATTCGGCCCAGAGGGCTACAAGACCATCGCATATGAACTCTTCCTCGAACTCGGACGAGTACCTGCCGCAGTGTCCGTACCGACGAGCTACGGCGAGCTGCTGTTCGGGATCGGCAAAGGCTTTTCCGAGCTCAAGGCACTGGGCCTGGCGACGGAAGAGCCTATCTTGATCGCCGCCGAGCCCGAGGGATCGGATGCCCTTGGCCGGTTCTGCGCCAGCGGCTCGTCCAGTACCCTCGAGCCGGTCGAAACCATTGCTCACGGTATTGGCTCCGCCCGCGGCGGCTTTCGTGGAATAGCCGCACTGCATCGGTCCAGGGGGCACGCTGTTGCGGTTCACGATCGGAGTATTGCGGATGCCCAGGCTGCCTTGGCGCTCGACGGTCTATGGAGCGAGCCGGCGTCGGCCGCGGGTCTGGCAGCCTTGCGCATCGCTGCCCAAAAGGCACTCTTGCCGCCCGGCCCCGTAGTTCACATCTCCACTTCAACAGGTCTGAAGGCGCCCTATCGTGGGGCTGTGGGGATTCCGCACCTCGCTCACGCCGATTGGGACGAACTGCGCGGGGTCCTGGCTGCTAGCTACAACGTGTCTCTCGACTGACCCAACCACGGCGTGCGGGAGGGCATCGCGCCTATGTACCGCACATCAGAACGGAATATCGTCGTCGAGATGGGTCGACGAGGAACGGCCACCGCCACCGCCGCCGGGCATGGCCGGCTGGCGCGAAGCTCCGCCACCGCCCATCGCGCCGGAGCGGCCGAAGGAGCCACCGCCGCCCGAGCGATCGTCGACGTAGCCGCCGCCACCGCCGCCCTCGCTGTACTCATCCGAGCCGCCCTGGCGGCTGTCGAGGATGGTGAGTTCGCCGCGGAAGCGCTGCAGCACGATCTCCGTGGTGTATTTCTCCACGCCGGACTGGTCCTGCCATTTCCGGGTCTGGAGCTGACCCTCGATGTAAATCTTCGAGCCCTTCTTGAGGTACTGCTCGGCCACTTTCGCCAGGTTCTCGTTGAAGATCACGACCGAGTGCCACTCGGTGCGCTCCTTGCGCTCGCCGCTCTGCTTGTCGCGCCAGGTCTCGGAGGTGGCGATACGCAGATTGACGACAGGCTCGCCGCTGCCGAGGCGGCGCACTTCGGGGTCGCGCCCGAGATTGCCGACCAGAATGACCTTGTTGACGCTACCAGCCATGACAGGCTCCACTTCCTGCGCACTTCACACAAACCGGCCGCTTGACCGGAGCCGAACCCTATCGGCCGATTAAGGCATTATCAATGATGTTCTCGTTTTGTTCAAGTGGTTTTCCCCTATCGAATCGCGGCGCCCGGCGGTCGCCGCAGACGAACCGTCGGAGGGCTATGGCAGGTCGCCCTCCAGCCTGACGCCGAGCGAAACCAGCGCCCGCCAATAGCCGGGATAGGTCTTGCCGACGCAGGCGGGGTCCAGGATGGTGATGCCGTTGAGCTTGAGACCCGCCAGTGCGAAGCTCATCGCGATGCGGTGATCGGCATGGCTGTCGATCCGCGCTGGAAGGGTCTGTCCGGTGAGGGCCGGATCGGACGCGACCAGAAGATCGTCGCCCTCCTCCACGCCGAGGCCCGGCCGGATGCGCGACAACCCCTGCGCCAAGGCCGACACCCGGTCGCATTCCTTGACACGCAGATTGGCGATCCCGACGAAGCGAACCGGCCGCCGGTTGAAGGCCGCGAGCACGGCGAGCGTGGGAACCGCATCCTGCATCTGCGAGCCGTCGATGACGTCCGGAAGGTTCGGAAAGCTGGCGATGACCTTGTGCGCGGCGGCATCGGGCTGGGTGAAGGCCGAGGGGGCGACGCCGAGATCGATAGCGCCGCCGGTCAGCACCTCGGCCGCCCAGAGATAGGTGGCGGCGGAGGCATCGGGTTCGACCAGGAAGTCGGCCGCCCTGTAGCCGGTGGGCTCCACCCGCCATGTCGCCGGATCCGGCTGTGAAACCTTCGCTCCGAAGGCCTTCATCACCGCCAGCGTCAGATCGATATAGCCGCGGGCGCCGATTTCCTTGCCCGTCAAGGCGATCTCGACAGGCCCACGCCCGCAGGCCGCCGCCATCAGCAGGGCGGACACATACTGGCTGGACAAGCCGCCATCGATCTCCACGCGTCCGGCGGGGAAGCTCCCCTGCCCCTGGACCTTAACCGGGGGGCAACCGCTCGGAGCCGTCACCGCGACATCCAATGTCCGCAGCGCCTCGACCAGCGGCGCGATCGGGCGTTTGCGCATGTGCTCGTCGCCGTCGACGATCACGGTGCCGTCGACCAGCGCGGCGGCTGCGGTCAGGAAGCGTGTCGCAGTACCGGCGTTGCCGAGGAAGAGCGGCTCGGCCGGCGGCTGCAGCCGGCCGGTTCCGGCGACGACAAAGGTGGTCGCATCAGGCTCCTCGACCGCGACGCCCATCGCGCGAACCGCCTGCGCCATGTAGCGGGTGTCGTCGCTCTTCAGGGCGCCGGTCAGCCGGCTCGTGCCTCCGGCCAGCGCCGCCACGAGCAAGGCACGGTTCGTGATGGATTTCGAGCCGGGCGGCACCACCCTGCCCCGCAGCGGCGCGTCCGGCGGAACGATCGTCAGTGCGGCCGTCGCATTCATCGTCCGTAGCCTTTGCGCGTTTCAAAGCCCGCGCCGAAACGGCGCGCGCAAGCTCATAGCGTGGCCGGCTCGGCTTGTCGCGGACGAAGCGCCGAGCGTTCCTCGCCCGGCTCCCGACAATCAGCCACCCTGCCGCCGCGACACGAGGACGGCCTGCGCCATCCGGTCCAGCAGCACGGCGAGCAGGACGATGGCGAGCCCGCCGACGAAGCCGAGGCCGGGATCGGCCCGCTGCAAGCCGAGCAGGACGATCTCGCCGAGCCCCTTGGCGCCGATCATCGAGGCGACGACGACCATGGCCAGCGCCATCATGATCGCCTGGTTCAGCCCTTGCAGGATCGTGGGCTGGGCAAGCGGCAGCTCGATCAGCCAGAAGCTCTGCCGGGGTCGCAGGCCGAGCGCCCGGGCGGCCTCGATGAAACCGGGGTCGACGCCGCGCAGGCCCAGTTCCGTCAGCCGCGCGAAGGGCGGCAGCGCATAGATCAACGTCGCGACCAGCGCCGGCGCGCGCCCGAGCCCGAGCACCATCGCCACCGGGATCAGATAGACGAAGCTCGGGATGGTCTGCATGAGGTCATAGAGCGGCGCGAGCGCGCGGCCCAGTCGCGGAAGCCGCGCCGCCGCAACGCCGAGCGGCAGCCCGAGCAGCACGACGAAGAGCACGGCGACGGTGACCAGAGCGAGCGACTGCATCGCCTCACCCCAGACGCCGAGACCGGCCAGCGCCACCGGCAGGGCCGCCATCGCCAGGGCGAAACCGATCCGTCGCGTCGCGAGCCAGGCGCCCGCCGCGACCGCGAGGACGAATGCCGGAACCGGGATGTGCTGGAGCGCCGTTTCGACCAGGCGGACCGGCGCGGTCAGCGTTGCGCCGAAACCATCGAGCTTGTCGCCATAGCCGGTGACGATGGCATCAACCGCGCGGTTGACGGCGCCCTGCAGCGCCTTGCCGAATTCCGGCACCGAAGCGGCCGTCACAGGCTCGATGCGACCTTCGTGGCGATATCGGCCGGCAGCCATTTGCGCCAGATATCGGGCTGCGTCTTGAGGAAGACCACGGCCTGCTGCTCAGGCGTGACCCCTTTCTCGCGCGCCTCGGCCAGCATCTTCGAGGTCATGTCGCTGGTCGTGCCGTAGCTCTTGAAGAAGCTCGCCAGCTGCGGCGCCTTCTTGGCGAGGTCGACATTGGCGCCGATGACCACCTTGCTCATCGGATAGGCTGTGGCGCGCTTGGGGTTGTCGCTCGCCTTGAGCTCTGCCCAAACAGCGGGGTCGAAGGGCGGCTCGTCGAGCTTGACGAGGTCATAGGCACCCAGCAGCCAGCTCGGCCCCCAATAGTAGAATACGACCGGGCGCTTGCGCTTGAGTGCGGCCTCGATCGCCGCGACCAGCGCCTCGCCCGAGCCGCCGCGCGTGTTGGTGAAGTCCCCGGCGAGCCCGTAGACGGCGAGTTTCTTGGTGTTGATGCCTTCGCAGACCCAGCCTGCGACGCAGTTGTAGAAGCGCCCCTTCCCCGGCTCTTCCGGATCAGCGAACAGAGCCTTGTAGCGCTTGAGATCTTCAGCGGTCTTCAAGTCCGGCGCCTTGGCGTCCGGCCCGGCGACCAGATAGCGCGGCACGAACCAGCCCTCGCTCGCATCCGGAAAGGTGGTACCCAGCGGCTCGACCTTGCCGGCCTCGGCCGCCTTCACCCAGGCTTCGACCGGGTTGGCCGTCCAGATTTCCATGACGATGTCGACATCGCCCCGCGCCACGCCGTTGACCAGAGGCGCGATGGCGCCGGGCACGCGCTCGACCTTGCAGCCGAAACCCCGCTCGGCGATCGCGCTGGCAACGGCGGTGTGGAAGGCGGCGGAATCATAGTCGAGCCCTGCCATCTTCAGCGGGCGGTCAAGCTCGCAAGCCATGGCCGAGGCGCCGAGACCGAGGCCGAAAGCAAGCGTGGCGGCTCCCAAAAAGGCTTTCATCGTCAATGCTCCCGCGCTGGCCATGACAGATGCCGCCGGGGCCGATCGCCCGGGCGGTTCGCGCAGTAACGCGGAACCGGGCGAATTGATCCGTCCTTCCGCCCTTCCCGCGTGGCAGCATCGCCCAAGTGAGGCCATAGAACCACACCCCACCCTGCCAGGGCCCGTCAGGACCATAGGCGTGACCTGGCAGCCGACGCGAGTGATACCTCATCGACCGAGCTTGCCGGCCATTGAGCGAGGTTCCTGATCGCCAGAGGTGGGTAAGAGAGGACAGAGATCGATGCTGCCAAAAGATTGCGTAGCGGAGAGAACGTCTGCTGCTGGAGGGGGACCGGTTTCGTGGACCCCGTCGAAGTCAAATCCGAAGTGCCGATGCAGGTCTTGAATCTGCAGATCCTGCGCGGGTTCAGGGCGATCGCCGCCCAGGCAGACGCCGCTCGATCAAAGAGGCGGATCGCGGGTCCATCCGCCGCCCAATGCCTGAAACAGGCTCGTCGCGGCAAGAAAGCGGCTTAGTCTGACCTGCGCCAGATTGTCCTCGGCGGTGAAAAGCGTTTGCTGGCTCTGCAATACGCTGATGAGATTCGCCGTGCCGCCGCGCAGCTGCGCTTCCGCCACTTCGAAGGCCCGGCGCGCGCTGCTGACGACCTCCGACTGCAGCCTTTCCTGCCGGGTCGTCTGGGTCAGCGCCACGAGTGCCTTCTCGACATCGGCGAAGGACGAGAGAACCGATTGACGGTAGGCCTGCAGGGCCTGCGACTGCGCGCCCCTCGCCTGGTCGAGCTGGCTCTGCAGCAGCCATCCGTCGAAGATCGGCTGCGTCAAGCCGGCAGCCAGCGTGTAGTACCAGGCGCCCGGCCCAAACAGCGAGGCGAGCGCCTTGCTCTGGAAGCCGGCATCGCCCGTCAGCTGGATCTGCGGAAAGAAGGCTGCCCGGGCCGACTCGACGCTGAAATTCGAGGCGGCGAGCTGTGACTCGGCCTGCAGCACATCCGGCCTGCGGCGCAACAGCTCCGATGGCAGCCCCGGCGTCACGCGCGGCACCGAGACCTTCGCCATGCCACCGCCGATCACTGTGAAATTCGCAGATGCCCGGGCGAGCAGGAGGGCCAGGGTCACGTTGCTCTGAGCCGCGGCAAGCTCGAGTGGCGGGACCGCCGCCTTCTGCGTCGCGACGAGCGTCTCCTGTTGGGAAAGATCCAGTTGCGACACCGTTCCGGCGTTGAACTGCTGCCGCACCAGAGTCAGGATCCGCTCGGCCGCGGCGACGTTGCCGCGGGCGATCCGCAAGCGGTCATTGGCCGTCAGAATCTGGAAGTAGGTATTGGCCACGCTGACGGTCGTGCTGAGGGTGACGACGTCGCGATTGTACCGGGCCGCGATGGCATCTTCCTGCGCGGCAAATAGGGTCGCGCGGTTCTTGCCCCAGAAGTCGATCATGTAGCTCGCCGTCAGCCCGACGTTGACCTGGGACCTCGTGCTGGACCCCGAGCTGCCGCTGGTCGTGGCCAGCCTTATCCGCTCCGTATTTCCAACTCCGGTCACCGTGGGGAGCAATGGCGCGCCGGCGATGCCGGCCTGCGCATCCGCCTGGACGATCTGCGCAACCGCGACCGCGATATCCAGGTTGGCGGATTGTGCGGCTTCGATCAGGCTCGTGAGCTCGGCGGAGCGGAAGCCGCGCCACCAGTCGAGGCCGGGCAGCGCGGCGTCCGGGCTTCGGTTTCCGCCCCGGTAGCTGGCAGGCACCTCCAGATCGACCGCCGGATTCTCGCTGCCGAGAATGCAACCCGACAGGCCAAGCGCAACGGCGATCGATGCGCCGATACCGCGCCAGCGGAACGACGGCTTGCGCCTTGCCAAGACGCAAACCGAAGCGGACGCGACGCCGTCACGCATGCATGAACTCCTTCGCCAATCCTTGGAGTTCATCCGATCGCACCGCGAAGCGATAGACTCGGCCAGGCAACAGCAAATGTTTTTGCATCATGAGACGTCGCCGCGCTCGCTCCGGCGCCTCGCCGTCTCGCCGCGTCATGCCGTGAGATCCGCGACCGGCTGAGGGGGACGCCTGCGCAGATTCCCGCACCAGGCGCGGAAGCGGTCAGCGTAGAGATAAACGACCGGCGTCGTGTAGAGCGTCAGAATCTGGCTCAGGACCAGACCGCCGACGATGGCGATGCCGAGCGGGCGCCGCAGTTCGCCGCCTTCGCCGAAGCCGATCGCGAGCGGCATCGCACCGAACATCGCTGCCATCGTCGTCATCATGATCGGCCGGAACCGCAGCAGGCAGGCCTCCTGAATGGCATCGAACGGAGACAGGCCGCGATGGCGCTGCGCGTCGAGCGCGAAGTCGATCATCATGATCGCATTCTTCTTAACGATGCCGATCAGAAGGATCACCCCGATCAGCGCCATGATGCTGAATTCGACTCCGAAGGCCATCAGGGCGAGCAATGCGCCGACCCCGGCGGAGGGCAGCGTCGATAGGATCGTCAGCGGGTGGACGAAGCTCTCATAGAGCACTCCCAGCACAAGGTAGATCGTCACCAATGCCGCCAATATGAGATAGGGCTGGCTGCCCAGGGAGGCCTGGAAGGCGCGGGCCGTCCCCTGATAGGTGCCGTGGATCGTGGCGGGGACGCCCAGCCGGTTCATGGCAGCCTCGATCGACTCAATTCCCGTGCTCAGCGACACGCCCGCCGGGAGGTTGAACGAGATGGTATTGGCGACAAGCAACCCCTGGTGGTTGACGGCCAGCGGCGTCGCGCCCTGTCCGAAATGTGCGATCGCCGAGAGCGGTATCATCGTCTCCTGCACCGTGCTGACCGCCGAACCCGTCGAAACCGCCCCCTTGCCGGTAGCGCCGATGGAGTTGGTCGCGAGATTGCGCGCCGCATCGGCCGCGACGCTGCTCGCCGTGGTCGATTTGCCCGCGGCCACGACCGTGCCGGCGACCGCATTGGTTGCCTGAGAGCCCCCGACCGACCCGCCGGCGGTACTGATGAAGACCTGCTTCAGCGTTTCCGGATTCTGCCAGAACCGCGGCGCCACCTCCATGATCACGTGGTATTGGTTGCGCGGGACATAGATGGTCGACACCTGCCGCTGGCCGAAGGCGTCGTAAAGGGTGTTGTTCACCTGCGCCATGGTGACGCCGAGGCGCGCGGCGGTGTCGCGATCGACGATGACATTGGATTCCAGCCCCTTGTTCTGCTGGTCGCTGTTGACGTCGGCGAGTGTCGGCAGCGCCTGCAGTGCGGCTGCGATCCGCGGCGTCCATTCCGCAAGATCCTCCAGGGTCGAGCCTTGCAGGGTGTATTGGTACTGGGCATTGCCGGCCCGGCCGCCGACCCGGATATCCTGAACCGCCTGCAGGAAGAGGCTCGCGCCGGGCACGACTGCCAGATTCCGCCGCAGGCGCGCGATCACCTGGTCGGCCGAGACGACGCGTTCGGCGAGCGGCTTCAGCGCGATGAAGACGCTGCCGGAATTGGTCTGCCCGCCGCCGGTGAACCCGACCACCGTGTCGACGGCCGGGTCGGCCTTGACGATCGAGACGAAGCGCGAAAGCTTCTGCTGCATCAATTGGAAGGAGATGCTCTGATCGGCCTGGATGGCACCGACGATGCGCCCCGTATCCTGCTGGGGAAAGAAGCCCTTCGGAATAGTGTCGTAGAGATAGAGGTTGAGGCCCAGCACAGCCGCCAAGACCAGCATGACCGCCCCGGGATGGCCAAGCGCGGCTGTCAGCGTTCGCCTGTATCCATCCAGCATCCAGGCGAAGACCCGCTCGCTGCCGCGATATAATCGGCCATGCCTGAGCTCGGCGTTTCTGCGCAGAAGCACGGCGCACATCATCGGCGTCGTCGTCAGCGAAATCAGCAGCGAGATCATGATCGCCAGCGAGGTTGTCATGGCGAATTCACGAAACAGCCGGCCGACGATCCCCCCCATCAGCAGGATCGGAATGAACACGGCGACGAGCGAGATGCTCATCGACAGGACCGTGAAGCCGACCTCCTGCGCGCCCTTGAGCGCGGCCGCGCGCGGCTCCATCCCGCTCTCCACATGGCGCGCGACGTTTTCGAGAACCACAATGCAGTCGTCGACCACGAAACCCGTCGCGACGGTCAAGGCCATCAGCGACAGGTTGTTGAGGCTGTAGCCGAGCAGGTACATCGCCGCGAAGGTCGCGATCAGCGATACGGAGACGGCCACGACCGGCACGAGCATCGACCGCCAGTCGCGCAGGAACGCGAACACCACGGCGATCACGAGCAGGATCGCGATCACCAGCGTGCGCTCGACGTCCTGGAGCGAAGCCCGGATCGTCGTGGACCGGTCGACCGCAGGCGCGAGATCGATGGCGGGGGAAATCGAGGCCCGCAGCGTCGGCAGGAGCGCCTTCACCCGGTCGACCACACCGATGATGTTCGCGTTGGGTTGCCGGAACAAGACGAGGAGAACGCCCGGCTTGCCGTCGACGAGCCCGGCATTGCGCAGATTCTCGACCGAATCCGTCACTTCCCCGATATCGGACAGCCGGATGGGGGCGCCGCCGCGATAGGCGATGGTTAGAGAGCGATACTGTGCCGCCTTTTCCGCCTGGTCGTTGGCGTAGATCTGGTAGCGTCGATCGCCGACATCGATCCCGCCCTTGGGGCTGTGGGCATTGGCGCTGGCTATGGCGGCACGGACATCCTCCAGGCCGATGCCGTATTTATAGACGGCCTGCGGATTCAACTCGACCCTGACGGCTGGCAGCGAGCCGCCGCCGACGAGGACCTCGCCGACACCCTCGACCTGAGACAGCTTTTGCGCGAGCACCGTGGTGGCCGCGTCGTAGAGTTCGCCCCGGGTCTTGGTATCCGAGGTCAGCGTCAGGATGAGCACGGGGGCGTCCGCCGGATTGACCTTTCGATAGGTCGGATTCGCACGGAGGCTTGCCGGCAGGTCGGCGCGAGCCGCATTGATCGCAGCCTGTACGTCGCGCGCAGCGCCGTCGATATCGCGGTTCAGGCCGAACTGGAGGGTGATCCGCGTTCCCCCGACCGTGCTTGACGAGGTCATCTCCGTCACATTGGCGATCTGGCCGAGATGGCGCTCCAGCGGGCTCGCGACGGTCGCCGCCACATCTTGCGGGCTGCCTCCCGGCAACGTGGCCTGGACCGAGATCGTCGGGAAATCGACTTCCGGGAGCGGCGAGACGGGGAGTTGGAAGAAGGCGACGGCACCCACCCCTGCCAGCCAGGCGGTCAGCAGCGTGGTCGCAACCGGGCGGCGGATGAAGGTCCGCGACGGGTTCATGGCCCAGGCACTTCGTGGGACGGCGGCAGGGCCAACCGGGCATCGGTGGCGCCGACGGCCAGCCGATCGAACCAGAGATAGATGACCGGCGTCGTGAACAGGGTCAGCAGCTGGCTGAGCAGCAGCCCGCCGACGATCGCGATACCGAGCGGATGCCGGAGTTCGGAGCCCGCGCCGGTTCCGAGCATCAGCGGCAGGGCCCCCAGCACGGCAGCCATCGTCGTCATCAAAATGGGCCGGAACCGCAGCAGACAGGCCTGACGGATCGCCTCGCGCGGTGTCCTCCCCTCGTTACGCTCGGCGTCCAGCGCAAAATCGATCATCATGATCGCGTTTTTCTTCACGATGCCAATCAGCAGGATGATGCCGATGATGGCGACGATGGTGAGTTGCTGGCCCGCCATCATCAGCGCCAACAATGCGCCGATGCCCGCCGACGGAAGCGTCGAGAGAATCGTGAGAGGGTGGATGAAGCTCTCATAGAGCACGCCCAGCACGATATAGACCGTCACGATCGCCGCGAGGATGAGCAGGATCTGGTTCGACAGCGACGACTGGAAGGCCTGCGCTGCGCCCAGGAAGCTGCTGGTCACGCTTTCCGGCAGGCCGATTTCGGCCTGGGCCTGCCTGATCGCAGTCACGGCTTCGCCGAGCGAGGTTCCGGGTGTCAGGTTGAAGGAGACCGTGGCCGAGGGAAACTGGCCGAGATGCGAGACCTGGAGCGGTGCGGTGCCCTCGCGGATCCTCGCGACGACCGCCAGCGGGACAGGTCCACCGCCCACCGCCGACGGCAAATAGATCGCCGAGAGCGAACGCAGGGAGGTCTGCAGCAGCGGATCGGCCTCCAGGATGACACGGTACTGGTTCGCATTGGTGAAGATCGTGGAGACGATGCGCTGACCGAAGGAATCATAGAGCGCGTTGTCGATCGTGGCCGGGGTGATGCCGAAGCGGGCCGCCTGGTCGCGGTCGATGTCGACGAAGACGGCGAGCCCTCGTGCGGAGATGTCGCTCGCGACCTCGGCGATCTGCGGCAGCGCCGCCAGCCGCTCGACCAGTTTCGGCGTCCATTCGGCGAGCTGAGCCGCATCGGCATCCTGCAGGACGAACTGGTACTGCATGCGGCTGACAATGCCCTCGACCGTGAGGTCCTGCACCGGCTGCATGTAGAGCGAGATGCCCGGCAGCGCGGCCGTGCGCTGTCGCAGGCGCTCCATCACCGCCGCGATGTTGGATCTGCGCTCCTCGTGAGGCTTCAGGTTGATCAGGATGCGCCCGCTGTTCAGCGTGCTGTTGGTGCCGTCGACCCCGATGAAGGAGGACAGGCTGGCGACATCGGGATCCTCCAGGATCGCGGCGGCGAGCGCCTGCTGCCGGCTGGCCATCGCGGCGTAGGAAACGGACTGCGGCGCCTCCGTGATGCCCTGGATGACCCCGGTGTCCTGCAGCGGGAAGAAGCCCTTGGGGATGACGGCGTAAAGGTACCCCGTCAGCCCGAAGGTCCCGAGCGCGATCAGCAGCACCAGCGTCTGCCGATCGAGCACCCAGTCCAGCATGCGGCCATAACCCGCAATGATGCTGTCGAAGGCTTCCCGGCTGACGCGCTGGAAGCGGTTCTCGCGCGCCTCGGCGGCCGGCTTCAGAAGCTTGGCGCAGGCCATCGGCACCAGCGTCAGGGAGACGACGGCCGAGATCAGGATCGTCACCGCCAGCGTCACCGCGAACTCGCGGAACAATCGGCCGACCACGTCGCCCATGAACAGCAGGGGGATCAGCACCGCGACCAGCGAGACCGTCAGCGAAATGATGGTGAAGCCGATCTGCTCCGAGCCGCGCAGGGCGGCCTCGAGCGGGGAATCCCCCTCCTCGATGTAGCGCGAGATGTTCTCGATCACGACGATCGCGTCGTCGACGACGAAGCCGGTCGAGATGGTCAGCGCCATCAGCGTCAGGTTGTTGAGGCTGAAGCCCATCAGATACATCGCGCCGAGCGTCCCTACGAGCGAGAGGGGAACGGACAGGCTCGGGATCAGCGTCGCGCGCGGGCTGCGCAGGAAGACGAAGATCACCAGCACGACGAGCATGACCGCCAGGGCGAGCTCGTATTCGACGTCGCGGACCGAGGCCCGGATGGTCACCGTGCGGTCGGTCAGAATCGTCATGTCGACGGCTTCCGGCAGCGACGCCTTGAGTTGCGGTAGCAGCGCCTTGATGCTGTCGACCACCGAGATGACATTGGCGCCCGGCTGACGCTGGATGTTCAGAATCACAGCCGGCGTCGCATTCATCCAGGCACCGAGCTTGTCGTTCTCGGCGCCGTCGACGACCTCTCCGACATCGCTCAGCCGAACCGGAGCGCCGTTCTTGTAGGCCACGATCAGGGAACGGTAGCCGTCGGCGGAGCGGATCTGGTCATTGGCATTGATCGTCGAGGCCCGCATCGGCCCGTCGAAACTGCCCTTGGGCGTGTTGATATTGGCATTGCCCAAGGTGGTGCGCAGGTCGTCGATGTTCAGGCCGTAGGCGGCGAGCTTGCGGATATCGGCGCGGATCCGCACGGCGGGGCGCTGGCCGCCGCTGATGGTAACGAGACCGACCCCGGGAAGCTGCGAAATCTTCTGCGCCAGCCGTGTATTGGCGAAGTCCTGCACCTGCGTCAGCGGAACGGTGGCGGAGGTCAGACCGAGCGTCAGGATCGGCGCGTCGGCAGGGTTGACCTTCGCGTAGATCGGAGGCGCCGGCAGGTCCGCCGGCAGAAGGTTGCCGGCGGCGTTGATAGCGGCCTGAACCTCCTGCTCCGCCACGTCCAGCGAGATGTTCAGGTCGAATTGCAGAGTGATGACCGAGGCGCCGCCCGAACTGACCGAACTCATCTGGTTCAGGTTCGGCATCTGGCCGAACTGCACCTCGAGCGGCGCCGTCACCGAGGAGGTCATCACATCGGGGCTGGCGCCCGGATAGAAGGTCTGCACCTGGATGGTGGGGTAGTCGACCTCGGGCAGAGCCGCCACAGGGAGAAACCGGAAGGCGAGGATGCCCGAGAGCATGATCGCCACCATCAGCAGCGTGGTGGCCACGGGCCGCAGAATGAAGGGCCGGGACGGGCTCACGGGCCTGGCCTCGCGCCCGTGCGGCGGCCGGAGCCCGCGGCCTGCGGCGGCGTTGCGTCGGGCGGCGCCCGCACGCTGATCCTGGCGCCTTCGCGCAGCTTGTCGGCGCCGTCGATGACGACCGCGTCGCCCGGCTTGAGGCCCGACAGGATCTCCACATGATCGCCATCGGTCACGCCGAGCTCGACCTTGCGAACCGAGACGGTGTCGTTGGGGTTGACGATATAGACGAAGGTGCCGGGCACGCCGCGCTGGACGCCCGCCGACGGGATTTGCGTCACGCCCCTGCGCGTGTCGAGCAACAGGCGGATATTGACGAACTGGTTGGGATAGAGCGATCGCTCCCCGTTCCCGAAGGTCGCGCGCAACTTGATCGTGCCCGTGGTGGGATCGATCTGGCTGTCGAAGGTCTTGAGGGACCCATCCGCGAGTTTCGTCGTGCCGCCGCGGTTGAAGGCCTGGACCGGCAATGTCGCGCCCGCCCGCAGGCGCGCGGCGATCGCCTGGAGATTGTCCTCCGGCAGGGTGAAGAGCACGCTGATCGGCTCGAGCTGCGTGATCACGACGATGCCGCTGGCGTCGCCGGCCGTGACGTAATTTCCCGCGTCGACCTGGCGTAGACCGGCGCGCCCGTCGATCGGCGAGACGATCCTGCAATATTGGAGATTGACCTCGGCGGCCGTGACCTGCGCGTGATCCGCCGCGACCGTGCCCTCATATTGGGCGACCAGCGCGACCTGCGTATCGAGAGTCTGATGCGGCACGGCGTTCTGGGCTGAAAGGCTCCTGTAGCGCTGCAGGTCGACCCGTGCCCCGCTGAGCAGCGCCTCATCGCGCGCCAATTGCCCCTTCGCCTGAGCCAGAGCGGCCTCATAGGGACGTGAATCGATCTCCGCGAGCAGATCGCCCTTCCGGAGATCCTGCCCCTCCTCGAAGTCCACCGCCAGGAGCTTTCCTGCGATCTGGGACCTGATCGTAACGGTCGCGAGAGCAGTCACGGTACCGAGAGCATCGAGGTTGATCGCGATATCGCCTTGCGTCGCTTGCGCGGACACGATCGACATCGCTGGAACGCTGCGATTGGACCCCGCTGGCTTCTCGCCGCCCGGTCGCACCCACCACCACAATCCGAGCCCTGCCGCGACCAGCGCGATCAGCACCAAACCAGGAAGGCCGGCCCGCGACTTCCGCGAGACCGCCGGCGAACGATCCGTGGCAGGAGCTAAGGCCGGGAACTCGGGCTTCTGGTTCATCGCTGCACCGATGCCGCATAGAACGCCCGCAGGATGCTATACGCATTTGCGCGGCGCCGCACATGAAACAGGCGTAATCCAGCGTTAATCTAGCCCGGAACGACGCGCTTCAGCCTGCATGAGGCGAACTGCTATGGTTGCTGCCGCATCAGCTTCGCATGCAACGACGGTGGCCGGTCATGCCAAGCAACGCAGCCCTCGCCGGATCGGAACAGCGCTCTTCCGGAGGCCCGTCGCATCCCAGGGATCTCGGGCGGAATGTGCTGGCGGGTTTGACGCTCGCGGCGATCACGATCCCGGAGCAGATGGCAACGGCGCGCCTCGGCGGCTTTCCAGTGCAGGCGGGGTTATTCGCCTTCGTCGCAGCGACGCTCGGTTTCCTGCTGCTGGGAGCCAGCCGTGTCCTCACCGTCGGCGCCGATTCGACGATCACCCCCATCTTTGCCGGCGCACTCGCCGCGCTTGCGGCGGGGGGCATCATCGCACCGACGGCTGCGCCGACCCTTGCCGTGCTGGTCGGCGTCCTCCTTCTGGGGGCCGGCTTCCTGCGCTTTGGCTGGATCGCGGATCTTCTCTCGACGCCGGTCGTGTCCGGCTTCCTGGCCGGCATCGCAGCCCATATCGTCGTGTCCCAGCTCCCGAGCCTGCTGGGGCTGAATGTGCAGGCGAGCAGTCTGCCTCCCCGGCTGGCGGAAATCTGGGCGGCGCGTGCAGGTAGCAATCCGTTCTCGGTCATGCTGGGTCTCGGCGTGCTGGCCGTCATCGTCGCCTGCGAAAAGCTCGCAGCCTGGCTGCCCGGCGCGCTGATCGCCTTCGCCTTGGCGACGGCGGCGGTCGCCGCTCTCGGTCTGGAGAGCCGCGGCGTCGCAGTGCTCGGCTCGTTGCCGACGGGGTTGCCGCCATGGCCCGGCTTCGATCTGTCCTGGGCCGATTTGCGGTCTCTCATTCCGCTGGCCCTGATCATCGCGCTCATCGTGATGATGCAGACGGCGACGGTCAGCCGATCCTTCCGCGATCCCGATGGGCGCGAGCCCGATGTCGGGCGTGATTATCTCGGACTGGCGGGTGCCAATCTGCTCGCCGGCCTGGCAGGCACCTTCCCGGTTAACGCCAGCCCGCCGCGGACGGCCATCGTCGTCGAGAGCAGGGGCCGGAATCCCGTCGCCGGTCTCGCCGCCGCGGCGCTGGTTCTGGGTCTCGCGCTCTTCGGCGGCGATGTTCTCGCCAATGTCCCGGAAGCGGCCTTTGCCGGCGTCCTCTTCTTCGTGGCCGGGCGGATTGTGAGGGTGGGACTGATCGCGCAGATCGCGCGCCAGAGCCCGCAGGAATTCGCCCTCGTCCTGCTGACCGCTTTTGCCGTTTCTCTGCTGCCGATCGAAAGCGGCGTGGCGATCGGCATCGGCCTGTCGCTGTTGCACGGCATCTGGATGACGACCCGCAGCCATCTGGTCGAGTTCGGTCGGATCGCGGGCACGACGATCTGGTGGCCACCGGGGTCGGGGCAGCCATTGACGACGCTGCCTGGCATCCTCGTCGCCGGCTTTCCGGCGCCGTTGCTCTTCGCGAATGCGTCAGGTTTCCAGCAGGAGCTGGTCGATCGGCTCGCAGCGCAAAAGCCGAGGCTGGTGGTCTTGGAGGCCAGCGGCATTGCCGCCATCGACTATACGGCGGCGCAGTCGCTGCTCGCCGTAGCCCGGGCCTGCGAAGCGCAGGGAGCGGCCTTCGCGATTGCGCGGGTGGAATCCGCACGGGCCCGCGAAGCGCTGGAGCGCTTCGGCATTATCCGCGCGATCGGAGAAGACCGGATTTTCCACAGCGTCGACGAAGCTGTTACCCGGCTTGGCGGTGTCCTTCCTAAATCTTGGGACCTCGCCACCCCCGCCGATCCGGCGCGTAGTGAGCGGCAACCCTAGACGGTGGCGTAAGGCGCTGGCGCGTTGGTCGACCTCGACGCGTCGTTGACCGCGTTCAGAGCCATCAAATGCTTGGCGCGCTCGAGGCAGGCCGGCTGCTCGCTGCGATAGCGCCGGCCGATCTCCATCATCAGGACGGTGCCGGGCAGGAACGTCAGCTCGGAGAAGATTTCGTCCCAGTCGATATCGCCCCAGCCAAGCGGCATGTGCAGGTCGCCGATGCCGAGCGCCGTGTATTCCTGCAGATGATAGCCCTTGTAGAACGCGGTTGGCCGCCCGAATGAATCATGGACGTGCAGATGGCCCGCGACGGGCGCCATGGCGCGAAGCTGCTCGCGGAAGTCGAGCCCCTTATAGGTCGCCTCGATATAGGCGTGGCTGAAGTCGATCAGGGCGACCAGATTGGGATGGTCGACGGCCCTCACCGTCTCCGCGATCCCAGCCGGTGTCTGACGGTATTGGCCAGCCTCCGTTGTGAAGATGTTCTCCAGCGCGATGCGCACGCCGTAGGATTTCGCGAATTCGGCAAGTTCGTGCAGAGCCTCGCGTTCCCGCCGGTCGGCATCAGCCCTTTCGAAGAGCTGCTCAGCGCGCAGAAAGCCGCCGTGATGGACGAGGATCCGCGAGCCGACCCGATCGCAGAGCTGGACCAGCGCTTTCGCCGCCTCGAGCTGATAGCGCAGCGTGTCCGGGTCCATGAAGTTGGACGAGACCAAGCCATGCATCGAGTAATTGAACGGGAACTGGGCTGTCAGCCTTGCGAGCCTGTCGGCGCGCTCCTCGATGATGCGCCCGCCCGCAATGAGATCGATGCTGGTCGGTGTCAGCTCGACCGTCTCCACGCCGAGATCTGCGAGACGCTTGAGATCGCTTTCCAGGCTGTCGAGTTCGCCGTCCGTCGAGGCGGCGACAAAGCCGGTCGAGATGATGTGATTCATGGAGGTCTCCAGTCGAAGCAAACTCAAGGATCAGGCCGTGATCGTCTCGCGCAGCGCGAGCGCCAAATCGGGGCTGTCCGAAGTCATGCGGCCGATATTGCGCCCGAGCCAATGGCGGATTCCAGCTTCGTCGTTGACCGTCCACACGCAGAGGCGGTCGAGTGCGAGCCTGCTTCGGATCAGCTCCCACTCGGCGTCCAGCAGCTCATGATGAACAGCCACGATCTCGGCCAGATCCTCGACGCGGTCGAGGAAGGCGGGGAGCCCACCCTGTCGCGCGGCCCAGGCAGCATTGACCGAGACGAGGCGAGCGACCTGCGGGGCATGGCGTCGGCATTCCTCCAGCACGGAGGTGTCGAAGGACGTCAGATACGACCGCTCCTCGATGCCGAAACGGGCCAGCTCGGCGGCCACGCGCGGGGCGATGCCGGGATAGGGAGTTCCGGTCTCGTCAATCTTGATCTCGACATGCAGCTCGATGGCCTTTGCGGGCGCCAGGATTTCGAGCACTTCCGCCAAGGTCGGGATGGTCTCGTCGGTGTCCTTAAGCTTCATGGCCTTGCGCGCTTCGGCCGATAACTCGCGCACCGGCCCCGCCCCCTCAGCGGTGCGGTCCAGCGTCGCGTCGTGGATGACGACGAGTTCGCCGGCCTTCGTCAGATGCACGTCGAACTCGATGCCGTCGACGCCGAGCATCAGCGCGTTTCGGAAACCGGTGAGCGAATTCTCCGGCCAGAGATTGCGGGCGCCACGATGGCCTTTGATCAGGGTCATGCCAATTCCCTCGGAAAGCGGCGTCTCTAGCGGATGGTCGGGTCGAGCTTGTCGCGCAGCCAGTCGCCGACCAGCGAGATGGAGAGCGTCGTCAGCATGATGACGATGGCGGGGGCGAGCATGATCCAGGGCGCGCGCGTGAGATATTCCCGCCCGAAGCCGACCATGTTGCCAAGGCTCGTTTCGGGTGGCTGCACGCCGAGCCCCAGAAACGAGAGGCCGGATTCCATCAGGATGATCTCGGGGAAAGTCAGCGTCATCGACACGATCAGCGTCGAGGCGACATTGGGCAGGATATGGCGCAGATAGACCCGCGTCGGCGTAGCTCCGAGCTGGACAACAGCCGCAGCATAGCCCTGCGCGCCGGCGGAGATCGCAAGGCCGCGCGCGATGCGCGCATAGCGCTCCCAGCCATAGAAGCCCATCAGGCAGACCAGGAGCACCATCGACGAACCGAAGAAGGCGAGCACCGCCAGCGACATGATGAGGAATGGCAACGCCGCCTGGAAATCGGCCAGAGCCAGCACGACATGCTCGACCGTTCCGCGAAACTGCGCCGCCAGGAAGCCGAGCAGCGTGCCGAAAAACGCCGAGAGCAATGTCGCTCCAAACGCGATCACCAGCGAAATGCGGATGGACTGGATGAGCCGCGAGAGCACATCGCGGCCGAGTTCATCGGTGCCGAGCAGATGCCTGAGACCGCCCGGCGCCGCGAGTCGGCTGGCCAGGTCCATGGAGGTGATGTTGTAGGGGCGAATCTGATCAGCGAAGGCGGCAACGATGATCATCGCCAGCAGCCAGATCACGCCAAGGCCGACTGTCAGGGGAAGCTTCAGCCGCAGAAGCGCGACAAAACCACCCCTCGGTTCAGAGGATGGTGCTTCGTGGAGATCGATGGCAGCCATGGGGTTTTTCCTCAATGACCGGAGGCCTGCGCGCGCAAGCGCGGGTCGAGCCAGCCATAGAGCAGGTCGACGACGAGGTTGGAGACGACCATGGCCGCGGCGACGATCAGCAGGATGCACTGCACCACGGCGAGATCGCGGTTCCCGACCGAGACGACCAAGAGCCGCCCGATCCCCGGCCAGGAGAAGATCGACTCCACCACCACGGCACCGGCGATCAGCGAGCCGACCATGAAGCCGACGATGGTGACGATCGGCACCGCCGCGTTCGGCAATGCGTGCCCCAGGACCACCTCGCGCCATTTCAGCCCCTTTGCGGAAGCCGTGCGAATATAGGGCTGGCCCATCACCTCGATCATCGCGCTGCGCGAGAAGCGGGCGAGGATGCCGATGCCGCCGATGCTCATTGTCAGGGTCGGCAATATGCCGTGCACCCAGGTGTCCTGTCCGCCGGAGGGCAGCCAGCGCAATGTGATCGAAAAGATCAGCACCAGCACCAGGCCCATCACGAAGGACGGGATGGTGAAGCCGAATACGGCGGCGAGCATGACGCCGCGATCGGTGAAGCTCTGGCGGTGCAGCGCGGCATAGACGCCCGCAGGGATGCCGATGATCAGCTTCAGGATCAGCGCCGGCAGGGTCAGCTGCAGGGTCGCCGGCACGCGCTCCAGCACCAGATTCAGGGCGGAGGCCTTGTCGCGCATCGACATGCCGAAATCGCCCGAGAAGATCGCTTTCAGATAGGCGACGTATTGCACCCAGAGCGGCTGATCGAGGCCCCAGGCCTTGCGGAAGGCGGCGAGGGATTCCAGCGGCACGTCGGGGCCGAGCATAACCTGCGCCGGATCGCCCGACATACGCAGCACGACGAAAGCGAACGTCACCACCGCCAAGATAGTGACAAAGGCGCGGAACAGGCGGACGAGAGCGAAGCGGAACATGGCGCCCTACCCTATGCGGCTGCAAGTGCGGGTTCGCCCGTCAGGACGTGGCAGGCTGCTGTCCGCCCCTCGCCGATCCGGCGCAACTCCGGCACTTCCGCCCGGCAGACGTCGCGCGCCAGCGGGCACCGTGGATGGAAGGCACAGCCGGAGGGCCTGTTGGCCGGGTTCGGCGGCTCCCCCTGCAGAATGACGCGCCCCTGCAGCTGCTTGCCAGGCTCCGGCACACTGGAAACGAGCGCTCTTGTGTAAGGGTGCTGCGGCGACCGGAAAAGCACATCGGAGGAGGCCCCCTCGACGATGCGGCCCAGATACATCACGGCGACCCGGTCGGCGATGTTGCGCACCACCTTCAGGTCATGGCTGATGAAGACCATGGCGATGCGGGTCTGATCCTGCAGGTCGCGCAGCATGTTGACGACCTGCGCCTGGATCGAGACGTCCAGCGCCGAGACCGGCTCGTCGCAAACCAGGAGCCTGGGTTTTGAGGCGAGCGCGCGGGCGATGACGGCACGCTGCCGCTGGCCGCCGGAGAGCTCGTGCGGATAGCGCCCGGCCTGATCCGGCCTCAGGCCCACAGCGGCCATCAGCTCCGCCACTCGGGCCCCGCGTTGTTCTCTCGGCAGCAGATCGTGGATCTCCAGCGGTTCGCCGATCTGCGCGGCGATCGTCAGGCGACGGTCGAGCGCCGCGAGCGGGTCTTGATAGACGAACTGCATACTGGCTCTGAGCGCCCGCCATGCGCCCGTATGGAGCGCCGGCATCGGCTGCCCGTCGTAGAGCACCCTTCCCTCCTGCGCGTCATCGATACCAAGCAGCATGCGGCCGAGGGTGGACTTGCCGGAGCCGGATTCTCCGACGATGCCCAGCGTTTCGCCGGGCATAACGGTGAGCGAGACGCCGTCCACCGCGCGCACCGGCACCGAGCGACCAAAGAGGCCGCGTCGGATCTGATAAACGCGCACAAGCCCGCGCGCTTCGACGAGCGGCGTCATGCCGGCACCCCCTCGGCAATTCGGGCCGGAACCGGCGCGGCGGGGGGAACCGGGCGGATGCAGGCGAGCTTGCGCCCATTGTCGAGAGCCAGCAGCGGCGGGCGCGCCTCGTGGCAGGCGTCCGCGACGCGCGGGCAGCGCGGCGAGAACGAGCAACCCTTCGGCAGATGCTGCGGATGGGGCACCGTGCCCGGGATAGGGCGCAGCCGCTCGCGCCCGCCATCGAGGCGCGGGATCGCGTCGAACAGACCACGTGTGTAGGGATGGCGCGGCTCCGCGAAGAGACCGGCGACGCGCCCCTCCTCGACGATGCGCCCGGCATACATGACGCAGACGCGCTCGCAGACCTGGCTGACGGCGCCGAGATCATGGCTGATGAAGACTGTCGCCATGCCCGTCTCGCGTCTCAGCCGGGCCAGCAGATCGAGAATCTGGGCCTGGATCGTGGCGTCCAGCGCCGTTGTGGGTTCGTCGGCCACGAGGACGTCCGGCTCCCCGGCCAGCGCCATCGCGATCATCAGGCGCTGGCACTGGCCGCCCGAAAACTCATGTGGGTAGAGGTCGAAGCGGCGGCGGGCGTCGGGGATGCCGACCATCTCCATCAGCCGCAGCGCCTCGGCGCGGGCCGCCTCGCCGCGAAGACCGCGATGGACGGCAAGCGCCTCGACGATCTGCCGGCCGATGCGCAGCACCGGGTTGAGCGAACTCGACGGGTCCTGGAAGATCATGGCGATCCGTCCGCCGCGCACGCCTTCGAGGACAGAGCGTGCCCCGCCGATCAGCTCCTGTCCCTCCAGCTTCACCGAACCGGAGACCGCGGCCTTGCCGGGCAAGAGGCCCAGCGCCGCCAGCCAGGTGACCGACTTGCCGCAGCCGGACTCGCCGACCAGGCCAAGCGCTTCTCCCCTGCCGACGTCCAGATCGATGCCATGGAGAACCTGCACGCCGTCGAAGGCGACCGTGAGGCCGCGCAGTTCGACGAGTCTGGAGTCGGCTGTGCCGAACATGCCCATAGCCATTCCGTCGTTTCAGAGAATGTCGAAGTCTCCGGCGGCCTTCCGGCCGCCGGAGATCATCACCGAGGGCCGATCAGATGGCCCAGTTCGCCGCGCGGAAGTCCATGGCGAAGGCCGGTGCAGCCTTCCACTTCAGCGAGGATTTCATGCCGGTGAAGACCGCGTTCTGGTGCAGGACCTGATAGGCCGGGTCCTCGCGCTCGCAGATCTCGAGCATGCGAGCGATGGCCTTCTTGCGCAGCGCCCGGTCGGTCGAGGTTTCCATGACCACGGAGAGCTGGTTCATCTCCGCGTTGGTCCAGTCCTTCATCTGCTGGAGCTCGCCGTTCGGGCCGTACTGGACGACCATCGGCGTGATCGGATCGTTGATGTTGTTCGAGGCTGACCAGTCGCGCACGCCCTTGACGCCGTTGCGATCATGGATCTGGCCCCAGTTCTCCTTCATCTCGATCTCGACGTTTAGGCCGACCTGCTTCCACATCTCGACCATGATCTGCCCGTTGGCGGTCTGGTTCGTGTAGTAATTGTTGAGCAGGCGGAAGGGGATGCGGTCCCCCTTGTAGCCGGCCTGTTTCAGCAGGTCGCGGGCGAGCGCGGGGTTGAATTCCGGCGCCTTCCAGCCTTCGATGAACATGTCCGTGGCCCGGAAGGACTCGAACTGCAGGCCGGCGGGGACGACGGTCTTGCCGGCCCAGAGCGCATCGACGATCGCCTGACGGTCGATCGAATGCGTCATGGCGCGGCGCACCAGCGGGTTCGCCAGGACCGGGTTCTCGATGTTGAAGACCGAGACGCGATGGTTCCAGATGGTCGAGCTCTGCACCTCGAAGCCCGGCGCTTTCTGGATGGTCGCGATCTGGTCAGGCGGCAGGTCGCAGGCGAAGTCGTACTCGCCCGAGAGCAGACCGTTGACGCGCGACGCGACTTCCGGGACCTCGACGAAGCGGATCTGCTCCAGCGGCGGGCGGCCGCCCCAATACTGGTCGAAGGCAACCAGCGTCAGCGAGACGTCCGGCCTGAACTCCGCAACCATATAGGGGCCCGTGGTGACCGGCTTGCGCGCCCAATCGGTGTAGCTCTTCGCCTCGTCCCAGGCGCGGCGATTGGTGATCTGGCTGCCGGCCGAGTAGAGGCGACCTTCAAGCGTCACGTCGGGCGTCGCGTTGTGGAAGCGCACGGTATACTTGTCGACGGCCTCGACGCCGGCGAGCGCCGGCCAGAGGCGGCGCGCGATGCCCGGCACGGAAGCCGGCAATTCCTTGACCGTGGTCGGCTTGTGATCGTCGGCGAAGATGGTCTTGCCGCCCTTCGGCTCGGTGTTGCCGAACAGGCGCTCCTTGGAGAAGGTGAACACGACGTCGGCAGCGGTCAGCTCGTCGCCATTGTGGAACTTCACGCCCTGGCGCAGCTTCAGCTCCAGCGTCTTGTCGTCGATGCGCTTCCACTCGGTGGCGAGACCGGGGAGCGGGCCCTGGTTGCCCATCCAGTCGCGCAGGATCAGGCCTTCCCACAGGTTCGGAAAGAAGACGCGTTCGCCGACATTGGACTGCTCGTTCCAGACGTCGAGCGTGCCGTTGATGGTGATCTTCTGCACTGCAATGGTGATGGAACGCCGCTTGCCCTGGGCAAGGACCGGGCGCGGCAGAATCAGGGAGCCGGCAGCCGCCCCGAACAGGCCGAGCGCGCCGCGTCGATTGATAGGAAGCACAGGGAGTCTCCTTCGGTCGCAACCGGCCTGGAAGGGGTCACGGTTGAATTTGCAGGAGGGCTCTAGGTCCGCGATTTAACATTCGCATGAAGGTTCGGACGGGTGCGGGGCCGGGCTCCGTCGACGTCCCGCATGAACCCGCCGGATCGGCTTCGCGCAAGCCGGCGGGGATGATCTCGATCGGCCTTCCGAACCGGCCAAAACTGACGAGAAAAATTTCGCTTGTCGGCCGGGCCATGGCCGCGAGTGCATTTCCGCAAGGCCGGGAAACATGGCTCGAAGGCGCCCAGCGCGGGACAACGCCTCATATTCCGCAGAACGCCGGCTATCGCGCGTGCGCCATCCTCTTCAGCGAGGCGATTGATATCGTCCACCGCGAACGTCGTCTGCCTCCCGCCGGCCGAAGCCGCGTGCCATCCAGAGCGCGCATGCCGTCAGCAAGAAGAGAAAAACACCTGGCGCGATCACGAGCCACGGCGCCCGCGAGAAATAGGGCCGTGCTTCGGCGATCATCGTTCCCCATTCCGGCGTCGGTGGCGCAACACCGATTCCCAGAAATCCGAGGGCGGCAATGTTCAGGATGTTGTGTCCGAACTGAAGGGCCAGCAGCCCGGAGAAGACAGGCAGGAGCTGGGGCAGGATGTGCCTCCTGACCAGGTACAGCCGCCGCCCTCCTGCGGCCCGGGCGGCGGTGACGAAATCGCGTTCCCGCAGCGAAAACGTCGTGGCCCGTGCGATCCGGGCATATTTCACCCAGCCTGCCGTGGACAGGGCGAGGACGAGCGAGAGCCCGCCACCGCCGAGATAGACCGACAGGATCAGGGCGATCACGATCTGCGGCAGCGCCGTCAGCACGTCCATCGCGAAGGTCAGGGAGCGGTCGAGCGTCCCGCCGATCGCGGCGGCCAGCGTGCCGATGCCCAGGCCGATCGCGAGGGACAACGCCACGATTGCCAACGAAAGGCCGATATCGAACACGAAGCCGTGTGCAATCCGGGCGAGCACGTCGCGGCCGAGATGGTCGGTCCCGAGGGGGAATTCCGCTCCGGGCGGCCGCAGGCTGTCGCGAAGCGAGCCGTCGAGGGGATCGCGCAGCAACCCGCAGCCGATCGGCACCAGCAGAAGCGCCGCCAGCAGGATGAGCGGCCAGGCTGCCCTCCAATGCCGCGTCATCATGCCCTCCCGTCGAGCTCGATGCGCGGATCGATCCGCGCGACGGCCAGATCGGCGGCGAGATTGACCGTGGACACGGCCAGCGCGATCGCGCCGATCGCGCCGAGAAAGGCTGGGCCATCATGGCTGTCGAGCGCCTCGGTCAGGTAGCCGCCCAGGCCGGGGATCGAGAATAGCCGCTCGACCACCACCACGCCGCCGATCAGGAAGGCGAATTGCAGCGCGAGATAGGGAATCAGCGGCACGAGCGCGTTGGGCAGGGCGTGGACGAGCAGGACCCTGCCCTCGCCCAGCCCCTTAGCTCGCGCCGTTGCTATGTGAGGGGCGTCGAAAGCCTCGCTCAGGGCATCGTCCAGCAGAATGGCGTTGAAGCCGAACTGGCCCAGAGCCAGGACGGCGACCGGCAAGACCAGATGCGCCCAGCCCGCGAAGCCGCTGACCGGCAGCCAATCCAGACCGATCGCGAAGAGTATGATCAGAAGCGCGCCGAGAAAGAAGGCGGGCAGCGCCACCGAACAGACGGCGAGAAGCTCGAGCCCCCGGGCGGCGAGCGGCGTCGCGACCGAGCGCTTCAAGGCGACGAGCCCGAAAGTCAGGACGAGCGACGAAAGCGTCGCCAAGATGGCGAGGAGGCCGGTCGCGGAGAGACGCCAGCCGAGCTCGGTCGCGACCGGCCGACCGGTCCGGATCGAGTGGCCGAGATCTCCCCCCAAGGCGCCGAGAAGCCAGCGGCCATATTGCACGACCAGAGGGGCATCGAGGCCGAAGCGCCCGGCGATGGCCGCGACATCCGCCCGCGAGACGGCCGCTGTCTGGTCCCGGACGAAGACCCGCGTGAGGATCACCGCTGCCGGCTCTCCCGGAACCAGTCGCAGAAGCACATAGGTCAGAAAGGTGGCGGCCAGGACGATCGTGACCGCCAGCGCCAGCCTCCTGACGACATAGGCCGTCATCTAGGGAGCGACCGTCATGCGCGGATCGAGCATGTAGTCATGGGCGATCGGATTGAAGGCGTAATTGGCGATGCCAGGCTTCATCACGACGTTGACGCCGTAATGCGCGATGGTCAGGCAGGGCTCGTCCGCGGCGACGATGCGCTGGACGAGGTTGTAGGCGGCAGTGCGTTCGGCTTCGTCGCGCGTCGTCAGCACCGTCGCGAGAGCCTGGTCGACCTCGGCATTGGCGTAGCCCCAGCTATTGATCACCCCCTTCGAGTGATAGGTCTGGCGCAGGTAGAAATCCGGATGCGGATACATGGCCGTCGCCAATGCGGCGAGCCTGGCATCGCCGGGCTTCATCTCCCTGGCGATGGCGGCGAAGGTCGTGACCTTTATCTCGACGGGCACCCCCAGCTTGCGGAGCTGGTTCTGGAGTGCCCCGGCGATCGGCACGAGCCCTGGTCGCTGCGCATAGGTGTATAGGGTGAAGCCGAGCGGCTTGCCGTCCTTCGCCATGACGCCGCCCGGGCCCGGCGCATATCCGGCTTCGGCCAGCAGCTTCCGAGCGGCCGCGAGATCAGGCTTGGGCAGGACGATCGATCTGTCGGCGAAGGCCATCGTGTCGGGAAAGGCCCCGATGCCCGCGCGGCCCATGCCGAACAACACGTATTGCACGATCTCTTCCCGATCGATGGCGAGCGAGAGCGCCTTGCGGATGCGGGCGTCGGCGAAGGGCGTATCCTTGAGACTGCCGAAGCTCAGCACGTAGTTGCGGGCGGTGACGTTGCGCGAGACGGTGAAGCCCTTTCCCGCGAGCATGTCGAGGTCGCCATAAGGGACCTCCGAGGCGAAATCGACGCTCCCCTTCTGCAGTTCGAGCGAACGTGTGGTCGGATCGGGAATTCCGCGGAAACTGATCGCGGGGATCGCAGGCTTCTCACCCCAATAACCATCGAAGCGCTCGGTGGCGAAGCTCTGTGCGGCCGGCTGCCAGGCCGAAATCCGGAAGGGGCCGGTGCCGATCGGGCGCTCGATCGCGCCATCGTCCAACCGTGGCGAAGCCGGCGACACGATCGCCGCGCTCGAATAGACCAGGGCCGCGGGTAGCGCCGGGAACGGCTCGGAAGTGGTGATCGCAACCGTATTGGTATCGCGCGCCGCGAGATCGGCGATCCTGGTGTAGCTTCTGACGGTGCCGCTTCGCTTCAGCGTGTCGGACAGGCTCGCGACCACCGCCTCGGCCGTCAGCGCCGAACCGTCATGGAATCTGACGCCCTGCCGCAGCTTGAAGAGCCAGACCGTGTCGCTTTCGCGCGTCCACGATATGGCGAGCCCCGGCCCGAGCGTGAAATCCGGGTTGCCGGCCACCAATGTCTCGGTGACCATCGCCTTTTCCTTCATCAGGGTGCCGTCCTGAGAAGGGTCGAGCGTGGGAATCTCCCAGATCTCGGCCACGCGCAGCGGCCGCTCCTGTGCGGCTGCGACGGAAGCGACGAACAGCGCCCCAATCAGAACCAGCTTGCGCAGATGGGCGCGAGGCATGAGGTGCCACCGTATGACGTTTTCGTCCAAAATTCATACGGCAGCGGCGGCGGGCTGTATCGCTGAAATGTTGAGCAGCACGGAGCCGAAAATGCTCAGTGATCGTGCTCGTGAGGATGCCGATCCTCGGTTGCGGTCGCGTCGGGCAGGATCTGAAGATGACCGTGCCGGACGCCGCGCTGGCTGATGACGCCGTCGGCAAAGGCGCGGACTTCACCGCTCGCTCCACGCAGCACCGAGACCTCCAGGCATTCATGTCGATCGAGATGGACATGGAGGGTGGCGACCGAGAGGTCGTGATGGTCATGCTGCCGATTGGTCAACCTGCGCGCGAGATCCCGCGTCTCGTGATCGAAGACATATGCCAGCGTCGCAAAGCAGGGAGCGGCGGGGTCGGTGGCGGTCTCCGTCCGGGCGGCATGGCGCAGAATGTCCCGGATCGCCTCGGAACGGCTGCCATAGCCTTTCGATACGCTGAGCGTATCGACGAATGCGAGAAGTTCTGCATCGATGGTGATCGTGACCCGTTCCACTTGCACCCCTATTCCGACCCCACGGCCCGGCTGGAAAATTGAGCGAGCACCCGACATTTGCGAGACGCAGATCGCTCGCGTCAGGCGCCGGTGTTGCCGCCTCTAGGATTGAAAGAGACGGCTGTATTGCGTTTCGTGCCAGGCGCTCGCCATGGCCAAGGCCGGGGACAGGCTGCCGATCTCGTCGTCGCCGATCGAGCGAGCGCATTCAGCCGCTTCCTCGATTGCGCCCGCGGCCTCGATGAGGATGCGCTGACCGGCGGTATGGCCGAGGGGGACCAGCCGGATCGCCGCGTTCACCTGTCCTTCGACATAGATCCACAGCAGGCCGCTCAGCGCCGCCGTCGGCGCAATGCACCAATGATGTGCGGCCAGGGCAAAAGCCCCCGCGAACGACAGCTCGCCGGCACAGTGGCCCGCGGCCGCGGGAACTGCGAGATCGGCGAGGAGACGCAGAAGCGCCTCGCCCAGACGCCTGTCCTCGAGCTGGAATTCGCGGCTTTCGCGCCCCGCCGCGAGCCAGGCGTTGGCCGCGCGGAAGCGCTCAACGTCGCCGGCGGCCAGAGCGTTCGCCATGCGCCAGAACAGCGCGCCGTCCAACTGCGCCACATTCGTCCGGAGCGTGCCCAGTATCCAGTCGCCGGCGGTCCTCTCGTCACGAACCCAGCCGGCCGTAACGGCTGCTTCGAGGCCGCGAGAATAGGAGAATCCACCCACCGGCAAGCCCTGGCTGACCAGGCGCAGCAGATGCAGCGGCATGGTTTCCGGTCTCGGCGGCTGATCCGGCGCAGCGCCCATCGCTCACGCTCCCGCCGGGGCGGCCTCAGCCGGACGGCCCTCGAACAGCCCGCCCTGCTCGACGATGAAGTCGACGATGCCGTCGACGCCATGGCCGCGCGAAAGATCGGTGAAGCCGAAGGGCCGAGCTCCGCGCATCCGCGCCGCATCCCGCAGCATCACGTCGAGGTCGACATTCACATAGGGCGCGAGGTCGCTTTTGTTGATGACGAGGAAGTCGGAGCGGGTGATCCCCGGCCCGCCCTTGCGAGGGATTTCTTCGCCCTGGCAGACGGAGATGACGTAGAGCGTCAGGTCGGCAAGGTCGGGCGAAAAGGTCGCCGCCAGATTGTCGCCACCGGATTCGATGAAGACGATGTCGAGATCGGGAATCCGGCGATTGAGCTCGGCGATGGCCTGCAGGTTGATCGAGGCGTCCTCGCGGATCGCCGTATGCGGGCAGCCGCCGGTTTCGACGCCGACGATGCGATCCTCGGGCAGTGCCTGGAGGCGTGCCAGGATCATGGCGTCCTCCTTGGTGTAGATGTCGTTGGTGATGACGGCGATCGAGAACTTATCCCGCATCGCCTTGCACAGCTTCTCGGTCAGCGTGGTCTTGCCCGAGCCGACGGGACCGCCGATGCCGACGCGGAGAGGACCGTTCTTTGATATCATCGGTGCAAATGCCCTCGGGTTGGAAACCGGGCGAGCTTGCATGCAAGCTTCGCTCCGCCGGCTTCAGCCATGGTGATGATCATGATCCCCATGGCCGTGGGAATGCCCATGCGCGTGGCCATGGCCGGAATAGGCGCCGCGCACAGGGGTGAACGCCGAGGTGATCTCCTCTACGGCGGCGCCCAGCCCTTCGAGCATCGCCTTGATGACGTGATCGCGCAGGATCAGTATCCGGTCGGCCTCGATCGCCGCGGCCAGGTGACGGTTGCCGATATGCCAGGCCAGCTCGGCGACATGCAGGGCATCGCGGCCGCGGACCGCATAGAGCGGCTCTTCCGCGGCGGCGATCTCGACGACGCCGCTGCCTTCCAACAGCAACTCGTCCCCATCCGCGAGCACGACCGTGTCGGGGAGATCGATCAGAATCTTCCGTCCGTCCTCGAGCCCGATCGCTCGTCGGCGCAGGTGGCGCTCATCGTGCGGGAGAACTGCCCTGCCGAGCACCGGTTCGTGGCTTGGACCGCTCTGCGAAGCTCGCCTGACCGCAATCGCCTTCAACATATCGCCTCTCGCAGCCTGTGCCCCTCGCGGCGCTGGGACCCGTTCCGAGCCGGACGGGCTTTCCGCCGCCAAGGCAAGCGGAGGGCCAATGTCCCGAAACGACGTTCCCTGCCGCATTTGGTGGCTCTTCATCCCTGGCCAGGCAAGAGTCATGGTGGACCGGCAACGCCGAAACGGCGGGCATATGGCGCCGATTGAGGCAGTTTCAGCCAATTCTGCCGTTTTTGTAGACCGCCGCGCCCGATGGCCAGGATGACAGCAGACGAGGTCCCGACATAGTCTCGCATTCGAACCGCGAGCTGGAATCCCTGATCAAAACCTCATCCATGGATGCTCTCGCGCCAGTTCCCTCCGTCGAAGCCGCACGACCGCCCGCGGGCTCTGCCGAGCGCGCCCACTATACCGTCCAGCCGAGCGATTGGCTGGCGGAGCTGGAGCTGTGGTTCGCGGTTGCAGCCGGCAAGACCCGGCTTATGCGCCGGCGCCATCTCGGGCCGCTCGTCGTCCAGCAGCCCTTTCATCCCGAGAAGGACGGGACCTGCCATGTCTATCTGCTGCATCCGCCCGGCGGCGTGGCGGGCGGCGATCGGCTAGAGCTGAGCTTCCATCTCGAAGCCGGGGCCCGCGCCGTGCTGACGACGCCCGGCGCGACCAAGTTCTATCGCAGCGAGCACGGCTTGTCCGTGCAATCGAGCCGGGTCGCAGTCGGGCCAGGAGCGGTCTGCGAATACCTGCCGCAGGAAACCATCTTGTTCGACGGTGCCGATGCTCGTCTCGAAACGCAGGTGTCGCTCGCGCCCGACGCGACCTATGTCGGGTGGGATTTTCTCTGCCTCGGCCGTCCGGCCGCCCATGAACGCTTCACGACAGGCAAGCTGAGCCAGCGCGTAGAGATCACGCGAGACGGCAGGCCGATCTGGTTCGAGCGGGTCGAGATCGCCGGTGGATCTCCCCTTCTCAGCGCGGCCTTCGCGCTCGCCGGGCAGCCCATCTTCGGGACGATGGTCTATGCCGGCGCGATCGGCGAGGATGCGGCGGAACGCGTGCGCGCCGCCAGCGGCGCGAGCGGCGAAGGCGTGTTTTCAGTCAGCCAGCTCGAGGATGTCGTGGTCTGCCGTTATCTCGGGGCGCGGGTATCGGAAGGCAAATCGTTCTTCCTCCGTGCATGGGATTTGCTGCGGGCGGCCGGCCAGGGCAAGCCCGCCAGCCCGCCGCGCATCTGGGCGACCTGAAGAAGGTCGCTTGCACCCCGGAACAGCGGCAGCACGGTCAAAGGCAGGAACGAGAGAAGGCCATGGAACTTCTTCCACGTGAGAAAGACAAACTCCTCCTCTTCACGGCAGCCCTGCTGGCGGAACGGCGCAAGGCGCGCGGGGTCAAGCTCAATTACCCCGAGGCGGTCGCCTATATCTCCGCGGCCATCCTCGAAGGCGCACGGGACGGGCGCACGGTCGCCGAGCTGATGTCCTATGGCGCGACCCTGCTTGGCCGTGACGACGTCATGGAAGGCGTGCCGGAGATGATCCACGACGTCCAGGTCGAGGCCACCTTTCCCGACGGGACCAAGCTGGTCACCGTCCACAGCCCGATTCCGTGAGGTGCCGCGATGATTCCGGGTGAGTTCTTCATCGAGGATGGCGAGATCGAGCTCAATGCCGGGCGCGAGACGCGCTCGGTCGAGGTCGCCAATTCCGGCGACCGGCCGATCCAGGTCGGCTCGCATTATCATTTCTACGAGACCAATGCGGCGCTGCATTTCGATCGCGCGGCGGCGCGGGGCTTCCGGCTCGACATTCCGGCCGGGACGGCCGTGCGCTTCGAACCCGGCCAGTCGCGCACCGTCCGTCTCGTGGCGCTCGCCGGCGACCGGGCAGTCTACGGCTTCAACGCCAAGGTCATGGGCAAGTTGGAGAGCTGAGATGGCGCGCATCACCCGCGAGAACTACGCGTCGCTCTATGGCCCGACCAAGGGCGACCGCATCCGCCTCGCCGACACGGAACTCGTCATCGAGATCGAGGAAGACCACACCGTCTATGGCGACGAGGTCACCTTCGGCGGCGGCAAGGTCATCCGCGACGGTATGGGCCAGAGCCAGCGCAATGCCGCCGACGTGGTGGATCTCGTCATCACCAATGCGGTCATTCTCGACCATTGGGGGATCGTGAAGGCCGATGTCGGCATCAAGGATGGGCGCATCGCCGCGATCGGCAAGGCCGGCAATCCCGATATCCAACCCGGCGTCGACATCGTCATCGGCCCGGGCACGGATGTCATTGCCGGCGAAGGCAAGATCCTGACTGCCGGCGGCGTCGATGCCCATATCCATCTCATCGCGCCGCAGCAGGCGGAGATGGCGCTTGCCAGCGGCACGACGACCTTCGTCGCCGGCGGCACTGGGCCTTCCGTCGGCACGCTCGCCACCACCGTGACGCCGGGTCCCTGGTATATTCACCGCATGCTCGAGGCGATCGAGGAGCTGCCGCTCAATGTCGGCCTCCTCGGCAAGGGCAATGCGAGCCTGCCCGAGCCGCTGCGCGAGCAAATCCGGGCCGGCGCCATCGGCCTCAAGCTGCATGAGGACTGGGGCACGACCCCGGCCGCGATCGACTGTTGCCTCTCCGTCGCCGACGAAATGGACGTCCAGGTCGGGCTGCATTCCGACACGCTGAACGAGAGCGGCTTCGTCGGTGACACCTTCGCGGCGACGAAGGGCCGCGCGATCCATTCCTTCCATACGGAAGGTGCCGGGGGCGGCCATGCCCCGGACATCATCACGGCTGCCGGCCAGGAGAACATCCTGCCCTCCTCGACCAATCCGACCCGGCCCTACACGGTCAACACCATCGACGAGCATCTGGACATGCTGATGGTGTGCCACCACCTCAGCCCGCGGATTCCCGAGGACGTCGCCTTTGCGGAGTCGCGCATCCGCAAGGAGACGATCGCGGCGGAAGACATCCTGCACGATCTCGGCGCCTTCTCGATGATGTCGTCGGATTCGCAAGCGATGGGCCGTGTCGGCGAGACGATCCTGCGCTGCTGGCAGACCGCGCATAAAATGAAGGTGCAGCGCGGTCCGCTGCCCGAGGACAGCGAACGCAACGACAATTTCCGCTGCAAGCGCTATGTCGCGAAATACACGATCAATCCCGCGATCACCCATGGCTTCTCCCATGAGCTCGGCTCGATCGAAATCGGCAAGCGCGCCGATCTGGTGCTCTGGAAAACGGCCTTCTTCGGCGTCAAGCCGTCGCTGGTCCTGATCGGCGGCATGATTGCCACCGCGCCGATGGGCGACCCGAACGCCTCGATCTCGACGCCGCAGCCGGTGCATTACCGGCCGATGTTCGGCATCATGGGGCGTGCGCGGGCCAAGACCGGCGTCACCTTCGTCTCGCAGGCGGCGCTCGATGATGGAATCGGCGACAAGCTGCAGCTGCAAAAACAGCTGGTGGCGGTGAAAGGCACGCGCGGCATCCGCAAGAAGGACATGATCCACAATGCGCTGACGCCGAAGATCGAGGTCGATCCGCAGAACTATCAGGTGCGTGTCGACGGCGAACTCATCACCTGCGAGCCGGCGACCTCGCTTCCCATGGCGCAGCGATACTTCCTGTTCTGACGTCCGAGGGGTTCGGCACGGCCGCCTCGCCGTGCCCCCTGCCCGCTCCGCCGGGTTGAGCGTTCCTCGTCGGCAGGATCGTTCAGCGCGCGGCGGTGCAATCAGGTGGACCGCCGTCCGCGCTCATTGTCGGCAGCGAGACGCGCGTAACAGGCCGCTGGACAACCGCGTCGAGGCGATGCGGCAGACCGGCGTGGCCATGAAGAACCGGTTCAAGAAATCCAGCCTTCGCGGCTTCGCGGTCAATTTGCCCGAGCGTTGAACCGCCGCTTTATCCTATACCGCTCCGGTGGGGCTCTCGCCCGAGCAGACTCACGCTGAATAAGGATCTGATCGATGCTGGTGGATGACTTCCGTTCGGATACGGTCACGCGCCCCGACCAGGGCATGCGGGCCGCGATGGCTGGCGCCGAGGTGGGCGATGCCGTCTACGACGATTGCCCGACCACCAAGCGCCTGGAAGCGATGACCGCCGAGAGGCTGGGAAAGGAAGCCGCCCTCTTCTTCCCCACTGGCACGCAGGCCAATCTCGCCGCTCTGATGGCCCATTGTGGCCGCGGCGACGAATATCTCGTCGGCCAGATGGCTCACACCTATCGGCTCGAAGGCGGCGGCGCGGCCGTGCTGGGCTCGATCCAGCCGCAGCCCTTGCCCAATGAGCCGGACGGCACGATCGCGCTCGACGCCATCGCCAATGCAATCAAGCCCAACGACTTCCATTTCGCGATGACGCGGCTGCTGGCGCTGGAGAACACCTTCAACGGCCTCGTCCTGCCCGATGCCTATTTGGAGGCTGCGACCGGGCTTGCCCGCTCGCGCGGCCTTGCCACCCATCTCGATGGCGCCCGGCTAATGAACGCAGCCGCGGCGAGCAACCGCGACGCGGCCTGGATCGCCGGGCAGTTCGACACGGTGTCGATGTGCCTCTCGAAGGGGCTGGGCGCGCCGATCGGATCGATCCTCGTCGGCCCGAAGGACTTCATCGAGAAGGCCCGCCGGATCCGGAAGATGCTGGGCGGCGGCATGCGCCAGACCGGCGTGATCGCTGCGGCCGCCATCTACGCCCTGGAGCACAACGTCGCGCGGCTCAGCGAGGATCACCGGCGCGCTGCGGATCTCGCGGCTGTGCTCGCGTGTTTTCCGGACCTCGGCGCGGGACCGGCGCGGACGAACATGGTGTTCATGACGCCGAAGGGGCTCGACACAGCCACCCTCGCCGCATTTCTGCGCGAGCGCGGCATCGGCGTCAGCGGCCGCTACGGGACGCTGCGCTGGGTTACCCATCTGGATGTGGATGACGCGTCCGTCGAGCGGGTTGCCGAAGCCTGCGAGGCCTTCTTCGACAAGCAGAAGCTCTCAACAGAGTTGAGATCCAACGCCTAAAGCGCGGGCCAGTCACCGTTTTTCCGGATTGCGAAAGCCGGGCGTGCGGCGCTTCTCCGCTGAAGCGTTGCAGCTCGCGCTGTGTGACCTGCATCACTGCGTGGCGCCACGAATGGACGCACATTCCCGGTCGCCGGGGGGCGAAAGCCAGTGCACCCGTTCCGGAGGAGCCATCATGCCTGCACACAGCCTTACGACGCTGACGGCCGGAAAGACGAGCATCGCGAGCTCGGCCGTCGAAGCATTTGCCGCACAGCTGAGCGGCAGCCTCCTCGCCCCGCATGATGCAGGCTATGACGACGCGCGCGCCATCTGGAACGGAATGATCGACCGCAAGCCCGGGCTGATCATACGCTGCATGTCCGCCGCCGATGTCGTCAGCGCGGTGCGGTTCGCGCGCGACAACGGGTTGCTCGTCTCGGTGCGCGGGGGCGGCCACGGCATCGCCGGGAACGCCGTTTGCGACGGCGGCCTGATGATCGATCTTTCGCCGATGAAATCAATCCGCGTCGACGCGGCAGCGCAGCGCGCCCGGGTCGAACCGGGAGCAACCCTCGCCGATGTCGACAGGGAGACGCAAGCCGCCGGGCTGATCGTGCCGACGGGCATCAATTCGACCACAGGCATCGCCGGGTTGACGCTGGGCGGGGGCTTTGGCTGGATCACACGGAAGTTCGGCCTGACCCTGGACAACCTCATATCGGTCGAGATCGTCACCGCCGATGGCGAACTCCGGCGGGCCAGCGAGACGGAAGAGCCCGACCTGTTCTGGGCCCTGCGCGGCGGCGGCGGGAATTTCGGCGTCGTGACGGCGTTCGAGTTCCGGCTGCATCGGTTTGGCCCTCAGGTCTTCTCGGGCCTCGTCGTCCATCCGCTCGACGATGCCGAGCTCATCCTGAAGAACTATCGCGCGGCGCTCGAAGCCGCCCCCGACGAGCTGACATGCTGGGCCGTGATGCGAAAGGCGCCGCCTCTTCCGTTTCTACCGGCGGAGTGGCACGGCAAGGAGGTGCTGATCCTCGCAATGTGCTACTGCGGCGACATCGCCGAGGGCGAAAAGGCCACTGCGATGCTGCGTTCGATCGGGAGGCCGATCGCCGATGTCGTCGGTCCCGCCCCGTTCACCGCGTGGCAACAGGCATTCGATCCCCTGCTCACGCCGGGCGCCCGCAACTACTGGAAGAGCCACGATTTCACCGAGCTCTCGGATGCTGCCATCGATATCCTGCTCCGTGCGGCGCGCCGGCTGCCGGGGCCGGAATGCGAGATTTTCATCGCGCATGTCGGCGGTGCCGCAGGCCGCGTGGCCGCCGCCTCCACGGCATTTCCCCAGCGCAGCTCCCATTTCGTGATGAACGTTCATGCGCGCTGGCGTGAACAAGGCATGGATCCGGCCTTCATTGGCTGGGCACGAGAGCTCTTCGAAACCGCGAGACCGCTTTCCGCCGGCACGGCCTATATCAATTTCATGCCGGCCGACGAGGCAGATCGCGTCCAGGAGGCCTACGGTGCCAGTTATCAGCGCCTCGCCATGCTGAAGTTACGCTACGATCCATCCAACCTGTTTCGCATGAATCAGAACGTGACGCCGATGACGAATACAATGGCGGCATAAGCACAGGGGCATTTCCACGCATTCCCGAACCGTGGAGATGCCCTATCGCTTGTTTTGGCGCGCTTTCTTTGCGCTATCGGGCGCCCGCTCGCCTGGAAGCGCCCTCGTCCGGCGGAAGCGGTTTCCGGCAGTCGCAGGGCGGCAAACGCCCCGGCGGCCGAGATCGACGAATGTCGGTGGCAGCGCCGAGATCGGCGATTGCTGCAGCGCCGCGAGCCGGAAGTTGCGATCGGGCCGATACGCAAGCGCCGCAAGCCTCAGCCGCCGGAAACGGCGTTCTTCGATTTATCCTGCCGGCCTAGTGTGCGCATACTTGCCGGATGGAGGGGGGCAGATGATGCGGGCTTTCTTGATCGCGTTTCTGTGCACGGCGATATCGACGGCGAGCGCGGCGGCCGACACGCTGGCACGGGCTCGCGAGACCGGCACGTTGCGGCTTGGCTTCCGGGCCGATGCGCCACCGTACTCCTATCGCACGTCCAGGGGCGATCCTTCCGGATACATCGTCGACCTCTGCCGCGAAGTTGCTGCCAGCGTGAAGAACGCGCAAGCCATCCCGGCGCTCAAGCTCGAATATTTCGAGGTCTCATCCGCGAATCGTCTCGAAGCCCTGCGCGATGGCAAGATCGATCTTCTTTGCGACCCGACTTCGATGACGATGTCGCGCCGCGCCATCGTCGATTTTTCGCTCCCGACCTTCATCGACGGCGCCGGCGTGCTGCACCGGAGCAACGAGGTCGTCCGCCTTGAGGATCTTCGCGGCAAAAGGATCGGCGTCCTGCGGGGCACGACGACCGAAGAAGTCCTGAAGGCGACGTTGGGGCAACTCGGAATCCAGGCCGAGATCATCCCGATGGCAACTCATCCCGACGGTGTCCGGAGCCTCTCCGCCGGCAAGATCGACGCCTATTTCGCGGATCGCGGGATCCTCAGCTATCATCTGCTGAACAGCCCGAACCGCTCGGGCATGAAGCTTTCCGACCAGTATTTCACGTTCGAGACCTACGCGCTGGCTCTGCCGCGCGGCGACGAAAAGCTGCGCTTGCTCGTCGACGCCACGCTGGCGGAGCTCTATCGCACCGATCGTGTGAAGGAGATCTACGCCCGCAGCTTCGGCAGCTTCCCGCCCGATCAGTTCACGCGCGCCCTCTTCGTCATCAACGGCGTGCCGAAATAAGGCGCGGGCCAGAGCGCGCGATACCCTGCGGACGACGAGCCCCGCCAGCGGGCAATTATGCAAGCCTGCGCTTGGCGCGGTTACGACGCGCCAAGCGCAATGGCGAGGGTCAGGGCCCGACGAGTTGCCCGCCGTCCACCACGATGCTTTGGCCGGTGACCCAGCTCGCCTTGGCGGAGGCGAGGAAGAGCACGACCTCGGCGACTTCCTCGGGCTTGCCCATCCGGCCAAACGGGATGGTGGCCAGCGTCGCCTGATAGAGCGCGGGGTTCGAGGTCTTTCGATCCTCCCAGGAACCGCCCGGGAACTCGATCGAACCGGGCGCGACGCAATTCACCCGGATCCCCTTGCGCGACAGCATCTTCGCCTGGCTCGCCGTATAGTGCATTACGGCCGCCTTGATGGCGCCGTAGGGCGCCGAACGCGAGGAGGCGCGCAGGGCCGAGATCGACGAGATGTTCACGATCGACGAGCCCGGTTCCATGTGCGGGATAGCCGCGTGGCTGCCGCGAACGACAGCCATCATGTCGACGCTCAGCGAGGCGGCCCAACCGTCCTCGTCGTCCGATTGGCCGAAACCGGAGGCGTTGTTGACGAGGATGTCCAGCCCGCCGAGGGCCTTCGCCGCCGCGGGCACATAGGCCGCAATCGCATCCGCGTCGGCGAGGTCGACGCTGGCCGCATGAGCGGTGACGCCGAGCGCCTCGATCTCCCGGCGCGTCGCCTCGAGCGGGCCAGCGCCCCGGGCACAGATCGAGACAGATGCGCCGCCCGCCGCGAAGCCGAGCGCGATGGAACGCCCGATGCCACGGCTGCCGCCCATCACGATCACGCGTTTGCCGGTGAATTCCTTGGTCATGCGGGCACTCCCCCTCCGCTTGTGCAGCGCCTTATAGCCGCGGTGAAGGGGGTGGCTTCAAGGCCCGCCAGCGCGCGGGCAGGGTTGCGCGGCGGGCGGGCGCGGATGTCAGGGCTCCCGCCGGTTTGACGTTAGGCGAGACAGCCGGACCAAACGCTGGCCCCTCAAGAAGGTCCGCTGCGGCTTCGCCTTCGCAATCGCCAACTCGACGCCAGGCAGATCGAACGACCGCGACTGGTCAGCCGCAGTCATGGCATATCTTTTCGGATATCCGGCGGATTGCCGGCCCGAGCGTGTTGCCGTGGACTAACTTGCCGCACGTCGCCGGCGGTATTCCGGGACTGGCAGGCCGCCCCACCCCCAGTTGTCGAGATCGACTTCCTCGATCACCACGAAGGTGGAGTCGAGCGGCTTGTTTAGGACATCGAACAGGAGCTGACTGTCGCTGGCGATGAGCCTGGCCTTCTCCTCGGCGGTTACCGAGGTACGGCCAGGGCCAGAGCCCTCCCGCGTGACCTGGATGGTGACGATCGGCATGAAAGCCTCCTTCTGGTTTGGCTTGCGCTTCAGTGGCCGGCGCTCTGTCCGCCGTCGACATGCAGGATCTCGCCCGTGACGAACGGAGCGCTCTCGAGGAACAGCACGGCGTCGACGATGTCCTTGATCTCGCCCATCCGCTTGACCGGGTGGAGATTGGCCAGGAACTCGTGCGTCTGGGGGGCGTGCATCGGCGTCTTGATCACGCCGGGCGAGACCGCGTTCACACGGATGCCGCTCTGAGCGTATTCGATCGCAAGCGCCTTGGTCGCCGAATTGATGCCGCCCTTGGTCAGATTGGCGAGCACGGTCGGGACGCCGGCGATCGCGTGGTCGGACAGGCTTGTGGTGATGCTGACGATGTGGCCCGAGCCCTGCTTCAGCATCGCGCCCGCGGTCTTCTGGGTGATGTGGAAGAAACCGGTGAGATTGGTCGCGATCTTGCTGGCGAAGTCTTCGGCCGTGTAATCGGTGAAGGGCTTGGCGATGAAGATGCCGGCATTGTTCACCAGCGTGTCCACCCGTCCGAAGCGGGCCAGCGCCTCACGGACGACCGCCTCGGCCGTCGCGGGATCGGCGATATCGCCGGGAACCGCGAGAATGTCCGGGTCAGCGCCCTGCTTGATGGAGCGCGACGTCGCGACGACGCGATAGTTGCGGTCGCGGAACCCCTTGACCAGAGCGGCGCCGATGCCCTGCGAGGCACCGGTGATGATCGCCACCTTCCGTTCGTTGCTCATGATGATCCTCGTCTTTGCGACAGCTCGCGGGACGCGCGCCGCCCGGCCGGTTCGGCCTGACGAGAACGATTTTCGGAAATTTCACCCTTCGACTGAATGCGCGACGTTCGGCAGTCATTCTTCCATAAATCGGAAGAGTTACTGTCTCAGCCATGCATCGCCACCGACTCCGCCGACAGCCGAGCGAAGTCCGCGCGCAGCCGGGGCACGGCGAAGTCGAGGAACGCCCTAACCTTCGGGAGGCTCGAACGCCCCTGCGGCAGCACGAGATTGACAGGGCGAGCCGGTGGCTCGGCGTCCCGCAGCAGGAGCTGGAGCGATCCATCCTGCACGCGCTCGGCGACGTGGTAGGTGAGGAGGCGGGTGACGCCCAGCCCACCGACGGCCGCACCCAGCGCCGCCCGCACGCTGTTGACGATGAGCCGCGGCTTGAACTGGACCGCGCGGGGAACCGAGCCGCCCTTCGCGGGCGGGAAGACCCAGGCATCGCGCCCGAAATCCGTGCAGGCGACAATGCTGTGCCTGCTGAGGTCGCCCGGCTCTTCAATGCGCGGGTGCTGGCTGAGATAGCGCGGTGCGGCCACGATCACCGGCCTGACGTCCCCGCCGATGCGGATCGCTGTCATCGCGGAATCGGGTAGCTCCAGGATGCGCAGGGCGATGTCGATCCGCTCCTCGATCAGGTTCGCGCCCCGCACGAGCAGGACGAGATTGACCGAGACAGCCGGGAAGGCCTCGACGAAGGCGTCGATAATAGGCCGCAGGATCTCCTCGCCGCTGATTGGCGGCGCCGTGATGGTCAGGGTGCCGCGCGGCGCGACACGCTCGCCGGCCGCCACGGCCTCGGCCTCCTGCAGCTCGGCAAGGACGCGGCGGCACGCGGCGGCATAGCGCTCGCCGATCTCGCTCAGCCTGATCGCCCGGGTTGTGCGGTGGAGCAGCGTCGCGCCGACCTGCTGCTCGAGGAAGGCGATCGCCCGGCTCACCGCTGCCGGGGAGCGCCCAAGCTGGCGCCCCGCCCCGGCGAGGCTCCCCTCGTCCAAGGCGGCTATGAAGACCTTCATCGCGTCGATGCGATCCATGCAGTGCCAATAGCCTCGTAGCGTCCAGCCTTCGCGGTTTCAGCAGCTTGTCAAGCGCGGAGGGCCGGCGACGGACAGCAGGCTTGCCCCATTGACGCGCGCCGCCGGGGCCGGCCCGGCGCGACGTCAGGGCCGTGCCGTACGGGCTTTCGTTCCTCTTTCCGTCCAGCGGCGGAAACCACCGGCTGCTGTTTGTGATCGGCGCCGCAGCGACGATTCTGGCCTCGGCCATCGACTCGCTGAGAACTGATCCGCAAGTGGCTCCCGGCGGACGCGCATCGCGGCTAAGCTCCGTTCCGCCCGCCGACAACCGGGCACCAATCGAAGAGGTTCATCGTGAGCGCGACAGGAAATACGAGACTTCTGGATCTCCTGGGCATCGAGCTGCCGATCATCCAGGGGCCCATGGCCCTCGCGACGACACCGGAGATGGTGATCGCCGTGAGCGAGGCCGGCGGGCTCGGCTCGCTGGCGGGTGCCCAATACAACGAGGCGGGACTGCGCGCAGCGCTCGACAAGGTGCGGGCCGGCACGCGGCGGCCGATCAACGTCAATTTCTTCTGCCATACGCCGCCGGCCGACGATCTGGCGCGCCAGGCGGCCTGGCTCGCAAGGCTGTCCGGCTATTATGCCGAGGCCGGGCTCGATCCGGACATGCCGAAGACGCCGGGCGGACGCACGCCCTTCGACGCCTCGCTCGCGACTGTCATCGAAGAATATCGGCCCGAGGTGGTCAGCTTTCATTTCGGCCTGCCCGCACCCGAATTGCTCGAGCGGGTGAAGCGCACCGGCGCCAAGGTCATCGCCTCCGCCACCACGGTGCCAGAGGCGCGCTGGCTCGCCGAGCACGGCGTCGACGCCGTCATCGCCATGGGCGCCGAGGCTGGCGGCCATCGCGGCACTTTCCTGACCGACCGGATCTCCGAGCAGGTCGGCACCTTCGCGCTGGTGCCGCAGGTCGTCGATGCCGTCTCCGTGCCTGTCGTCGCGGCGGGCGGCATCACGGACCGGCGCGGCGTCAGCGCCGCCTTCGCGCTCGGCGCCGCCGCCGTCCAGGTCGGCACCGCCTATCTGTTCACGCCGGAAGCGAGCATCTCGCCGATCTACCGCAAGGCCCTCGGCATGAGCGAACGGCCGACCGCGATCACCAACCTGTTCACCGGCCGGCCGGCGCGCGGCATCGTCAACCGCCTGATGGCGGAACTCGGACCGCTGTCGGGGCTTGCGCCGGCCTTTCCGACTGCCGGCACGGCGCTGGGGCCGCTGCGCAGTGCAGCCGAGGCGGCGGGGCGCGACGACTTTACCCTGCTTTGGGCCGGCCAGGCCTTCCCGCTTGCAAGACCAATGTCGGCGGCAGCTCTGACACGGACGCTGGCGGGCCTGGGCGCATGACGGTATCGGAAGGCTCGTGGACAACCATTGCGCGCTGCGGGATCGGCGCGTTGCAACCGAAGGCCGGATGCGCGGAGGTCCGCCTGCAACGATGTCGCCGCAGGTCGCCCTTGAATAGCGGCGCATGCCATGCGCATCATCGACGATCGTCAGCATCGGCGCGCCGGCCCATACCAGCAATGGCGATGCCAATGGCGCCCGCATCCGGAGCCGACGGCCTATGCCAAGCGCTTCACCGGCCAGTACGCGCACCCGCCATCCAAGCGCTGCATCGGCACAACTCGGCGCAGGAGGTGACACACAAGTTCGCCAAGGCAGCGATAGATGACGCCGGGGGCGATCAGGCCCTGGCGGACATGAGCGCGTAAACACACTCAAGACATTCGCAAAGGGAGGAGTCCGATATGAGCGACACTCTGCAACACAGCGAACCTGCGGGTGGAGCGGCCAAGGTGCCCGGTGTTGACCTGAAGCTCGAGGTCGTCGCCATCCCCGTCGCGGATGTCGATCGTGCGAAGCGCTTCTACGGCGGGTTGGGCTGGCGGCTGGATGCCGACTTCCGGGTCGGTGACAGTTTCCGCGTTGTGCAGTTCACGCCGCCGGGCTCGCCTGCCTCGATCCACTTCGGCACCGGCATTACTGCGGCTGCGCCCGGCTCGGCCAGCGGTCTCTATCTCGTCGTCTCGGACATCGAGATCGCGCGCGCCGAACTCGTCAAGGGCGGCGCCAAGGTCAGTGAGGTCTTCTACCGGACGGGGCCGGGCCAGCCGGCACTCAGCGGCCGGGATCCAGAGAGGCGCAGCTATCGCTCATACGCAACCTTCACCGACCCGGACGGCAATGGCTGGCTGCTGCAGGAGATCACCCAGCGCTTGGCCGGGCGCCTGGATAGCGGCAACACCGTGTTCGCCTCGCCAGGCGATCTCGCTGCTGCGCTCAAGCGCGCTGCGGCCGCTCATGGCGAGCACGAAAAGCGTACCGGCGAGCACGACGAGAACTGGCCGGAGTGGTACGCCGACTTCATGGTGGCCGAGCAGAACGGCGCGCCATTGCCGAGCTGAGCCGCGCCGCCTGGCACGAGGCCGGCGGCCCACATGAATGCGCCCGCGTTTGCTCTCGCAGCAAGGATGGAGGCTCACGCCATGGAGCAAAGCTTCGACGCCATCATCATCGGGGCCGGGCAGGCTGGCCCTTCCCTCGCGGCACGGCTGACCGCTTCGGGGATGAAGGTGGCCTTCGCCGAGCGCCACCTGTTCGGCGGCACCTGCGTCAATACCGGCTGCATGCCGACCAAGACACTCGTGGCAAGCGCCTATGCCGCGCATCAGGCCAACCGCGGCGCCGAGTACGGGCTCACGATCGACTGCCCGATCCGGATCGACATGGAGCGGGTTCGGGCCCGCGCCAACACCGTCACGATCAATGCCCGCACGGGCGTCGAGACCTGGCTGCGCGGCATGGACGGGGTGACAGTCTTCCTGGGGCATGCGCGTTTCGAAGGCCCTGACCGCGTCCGCGTCGACGAGGCCCTTCTGCGAGCGCCTCGCATTTTCATCAATGTCGGCGGGCGTGCGAGCGTGCCGGACATGCCGGGCGTCGAAGCGGTCGACTACCTCACCAACACCTCCATTCTCCGGCTCGGCACCGTCCCGAAGCATCTGGTCGTCGTGGGCGGGAGTTATATCGGCCTTGAATTCGCGCAGATGTATCGGCGCTTCGGCGCGGAGGTCACGGTCGTCGAGAAGGGGCCGCGGCTGATCGCGCGTGAAGATGAGGACGTCTCCGATGCCATCCGGGAGATCCTGACGGACGAAGGGATCGCGGTTCGCACGAACGCGACCTGCATCGCATTCAAGCCGCACCCGGACGGCGTGGCTGTTGGCGTCGATTGTACCGCCGGCGCCCCCGAGGTCGTCGGCTCGCACGTCCTGCTGGCGGTGGGCCGCCGGCCGAACACCGACGATCTCAGCCTCGACAGGGCCGGCGTGACGACGGATGCCCGGGGCTACGTCACCGTGGACGACGGCCTCGCCACCTCCGTTCCCGGTATCTGGGCGCTGGGCGACTGCAACGGCAGGGGTGCCTTCACCCACACCGCCTATAACGACTTCGAGATCGTCGCGGCCAATCTCCTCGACGGCGCGAGCCGCCGCGTCAGCGACCGCATCCCCGCCTATGCGCTCTATATCGACCCGCCGCTCGGCCGTGTCGGGATGACCGAGACCGAGGCCCGCAAGACCGGGCGCCCCCTGCTGGTCTCCAAGCGGCCGATGACGCGGGTGGGCCGCGCGGTAGAACGGGCCGAGACCAAGGGGTTCATGAAGGTCGTTGCCGACGCCGACACGAAGCGGATTCTCGGCGCCGCGATCCTCGGCATCAGCGGCGACGAGGCGATCCACGGCGTCCTGGACATGATGAACGCCGGCGCCCCCTACCCGACCCTGCAATGGGCCGTGCCGATCCACCCGACCGTCTCGGAGCTGATCCCGACCGTGCTCGGCGATCTGCGGCCGATCACTTGAACCATGGCCTTGGTGCAAAGGGGGCCCACTGACATGAGGTGACACCGAGTCATCGCTTCTGTGTGATCCGTCCATGGCAGCTGACCGCCGGGGCGACCGCAACTGTCCGAACGCGGAGGTATCTCGATGGCCGACGCATTGCCGGAACCGCTCAGGTCAACGGCCGGCACACTCCGGCAGTTCTCGAGCCTGCACGATTGGCGGCGGCAGGTTGCCGATCTCTATGCGACCGTCCGCTCCATGCCGGGACGCGAGGGCTGGGAGCACTGGCGCAGCACGCGCGACCGGCTCTTTCGCGAACACGCCCAGTCGCCGCTCCCGCCGGAACGGCGCGCCGGCTTCCGCGGCATCGACTGCTTCCCTTACGACCCCGCACTGCGCTTCGATGTCGGCCTGCAGAGCACCGGCGATCGCGAGGCGATCGACATCCGGCTCGGCGAGGACGAGGCGGTCCGGCTCGTCCCGTTCGCGCTTACCGACGGATTAAGTGCCGCGCTCGGCAAGGAGCTCACACTCTACTGGATGACCGGCTATGGCGGCGGCCTCTTCCTGCCCTTCGGCGACCTGACGAACCGCGACGAAACCTATCCCGCCGGGCGCTATCTCCTCGACACGATCAAGAGCGCCGACCTCGGCAAGACCGATGACGGCCGGCTGATCCTCGATTTCAACTTCGCCTACTTTCCATCCTGCGCCCATTCCGACGCCTGGGTGTGCCCGCTCGCGCCGATTGAGAATAGTTTGCCGGCAGCCGTCCGAGGCGGGGAACGGAACCCGCCGCCCACCGGATAGTTCGCGCATGAGCCTATCGGTCACCAGCCACCACGGCAGGGCAATTTCCTGCGCTATCGCTTGCACCGGCCGCCCCGCTTGCTAGCCTGTCATCCACCGACGCTCAGGAGCTTACCGCCATGCGTCCCATCTCCATGCTCTTCGCCGCTGCCGCGCTCATCGTCTCATCCGTGACGGCCGTCACGGCCCAGACCATCAAGATCGGCTCGAAGAACTTCACCGAGCAGTTCATCGTGGCGGAGCTTTATGCCGCCGCGCTGGAGAAGGCCGGCTTCAAGGTCGAGCGCAAGATCAATCTCGGCGGCACGCTGGTCGCGCATGAGGCTCTGAAGAGCGGCGCGATCGATCTCTATCCGGAATATACCGGCACCGGCTTCAACGCGGTGATGAAGGCGACGACGACCGAGACGGATCCCGAGAAGGTCCGTCAGATCGTCAAGGCCTACTACGAAAAGGAGTTCAACCTGACCTGGCTGAAGCCGTCGAACATCAACAACGGCTATGCGATCGTGGTCCGGCCGGAGACGGCCAGGGAATACAACCTCAAGACCCTCAGCGATCTCGGCAAGGTCGCGAACAAGCTCAGTCTCGGCGCCGGCACCGAATTCGTGGACCGGCGCGACGGCCTCGCCGGGCTGAAGGAGGTTTATGGCGCCGAGTTCCGCGAGTTCAAGCAGTTCGCAGCGTTGCGCCTGCGCTACGACGCGCTGACGCAGAAGCAGGTCGACATCGCCAACGGCTTCTCGACCGACTGGCAGATCGCGGCCGAAAAGTTCGTCGCGCTCGACGACGACAAGGGCCTGTTCCCGCCCTATTTCCTGGCGCCTGTCGTTCGCCTGGACATCGCGAAGAACGAGAAGGTGGTCGCGACCCTGGAGCAGGTGAACGCGCTGCTCGACAACGCCGTGATGCAGGAGCTCAACCGGCAGGTCGAGGTCGACAAGAAGGAGCCGCGCACCGTCGCGGCGAACTTCCTGAAAGCCAAGGGTCTGTAAGCGTTCGGCCCCGGCGGTCCTCTCATGACCTGGACGATCGAGAACTACGACCGCCTGCTTCTCGCGCTCTGGGAACATATCCAGCTCGTGGGAACCGGCCTCCTGATCGCGCTGGCGATCGGCCTGCCGCTCGGCGTCTTGTCCGCGCGGCGCCCGCGTCTGGCGCTCGGCGTCCTCCTGGTCGCCGGCGGGCTCTACACCGTGCCGGCCCTGGCGATCTTCGCGCTGCTCATTCCCTATCTCGGCCTCGGCTTCTGGCCGGCCATCGTGGCGCTCGTCGCCTATGCGCTCCTGATCATCATCCGCAACACCGCGACGGGCTTGCGCGAAATCCCACCGGACATCCTCGATGCGGCGGATGGCATGGGCTACGGCAAATGGCGCCGCCTCTTCGCCATCGAATTGCCGCTGGCGCTGCCGGTGATCATCGCCGGCATCCGCATCACCGTGGTGACTCAGGTCTCGGTCGCCACCGTCGCCGCCTTCGTCAATGCCGGCGGGCTCGGCGACATCATCTTCCAGGGCATCACCCAGGACTTCGGCGAAAAGGTCGTGATCGGCGCCGTCGTCACCTCGGCGCTGGCGATCTTCTGCGACGAGAGCCTGCGCAGGTTCGAGGTTTGGGTGCGCGCCCATCAGGCGGAGCAAGCCTGATGTTCGGCTGGATCTCGGCACATCCGCAGAGCTTCGTCTCCGCGATCCAGGACCATCTCTGGCTGAGCGCGACATCCCTCGCCGCCGTGCTGCTGATCGCCCTGCCCGGCGGCCTTGCCCTGACCCGTCATCGCAGCTGGGCTCAGCCCGCCATCGCGCTCGCCAACATCCTGAGGACCGTGCCTTCGCTGGCGCTGCTCGTCCTCATGCTGCCCGTCCTGGGAACGGGTTTCCCGCCCTCGGTCGTGGCGCTGACGCTCTATGGCCTGCCGGCCCTGCTGCTCAATACCTATACCGGAGTGACCGGGGTCGATGCCGACATCGTCGACGCGGCGCGCGGCCAGGGGCTGTCCGATGCCCAGTTGCTGAGGCGGATCGAGATCCCCCTCGCTCTGCCCGTGATCTTCGCCGGCATCCGCACCGCGGCCGTCCAGATCGTCTCGGCTGCGACGCTGGCCGCGTTCATCGGGGGCGGCGGGCTGGGCGAGCTGATCACCAGCGGCATGGCCAACTTCAATTTCCCGCAGCTGATCGCCGGGGCCGTCGCGGTCGCAGCCCTGGCCTTCGGGACGGAGATTTTCTTTGCGGGCCTCGAGCGGCTGACAACCCGCCGCCTGCAAACGGAAAGCGCATGACAATCCGGCTCGAACAGATCAGCAAGCACTTTTCCGGCGCAGCGCGCCCGGCCATAGACGGGCTCGATCTCACCGTCGAAACCGGCAAGCTTTGCGTCCTGATCGGCCCGTCCGGCTGCGGCAAGACCACGACGATGCGGATGATCAACCGGCTGATCGAGCCGAGTTCAGGCCACATCTTCGTCGGCGACCGCGACGTCACCCAGGCAGACCCGGTCGAGCTCAGGCGCCATATCGGCTACGTCATCCAACAGGTCGGGCTGTTCCCGCATATGACGATCGCCGAGAACGTGGCGACCGTGCCGAAGCTGCTCGGCTGGGACACCTCCCGCATCAGGGCTCGCAGCGAGGAGATGCTGGCGCTCGTCGGCCTCGACCCGGCGCAGTATCTGCCGCGCTACCCGCGCCATCTCTCGGGCGGGCAGCGCCAGCGCGTCGGCGTGGCGCGGGCTCTGGCCGCCGACCCGCCGGTGATGCTGATGGACGAGCCCTTCGGCGCGGTCGATCCGATCGCCCGCAGCCACCTCCAGGATGAGTTCCTGGCGATCCAGAAGCGGCTGAAGAAGACCGTGATCTTCGTCACCCACGACATCGACGAAGCCATCCGCATGGGCGACGTCGTCGCGATCATGCGCGACGGCAAGCTCGTCCAATACGACACGCCCGATCGTCTGCTCGCCGCACCGGCCGACGATTTCGTCGCCGATTTCGTTGGCGCCGACCGGGCGCTGCGCCGGCTCTCACTGGTCAACGCCGCCGACGCCGTCGAGCCGGGCTATGCTTCCGATGGTTTCGAGCTTCCCGGCTCCCTTCCGCTCCGGGGAGTGCTGTCGGCGCTGCTCGCGGAAGGCCGCGACGCCGCGACCATTGTCGACGAGCACGGTCGGCCCATTGGTCAGGTCACGCTGGCGGCGCTGCGGGCGCGCTGTGCCGGTCACCCCATTGCCGCGAGCGAAATGACCTGAATGAGTGCGGCGCAGGGATCGGTCGGGAGCCGACCGTTGCGGAGGTCAATGCCGGACGAGCTCAGCGCAGCCTGCATCAATGCGCCGGCCGCGCCCCGGCGGTGTCGTGGAGACGCGGCAGGAACCAGGCGAGGAGGCCGACCAGCGGGATGAAGGAACAGATCCTGTAGACCGTCTCGATGCCGAGGATATCCGCGAATCCGCCTAGCAACGCCGCCGCCAAGCCGCCGAGCCCGAAAGAGAGCCCATAGAAGAAGCCCCCGACGAGCCCGACGCGGCCGGGAAGCAATTCGAGCGCGTAGATCAGGATCGCGGCGAAGGCGCTCGACATGATCAGGTTGATCACGACGGTCAGAACGCCCGTCCAGAACAGATCGGCATAGGGCAGGATCAAGGTGAAGGGCAGCGCGCCCAGGATCGAGAACCAGATGATCTTGTTGCGGCCGATGCGGTCGCCCAGCATGCCGCCGCCCAGAGCGCCCACAGCCGAGGAGGCGAGGAACAGGAACAGCATGACCTGCGAATTCTGCACGGAGATGCCGAACTTGCCGATCAGGTAGAAGGTGTAGAACGAGGTGAAGCTCGCGGTATAGGCGTTCTTCGAGAAGAGCAGCACGATCAGGATCGTGATGGCGAAGGCGACCGAGCGGCGGCCGGGCCGGGCGGGCCGGGCGCCTGATGTTGCAGCGGGCTTGGACGGACGCGCACGGTCCAGCCGGGCATAGCTCGACGCCGTCCAGATCATCAGCATCATCGCGACGAGCGCCGCAACCGAGAACCAGGCGAGGCTCCCCTGCCCGCGCGGCACGATGATGAAGGCAGCAAGCAGCGGTCCGAGCGCGCCGCCTGTCTGCCCGCCGACCTGGAAGATGCCTTGCGCAAAGCCGTGCTGCCCACCGGAGGCGTTGCGCGCCATCCGGGTCGCCTCCGGGTGAAAGATCGACGAGCCGATGCCGACGCAGGCTGCCGACAGGAGCAGAAGCCCGTAGCTGCCGGCATAGGAGAGGCCGATCAGCCCGGCCAGCGTGAAGCCCATGCCCGCAACCATCGAATAGGGCATCGGGTGCTTGTCGGTATAGAGGCCGACGGCCGGCTGCAGCAGCGAAGCAGAGACCTGGAAGGTCAGCGTGATCAGGCCGATCTGGCCGAAGTCGAGGCGATAGGCCTCCTTGATGATCGGATAAATCGCTGGGATCAGCGACTGGATCATATCGTTGAGCAGATGCGTCACGCTGAGCGCGATCAGCACCGGCATCATGGCACGCTGAGGCAAGGAGGCGGTCTGTGCGCTGGTGGTCATCGCGGAGCCTTCCAGCACGCGCGGCCGGAACGATTCCTAACCGGCATGCAGAATGCGCTCTAGACGATCTCCGGGACGCAAACAATTTCGTAAGCCGGCGTCACGGCGATGCAAATAATGCATGCGCCAGCCACAAAGCGGCCGCATGGAGCGGACCCTGGACCTCCAACGCTGCGCGCGCAGCGCGAGCCTCCCGTTTCCCCCGCGCAGGAACGTGTGGTCAGGCTTGGCGCCGCTCTTGTCTCCGCATGAATTTTATCTTCAAGTTCGGCCCGTCACCTAGCCGACAGTCGCAACGTCCAGCGTCGGCACGATATGGATTGCTGGGACGGCGGGTTGCGAATGGTTTCGGTAGAGCTCAAGACCGTTTCGAAGAGCTGGGGCGGAGCCGCGGCCGTCGATGCCATCAGCTTCACCGTCGCAGGCGGCAACCTCGTCGCGCTGCTCGGCCCTTCCGGCTGCGGCAAGTCGACAACCCTCAGGCTGATCGCCGGGCTTGAGGACACCAGCAGCGGCACGATCTCGATCGGTGGCCGCGACGTCACGCATGCCTCGCCCTCGCGACGCGGCATCGCCATGGTGTTCCAGAACTACGCGCTGTTTCCGCATCTGAGCGTGGCCGAGAACATCCTGTTCGGGCTCAAGGTCCGCAAGGTCTCCCGCGCCGAGCGTGACGAGCGCCTGGCCCGCGCCGCCTCGATCCTCGGGCTCTCCGCCCTACTCGAACGCAAGCCCTCCCAGCTCTCCGGCGGCCAGCAGCAGCGCGTCGCACTGGGCCGCGCCATCGTCGCCGAGGCCCCGGTCTGCCTGATGGACGAGCCGCTCTCCAATCTCGATGCCCAGTTGCGCGTCGAGATGCGCCGTGAAATCCGGGAGCTGCAGCAACGCCTCGGCATGACCATGGTCTATGTCACGCATGATCAGATCGAGGCGATGACGATGGCCGATCAGGTCGTACTGATGCGCAACGGCAAGATCGAGCAGGACGCCCCGCCCGATGTGCTCTACGAGAACCCCGAGACGATCTTCGCGGCCCGCTTCGTCGGTACGCCGCCGATGAACGTGCTGCCGCTCACCGCCGTGCAGGGGCGCGGCGGCGCGCTGACCCAGCCTGTTGGCCTCGATCCGGCGGGGCTTGCGGTCGGCATCCGCCCGGAGATGATCGAGATCGGCGACAGCGGCGTCGCGGCAGAAGTCGTCGCGGTCGAATATCTCGGCTCGGACACGCTGATCGAGACCCGCGTCGACGGCCATTCCTTCATCGTCAAGCGCCCCGGCAAAGTGCGTGTCACAGCCGGCGAACAGATCTACATCACGTTGTCACAATCGGCGCTGCACTGGTTCGATCTGGCGTCGGAACGAAAGGTGGTTCGGGACTGAACCGGCCGCGCGAGTCGGACGCTCGAACCATCCCAGCAAGGGAGAGAGGACATTATGGACAGGCGTGAATTCCTTGGCGGCACCGCCGCTCTCGCGGGCGCGACCGCCCTGCCCGGCATCGCCCGCGCGCAGAGCACCGAGCTTTCCTTCTTCTACCCGGTCGCCGTGGGCGGGCCGATCACCAAGCTCATCGACGCCTATGCCGCCGGCTTCGAGAAGGAGAATCCCTCGGTCAAACTGAAGCCGATCTATGCCGGCACCTATCAGGAGACCATCGTCAAGGCGCTGACCGCGCACAAGAGCGGTAATCCGCCGGTGCTCTCGGTGCTGCTCTCGACCGACATGTTCACGCTGATCGACGAAGAGGCGATCGTTCCCTTCGACGACTTCGTCAAGACCGACGAGGACAAGAAGTGGCTGGCCAGCTTCTTCCCCGGCTTCATGGAGAACAGCCAGACCGGCGGCAAGGACCCTAACGAAAAGAAGACCTGGGGCATCCCGTTCCAGCGTTCCACGGTGGTGCTCTACTGGAACAAGGAGCTTTTCAAGGAAGCCGGGCTCGACCCCGAGAAGCCGCCGAAGACCTGGGCCGAACAGCTCGAGTTCGCGCAGAAGCTGACCAAGCGCGACGCCGCCGGCAACGTCACGCAATGGGGCATCCAGATCCCATCCTCCGGCTTCCCTTATTGGCTGTTCCAGGGCCTTTCGACCCAGGCCGGCGCAATCCTCGCCAACGCCGCGGGCGACAAGACCGACTATGCCAATCCAGGCGTCGTCGAGGCCCTTCAGTACTGGGTCGACCTCGCGCAGAAGTATAAGGTTCACCCGCCCGGCATCGTCGAATGGGGCACCACGCCGCGCGACTTCTTCGAGAAGAAGGTCGCGATGATGTGGACCACCACCGGCAACCTCACCAATGTCCGCGCCAATGCCAAGTTCCCCTTCGGCGTCGCGGTTCTGCCGGCCGGCAAGAAGCCGGGCAGCCCGACCGGCGGCGGCAATTTCTACCTGTCGAAGAAGGCGACCAAGGCCGAGCAGGAAGCCGCCTTCAGGTTCGTGCGCTGGATCACCACGCCCGAGCGCGCCGCCCAGTGGAGCGCAGATACCGGCTATGTCGCGGTGACACCGGCCTCCTACGAGACCGAGGCGATGAAGAAATACGTCGCCGATTTCCCGCAGGCGCTGGTCGCGCGCGACCAGTTGCCGAGCGCGGTCGCCGAGCTCTCGACCCATGAGAACCAGCGCGTCACCAAGGCGCTGAACGACGGGCTGCAGGCCGCGCTGACCGGCACCAAGACGCCGCAGAAGGCGATGGAGGATGCCCAGGCCGAGGCCGAACGCATCCTGAAGCCGTACCGCTGACCCGGACACCGAACTCTCGATGACGAACCGCGCGACCGCGACCATTCATGGCTGGCTGCTCCTGCTGCCCGCCATGGCGTGCCTGGCCCTGTTCACGCACTGGCCCGCGGTCGCGAGCTTCATCGAGAGCTTCTATTCGACCCCGAAAGCGCGCCGCCCGGCGCGCTTTGTCGGGCTCGACAACTATCAGCAGATGCTGGCCGACCCGATCTTCTGGAAGGCGCTGAGCAACAATTTCTGGTTCGCGCTCGGCACCATCCCGACCTCGATCGCGCTGGCGCTGCTGATGGCGGTCTGGGTCAACGACAAGATCGCGGGGCGGACGCTGGTCCGCATGGCCTTTTTCACGCCGACGATCCTGCCGATGATCGCGGTCGCCAATATCTGGCTGTTCTTCTACACGCCGCAATACGGGCTTCTGGAACAGATCATCGGCCTGTTCGGCGGCCGCTCGACCAACTGGCTGGGATCGCAGGACACCGCGCTCTACGCCATCACCGTCGTCGCGATCTGGAAAGAAGCCGGCTTCTTCATGATCTTCTACCTCGCGGCGCTGCAGGCGATCCCGCCCAGCCTCGGCGAAGCGGCTGCGATCGAAGGCGCCTCGCGCTGGACTTTCTTCCGGCGCATCCAGTTCCCGCTGCTGATGCCGACGACGCTGTTCGTGCTGATCAACGCAGTGATCAACGCCTTCCGCATGGTCGACCATATCGTGGTGATGACGCGCGGCGGGCCGGACAACGCCACCACGCTGCTGCTCTACTACATCTATCAGGTCGGCTTCGGCTTCTGGGACACGGCCTACGCGGCGACGCTGACCTGCGTGCTGCTGGTGCTGCTCGCGCTGGTCGCGTTCGTCCAGTATGGCTGGCTCGAACGCAGGACGCACTATCGATGAGCGCCCCGACGCGCACAGACCCTTACGCGCCCAAAGGCTTCTCGCTCACGCTGGAATCCACCGGCGCGATCCTGCTCGCACTCATCTGGGTGCTGCCGCTGGCCTATGCCGTCTGGGCCGCGTTCCACCCGGCCGAATACACCACGCGCTTCGTACTGACTGCGCCGCTGACGCTGGACAATTTCACCCGCGCCTGGGCCGCGGCGCCCTTCGCCCGCTATTTCCTCAACACCTTCATCCTGGTCACCATGATCCTCGCCTTCCAGCTCGTGCTGGGGACGCTCGCAGCCTATGCGCTGGCGCGGCAGGATTTCTGGGGCCGCGACGTCGCCTTCGTGCTGATCCTGGCGCAGCTGATGATCATGCCGGACGCGCTGATCGTCGAGAACTACCGCACGCTGGCCAAGGTCAACCTGATCGACACGATCCCGGCGATCGCCCTGCCCTACATCGCCTCGGCCTTCGGCATCTTCCTGCTGCGGCAGACCTTCAAGACCGTGCCGAAGGAACTGGACGACGCGGCGCGCGTCGAGGGTGCGAACCCGCTGCAGGTGCTGATGAGGGTCTATGTCCCGCTCGCGAAGCCGACCTACATCGCCTACGGCCTCGTTTCGGTCAGCTATCACTGGAACAACTTCCTCTGGCCGCTGCTCGTCACCAATTCGGTGGAGTCACGGCCGCTGACTGTCGGCCTGCAGGTCTTCTCCTCGGCAGACCAAGGCATCGACTGGGCGATCATCTGCGCGGCGACACTGATGACCTCGGCGCCGCTGCTCGTCGGTTTCCTGCTGTTCCAGCGCCAGTTCGTGCAGAGTTTTATGCGCGCGGGCATCAAGTGACATCGAGGCTGATCCGTTGAAGCTGATCACCTGGAACATTCAGTGGGCACGCGGCGTCGACGAGCGCGTCGATCCACGCCGCATCATCGACCACGCCCGGCAGATGGCCGATTTCGACGTGCTCTGCCTGCAGGAGGTCGCGGCCAACTTCCCCGACCTCGACGGCAACGACCGCACCGACCAGTTCGCCCTGTTCAGCGAGCTCCTTCCCGGCTTCACCGCGATCGAGGCTGTTGGCGTCGATGTCCCGGATGGCGAGGGCGGGCGCAAGCGCTTCGGCAACCTTCTGCTGACGCGGTTGCCGGTAGCGCAGGCGCTGCGCCACCTGTTGCCCTGGGAAGCGGCGGCGACGCGCAACATGCCGCGCGTGCTGGTCGAGGCGATGGTCGAGACACCCTTTGGGCCGATCCGGGTGATGACGACGCATCTTGAATATTCCTCTTCCATGCTGCGCACCGCGCAGGTCGAGGGCATCCGGCAGGTTCACCGCATGGCCGCTGCGCGACAGGCGACGCCGCGAGCGCCCGGTCCGCACACCTATGCTCCGACGCCTAACGCCGCGAGCGCGATCCTGACCGGCGATTTCAACATGCGCCCGGATGATGCCGGGCTGGCGCAGTTGCTCGCGCCGTTCGAGGGCGATGTGCCGCCGCTGGTCGATCTCTGGCCGGTTCTGCGCGGCGACGCGCCGCATCCGCCATCGGCCTTCATCTGCGACCAGACCTACGGCCCGCCCGGTTGCCTCGATTATGTGCTGGCGACGCCGGATCTCGCCGCACGGGCGCGCTCCATCGTCTACGACGTCGAGACGCGGGCCTCGGACCACCAGCCGATCCTGGTCGAGTTCGACCTCGGATGATCTTCACCCGGCAGGACCACGACCGGCTCCATGCGATCCTGAGCGAGGCGGCTCGCCGCGAGGTGATGCCGCGCTTTCGCCGGTTGGCTGATGGCGACATCCGCGCCAAGCAGGCACCCGGCGATCTGGTGACGGAGGCCGACGAGGCGGCCGAGCGCTTCATCTGCGCCGAGCTGGCGAAGGCCTTTCCGGGCGCGGCGCTTGTCGGCGAGGAGGCGGTGACCAAGGACCCCGCCCTACTCGGGCAATTGGCCGATGCCGATCTCGCCTTCGTCATCGATCCGATCGACGGCACGCTCAATTATGCCAGCGATCTCTCGCTCTTCGCGGTGATGGCAGCCGTCATCGTCAAGGGCGAGATCGCCGCCGCCGTGATCCATGATCCGGTCGCGGATGACAGCGCCATGGCGCTGCGCGGCGAAGGTGCATGGCTAAGGCGTGCGGATGGCTTCAGCCGCGACCTACGCGTCGCCCCGGCCGTCCCGACGCGGCACATGAACGGCATGGCGAGCTGGCAGTATTTCCCGGAGCCGATGCGCGGCACGCTTCCGGGCCGCTTCCCGGCCTTCCTCGAAGTCGGGTCGCTGCGCTGCTGCGGCCAGGAGTACCGGCTGGCCGCTGCGGGACGCTGCCAGTTCCTGCTCTACGGCGTCCTCAACCCCTGGGACCACGCGCCGGGCGTGCTGCTCTACGGCGAAGCCGGTGGCCATGCACGACTGCTCGATGGCCGGCGCTATTCCGCAACCGAGCGCCCGGCCGGGCTGCTCTGCGCGCCCGACGCGGAAAGCTGGAAGGAAATCCGCCGGATTCTGCTCGACTGAACAGCGCCCGCCCATGATCAGCGGGCCTACAGGCACTTTCCGAACGAGCCATCCCATCCGCGATTTCGCCGCTGGTCAGAGATCGCGCGCCACGCGGAAGCCGTTTGTATAGAAGCGCACATCGGCCTCGTATTTGAAGCGGGCGGCCGAGCGCAGATAGCGTGGATCGTTGTTGAAGGAGCCTCCGCGCAGCACGCGCTCGCGGCAGCCGGGCACCACATAGGCGCTGCCGTCGCGCGGTGCATTGCGATAACTTTCGCTCCAGCAATCCGCGACCCATTCGGCCGCATTGCCGGCCATGTCGTAGAGGCCGAGGGCATTGGGCGGATACTGGCCTGAAGGGACGGCGCTCCGGAGTGGCCGATCATTGCAGCCCAGGCAATTCGCGCGGTCCTTTTCCACGGTCTGGCCCCATGGATAGGTCGTCGTCGTGCCGGCGCGAGCCGCATATTCCCATTCGCTCTCGCTGGGCAGCCGGTAGCGCTTGCCGGTCTTGGCCGAGAGCCAAGCGAGATAGGCGTTGGCGTCGTTCCAGTGAATATCCGTGACGGGGCGCTTGCCGCGCCCAAGGCCGCGATCGTCGGGCCGGTAGTTGCAGCCGCCCTCGCTGACGCAGCGGTCCCATTCATCCAGGCTGATCTCGCGCGTGCCGAGATAGAAGCCGCGAATGGTGACGGGGTGAACCGGCTTCTCGAACTCATAGAGATCGTTCGAGCCCATCTGGAAGGAGCCGGGCGGTATCGCCGTCAGCTCGGGGCAGTCGCTGCAATCGCGGATCGGTCCGGTCTTCGGCGCCGGTGCGGCAGGCGTTGCCGCAGCCGGGGGCGGAGCGACCGAGGCTGCAGACACCCCGGGCTTGCCCCGGTAGAGTTGCTCGCGGGTGCGCGCCAGCGTCGAAAAGCGGCCATTCGGATAGGCGTCGAGATAGGCGCGGTACTCGCTGGCATTCTCGCTGTTGCGGATCGATTCCCAGAAGGCGAGTTCGAAGGCGTCCGGCGAGGCGTCGGGTCCGGTCGGTGGCAGGATGACGGCGCGGCTCGCCTGCGCCACCGCAACGGGCTGGCCGACAGGTGTCACCACCAGCCCCTTCGGCGGTTCGGATGAAAGCCAGATCTGCTGGCTGCGCCGGCTCGCCCGCGCCACCGCGTCGCGCACGCGGACGACAGCCGCCGCCATGTCGAGACCGGGCGTGCGGATCGCCTTCAGCCATTCCTCGACCGCGTGGTTCCCGCGGGGCCCGGAATCCGCGACCGTCTTTCCCGGCGAGGCCGTGAACATCACCGCGACGGTCTCGAGCGGCTCGGTCGCGCGAAGGCCCCTGCCCCGCGCCTGCCAGGGATTGTCGCGGCTGGCGTCGATCAGCACGAGGGCGCTTGACGGCTTGGCGATGATCAGCGGGTCGATCACCTCGTCGAGATCGACCGCGTCCTGCACAGGGTTAGGCGACATCGGCACGATGAAATTGCGGTCGCGCTGCTGCACGGCATGGCCGGAATAGAAGACGACGGCCTGCGCACCGGGCCGCAGCTTGCCGGCAAATTCGGCGATGGCCTGCCGCGTCTCCGCACGGGCGCCGTTCTCGATCGCGATCACCTCGAAGCCGCCGTCGCGCAGGGCCGCAGCGACCGCCCGCCCCTCTGCCGGCGCCTGCGCGACGGCGGCGTCGGGGTAGGTGCCGTTGGCGATCACCAGCGCGATGCGGGCGGGCGGCGCAGCCTCCTGCGGCAGGGCGGGACTGGCCGCAAGCGCGATGAGCGGCACGGCGAGAAGGAAGAAGCGCAACCAGTCCATGCTTGGCGACCATTCGTCATCGGCGGCTGGCTGGGGCCGCCGCGGGCTCAGCGAACATAGATCGTGATTTTCTTCGACATCACGGGCGGATCATGCGGCGTATGGGTGTGATCTCCGACCAATAATTGCAGCGTATGAGGCCCTTTCGGCAAGGTGACGACAACCTCCGTTTGACCGTTGCCAAGATGGATATTGTTGTAGTCGGACGGAATCGGCTGGTCCGGCGGGCCGGGATCGGTGTCGATCAGCAGATGATGATGGCCTGTCGCCGCGTGCTCGACGCCGGCAGGCGCGACGCCCATGTTCCGCAAGCCGATGCGGACCGTGAAGCGCTCAGGCACGCGCAATCCGTCGAGCGGGTAGTGGAAGTAGACCTCCGCGCCGGGGGGCGCCTTCTGCCGCGTTGCGGCCTGTGCCAGCGCGTCTGTCGGCTGGAAGAGGCCGGCCATCGCATAAGACCAGACTGCCAGGAGCACAGCGATGCCAGGGCGCGAACTTGTCATCGACGCCTCGCGGGTTTGCCGCCGCCGGGCATCACGATCACGGTGATGCGCTCCGACATGACCGGCGGATCGTGCGGCACATGGTTCTCGTCCGCGAGCAGGAGCTGCAGCGTGTGCTTGCCCGGCAACAGGGTGATGCGCCGCTCCGTCTGGCCGCCGCCGAGATGGATATGGTTGAGGTCCGAGGGGATGGGCTCGTCGAGCGCCGGGGTCGCGACATCGACCAACAGGTGGTGGTGCCCGGTGTTCGGCCTGGCGACGCCGGCAGGCGCCACACCCATGTTGCGCAAGCCAAAGCGGATCGTCGAGGTCGGGAAGATCGTCTCGCCATCCTTCGGATAGATGAAGTAAACCGCCGCGTCGTTGGGCGAAGCTGTGCGCGGACGCCCGCCTCCGGCCGCCGGGGCAGCGGGCGCCGCGGGGCCGACCTGCGCGGTGTCGACAACGCGCACCCGGATCCGCTCGGACATCACCGGAGGGTCATGCGGGACATGCTCGTGATCGCCCAGGAGGAGCTGCAGCGTATGCTCGCCAGGTGGAAGCGAGAGCTCCACCTCGGTCTGGCCACGCCCGAAATGCAGGTGATTGAAATCGCTGGGAATCTCGCGATCGAGCGGCGGAACCTCCGTATCGACGAGCAGGTGGTGATGGCCACCATTGGGGCTCATCGTGCCGGCCGGCGTGATGGCGATGCCCTCGACGCCGAAGCGGATCTTTGCATGCGCCGGAATCGTGGCGCCGTCCTTGAGGTCGATGAAGAAGACACGGGCACCGGGCGCAGCGGCGGAACGCGGCTTCTCGGCCGGATCGGCCGCGACCTCGACGGTGATCCGCTCGGACACGACCGGAGGGTCGTGCGGCACATGATTATGGTCGGCGAAGAGAAGCTGGAGCGTGTGCCGGCCGGGCGTCAGCGCGATCTCGGCCTCGGTCTGCCCACCGCCGAAATGGATATGGTTGAAGTCGCTCGGGATCGGCTGGTCGAGCGGAGGAAGTTCGGTGTCGATCAGCAGGTGATGGTGCCCGGCATTGCGTCTGGGCTGCCCGGCGGGCGCGACCTCCATGCCGCTGATCGCAAAGCGGACCGTGAACTTGCCGGGGACGCGGTCGTTATTGGCGAGCCCCACGAAGCTCAGCCTCGCAGTTGCCGGCGCCGGGCTGCGCTGCATCGCACGCGCCTGCGCCATCGCCCCGCCGATCGGAAGAGCAACGGCCAACGCCCATGCCAGAGCCGCCGGTACCAGGGCGGGTATAAGGCGCGGCGCCCTCGATGGCATCGACGTCTCCCATCCACGAGACGAACACTGCGAGGCTACCAGCGCGGCTGCGCCCCAGCAAGCGGAACACTCGGCGCTTACGTAGCTGGAGCGGCTTTGTTCTGGAGTCCGGCGAAGTCATGCGTTAGCCTCACGCGGGGAAGGCGGTCATGATCCTCATCGCCAGACTTTGCGGGCTGGTCATGCTCATGCTGACGGGGCTGGCCATGGCGGCGCCGGTTCCGGAGCGCCGTGTCGCGCTCGTCATCGGCAATTCCAGCTATCGCAACGCCCCCGCCCTGCCGAATACGGTCAACGACGCCCGCGACATGGCCGGGGCACTGCGCAAGGTCGGCTTCGAGGTGATCGACGGCATCGATCTCGACAAGCGCGGCATGGATGCGGCGCTCACGCGCTTCGCCCGGCTGGCGCAGGACGCCGATGCCGCGATGTTTTATTTCGCCGGCCACGGCTTCCAGTTCAACGGCGAGAACTACCTCGTGCCGGTCGAAGCCAAGATAGAGGACGAGGTCGGCGTCCAATATGAGACGACGCGGCTGAACGACGTCGTCACGGCGCTGAACTTCGCCAAGGGCGTCAAGATCATGGTGCTGGACGCCTGCCGCAACAACCCCTTCGTCAACCAGCTCGCCAAGAGGCAGGCGACGCGCGGCTTCTCTGTCAGCTCGGGCCTGGCGCCCGTGGCGCGGGCGCAGGGCATGGTCATCGCCTATGCGACGCAGGCCAACGACGTCGCCGCCGACGGCGCCGGCCGCAACAGCCCGTTCACGGCCGCGCTGGTGCGCGAGATCGACCAGCCAGGCCTGGAGGTGGCGACGCTGTTCCGCCGCGTCCAGAAGAGCGTCTACGATGCGACCTCCGGCCGGCAGACCCCTGAGCTCTCGCTGTCGCTGCTCGGCGATTTCTACCTCAACCGTGAGGAGACCGATGCCGATATCTGGCAGCGCATCCGCTCCAGCGACGAGCCCGGCGTGCTCCGGGATTTCATCCAGCGCTATCCGGCGAGCTTCTTCGCCATCGATGCGCGCACGCGTCTCGACCTGATCGAGCGCCGCTCGCTCGCGACGAATGAACGCGACCGGCTGGTGCGCGAGTTCGCAGAGCGCGAGCGCGCGCTGCTGGAGCGTGTCGAGCGAGCCGAACAGGGGCGCCAGCAGGCCGCGACCGATCTTGCCCGGCAGGAGCCCGACGAAGCGGTCCCGCCGCCGCCACCTGCGAGCGGGGACAGCACGCGGGCGAGGCCGGCTCCTATCCAGCCCAAGCCACCGACCGGGGACGCTGCCGAACGCTCCCGTCTCGCCGACGAACTGGCCCGGCGCGAGAAGGAACTGGCTGCGCTCGAAACCGAGAAGCGGCGCCTGGCTGAAGAGCGCCGCAATGTCGAGCAGGCGCTGGCGGCGCGGCTCGGCACTCTGACGCCCTCGCCGGCCGACCGGTCGGCGCAGCCGCAGGCCGTGCCGGCAAGTGCGCCGCGCCCGGCCGAGCGCCGTGCCGATCCGGCAGCCGGCGCGCCGGCCAAGACGAATTGCGGCGAACTCCTGCTCCGCGCCCAGCTCGGCGATCTCACGCCGGCGGCGCGCGAGCAGCTTCAGCAATGCCGCTGAGCGGCGTGGGACCAGGTGAGGCGAAAGCCGGCACGCACAGGGAGGAATGGAGCATGTCGATCGCCGCGCGCCTCGGCCGAATTTTGACTCCGCTGACGCTTCTGGCGAGCGCGGCCGCCTGGGCACAATCGCCGCCGCCGCCCACGCCGGCGCCTTTCCAGCAAGCGCTTCAGAAGGCTGCCGACGACCTCTTCGGCAAGGCCGCGCTCACTGAACAGCAGATCGATCTCGTCATCGACCCGCTGATCGACGCTGCCTCCGGCTCGCAATCCAGCGCCACGCGCACGATGCAGCAGACGCTGATCGAGATCATCGGCAAATCCTATCCGCGCTTCACTGTCCGCGCCTTCGATAGCGAGGCGCTGGCGCGCAAGCCTGTCGTGCTGGTCGGCACCTTCACCGCCGTCAACAACCAGGGTGCGGCGGACGGCCCGCGGGACGCCTATCGGATCTGCCTGACGCTGGCGGATCTGAAAACGAACAGCGTCGTCTCGAAGGGCGTGGCGCGTGCCCAGATCGAGGGCGTCGACGTGACGCCGACCCCATTCTACCGCGACTCGCCGCTCTGGGCGCAGGACCAGGCCACCAACGCCTATATCAAGACCTGTCAGGGCACGAAGCTCGGCGAGGCGATCGATCCGGCCTATGTCGAACGGTTGACGGCGAATGCCTTGGTCAATGACGGCATCCTTGCCTATGAAGCGCAGCATTTCCGCGAGGCGCTGGCCTATTATCGGGCCGCGCGCAAACTGCCTGGAGGCGAGCAGCACCGGGTCAGGATCGGGACCTACCTCGCCGCCACAAAGCTCGCGCGGCGCGACGACATGGTCGATGCCTTCGGCGACCTCGTCGATTACGGGCTGGGGACCAACCAGTTGATGGTGAAGCTGCTGTTCAAGCCCGGCACCACCCAGTTCATCGACGATCCGCGGATCACCGAACCCTATCCGATGTGGCTGAGCCAGATCGCGACGCATGCCCGTCAGAAAGGAGCCTGCCTGGAGATCGTCGGGCACACCTCGCACACCGGGCTACCGCAGGTGAACGAGCGCCTTTCGACGCTGCGCGCCCAGTTCGTCATGGATCTGCTGCTGACCGGCGCCCCGGATAACCGCAACCGCATGATCGCGACCGGGCGCGGCTTCAAGGAAAACCTCATCGGAACCGGCAAGGACGACAGCAGCGACGCGCTCGACCGGCGGGTGGAATTCAAGGTGATCGGCTGCTGACGACGTCCTTGCAGCGCCGGATATTCGCGACATTGATCCGTGCGCTGCTGCGAGGCCATTTTCCGACTTCGAACAATATCGACAGCGCCGGAATTGAACGCTACCTCAGCGGTGGGGCGGCAATCGGGGCTAAGACATGCATGAAGCATGGATCAGATTGGCGGGCACGCTGATCCTGTTCTTCGCCCGCTTCCTGACCGCCGTCCGCGGACGGTGGGTAGGTGTGGCCCCGGCCGCCGAGCAGCGGATCTATTATGCCAATCATGCGAGCCATGGCGATTTCGTCCTGATCTGGACCGTTTTGCCGCGCCGCATGCGATTTGAGACGCGGCCGGTCGCCGGGAGCGATTACTGGCTGAAGAGCCGCATGAGGCGCTTCATCGGTTGCGATGTCTTCAACGCCGTTCTGATCGATCGCGACCGCGCGAGCCGCACATGTGATCCGATCGCCCAGATGACAGAAGCGTTGAATGCCGGCTCGTCCCTCATCGTCTTCCCGGAAGGCACGCGCAACACCACGGAGGCCCCGCTCCTGCCGTTCAAGAGCGGGCTGTTCCACCTGGCAAAGGCGCGGCCGGACGTCGTCCTCGTGCCGGCCTGGATCGACAACCTCAACCGCGTCATGCCCAAGGGCGAGTTCGTGCCGATCCCGCTGATCTGCACCGTCACCTTCGGCGCGCCGCTCCGTCTTGCCGATGCGGAAACGAAGCAGGATTTCCTGGCAAGAGCCGAAGCCGCGTTGCTCGCCCTGTCCCCCAAGGCGAACGCGTCATGACGATGCCGCATCCCGATCTGGTGGCCGTGCTCGCCGGCATCCTCGGCGTCCTCGTCCTCGCCTCCGCTATCGGCTTCGTGCTGCAGCGCAGATTCTCGCCGGACGGCTCTAACGCCGTGGTCGAGAACCTCAACGACCGCATCCGGGCCTGGTGGGTCATGGTCGTGCTGATGGCGCTGGCGCTGATCGGCGGCAAGACCGGCGTGACGCTGCTCTTTACTTTCTGCTCCTTCGCAGCCCTGCGCGAGTTCATCACGCTGATCGATACGCGCCGGGCCGACCACTGGGCGCTGGCGGCCGCCTTCTTCGTCGTGCTGCCGGTGCAATACTACCTGATCTGGATCGAATGGTACGGGCTCTACTCGATCTTCATCCCGGTCTACGCCTTCCTGCTGATGCCGATCATCGCGGCTTTGCGCGGCGACACCGACCATTTCCTCGTGCGCATCGCCGAAGTGCAGTGGGCGCTGATGATCTGCGTGTTCAGCACCTCGCATGTGCCGGCGCTGCTGAACCTCGACATCGCCGGCTATCAGGGACGCAATGTCCTGCTGATCGCCTTTCTGGTCATCGTCGTGCAGATCAGCGACGTCCTGCAATATGTCTGGGGCAAGCTTTTGGGCCGCACCAAGATCGCGCCGAAGCTCTCGCCCTCGAAAACCGTCGAGGGCTTCGTCGGCGGCGCGCTTAGCGCGACCGCCGTCGGCGCCGGTCTCTCCTGGATGACGCCCTTCACGCCGCTCCAAGCCGCCTTCCTGTCGCTGGTGATCGTTCTGATGGGCTTCTTCGGCGGGCTCGTCATGTCCGCGATCAAGCGCGACCGCGGCGTCAAGGATTGGGGCCATCTGATCGCCGGCCATGGCGGCTTCATCGACCGGCTCGACTCGGTCGTGTTCTCAGCCCCGATCTTCTTCCATCTGGTCCGCTACGGATGGTCGGCCGTATGACCCGGCCGATCGCACGCCTGATGCGCAGCAGCATCGTCCATGTCGCCTTTGCCTTCCTCGCCATGGGGAGTTGGGCGGCCTTCGCCAACCGCGGCCATGCGATGCCGGCTCCGCTCCAAGCGGGGCTGATCCAGGGTGCGCTCTCGGCCTCGATCACGCTCGTCCTGAAGCGATGCATCGAATATCTCGCCGGCCGCTTCACCGGCCTCGCCGCGCTTCTGGCGCCGCCCTTGATCGCCGGGCTCGTCTCCGCAAGCGTGCTGACCGTCATCCACACGATCGGCGGCACGCCCGAGATCGCAAGGACGATCGCCGTGCCCCTCACCGTCGCGACGAGCTACGCCGCGCTCTACAATTATTCGCTCTGGCGTATCGGGAAGGCCTGAACGATGGCGCAGGACGAGAATCGACGCCCGCTCGCCAGCCGCGATTCCGGCTGGGCCCGCTCCATCGCCCGACGGCTGAGCGCTGCCGCTATCACGCCGAACCAGATTTCGATGGCGAGCATGGTGATGGCGGCTTTCGCCGGCATCACCTTCTGGCAGGCGGGCGCGGCGGAGGCCGGCCCACGCGCCGCCCTGCTCCTGGCCGCCGCCCTGTTCTGTCAGCTCAGATTGCTGTGCAACCTGTTCGACGGAATGGTGGCCATCGAAGGCAGCAAGCAGGAGCCCGATGGGCCGTTCTGGAACGAATTCCCGGATCGCGTTGCCGATATCCTCATTCTCGTCGGCGCCGGTTGCGGGGCTGGCGTGCCGGCCCTGGGCTGGGCGGCTGCCGGTTTTGCCGTGCTGACCGCGTATACGCGCGAACTCGGCCGCGCCTGCGGGCTGCCGGCCGATTTCTCGGGCCCGATGGCCAAGCAGCACCGCATGGCGACGATCACCGCGGCGGCCCTGCTGTCACTGCTGGAACCGCTCTGGCGCGGCCACAACGAGGTGCTGATTATCGCTCTCTGGCTCATAGCCGCCGGGGCCGCCATAACCGCAATCAGGCGAGCCATGAGTGTCGCACGAGGTTTGCGCGCACGCTGAAAGCTCGTGACCCGGCGCGGCGTCGAGATTCGAGAGAGGTTCGTCGAGGAGCAGGACCCTTCCGCTCGTAGACGAGGGCACGGCAGATCGCGACGCGCTGCTGCTGGCCACCGGACAACGGGTCGGGATAGCGTGCGGCAAGAGCCCGAAGTGCGCCATATCTCCTGGGAAGGATTTCCAAAGCGCTGTTTACGCGGCGGACGAGCTCGACGAGACTGCGAAGCTTCTGATCCTCCGCTCCGGCCGCAGCGACAAGCTTCGTGTTGAAACCGAAGTCGAGGAACTCAAGCGCGTCTTCGGGGGCTGAGCGCCATGTCTCTCACGATCGGTATGGTGGCCCATGACAGCAAGAAGCCGGATCTTGCGGCCTGGGCCGTACAGCATGCCGGCTTGATCGCGCGCCATACCGTGGTCGCGACCGCGACGACTGGTGGCGTGTTGAAGTCCTCGCTTCCCGATCTCACTATCCGCCTCGTCAAAAGCGGCCCGCTTGGCGGCGATCAGCAGGTTGGGGCGATGATTGCGCAAGGCGAATTGGACGTCCTTCTGTTCTTTCCGGATCCCCTCGCCGCCCAACCTCACGACGTCGACGTGAAGGCATTGCTGAGGCTGGTCCTGGTGTACGATATCCCGGCCGCCTTCAGCCCCAGCACGGCGAGCGCCCTCGCACGATCCGGGCTTTTCGATCGGTAACGACGACCAGGCGCAGAAATGGCGGCCCCGCAAAGGGCCGCCAGTTCGATAGGGACAATCCGTGGCTGGAAGCAGACCCCGGCGCAGCTCCGCGTCGGTCAGTAGGTCTGGCCCAGATATTCTGCGATGGCCTTGGCATCCTTGTCGTCGATGGGAGCCTTGTAGACCTTGATCATCTTCTGGACCTCGGCGTCCCAGAAGGCCTGCCCCTTCTTGCTCGGCTGATAATTGACGTAGTCGGCCGAGTGGCAAGCCATGCAGTTGTTTTTGGCGGCCTCGAAGCCCGGCTCGGCGCCGGGTTTGAGCGCGGCCGTCTCTTCCGGCAGCTTATAGGTCTTCGGAGCCGCGAGCGCGGTTCCGGCAAGAGTGCATGCGAGGATGAATGCGGCGCCGAACGCGCGCGGGCGAGTGATCGTCGTCATGACATTCTCCCTCACGCGGCCATGACGCGCGTCGTTTCGACGACGTTGCGCAGATAGCCGGACGGGTTCCAGAGCGGCTGCATCGGCTGGGTCTGCCCCTTGGCGTTGGTCGCCTTGACCATCAACTTCTGCTCGCCGGATGCGACGGAGACGTCCGCCTTCCATTCGCGGAAGGAGTACTTGCCGAGATCGTGCCCGAGGCCAGCCTTGACCCAGGTCTGGCCGCCATCGCCGGAAACCTGGACTTCGGCGATGCCGGAACCGCCATCGAAAGCGATGCCGCGCAGCGCAAGTCTACCAGCCTTGACCTTGGCCCCATCCAGCACATTAGTGATGAACGAGCGGACGGTGAATCGGTTGATTGGAATCGTCGCCACGGGCGCCTTTCCAGGCTCGACGCAGGCGCAGTCATTGTCGGGGATCCGGTAGGCCGTTTTCATCCAGAAGCTGTCGAGCTCCTTGTCCAGCACGGTGATCTCGTTCAGGTGCTTGACCCAATAGGTCCCGTAATAGCCCGGCACGACCAGGCGCAGCGGATAGCCGTTGAGCCAAGGCAGGTCGGTTCCATTCATGGCATAGGCCAGCATGACTTCGCCGTCGCGGGCATGGTCGAGCGCGAGCGCCTTCGTGAAATCGGGCGTATCGGGCGCAACCGGACCGTCGAGGCCGTCGAAGGAGACCTGCACCGCCCCTGGTTGGACACCGGCTCGCTCCAGGACGGCCTTGAGCGAGACGCCGCGCCAGCGCGCGTTGCCCATGGCGCCGTTTCCGAGCTGGCCGCCGGCGACCCGGGGCTCGACGAAGCCGCGGCTGTTGCCGGAGCACTGGTTGACCGCGACGACCTCGACCGCAGGGAAGCCGCTCTTCAACTCGCGCAGCGACAGCGAGAGCGGTTTGGACACCTTGCCCTTCACCTCGAGCCGAAACGTTTCCGGGTCGATCTCCAGCGGAATGTCGGCGAGATGGTAGCGAACGAAGAAGGCGTCGTTCGGCGTGACCACGCCGTCATTGAAGACCGAGAATGGCGTCTCGAGCTGCGGCGGGCGGGCTGTCTGCTGAATCAGCGGGCGTTTGCCCGGCACTTTGACGAGTTCGCGCTCGCCATTCTGGAAGGGCAATTTGACGGTTTCGGCGGCCAGGGCCGAGAAGCGCGATCCAGCGATCGCGGCGGCTCCCAGCCCCAAAGCCGCACGGCCGGCAGATGTGAGCATCTGTCGTCTGTTCAACATGGCGTTTCTCCCGAGGACACACTCCTCTGGAGATTGAGACGCATCAGAGCGTCGATCTATTCCATATCAAGGAAAGAAAACGGTCAGGCGCCGCAGGGCTGACCGATATTCGGCACGTCCCTGAGAGCCGCGACCTGCTCGTCCGTCGGCTCCAGCTTCTGACGGATCAGATTGGCGATGACATCGGCGAGGCGATCGAGCCGCGCGGGATCCATGCCGCTGCTCATCAGCGCGTAGTCGGCGCCGACCGTGCTCCAGGCGCGTATGCGCAATTCATCGCGATCGCTTTTCACCGGCGTCGCACCCCAGCGTCCGGAATGCGGCGCCATCCAGAGCCCGAGCCGGCAGCCATGGGGGCCGCGATAGCCCGCGAGCAGGCCGCCATTGCCGGAGGTCGGATCGAGCGAAAGATAGCTGAGCTCCAAGCCGGAGGCCCGCAAATCCGGAAGGTGTCCGCTCTGCGCTGCGGCGAGATCCACTCGCACGCGTCGCTCCGGCATTTCCGGCTGACCTTCTGCTATCCAGTGGCGATGAGCTGACATCGCGGCTGCGAGCCCTCCGTCAGGAGCTTTCGCCGAGCCGGAGAGCAGGGCGAGGAAACCGATGCAGGCCGCGAGCGCCAGAGCGGCGGCGACAGGCAGGACCGCTCGCGAACGGCGCCGGGGCGGCAGCATGAATGCGGGCGGCGCCATTTCGGGAGGCAAGCGGCGTGCGACGGCGCGCAGCCGCGACAGCGTTGCCACACGCTCGGCCAGCCGTGGGTCACAGGCGATCGCCGCCGCAACCTCGGCCGCTTCCTCCGCAGAAAGCTCGTCGTCGACATAGGCATTCAGCCTATCGAGGGAAACTCCGCCGTCCCCGGCCGATTCCTCACCGTGCATGACGGCGGCGCCTCGACTGGAGGGGGCGCAGATTCTCGCGCTCGATGACGGCCAGCAATGCCTGCCTCGCCCGGCTCAACCGGCTCATGATCGTCCCTTGCGGCACCCCGAGAATAGACGCGACCTCGCCATAGCTGAAGCCCGCCAGATCGACCAGTTCGACGATCTCGCGGTGGTCGGGCGGTATCCGCTTCAAGGCCTGCCGAACGGTGATTTCGGCGATAAGGCTGTCATCATAGCGATGGTCGAAGCCAGGGCCCTCCTCCAGCGCTCCGCTTTCGGGCACATCAGGGATGTGGCGCGCGCGGCGATAATTGTCGATCCAGGCATTGCGGACGATCTTGAACAACCAGGCGCGAACGGCTTCAGGGCGAGGCTGAGCACCCGAGCTCCCGAGTGCCTTGAGAGCGCAGGACTGCACCAGATCCGCGGCAGCGTCGGGATTGTCGGTCAGGCGGAGCGCATAGGAAAAAAGGCTCTTCCAGTTGCTGCGCAACGCTTCTTCGATCATCGCTCGCAGGGTGACACCTCCCGAACCTGATGCCGTGTCGCTCCCGCTGGCAGTGACGCCGCCGGGAGCCTCGATGCAGACCTACGAGATGCCCAGCAGCCGGATCAGACCGACGCTGACCGCGGCAAGCGCGAGCAGAGAGAGCGAAACCGCAGCTGTTACGCTGCGGCCGGCCCTGGCAACCGCGCGGATGTCGACGCCTAGGCCCAATGCGGCCATCGAGATGATGGTGAGGATGGTCGCAGTTTGAGCGATAGGGCCAAGTGCGGCCTGCGGGATACCGCCGTGCGAACGGAGCGCCGCCATCGCCAGGAAGGCGATGATGAACCAAGGGACGAGCTTGTGCACGGGCACGCCGCGACGGGGCTGGTTCTCTGCGGTGAGGTTATTCGCCTTGGCCTGCGCTCGGCTGCTCAGAATTGAAAGGACGACGACGACCGGTCCAAGCATCAGCACGCGCACGAGCTTGACGAGCGTGCCGATCTGGACGCTTGCGGCCGCTACCGGCGCCGTTGCCGCGAGAACCTGCGGGACGGCGTAGACGGTGAGGCCAGCCAGCACCCCGTATTGGATGTCCGACAGATGCAGCAGCGGCACCAGCAGCGGCAGGCCCAGCACCACCAGGACGCCCAGCACAGCTGTGAATGCAATGGACGATGCAACGTCGTGACCGCTTGCGCCGATCACGGGCGCCACCGCCGCGATGGCCGAGTTGCCGCAGATCGAATTGCCGCAGGCGACCAGGACCGCCATGCGCTTGGGCAGGCCGAGCATGCGTCCGATCAGAAAGCTGACGGCAAGCGCGACGGCGACGACTGCGGCGATGCCGACGATCAGGCTCGGGCCGGCTGCGATGATGGCCTCGGCATTGAGCGACGCGCCGAGGAGCACGATCGCGATTTCCAGAACCGTCTTTGACGAGAACGCGATTCCCGGCAGCCAGAACTTCGACGGGGTCCAAAGGGTCCTCACCGTGGTTCCGAGCAGGATGGCCAGCACGAGAGCTTCCAGCCACGCACGCCCCGTAAAATGCGCTTCCAGCACTTCAAGGCCGTAGGCCGCAGCACTGATGAGCACGCAAAGCCCGAAGCCAGGCAGAAGTTGCCCGGCTCGCAGCATCGGCGAACGGAAGGGTCCGGAAACGTCATTCATGGATGGGGGCGCCAAGGATTAGAAAAACTCTTTCTCTGTGGCACCATCTTTTAGAAAAACGATCCAAGCAAACGCATTCAATCGAACGTTATGATCTACATCGCCGAACATTTGCGCTGGCCCCCGCTGCGGTGAGCGACCCCGAACGACCATCCGTCTGCCGCGATGACACAGGTCGCACCGAGGCCCTGGCAATCACATGAAGCCTGGGTTTCGCGGCAGATACTGCGTCCAGCCGCCATAGCCGGGCGACGCTATCAGCAGCATGGGAAAGCTGATACGCATGCCTTGTTTCACTGCAAGGCTTAAGACGCTGTCGCAGGTACCTGGCAGAAAAGCGGAAATCTTCTCGACAGAGCTATCTGCCGCCAATCGCAACGCCGTCGAGAAGGCATCGCGAAGAATGCCAGACCTCGTGACGGCGAGCGGCCCGATATGCCCGCTGGCGCTGATATAGGCGTAGCCGACGCATTCGCTGCCGGCGTGGAGCAAGACACCCCCGACCGCCGCGTCATTGAGCAGGTGGCGATGATGCTTTTCCCGCGAGATGCCGATGGCGCTTGAATCGATCGCGGCGAGCTTCTCCATGGTAGCAGCGCTGTCGTCGATCGCCGCGGCTCGCAATCGCGGCTCCGGCAACGCCTGCGCCACCCGATCGCGCGCGGCGTTGAACAAGTAGACCGGCATCCTGGGAAAGAGCCCGTGCCGCATATACAGGCCCTGCGAGACGCGATTGAAGGTGAAGGTAATCAACGCCTTGTGAGCCGCCCCTGATTTCCGGGCATGCTCCATGGTTCGTTCCAACAGCTCGTTTCCGATGCCCTCGCCCTGTCGGGCCGGATCGACGAAGAGCTGGGCCAGGAACCAGACATCCCCACAAACCCAGCTCCAGGCAAAGCCCAGCATCGCGCGGCTATCCTCAGCGACCCACAGGCCATCGGGGTCGTCTTCGAGCGAAAACAGCTGAAAGCTCGGGGGGCTGGCCGACGCCATGGGGCCGAAGCCATGACGAATAGTGAGTTCGTTGATGCTGGCCACCACCAGAGCATCGGCAGCTGCCAGATCGTTCGCTCGAGCTGGCCTATAAACAAGCGACATCGTGTCACTCCGGCACAGATTTCCAAGATTGAGAGCGAGCAACCATATCGACCATAGCAGTCTTCACGATTGCGGTCTCGCGCACCGCGAAACCCGCCTGCCGCATCCCGGATCGCGAGATCGGCGCGGCAAACCGCATAAGTGGTGCCCGGCGCCGCCCGGCTGCCTCATCGCGCGGGCCGAATTCAGTTGAATGCAGGGTCATTTGCGACCATGCTTGCTGCAGGTCTTGCGAATCGCAGCCCGTGCACGGCAGCCGCAGCAAGGCAATGATGGCACCACCGCCACGATGGCACGCGTGATGCATCATATCGTCAGGGCGCTAGGCCGCCGCCTGCAGCAGAGATGTCGGCCGCCCGAACGCTTGACTGCCCCGACGGCGCAGCGCCGTTGTCGCAGCAGCCGTTCAGGCACTGGACAGGAACTTGCACGACTATCATCTGTTGGATGTTGAGGGCCGTCGTCGAGGAGACCACCAATCGGTGGATGGCTGCCATGATCGAGAGAGACAGCGAGGTATTCCGCTTATTCTCCGAGGATTACCGGAGCTACTCACAGGAGGAGATGAGCCTGCAGGAATACCTGCTGGCATGTCGCGAAGATAAGTCGATGTACGCGTCCGCGGCCGAGCGGATGGTCGATGCGATCGGCGCACCGAAACTTCTCGATACCAGCAAGGATGAGCGGCTTGGTCGGATTTTCGCCAATCGGACCATCAAGATCTATCCTTCCTTCGCCGATTTCTACGGCATGGAGGATACGATCGAGCGGATCGCGGGTTATTTCCGCTATGCTTCGCAAGGGCTGGAGGAGCGCAAGCAGATCCTCTACCTGCTCGGGCCCGTCGGCGGCGGGAAGTCCTCGCTGGCAGAGCGGCTGAAGAAGCTCATGGAGGAGCGGCCGTTCTACACGCTCAAGGTGGGCGGCAAGATCAGCCCTGTTTTCGAATCGCCGCTGGGCCTGTTCCATCCGGAGCGCATGGGCGGCCTCTTCGAGGACAAATACGGCATCGCGCGGCGCAGGCTGAACGGCCTCATTTCGCCCTGGGCAGCGAAGCGACTGGACGAATTATCCGGCGACATCTCCAAGTTCAGCGTGGTCAGGCTGATGCCGTCGCGGCTGCGCCAGATCGGCATCGCCAAGACCGAGCCGGGGGACGAGAACAACCAGGATGTCTCGACACTGGTCGGCAAGGTGGATATCCGCCAGCTCGAAAATTTCAGCCAGTCGGACCCGGACGCCTATTCCTATAGCGGCGGGCTGAACCGTACGACGCAGGGCCTGCTCGAATTCGTCGAGATGTTCAAGGCACCGATCAAGGTTTTGCATCCCCTGCTCACCGCGACCCAGGAGGGCAGCTACAACGGCACCGAGAACTTCGGCGCATTCCCCTATCAGGGCATCGTGCTGGCTCACTCCAACGAGTCCGAATGGCTGCAGTTCAAGAGCAACAAGAACAACGAGGCCTTCCTCGACCGCATTATGGTGGTCAAGGTACCCTATTGCCTGCGCGTCACCGAAGAGCGGGAGATCTACGAGAAGCTGCTGCGCGAAAGCGAGCTTGCCGACAGCCCCTGCGCACCCGAAGTGCTCGATATTCTCAGCCGCTTCTCGGTCTCGACACGGCTGACCGAATTCGAGAATTCGCCCCTCTATACCAAGATGCGCGTCTATGACGGCGAGAACCTCAAGGAGCTGGAGCCGAAGGCGAAGGCGATCCAGGAATACCGCGACGCCGCCGGAGTCGACGAAGGCATGACCGGCGTGAGCACGCGCTTCGCCTTCAAGATCCTTTCGCAGACATTCAACTACGACACGCAGGAGCTCGCTGCCGATCCCGTGCACCTGATGTACATCCTGGAGGGAGCCATCAAGCGCGAGCAGTTCCCCAAGGAAACGGAAGCGGCCTATCTCGACTTCATCAAGTCGGAACTCGCGACGCGCTACGCCGAATTCATCGGCCACGAGATCCAGAAGGCCTATCTCGAATCCTACGGGGAGTACGGGCAGAACCTGTTCGACCGCTACATCGCCTATGCCGATGCATGGGTGGAAGATCAGGATTACAAGGACCCCGATACCGGCCAGATCCTCAACCGGCAGGTTCTGGACAATGAACTGTCCCAGATCGAGAAGCCGGCCGGCATCGCCAATCCCAAGGATTTCCGTAACGAGGTCGTGAAGTTCACGCTGCGTGCGCGGGCCCGCAACAACGGCCGCAACCCGTCATGGACCAGCTACGAAAAGCTGCGCGAAGTCATCGAGAAGCGGATGTTCGGACAGGTCGAGGACCTGCTGCCCGTCATCAGTTTCGGCTCGAAGCAGGACAGCGTGACTGAGAAGCGGCACCTGGGTTTCGTCGAGCGCATGGTGGAGCGGGGCTATACCGAGCGCCAGGTCCGGCGCCTCGTGGATTGGTACATGCGCGTGAACAAGGCGGGTTAACGTCGGCCCGAGCGGTCCCATGCCCATCTTCATCGACCGTCGATTGAACCCGAAGGACAAAAGCCTTGGCAATCGCCAGCGCTTCCTGCGCCGCGTGCGCACGGAGCTGAAGCGAAACATCCAGGAACAGATCCGAGCCGGGAAGATCGCCGACGCGGATGGTGAGCATGTCGTCTCGGTGCCGGCGAACGAGACGAGCGAGCCGAACTTCCGCGTTGCGAAGGATAGCGGACATCGCCAGTACGTCCTGCCTGGCAACAAGCATTTCTCCGCGGGCGACCGGATGCCGAAGCCGGGCCAAGGCGGCGGAGCCGGATCGGCACCGGGCTCGCAGTCATCCGAGGATGATTTTCGTTTCGTTCTGTCGCGCGAGGAGGTGCTCGACCTGTTCTTCGAGGATCTCGAGCTTCCCGACATGGTCAAGCTCAATCTCCAGGAAATTCTCGCCTTCAAGCCGCGACGGGCCGGCTTTTCGGTGAGCGGGTCGCCGACCAACATCAGCGTCGCGCGCACCATGCGGAACAGTCACGGCCGCCGGATTGCGCTCCGGCGACCCAAACGCGAGGAGCTCGAGGCGATCCTGCGCGAGCTGGCCAGCCTCGATTCCGGCCGGACCGATCCCGAGACCCGCCAGCGTATCGCCGCCTTGCGCGAGGAACTCGACCGGCTGGAACGCCGTCGTCGCGTTATCGCCTTCGTCGACCCGGTCGATATCCGCTTCAACCGTTTTGACCCGCAGCCCCTTCCGAACGCGAAGGCGGTGATGTTCTGCCTCATGGACGTCTCCGGCTCCATGGGCGAACGCGAAAAGGACCTCGCCAAGCGCTTCTTCGTCCTGCTGCATCTGTTCCTGAAGCGCCGCTACGACCGCACCGACATCGTCTTCATCCGCCATACCCATGAGGCCAAGGAGGTGGATGAGGAGACCTTCTTCTACAGCACGCAGAGCGGCGGCACCGTCGTCTCGACTGCGCTGGAGGAGATGCAGCGCATCATCACGCAGCGCTATCCCAGCCGGGAATGGAACATCTATGCCGCCCAGGCGTCGGACGGCGACAACCTCGCGACGGATTCCGATCGCTGCCTCAGCCTGATGGACGGCGAGATCATGCGCCTGTGTCAGTATTTCGCCTATGTCGAGATCATCGACGAGCGCGAGAGCGAGATATTCGGCTCCACGGACAACGGGACATCGCTCTGGCGTGCTTATCGGACGGTCAGGGACAGATGGCCGAACTTCGACATGAGCCGCATCGCCAAGGCGGCCGACATCTACCCGGTCTTTCGCCAGCTCTTCACGAAGCAACCGGCACTGCAGCGCGACTGAAAGGAGCGCCGATGCCCAGGTACGCGCACAGATCCGACTTGCTGTTTTCCGGCTCCGACTGGAACTTCCAGACCCTCTCGCATGCTTACGACGTCATCGAGGCCGTCGCGAAGGAAGAACTCCATCTCGATATCTATCCGGTTCAGATGGAAGTCATTTCTTCCGAGCAGATGCTCGATGCCTACTCTTCCATCGGCATGCCGCTGATGTATCGCCACTGGTCCTTCGGCAAGCATTTCCTCCATCACGAACTGCTCTATCGCAAGGGCGGGCGCGGCCTCGCCTATGAGCTGGTGATCAACTCCAATCCCTGCATCGTCTATCTGATGGAAGAGAACACCATGGCCTTGCAGGCCCTGGTGACCGCTCACGCGGCATTGGGCCACAACCACTTTTTCAAGAACAACTATCTGTTCCAGCAATGGACGGATGCCAGCGCCATCCTGGGCTATCTCGATTTCGCCAAGGGCTTCATGGCCCGCTGCGAGGAAAGACACGGCGTCGCGGCGGTGGAAGCGATTCTGGATGCTGCGCACGCGCTGATGGACCAGGGCGTGTTTCGCTATCGCCGCCCTCCCAAGCTCTCATCCGACAAGCAGCGCGAAGGACTGCGCGAGCGGCTGGAGTACGAAGAGCGCTCCTATAACGATCTCTGGCGCACCGTCCCGCGCCCGGCCGATGGCAGCAAGGCCGACGAGGCGGAAGCCAGCGTCGCCGAGCGGAAGAAGGCGCTCAATCTCCCGGAAGAGAACCTCCTCTATTTCCTCGAAAAGAACAGCCTGATCCTCGAGCCCTGGCAGCGCGAGATCCTCAGAATCGTCCGCGTCATCGCGCAGTACTTCTACCCCCAGCGGCAGACGCAGGTGATGAACGAAGGCTGCGCGACCTTCGTGCACTATACGGTCATGAATGCGTTGTTCGACCAGGGCCGGATCAGCGAAGGCGCCATGCTGGAAATCCTGCGGAACCACTCGAATGTCATCTTCCAGCCTGCCTTCGACGATCCCCGCTTTTCCGGCATCAATCCTTATGCGCTCGGCCTGGACATGATGCAGGACATCCAACGCATCGCCACCGAGCCCACTGCTGAGGATCGTGACTGGTTTCCCGAAATCGCGGGCAAAGGCGATTGGCGCGCAATCCTGCTCGACGCCTGGGCCAATCACCGCGACGAATCCTTCATGCGCCAGTATCTGAGTCCGGCTCTGATCCGAAAATGGCGGATGTTCGTGCTGTCTGACGCGGCCGATGAGCGCTTCTACACCGTAGCGTCGATCCATAACGAACGCGGCTACGAACGGATACGCGCCGCTCTCGCCCAGAAATACGACATCGGAACGAGCTATTCGGATATCCAGGTCGTGGATGTGGATCTGCTCGGCCAGAGGCATCTGCGCCTGCAACACCGAGTCAATGGCGGCATTCTGCTGGAAAGCGCGAGCTGCGATGCGACGCTGCGCCGTATCCACCAGCTCTGGGGCTATGACGTCGTTCTGGAGGGCGTGGATGCGCAGACGGGAGCCAGGATCTACGAACGGTCCAGCCGTCAGCTAGCGTAACGCCTCCGAGAGGACCGGCCCCTGAACTGCGTTTTTCAGGCGCGCCGGCGCCGGATGGCCGGCAATTCGCGGCCACCTTTCACCTGAACCTCGAAAACGGACATTAACCGGGCACCCGGTTCGGCGGAATGGGCTGCAGAGCGGCGCCTGGTGTCTTGATCCCGCGAAACGGAGAGAAGCCCAGCCAACCTATCGCAGGCGTCCGTCATTGCTGTCCCCGCGCCCGATCACCAACGGTCATCGTAGTCGCGGCGATAGCCATATGCCGGCGCCCAGGGCGGCGGACCGCCATATCGGCGTCCGTAGCCGTATCCGCCACCATAGCCGTGACGGCGTTCATAGTAGCGCTGGCGCCCCATATTCTCCTGAATGATCATCAGGCGCTCGCGCTTGGCTTCGCTCATCGTGAATTCGGCCGCCTGCTTGTCGAGGCGCCGAGCAACGTCTCTGGGCAGTGCCTCGCCGGCATGCACCGACGTCAACGAAGCGGCAATACCGAAGCCAACAAATGCTGTGATTGCTAACCGACGCATGGGAATCTCCCTTTTTGCTCCAGCCAAGTAGAGCAGTCGGTTGTGGAACGCGGCCTGAACGGGATTGTTCGCGTACGTTCATCTTCCAAGCAGCCACTCCGGCTCGGCGTTCCCTCAGAAAAGGACGGCTGGCGGCAGCACGCGCTTAGGGAAGCGAAAACGCCGAATGAAGCGCGCATGAAGGCGCACGCTGGAAGGAGGTCTCGGGCGGCGGTTCCTCTTCGCGTGGGCGATCAAGGAGCAGCCATACACCGGCCGATCGAATGCCAAACGGTGGGCCGCGGTTCGGCGTCTATCGGGAACCGGGCAGCAGGAACGGCTCGCCCTTCACCGACACGAAAACGGTCTGTCCAATCTGCGGCCGGTCCATGCTCGAAACCTGCGCAGTGAAACGGATGCCCCCTCCGCCGTGGTTCGTCCGCAGCGTCACAGTGCATTGTGCGCCCCGGAATGCGACGTTCTCGATGAAGGCTTCGTGACCTGGACCGACTGGCGACAGCAGGAACTGCTCCGGCCGGAGCATGATCGTGCCTGCCCCGCGGCGGCCGCCGGTCTCGGCTTCGAACTCGCCCAGCCCGCAGGAGACACTCCCCTCCGCGATTTCGGCCTCGAACAGGACGGCATTACCAAGGAACAGGGCTGTTTCGACATCCGCCGGCCGCCAGTAAAGCTCGGCTGGTCGTCCCGTTTGCACCAACCGGCCCTCCCGCATCACCGCGAGTTGATCGGCAAAGGACAGCGCCTCGCCCTGATCGTGGGTGACAAGGATTGTGGTGATGCCAGCCTTGGCCAGCACGCGCGCAACAGCTTGCCGAACACTCTCGCGCAGCCCGGTATCGAGCGCCGAGAACGGCTCGTCGAGCAGCATCAGCGCCGGCTTCCGGGCCAGTGCGCGGGCAAGCGCAACGCGCTGCTGCTGCCCTCCCGAGAGTTCGTGCGGCCGGCGCTCCAGCATCGCTGGATCAAGCTCGACCAGCTCCATCAGCTCGCGCAAGCGGGCCGCCCGGTCAGGCTCGTTTCGCGGGATGCCGAAGCCCACATTGCCGGCCACGTCGAGATGCGGGAACAAGGCCCCGTCCTGGGCGACATAACCGATCCGGCGCCGATGCGCGGGGGCGATCGCCGGCCCGTCGGCCAGCACCTGCCCGTCGAGCACCACCGTTCCCGCATCGGGCGCTTCGAAGCCGGCGATGACGCGCAGCAGCGTCGTCTTTCCCGACCCGGAAGGGCCGACGATGGCGACGCGGCGGCCCGCCTCGACGGCAAGGGATACGCGATCCAGCGCCGCGATGGCGCCATAGCGCTTCGAGACATCCGAGATGACGAGCTGGGTCATGCGCCGAGGGATTTGCGTGCCTGAGCGTGCAGCAGCGCGGTCATCGGCAACGAGAGAAGGATCATCAGCACGGCATAGGGCGCAGCATTCGCATAGTCGAGCTCGCTGGTGAGCGCCCAGAACTCGGTCGCCAGCGTCCGGGTGCCGTTGGGAGCAAGCAGCAATGTCGCGGTCAGCTCGGTCGCCACGCCCATCGCGACCAGCGCCATCGCAGCGGCGACGCCGGGCGCCGCGAGCGGCAGCGTCACCGTCAGAAGCGCGTGGGCCGGGTTGCGGCCGAGCGCCGCCGCGGCGCGCTCCAGTTCGACCGGAACCTGCGCGATGCCTGCACGCAGCCCGACCAACGCGCGCGGCAGGAACATCAGGACATAAGCGAAGACCACGGTCGCGACGGTCTGGTAGAGCGGCAAGGCGATGCGCACGGTCACGGTGACGAGGGCCAGCGCTACCACGACGCCCGGCAGCGCGCCCAGATAACTGTGGCAGCTCTCCAGGAAGCGGGTGACCCGGCCGGGCGCGCGCACCGACAGCCAAGCCATCGGCAGCGCTGCCGCCGCCGCGACGCAGGCGCCGGCAGCGGCATAGCCCAGCGTCTCGGCAAGGGATGCGGCCAGCGCGTTCTGCCGCCAGACATCCTCGCCCGCGGCCATGAGCCAGCGCGTGAGTGTCAGGATGGGCACGCCGAGACTGAGGGCGGCGAAGGCAAGCGGCAGCGCCAGGGCCGGCAGCCGCCAGCGCCCCAGCCGCTGGCGCGGCGCCGGGCGCGGGGCGCCGGAGCCGAGCCGGGCGTAGCGTGCGCCGCCGCGCAGCAGCCATTCGAGCCCGATGAGGCCGCAGCAGCTCAGCACCAGCACGCCCGCGAGCATGTTCGCCGCCGGGCCGTTATAGCTCGACTGGAACTGGTCGATGATCGCGGTGGTGAAGGTGTCGAAGCGGATCATGGCGTAGAGCCCGTATTCCGCGAGCAGATGCAGCCCGACCAGCAGGCTGCCGCCACAGATCGCCAGCCGCAGCTGCGGCAGAACCACCCGCAGGAGCACGCGCGGCGGAGACTGCCCGAGCGAGGCCGCGACATGCTCGAGTTCAGGGTCGAGCCGGCGAATCTGCGCGGCCACGGGCAGATAAAGGAATGGTAGATAGGCGAGGACCGAAACCAGCACCGCCGCCGCAAGCCCGTGGAAGCGCGGCAGGAGGCTGACCCAGGCGTAGGACTGGACGAAGGCTGGCACTGCGAGCGGTGCGACCGCGAGCCAGGAAAGGAATTTCGCGCCGGGCATGTCGCTGCGCTCGGTGAGCCAGGCCAGCGCCACCGCCAGCAGGATCGCGGGCGGCAGCGTGCACAGTTCCAGCAGCAGCGTGTTGACGAGCAGTTCGCCGACGCGCGGCCGCCAGATCAGCGAGAAGGCCGTCTGCCAGCCGGTTTCGATCGCAATCCAGACGATGAATCCCAACGGCAGCAGGGCGCAGACGGAGACGCCCCCGGCGAGCAGCAGCATTGCCCGGCCAGCGAGATTGCGTTGCCGTCTGAGCGGCAAAACCGGCAGAGCCGGCGTATCGACGGACAGAGAAACGGTCATGGGACAATGCGCGTGCGAGGGCATCTCGCACGCGCATTCGATCGACGCAACCGGGTCAGAGCAGGCCGGCGGCGGTCATCAACTCGGTGACCTTCTTGCTGTCGAGCTGCGAGGGCTCGACCTTCGGTGCGTCGAGCTTGGCGATCGGCTCCAGCTTCGGGTTCGAAGCCTCGCCATTGCCGATGGCGTATTCGAAGGAATCGCCCTCGCGCAGCACGGCCTGGCCGTGCTTGCCGGTCATCCACTTCACGAAGGCCTCCGCCTCCTTCTTGTGCTTGCTGGATTCGAGCACGCCCGCGCCCGAAGTGCTCAGGAAGGCGCCGGGGTCCTGGCCGCGGAAATAGTGCAGCCCGACATTGCCACTGTTTTCGCCCGTCTTCGCCTGATCGCCGAAGTAATAATAATGGTAGATCAGCGCGCCCTCGACCTCGCCGGCATTGACCGCCTTCATGGCGACGCTGTTGCCGCGGTAGGCGCTGGAGTTGTCCTTCATCGCCTTGAGCCAGTCGCCCGTGGCCTTCTCGCCCTTGAGAACGAGGAGCGCGCCGACGATCGCCTGGAAGTCGGCGCCCGACGGCGAGGCGGCCCAGCGGCCCTTCCACTTGGCGTCGGCGAGGTCCAGCATCGACTTCGGCAGGTCGGCTTCCTTCAGCTTGCGCTTGTCGTAGACGAAGACGGTGCTGCGCGCGGCAACGCCCGTCCAGCGCCCGCTCGCCGGACGAAACTGCGCCGGAACCTGATCGAGAACGTCCTTGGGCAGCGTCTCGAACAACCCGGCCTTCTCGACCAGCACCATGGCCGGGGAATTCTCGGTGACGAAGACGTCCGCTGGAGAGGACGCGCCCTCCTGGACGATCTGGTTCGCGAGTTCGGTATCCGACCCCTTGCGGATCGTCACCTTGATGCCGGTCTCCTTGGTGAAGCCGTCGGCCCAGGCCTGCGTCAGGCTGGCATGCTGGGCGTTGTAGACCGTGATTCCGTCCTGAGCCCGAACCGCGTTCGCCGCGGCGAGGGTGACGGCGAGAACGCCGATACGGAGAGCAAGGGACGAGTACGACGCCATGGTGACCTTCTCCTGCCAACGCAGTTCGTGAACTGGGCCGGCGTTAGATTCCCAAGCGTCAAAGCTGTCAATTATTATTGTCTAGTTTATAATCTTTCGAAACAATACGAATCCGCCGACAGGCACTACTTTCGGGGTTCGTTTCACCGCCCTCCCCGGCAAGATCTTCGACGAGCCGGCTATGTCTCGCGGGATGCCTCGACCCCGGCACGCTCAGCGTCGCGATTGTCGCGGACAAGCTGTTCGGCCGCGCCGGACCGCCGACGACGCCCGCTCACACCGTCCGCGTTACCTTGGCCAAATGGGGCGGCCGATCGGGATCGAGGCCGCGGCTTTTCGCCAGCGTTGCGACCGCACCGTAAAACGCGCGAACCTGTGCCAAGGGTAGCAACGGAGCGGGCAGCGCAGGCGGCAGCGGCAGGGGCAGGCTCTTGTCGCCCCTCTCCTCGCTCGCACCGGCATAGCGCAGGTCCGCGCCGAGCTGCGCCAGGGCAGATGCGGCGGCGGCGACGCTCGCGCTACCTTCGTCGCCGGGGTCCAGAGCCAGCGCCGGGAAGCCCGGCTCGACCAGAGCCAGCGGGCCGTGCCGCACCTCGGCGGCGCTGAAGGCCTCCGCGTGGATCCGGCAAGTCTCCTTGAACTTGAGCGCGATCTCCTGCGCGATGCCGAAGCTCAGGCCTCGCCCGATCACATAGAGGCTACGCGCCTCGCGCCAGGTCGAGAGAGCCGGTCCCCAGTCGCAGTGCCCGGCAGCGCCGAGCGCTTCGGGCGCCTGCGCCAGCGCGGCGGACAGGGCATCGTCCCGTGTCCATTCAGCCGTGAGATGCAGGAAGGCGAGACAGGTGGCGAGAAAGCTCTTGGTCGCTGCGACGCTGTGCTCCGGCCCGGCCCGCAACGGCACGAGCACGTCCACCATCCCGGCGAGCGGCGAGGCCTCGTCATTGACGAAGCCGACCACGAGCGCGTCGGCGCGTTTTGCGGCTTCGGTCAGGCGCAGGGCGTCGGGGCTGCGGCCCGACTGCGACACGGCGATGAACAAGGCTCGGGAGAGGTCGAGCTCGCCGCCATAGACCGAAGCGAGGCTGGGTCCGAGCGAGGCGACCGGCAGACCGAGAGCCAGCTCGATCAGATATTTGCCGTATGTTGCGGCATGGTCCGACGAGCCGCGCGCGCAGGTCGTGACGAAGGCCGGCCGCTTGATGCGCAGGCGCTCGGCCAGATCGACCATGATGGCCGCGTTCTCCGCCCGTTGGCGGAGCGCGACCGCTGCGGACTCGGCCGCTTCCAGGGTAAGCAGTGCTTCAACCATGACGGCGCAAAGGTGTTTCGAGCAGTTGGTCGGCGAGGTGACCCACCTGCCGCGGGTCGAGCCTGCTGCCTGCCCCCCCGACACTCTGCACCGAAAGCGTGCCGCTGACGATGCCCTCGGCGAGCGCACGCGCGGGCGAGCTTCCCGCAAGCCAGGCTGCAAGGAAGCCGGCATTGAAGGCGTCGCCGGCGCCGGTGGTATCGAGCACCTCACGGCAAGGCGCAGCGGGCAGGATGATCTGCTCGCCGCCGTGGTAGAGCCGGGCACCGGCGCCGCCATCCTTGATCGCCACCAAGGCGAAGTGCTCGGCGAGGCGCTGCCCCGCGAGGTCGAGATCGTCGCAGCCGGCGATCACGCAGGCTTCGGCGGCGTTGGGCAGGAAGATATCGATGCCGCTGCATCGCGCGATGAGATCGGGCCAGCGGATGAGCGCGTCGTCCCAGCTCGGATCGAGCGAGACCGTGAGGTTGTGCCGGCGGGCTTCGCTCGTCAGATCGGGAATCTCGGCCAGCGTCGCGAATTCGGCGATGTGGAGATGGCAGGCACGGGTATCGGCGAGTGCTGCCTCCAGTGTCGCCGGGCGTGCCGGGCCGGCACGGCGCGAGAGAAAGGCGCGCTCGCCATCCTTGATCATCGCGACGGTGAGCTGCGGACCGGCATCGGCCGCACATTCGAGAAAGGCGAGATCGACGCCGCTGTCTTCCAGTGCGGGCCGCAGCGCCTGCGAGATCGGGTCCTCGCCGAGGCGCGCGAGCAGGCCGGCCGCCCGGCCGAGCCCGATCAGATGCGCAGCGGTAATGAAGCCGCCGCCACCGGGCACGACGGCGACCTCGTCGGCGAAACGCTCCTCGCCAAGCCGCGGCATGGCCGCCAATCCCCGGAAAACGAGATCGCAATAGAGCCGGCCAATGCTCAGCACCAGACCGTCCGACTGTGGTCGATCGGCCATCACAGGGCCTGCTCGCTTTTGGCGTCGAACAGACGCAGCGCCGATGCCGGTGCGCCGAGCCTGACTGCGGCGCCGATGGCAGGCGGCCGCTTGGCCGGCGCCGAGGCAAGCAGGAGGCCGCCCTCGGCCTCGACATGCACGAAGGTCTCTGGCCCGAGCGGCTCGACCACTGCGACCGGCCCGCAGAGAACGAGGTCAGCGCCCTCGCCCGGCTCCAGCACGCGCAACTCCTGCGGGCGGACGCCGACCAGCAGGTCGGCCGGAAGCGGGCCGGACCAGGAGAGCGGGGCCTCGCCGAGCTGGAGGATGCTCCGACCGGCTTCGGAGGTCGCTTTCGCCGGCACGATGTTCATCGTCGGCGAGCCGATGAAACGGGCCGTGAAGACATCCGCCGGCTTCTCGTAAAGTTCCATCGGCGCACCGACCTGCAGGATGCGCCCGTCGCGCATCACCACGATCCGGTCGGCCAGCGTCATCGCCTCGACCTGGTCGTGGGTGACGAAGACGATGGTGGTGCCAAGCCGCTGATGCAGCCGCTTGATCTCGAGCCGCATCTGCCCGCGCAGCTGTGCGTCGAGATTGGAGAGCGGCTCGTCGAACAGGAAGACGGCCGGATCGCGCACCATGGCGCGCCCGATCGCGACGCGCTGACGCTGGCCGCCGGACAGGGCCGAAGGCCGGCGTTCCAGCAACGCGGTCAGGCCGAGCACTTCGCCGACCTCCTCGACGCGCTTGCGCTTCTGCGCCTTGTCGAGCCCGGAGGTGTAGAGGCCGAAGGCAATGTTCTCGGCCACGCTCATATGCGGGTAGATCGCATAGTTCTGGAACACCATGGCGATGTTCCGCTGCTTGGGCTCCAGCTGGTTGACGACGCGCCCCCCGATCGCGATGGAACCGCCGTCGATCTCTTCGAGACCGGCGATCATGCGCAGCGTCGTCGACTTGCCGCAGCCGGAGGGGCCGACGAAGACGACGAACTCGCCATCGCGGATGTCGAGGTCGATGCCGTGCACGACCTGCGTCGGGCCATAGCGCTTGACCAGCTTCTCGATCGCAATCCCGGCCATCAGACGGCTCCTGCCAAGGCGGCGAATGCGCCGTTCAATTCCTGCCGCGCGGCCTCCTCGCGCTGCGCCATCGCGGTGGCGGCGTCCTCGGCTGCAGCAAGCCCGGTGCGATAGCCGGCCAGCGCTGCGCCCAAGGCCTTCGGGCCCGGCCCGCCGAAACGCTCGCGCAGGGCGACGAAGTTCTCCGGCGAGACGGCGAGCGCGAAATCCTCGCGGCTCAGCGCAGGCTCGCGACCGGCGGCATGGCGGAAGGCATTCGCAAAGGCCTCGTAGCCATCCCGCTGCAGGTCGCCATCCTTCGCGACCACGGCGCGCGCGACCGCCGAGGCGATCTCGTGCGCGACGCGGAACGGCACCCCCTCACGGCGCACCAGCGTGTCGGCAAGCTCGGTGATCGTGATGCAGGACCGGCGGATCGTCTCGGCGACACGGCGGCTGTCGACCGTAAGCGTCGGCAGCAGCGCGGCGAGCAGATCAAGCACGCGCTCACCCGTCTCGAAGGCCTGATAGCCCGCTTCCTGGGTCTCGCCCTCGCTGTCGTTCATGTCGGTGAAGGGCGTGTTGTGGACGATGTCGCGGGCCATGCGGGCGCGGCTCATCGTCTGCGAGGAGAGGTGGCGCAGATGCTCGATCGGCACCGGATTGCGCTTCTGCGGCATGATCGAGGAGATCTGCACGAAGGCATTGGGAACATAGATCTGCCCGACCTCGAAGGCGGTCCAGAACTGCAGGTCCTGGATCACGCGACCGAGATGCAGAAAGACGAGTTCGACCGCGCTGAAGACGCTGGTCACGTAATCGACCGCGGCAATGCAGCCATAGGAGTTCTGCAGCGGCGCCTTGAAGCCGAGCAGATGCGCGACACGGTGACGATCGAGCGGGAAGCCGGATGTGGTGATCGCTGCGGCACCCATCGGGCAGCGATCGAGGAGTTCGCGCGCCTGCATCAGCCGCTGATGGTCGCGCAGCATCACCTCGATGGCGGCGGCGAGATAGTGTCCCAGCGTCGAGGGCTGGGCCGGCTGACCGTGGGTATAGGCGACGATCAGCGTCGCCTTTTCGCGCTCGGCCAGCGTCAGCGCAGCGGCAATGACGGCGCGCAGACGTTGGCTTAGCCGGTCGAGCCGTGGCTTCAGCGCCAGCTTGAACAAGGTGTGGTCAATGTCGTTGCGGGACCGGCCGGTGTGCAGCCGGCCGTCATCCTCCGGTTTCAGGCGCTTGCGCAGCTCGGCCTCGACCAGGAAGAAATAATCCTCGACCTCGCCGGTGTAGCTGAGAGTCGCGGGATCGATTTCCTGCTCGATCGCAATGAGGGCTCGGGCGATCTCCGCAGCCGCCTCACAGGGGAGAATGCCTGTCTCGGCCAGCATGAGGAGATGTGCGCGGTCGATGGCGCGGAAGCCCTCGACGTGATGGGTCCTCGCCCCGTCGAAGAGCGGGCGCAGCACCGTCTCCTTGTAGACCGGGTCGGGAAAAACGGAGTTGTCGCGCAGGCGTGGGTCGGTGTTGTCTTTCATCGGACCTTATCCCTTCAACCCGGCGAGCACGACACCGCGGACGATGTAGCGCTGCAGCACCAGGAAGACGGTGAGCGTCGGCAGGGTCGCAAGCGCCGCCCCCGTCATGATCAGCTCCCACTGCACCTGCGCCTCGACGGCGAAGCTCGTGAGGCCGACAGGGAGCGTGTAGAGTTCCTTGCTGGTCGTCACGATCAGCGGCCAGATGAAGGCCGTCCAGTTGCTCAGGAAGGTGAAGATCGCGAGCGCCGAGAGTGCCGGCGTCACCAGCGGCATGGCGATACGCCAGAAGATTGCGAACTCGTTGAGGCCGTCGACGCGCGCTGCCTCGAGGAAGTCGTTGGGCACCGTCTCGAAGAACTGCTTCATCAGGAAGGTGCCGAAGGCGGTCATCATCCCCGGGAACATGATGCCCCAGTAGCTGTCGAGCCAGCCGAAGTTCTTGGCCATGACGTACCAGGGGATGACCAGCATCTCCGTCGGAATCATCAGGGTCGAGAGGATGGCGATGAAGACGAGATAGCGACCGCGGAACCGGAACTTCGCCAGCGTGTAGCCGACAAGGCTGTCGAAGAAGACGTTGGAGAGCGTCACGACGGCCGCGATGCCGAAGGAATTCGCGAACCAGCGCAGGAAACGGCCGTCAGAGAGAACCGTGACGTAGTTCTCGAGCGTCGGATGGGCCGGGAAGAAGGCGAGATCGTAGATCTCGGAGGAATCCTTCAGCGAGGTCGCGAACATGAAGGCAAGCGGCGTCACCATGATGAGGCCCCCGCCGAAGAGCAGCAGCCAGACGAGGATGCGACCCGGCGTGGCGCGGCCGGCAGGAGACGAGGCGATGGCGCTCATCAGCGATCCCTCAGCAGGCGGAGCTGCAGCAGCGAGACGCAGAGCAGGACGAGGAAGAGCACGACGGTCTGGGCGGCGGCATAGCCCATGTCGAACGAGGAAAATGCAGTCTGGTAGATCATCAGCACGAGCGGCTTGGTGGCGTTCAGGGGACCGCCGGGATCGCTGCTCGTCTGGCTCGTCATGTTGTAGACCTGATCGAAGATCCGCAGGAATCCGATCGAGGAGAAGACGACGAGGAAGATGATCGTCGGCTTGAGCAGCGGCAGGGTGATCCGCCTGAGGATGGCGAAATCGGGAAGCCCGTCGATGCGCGCCGCCTCGTAATATGTGGTCGGGATCGCGCGCAGGCCGGCGAGGAAGATCACGACCTGGAAGCCCAGCCCCGCCCAGATCGCCGGAGCGAGCACGGCAGGCAGCGCCTGCGTCGTGGAGCGCAGGAAGGGCTGCTGTGCGATGCCGAGCCCGGCGAGCAAATTGTTGAACAGGCCGATCGGCACCGGCTGGTAGAACCAGCGCCAGACCCAGGCCATCGCCGCCGCCGTAGTGAGGAAGGGCAGGAAGTAGAGCGCCCGGATGAAGCCGTGCATGAAGCGGACCCGGTCGAGGTGATAGGCGATCACGAAGGACAGGATCAGGCTCAGCGGCGTGCCGATGACGAGGTAGAGGAAGGTGTTCGCGAACACTTTCCAGAACACGGGATCGGTCAGCAGGCGCTCGAAATTGGCGAGGCCGACGAAGGTCGGCGGCGTCATCAGGTTCCACTTCGTGGTCGAGATCACGAAGGCCTCGAGCGTCGGATAGAAGCGGACCAGCCCGTAGAACAGGATCGGCACGGCCAGGAAGGTCCAGGCCCAGGCGACCTGCTTCTGCCGCAGGCTGAGGCCTTGCCAAAGGCGCCCGCCGGAGCGGGCGACGCCGGTGTCGATCGTCATATGCGTCCTGTCCCGATGGGCTGCTCAGACCGCCGCGGTCACTTCTTGTAGAAGCGGTCGAGGATCGCCTGCTCGGCCTTGGCGGCCTCGGCAAGCGCCGCCTTGGGCTCCTGGTCCTGGAGCAGAACGCGGTTGGCCATGTCGAGGATCACCTGGCGCTGCGGCATCTCGTCGACGAACACCGTCGCCTGCGAATAGTTCAGCGCCTTCAGGAACGGCCCGTAAACGGGATGGGCGAGGTTCTTCTCGGTCTCGGCGGCTGACTTGCGCGCCGGCAGCTCGCCGACCGTCTCCAGCCAGAGCTGCATCGATTCAGGCGTGGTCACGAAGGCCATGAACTTCTTGGCAGCCTCGAGCTTCTCGCCGGTCGGCTTCGTGGTGATGGCGTTGACCCAATAGCTGGCGAAGTTCGACTTCGTCCCGTCCGGGCCGGCCGGCAGCTCTGCGACGCCCCATTCGAAGTTCTTGATGCCCCCGAATGCGCCGAGGCGGAACGAGCCGTCGATCGTCATCGCCGCACGGCCGGCGCGGAAGGCAGCCTGCCCTTCGTCCATGAAGCCGGCGAGCCCGACCTTGTGGACGCGCTGGAGATCGGCATACCAAGCCAGCGACTTGGCGCCGGCCTCGCTGTCATAGGTGACGGTCTTGTTGTCGTCGGAATAGGGTTTGCCGCCCATCTGGCGCAGCAGCACCTCGCGCCACCAGTGATAGTCCTGGCCGGGGATGTCGAGCGTCACGCCGGCTTGCAGCATGTTGCCGGCGCCGTCGCGCTTGGTGGTCTTCTTGGCGACGTCGAGGAATTCGTCGAGCGTCTTCGGCGGCTTGGCCGGATCGAGACCCGCCTCCTGGAAAATCTTCTTGTTGTAGAACAGCGCCAGCGAGCGCACCGCCGTTGGCAGGCCGTAATACTCGCCATCGCGCTTCATCGCCGAGACGATCGGATAGAATTCCTTCTCGATCATCTCCGGCGGGAAGGCGTCGCGCGGCAGCGGCCGGATGACCTTGCCGGCGATGAAGTTGTCGACCCAACCGTAGAAGAGCTGGACCACGTCCGGCCCCTGGCCGGCGGGCGCCGCCGCGACGATCTTGGTCTGGTAGTCGGCATAGGGGAAGGTCGTGTGCTTGACCTTGATGTTCGGATTGGCGGCCTCGAAGCGCTTGATCAGCTCGTTCATCGCCTTGACGCGAGCGTCGAACACATACTGCCAATATTCGATCTCGACCGCCTGGGCGCGGGCGCCGGCGATGGCGCCGACCGACATCAACATGCCCAGGAACAATCCGCGAAAGCCGCGCATGGCCTCTCCCCTCTGGTTACGACGCCCGGTTGCTCCGCTCTCCGGCGGCTGGGCTGTCTGGCGCCATGCTTTTCCCGGCACCGGATCGCTGTCAACCTATTAATTCACTTGAATTGAATTAATAGCCGTCGCAGCTTGGCCAGACGAAGAAGCTTGGTTCCCGATGCCTCACCGCAAGCCTTCCCCAGCGCATAGTGCCGCCCTCGGCGCCAACCCCGAGCGGGCGCGCCACCACAACCGCCGCGTTGTGCTCGAGACCTTGCGACAGCATGGCCGGCTCGGCCGCTCGGACATCGCCCACTTGACCCGGCTGACCGCCCAGACCGTCTCGAACATCGTCGCCGAGTTGCTGGACGAGGGATATCTGATCGAGCTGGGCCGCCGGCGCACGGCGCGGGGCCAGCCGCCGGTCGAGTTCGCGATCAATGCCGATGGTGGCCTGACCGCCGGCATGGAAATCGCCGCGGACCACATCACCACGGTGCTGGTCGACCTGTCCGGGGACGTCAGGGCGCAGCGCGTCGCCCCCCTCCCCGACCTCGCGGTGGAGGCGGTGCAGGCACTTGCTGCGGCGGAGCTGGCGCGGGCGCGGGCGACGCCAGGGCTGCCGGAGCGACTGCTCGGCTGCGGGGTCGTGATGCCCGGCCCCTTCGATTTCGAGGGCACGCTCACCGTCGGCTCGACGGCGCTGCCGGGTTGGACCGGTCATGATGTCACGGCGCTGATGAGCGCGGCGCTCGGCACCCCGGTCACCATCGAAAACGACGCTACCGCTGCCGCCGTCGGAGAACATCTCTACGGGATCGGCCGCAATCTGCGGCATTTCTGCCTGGTCTATTTCGGCCTCGGTCTCGGCCTTGGGTTGATGTTCGACGGCGAGCCCTATCGCGGCGCCTTCGGCAATGCCGGCGAGATCGGCCATATTCCGGTGGTGCCGCATGGCGAGGCCTGCATCTGCGGCCGCCAGGGCTGCCTGGAACGCTATGTTTCGCCGGCGGCGCTGCGGGACGCTTTGCGCCGCGCCGGCATCGACCAGATCGATGCCGACGGAATCGCGCGCCTCCATGCCGAGGGGCATCCCGTCGTGACGGGCTGGATCGCGCAGGCGGGGTCGTTGCTCGCTCCAGTGCTGGGGTTGCTGGAGAATCTGTTCGATCCGGAGACCATTGTGCTTGGCGGCGCGATGCCGGACAGCATCATCGATGCACTGATCGCGGCAGCCGGGCCGTTGCCGCTCTCGGTGGCGAGGCGTGGCGATCGCTCTGTCCCGCGTGTCCAGCGCGGCGCCACCGGCCAATTCACCGCAGCGCTCGGCGCGGCAGCGCTGCCGCTCCTTGACGCGACGGCGCCGCGGCTGGTGCGCAACCCGACAAATGCCGACGAAGGCGAGCCAGCGGCGGCCGACGGCGCTTCGCCATCCTGAGCGCGGACATGCCGACGAGCACACGCGCCCAGAGCAGCCAAGCTCGGCAGCCAGATGCGCGCGATGACCGCGGCGGGCCCCCCCGAATAGCGTGATGGCGATGGCGGAGAACGCCTAGACGGCCCGGCTGTAGCGGCGCGGCGACTGTTCGACATGGGCATCGAAAACCGACGCGACCTTGCGCACGAACAGGCGCGCATTCTCCGGGAGCAGCACGCGGCTGCCGTCGAAGTCGACCACCCCCTCCGACGCCAATTGATCGAGGGCGCGCAGCGCAGGGGTCAGCACCTGGGGATCGACAGGGTGCCGCGCGCAGACCGCGTCGATATCCACTGCGAGATCGCACATCACGCGCTCGATCAGTTCCGCCCGCAGACGGTCCTCGGCGCTCAAGCGGTAGCCCCTGGCTGTGGGCAGCACGCTCTCGGCGATGCGCTCCGCATAGCGGCCGGTGACCACCTCGTTCTGGACATAGCCCTGCGGCAGGTGCCCGATCGCCGATGCCCCGAAGCCGATCAGCGCCTCGCAGGGATCGGTTGTGTAGCCCTGGAAGTTGCGGCGGAGCCGGCCTTCCGGCAGCGCCCGGGCCATCGCATCGTCCGGCCGGGCGAAATGATCGAGCCCGATGCGGACATAGCCGGCCGCGGCGAGGCTGCGCGCCATTGCCTCCGCCTGCTCGTGCCGCGCAGGTCCGCCGGGCAGGTCCTCGGTGGCGATCCGGCGCTGGCGCTTCTTGAATTCCGGCACATGGGCGTAGCCGAAAATCGAGAAGCGGTCGGGCGGCATCGCCAGGCATTGCTCGACCGTGTCGAGGCAGGATTGCAGCGTCTGCTGCGGCAGGCCGTAGATCAGGTCGAAGCTGATGGCGCCGATTCCCGCCTCGCGAAGCCCCGCGACCACGGCGGCGGTCTGCTCGACGCTCTGGATGCGGTTGATCGCCTTCTGCACGGCAGGGTCGAAGCTCTGCACTCCGAGGCTCGCGCGGTTCACGCCGGCAGCGGCCAAGGCGGCAGCCATGGGCGGTTCGAGGCGGCGCGGATCGATCTCCACCGCGATCTCGGCGTCGGGGTGGACGGTGAAATGCCGGCGCAGCAATCCGACCAGCGCGACGAAATCCGCCGGCTCGAGGATCGTCGGGGTGCCGCCGCCGAAATGGATGTGACGCACGTCGACGGGAGAGGAAAGGTGCTCGGCCACCAAAGCGATTTCGCCGCGCAGCGCTGCGAGATAGTCGATGATCGGGCCGTTGCGCAGCGCCACCGTGGTGTGGCAACCGCAATACCAGCACATCGAGCGGCAGAACGGGACGTGCAGGTAGAGCGACGTGGTCGTCCCGGCCGCAAGCGTCTTCAGCCACTTCGCATAGGATGGCCCGTCCACTTCCGCGTGGAAGTGAGGGGCTGTCGGGTAGCTGGTGTAACGCGGCAGCCGCTCGTCTCGATATGGCGTGGCCTGCATGGCGCGGCTCCAGTCGACGTTCAATTGAGCCCTTGTTTAGTTGTCAGGCCCAATCGTCGTCTTTGACATGCGGCAAACAGCGATGTGTCAGCCGGCTTCCATGCGCGCGTCAGTTAGAGACCGTCTGGAAACTCCAGCCCTCATCCCGAGGAGCGCCGTAAGGCGCGTCTCGAAGGATAGTCGAGAGGGTTCAGGAGCCTCCTGGAGCATCCTTCGAGACGCCATTCCCAAGGGAATGGCTCCTCAGGATGAGGGCTCAGTGAATTTTCTAGCGGGCTCTTGGGCTCTGTCAGCGGGTCCAAGCTCCTGCGCCGCAACGGTTCGGACCGCCAGTGTGAGCTGGTCGAGCAGCCGGGCCGCCAATCGTGTGCGCTGCCAGTAAAGCGCAACCTCGATCCGCCTCTGAGGCGGCAGCTCGATGAGGCGGCCGGCGGCAACCAGCGGGCTCGCGAGAGACACAGGGGCCATCGACCATCCAAGCCCGGCAAGCGTCATGTCCAGCATGCCCTGGGTCGATGGCGTCCAGTGAATGGGCGGCGAGATCGTCGCTCCCCATGCCTCCCGCGCCCATCGAGACTGCAGTTCATCGCGACGGTCGAAGCGCATCATCGGCGCGCGCTGCAAGCTCGATGCATCGACGCCCGCCGGAAAATGCCTGCTCGCAAATACCGGACTGGCCACGGCCAGGTATTCGACGATGCCGAGCGGATGAATTCTGCAGCCGACGACGGGGGCCGGGTCCGCCGTCACCGCCGCCAGGACATCGCCAGTGCGAAGCCGCTCGGCAGTATGGGCCTCGTCGTCCAGAACAAGATCGAGCAAGCCACCTGTTTCAGCCGCAAATTGAGCTGCTGCCCGGGGAAACCATGTGCTGACGCTGTCGGCGTTGACCGCGACACGCATCGCATAGGAGCCGGTTTCCGGACCGGCCGTCAGCCCGGGCAGAGCGCCGACGACTTCGGTCTCGATGAGCCGGACCTGCTCGACATGGGCACACAGCCTGGCGCCGATCTCCGTGGGGCGGCAAGGCGTGCCTCTCGTCAGGAGGATCGCTCCGAGCCTTTCCTCGAGTCCTTTTACGCGCTGGGAGACGGCCGACGGCGTAACGCCCAGCGCCGCCGCCGCCTTCTCGAAACTGCCTTCGCGCGCGACGGCGGCGACTGCTGCCAGCGCCTGATAGTCGAGCATTAGTCTTCCTAAATCGTCGTAAGAGAATTTAGTTAGACTACATTGGTGGCCGGGCGCATCAAGCCCGCATGACCAGCGCTCTCCTGCCAGCCTTCGCCAAGGGCTTTGCCCTCTCCGCCGGCCTCATCATCGCCATCGGCGCCCAGAACATGTTCGTGCTCCGACAGGGGCTGAAGCGCGAGCATGTCTGGCCCATCGTCCTCTTCTGCGCAGCGGCCGATGCCTGCCTGATCGTCGCGGGGGTGAGCGGCCTCGGCAGCGTGCTGGCGGTCGTTCCGGGATTGTCGCTGGCTCTCGGCCTTGGCGGCGCTGCCTTCCTCGCCTGGTACGGTGTCTCGGCGCTGCGTCGGGCAGCCAGCCCAACCGCACTCATCGTCGATCAGCAGGTGGGTGTCAGTCTCGGTGCCGCACTTGCGGGCACCGCGGCCTTCACCTTCCTCAACCCGCATGTCTATATCGACACGGTCATGCTGATGGGCGCCGTCGGGACGAGCCTGCCTCCTGTCGAGCGCGCGCCGTTCATGGCCGGAGCGGCGAGCGCGAGCTTCGCCTGGTTCGCTTCGCTGGGCTTCGGCGCTCGCTTCCTGGCGCCGCTCTTCGCCAAGCCGGCAGCGTGGCGCATCCTGGATCTCGCGATCGGCGTCATGATGCTGGCGCTCGCCGCGAGCCTGCTTCGCGGCGCGCTGGCGAGTTGACGCGCGCTAAGCCCTCTGCATCAGGGCCGAACGCAGCTCAAGCAGTTCCTCGCACACCGCCTCGAGCTCCTGCACCGCGAAGCCGTCGCGAAGAGCGGGGCAGTGTTCGGCGAGCCTGCCGCCGAGAATGCCGGTGAAGACGACCTTGCCTTCAGGCGAGACGACGAGACCGTTTTCCTGCTCGAACGACGCATTCCAGGCGACGGCTTCGGCTTCTGTGATGCCCGCCGGAAGGTCGAGTTCGAGCGCGCCATCGACGAGCCGGACCGGATAGCCGCCGGGCAGGCCGTTCGGCCCCGGCACATGCCCGCGCCAGGAGCGGCCAGCGGCCATGGCGAGCAGCATCGGGACGCCACTCGCGCCGGAGATCTCGATGACCGGTTCGGGCGTGAGCTGGATGTCTGCGAAGCGCGCGTAGACGTCCGCAACCTCAGCACCGTCCAGCCAGACGCGCGGCGGCCGCCCACCCCGATCTTCCGGCCGGCGGCGCCAGGCAGCGAGGTTCTGGTAGTGGGCGAGAACCTCGACCTCGCTTCCCGCTGGCGTGGCGGCCGAACCGGCGAAGACGTTGGACAGGATCGCGACATTGCCCATGCCGCAGGCGACGTCATGGCCCATCGCGCGGATCATGCCGTTGACCACGTCGGGAAAGCCGCAATTGACCAGTGTCACCGGCTTGCCGGCGCGCGTGATCGCCGCAGCGACGCGCGACGAGAGCAGCGCCTGGAACACCGCCGTGGCGCTCAGGCCGCCCTCGGCCACGAGCTGCGTCCAGGCATTGCCGCTCTGGGCGATCACCTGCGAGGTCTGGATCGAGGCAGCCTGGACGACGATTCGCGGGCCGGTCTCCGCGAGCATCTCGTCCGAGGCGTTCGGAGCAAGCAGGTCCACCGCATGGGTGGTAAAGCGCGCCTTCTTGCCGAACAGCGCCGCGCGGGCATTCGCAGCGGTCCGCAGCCAGTTCAGGCGCTCGCGATTGCGGCCGGCGATAACAACCTCGACAGGCTCGTCGGCCGTCGCGGCGATGTCGAAGGCGATGCGCGCAGCAAAGCCGCCGGTTCCGGAAACAAGGATATCGCAGCCAGCCATCTCAGCGCCCGATTGCCATCGCCGCCCTGTCCCAGCAATCATCGAGCCGAGGTGAGAGCTTATGCTTCATGATGCGCTGGCTCGCCGTGCGTTCGAACTCGTCGACGACGGCGATGTAGCGCGGGTTCTGGTAGGGCGCGAGGCGTTGGCCGAGCCAGCCGGACAGCGCTTGCGGATCGATGACGGCGCCGCCGCGCGGCTTGATGAAGAGCTTGATGTCCTGCTCGCCGACATCGGCGGCGACGCCGATCATCGCGCAATCCTCGACCGCCTCATGCTCGGCCGCGACATGCTCGACCTCCCAGGCCGAGACGTTCTCGCCCCTGCAGCGCACGCTGTCGGTCATCCGGCCATGGAAATAGAGATTGCCGTCGGCATCGAAGGAGCCGAGATCGCCGGTGTGGAAGCCGTCCGCGCGCAGGGCCTTCGCCGTCGCCTCCGGATTGTCGAGATAGCCGGGGAAGATCGCGCCGGGGATGCTGGTCTCGATCACGATCTCACCGCGCTCGCCGGTGGTGACCGCCCTGCCCTCGGCATCCTGCAGCTTCACCGTGAACCACGGCATCGGCGTTCCGACCGATCCCACGGCACCGGTCACATTGCAGGTCGTGAGGCTGGAAGCTTCGGTCATGCCGTAGCATTCGCGGATATCGATGCCGAAGCGATCGCGGAACGCAGGCCAGATGTCGGCGGGACAGCCGCCGCCCCAGGCGATGCGCACGCCATGTTCGCGATCGCGCGGCGAAGCCGGCTGCTTGAGCAGGATTTGCAGGATGCCGCCGAGGTAGTGGATATGGCTCGCACCCTCCGCCCTGACCTGATCCCAGAAGCGGCTGGCGCTGAATCGCTCGACCATGGCGAGCGTGATGCCTCGGATCATCGGCAGGGGCAGGAGCTGCGCGCCGCCGATATGGTAGAGCGGCTCCCAGACGAAGAAGACGTCATCCTGCTTCGCGTCGGACAGCAGCGCGACGCTCTCCGCCGCGAGCCGCAGCATGCGGTGCGAGACGATCACGCCCTTCGGCCGCCCGGTCGTCCCGGAGGTGTACATGATCGCGAAAACCGCATCGGCCGGCGGCGCGGGATCCTCGAAGACGTCGGTGCCGGTCAGAACCGCATCGAGCTCGCCGCCCGGCGCATGCGCGAGCCGCGGCAGCTCCGCTTCCGACGCCATCGCCTCGGCGATCTCCGGCACGAGCTCGGCATCGGCGACGACGAGGCGTGGTTGCGAATGGGTCAGAAGATAGCGCAGCCCCTCGCCGCGCTGCTGGGCGTTGACCGGCACCCAGGCGACGCCGGCCCGGGCGAGGCCGAAGACCACTGCGATGGCCGCGATCGAATTGCGCATCATCACGGCGACCCGATCGCCGGCCACGATGCCGCGCGCTCGCAGATGTCCGGCGAAGGCGGCCGAGCGCCGCTCGATCTCGGCATAAGTCACGGGCTCGCCGCAGAAGCGCGCATAGACGCGCTCCGGCTGCGCCTTGGCATGCGCTGTCAGAAGGCTCACGAAGCCGTTTTCGTCGGGGGGCGTCATGTTCGTCGGTCAGTCGTGTCGGGAAGAGGAGCGGAAGCGTTCCGCGATGAGCAGCATCGCCGTCACCACGACGAAGACCACGACGGACACCGCCGCGAGCGTCGGGTTGAGCTGCAGGATCATGTCGTCCCACATCTGCTTGGGCAGCGTCGTCTTGATGCCGCCCGAGACGAAGATCGCGATGGTCAGTTCGTCGAAGGAGGTGATGAAGGCGAAGAGGAAGGCGGCGACGAGGCCGCCCTTGACCAACGGGATGGTGACGCCCGTCAGCGTCCGCACCCGGTTGGCGCCGAGCGTCGCCGCCGCCTGATCGAGGCGCTGGTCATAGGTCTTCAGCACGGCGGCGGTGGTGACGAGCGTGAAGGGAATCGCCAGCACCGTGTGACCGATGACGAGGCCGAGATCGGTCGCGATCAGCCCCAGCCGCGCGAAAAGGTAGAACAACCCGACGGCGATGACGATGCGCGGCACGATCATCGGCGCGAGGAAGAAGGCGAAGATCAGCCCGGCCCAGCGGGTGCGGCTGTTCGCCAGAGCCAGCGCCGTGAAGCCGCCGATCGCTGTCGCCGCGAGGGCCGTGACGAAGGCAACCGCGAAAGAGCGGATCGTCGCCTGAATCCACAAAGGCGAGCTGAAATAGGTCTGGAACCAGCTCAACCCATAGCCGGGCGGCGGGAACTCCAGGAACTGCGAGGAGGTGAAGGCCAGCGGGATGACGAGCAGCGTAGGCAACACCAGGAAGGCGATGACGAGCCAGCAGAAGCCGGGCAGCAGCATCGCGCAGACGCGTTTGCCGAGCAGCGAGCGTGCGAACTCCGCGAGCCGCCCCACCACCGCCGCGATGGCGGAGAGAATCGCCAGGCCGAGGTCGCGAATACGGCCGGTGCCGACCTGAGCCGAGCCGCCGGCGATGGTCGAGAGCCCGAAGATCCGGTCGTAGACAACGCAGGAAATCAGAGCCGCCGCCAGCATCATCGCGGAGAGCGCCCCGGCGAAGGACCAGTTCAGCAGCTCCTGCACCTGCGTAATGATGAGCTGCGCGAGCATCGTCTCCTGGCGCCCGCCGAGGAAGGCCGGGACGATGAAGAAACCGAGCGAGGAGATGAAGACGAGCAGCCCCGCCGCCGCCACGCCGGGCAGCGAGAGCTTGAAATAGACCAGCCAGAAGGCGCGCACCGGGGCGGCCCCCAGCGTCTGCGCCGCCTGAACGAGGCGCCGGTCGATGCCGGCCATCACCGGCAGCATGGTCAGCACCGCCAACGGAACCATGGCGTGGACCATGCCGACCATGACGCCGAACTGGTTGTTGATCAGCGACAGCGGCTGGTCGACCACATGCGAGCCGGTCAGCAGGGAGTTGATCACGCCGCTGCGGCCCAGGATCAGCATCCAGGCGAAGGTCTTGACGAGATAGCTCGTCCAGAACGGCACCATGACGAAAAGCAGCATCCGCCCCCGGAACATATCGGGCAGGCGCGCCAGCCAGTAAGCGAGCGGATAGCTGATCAGCAGCGACCACAGCGCCGTCCAGCCGGCGATGCGGAAGGTGATGCCGAGCACGCGCAGATAGACGTCGGTCGCGGCGATGCGCTGATAGGAGCCCGCCGAGAAAGCTCCGCTCTCCGGGTCGACGATGCTCAGGCCGAGGAGCTGCGCGACCGGCCAGACGAAGAAGACCGCGAGGAACAGGATGCCGGGCACCGCCAGCCAGAGGGCATTGGGGCGCAGCCTGCTCGTGCGCGCCGGCGCGCTGCTGATGCTCACGGCGCTCATGCGACCAGCACCGCCTTGTCGCGTGGCCAGCCGGCGACAATGACCTCGTCGATCGTCGGCACCGCATCGTCGGGGCCGAGGCGCAACACGAGCTGACCGCCATCCTTGAGCGTGGCGATGACGCGCGTCTCGGAGCCGGCATAGACGATCTCGCAGACCCGCCCGTTCACAGCGTTTTCGTCCAGCGCGCCGAGGCGCAGGTTCTCGGGCCGGATCACCAGCGCCGCATCCTGGCTCTCGCAATGCGCCCCGCGCGGCAAGGCGAAGCGGCCATGCGCCGTTTCAAGCGAGCCGTTGCCGTCCCAGCGGCCGCGGAAGATGTTGGAAATGCCGATAAAATCGGCGGCGAAAGCGGTGCGCGGTCGCTCGTAGATCTCGCGCGGTGTGCCGAGCTGCTCGATCTTGGCATGGTTCATCAGGCAAATGCGGTCAGACATCGCGAGCGCCTCCTCCTGATCATGCGTGACATAGACAATGGTGGCGCCGCTCTCGCGGTGCAGGCGCTTGATCTCGATCTGCATGTGCTCGCGCAGCTTCTTGTCGAGTGCGCCGAGCGGCTCGTCCATCAGGATGATCGAGGGCTGGTAGACGAAGCAGCGTGCCAGCGCGACGCGCTGCTGCTGGCCACCGGACAATTCGCGCGGGAAGCGCCCCGCGAGATGCCCGAGATGCACCATCTCCAAGGTTTCCGAGACACGCTTCGCGATCTCCGCGCCCGGGCGCCCACGCATCTTGAGCGGAAAGGCGATGTTCTCCGCCACCGTCAGATGCGGAAACAGCGCATAATGCTGGAAGACGAGGCCGATATCGCGCTGATGCACCGGCATGGCCGACTGGTCCCGGCCATCGATGACGACCCTGCCCTCGCTCGCCTCGACCAGCCCGCAGATGAGCTGCAGCAGCGTCGTCTTGCCGGAGCCCGAAGGCCCCAGCAAAGTCAGGAACTCGCCCTCGGCGACACTGAGCGAGCTGGGCTCGAGGGCCGTGGTCGCGCCGTAGCGCTTGCACAGGCCCTCGACGACGAGCTTGGCGGTTCTTGTTTGGGTCATGGTCATCGCGGCGCTCGTCGCCATCGCCATCAGGTCAGGAGCCAGGAGTTGAACCGCTCGCTCACCTTGGCGCGGTTGGCGCTCCACCAATCCTCATTGGCGATGGCCATCAGTTTCAGGTTCTCCGGCGAGGTCGGCAGGACCTTGGCGCGCTCGGCGGGGATCGTCTGATAGGCGTCGAGGTTGGTCGGGCCATAGGCCAGGGCGTCGGTGAAGACCGCCTGCGCCTTCGGGTCCGAGCAGAAGCGGACGAACTGGCGGGCGACATCCGCCTTCGGCCCCCCCTTCGGCAGACCCCAGCCCTCGATCGAATAGAGGCCCTGGTTCCAGATGATCTTGGCCGGAGCGCCGCCATCAATCGCCGCCTGAAGGCGGGCGTTCCAGCCCGTGGTCATGTCGACCTCGCCACTCTGCAGGAGCTGCGTCGACTGGGCGCCGCCGGTCCACCAGACCGCGATATGCGGCTTGATCTTGTCGAGCACCTTGAAGGCGCGTTCGACATCGAGCGGGTAGAGCTTGTCGAGCGGCACGCCGTCGGCGAGCAGGGCCTGCTCGAGGCTGTCGATCGGGTTCTTGCGCATCGAGCGCCGGCCCGGGAACTTCTCGACATTGAAGAAGTCGGTCCAGCTCGCCGGCGCGTTCTTCACCTTGTCGGTCCGGTAGGCGAAGATCGTCGAATAGACGTCGGTGCCCATGAATTCGGGCGAGATCGCCTGCGGCATCAGCTTCGGCACGTCGGCATGGGCGAAGCCGATCGGATCGAGCAACCCTTGCGCCTTCAGGATATCGCGGGCCGAGAGCGTCAGCGTGCAGACGTCCCAGGTATAGGATTTGGTTTCGACCATCGCCTTGAACTGGGCGGTCGGCTCGGCTTCGCGGGCGACGTTGACCACCTTGTTGCCGGTCGCCTTCTCGAAGGGATCGTAGAAAGCCTTGCGGAAGGCCAGGCCGAACGGGCCGCCGGGATCGGCGACGGTGATCTGGGTCGCCGCCCTGGCCGTGCCGATGAGATAGGGCGCCGCGAGCGCGCCGGCGGCAGCGCCGCCAGCGAGCTGCAGCAGGGTACGCCTCGTCGGATTCGTGGTTTTGTTCATCGTCTTCTCCCCTTCAAGCGGTTTTCCGCATTTCCCCATGGGTGGTCAGATCAGCAGGCGCTCTGGCCTTCAGGCGCTCTTGCGCGCAGCGCGCTTGGCGAGGAACTCTTCCATCATCCGCGCCGGTTCGCCGGAGGCGTAGGCCTCGCGCTGCGTGCGGATGCCGGCGGCGAGACACTCGCGGAAGCTCTCCTCGGTCACCTCGCGGAAGCGGGCCTTGTTGAGCCGCATGGCGACCGGCGCCTTCGCCGCGAGTTCATCGGCCAGGGCAAGCGTTGCCTCCATGACCTTCTCCTTCGGCACGATCCGGTTGATCAGGCCGATGCGGAAGCACTCGTCGGCATCCATCATGCGGCCGGTCAGGGTCAGGTCGATCGTCCGGGCAAGCCCGATCATCTCCTTCATGATCCAGGGACCGGTGACCGAGGCGATGCCGGAATTGATCTCGGGCTGGCCCATGGTGACGCCGTCATGGCCGATACGCAGGTCGCAGAGCAGCGCGACCTGGAAGGCAGAGCCGGCTGCAACGCCGTTCAGCGCCGCAATGATCGGCTTCGAGAGCGAACGAATCCGGTCGTAGAGGCGCTCCCATTCGCCCATCCAGACTTCGGCCCGGTCGGCATCGAAAGTCTTGGTCTCGTTCAGGTCCTGGCCGGCGCCGAAGGCGCGATCGCCCGCACCGGTGAGGATGATGGCGCGCACCGCCTGGTTCGCCTCCAGCTCCTCCAGCCCCTCGACGAGGCGGGCGCGCATCGGCGCATTCCAGGCGTTGAGGACCTGCGGGCGGTTGAGGGTCAGGATGCCGACCGCGCCGCGCACCTCGACCAGAACGGAATCCTTCATGACGCTCTCCGATGAATGTTTATTTCTATACGATAACTTCTATTGAATAGTCGACGAAGTTGCGCCACCTTGTCAAGGCCGTCGGTCACAGCCATTGATCGATTCAGGAGAGCTGGCCCCGATGACGATGCCCGAAGCGAGACAGAACGGCCGCAAGCGCGCAGCCGCGGCAGGCGAAGGAGCCGGCCGCAAGGACGACGTGCTGATGGTCAATTCGGTCGAGAAGGCGTTCCGGGTGCTCTCCGCCTTCGGACGCCAGCACCAGACACTGAACCTGTCGCAGGTCGCGTCCGAAACCGGCATGGACCTCAGCGCCGCGCAGCGCTTTACGCATACGCTGACCAAGCTCGGCTATCTCAGGAAGGATGCGCAGACCAAGCGCTTCGAACTGACCGCCAAGACGCTCGATCTCGGCTACCATTTCGTGCGCAGCAGCCGCCTGCTCGACCGGGCGATGCCCTATCTCATGCATCTCAGCAAGGAGACGGAGGAGACCATCAACCTGACCGTGCGGGACGGGACCGAGATCATCTTCGTCTCACGCTTCCTCAGCCGGCACGTGCTGAATACCGACGTCATCATCGGCACACGGATGCCGGCCTATGCGACGGCGCCGGGCATCGCCATGCTGTCGCGCCTGCCCGAGGAGGAGGCGATGGCGATCATCGATGCGTCCGACCTCAAGCAACACACCCCTTCGACCACCTGGCAGCGCGAGGCGCTGCGCGAGAAGCTGCGCCAGTCGGCGGCCCAGGGCTACGCCACCGCCTTTGAAGAGGTCTATCTCGGTGATGCCTCGATAGCGGCCGTGATCGTCGATCATTACGGTCACCCGGAGGCCGCCGTCAATATCGCCACTTCGACGTCGCGTTACAGCCATGCCGAGGTCGTTGCGCGCTTCTCCTCGCTCGTCATCGCAACCGCCCACGCCATTTCCCGCGTCTGAGCAGCGCCGAGGAAGCGCTTGACAGCCCGACTGCCGACTTATCATTATTCAAGAGAATTTATTGCATTGAAATAATCTATCAGGATTCGCATGGACGCTCCGAAGCCCCAGTTCCGCCGCGTGGCGGTGCGCGCCGGACAGCAGGCGACGCTCAGCTTCGAAGGCACGACCATAACGGCGACGGCGGGCGACAGCGTTCTTGCAGCGCTGCTCGAAAGCGGCGCACTGATCCGCCGGCTCGAGTTCGGCGGCGAGCCGCGCGCCGGCTTCTGCCTCATGGGCGCCTGCCAGGACTGCTGGGTCTGGAGCGCGGAAGGCGGACGGATCAGGGCCTGCACCACGCCGGTCTCCGACGGCATGATCCTGTTCGCCGAGCCGCAGCCGATGGCCGCCATTCATGGCTGAGATCGTCATCATCGGCGCCGGCCCGGCCGGCATCGGCGCTGCCGAGGTGCTGTGCGCGAAAGGGCTGAGGCCCATTCTGATCGATGAGGGGGCCAGGGCGGGTGGGCAAGGCTATCGCCGCCCGTCCGAAGACCTCGCCTTGGACATGAACCGCCTGATGGGCTCGGAAGCGCAGCGCTACACCGCGCTGCACAGCCGTTTCGAAGCGCTCCTCCCCGCAATCGACTATCGCCCGCGCACGCTGGTATGGGCCATCGACGGCAACCAGCTGCATCTCCTGCACGAGGGCAAGGCCGAGGCGCTGTCCTTCGACAAGCTTCTGATCGCGAGCGGCGCGATGGACCGTATCGCTCCCCTGCCCGGCTGGACGCTGCCGGGTGTCTTCACCCTCGGCGGCGCACAGGTGGCGCTCAAGGATCAGGGTTGTCTGATCGGGAGCCGCGTCGCTTTCCTCGGCGCCTCGCCGCTGCTGGCGCTGGCGGCCAAGCAGTATCGCGACATGGGCGCTGAGATCGCCGTCATCGCGGACACCACCCCGTTTGCGGCCAAGCTCGCCGCCTTTCCGGCATTGCTGAGAGCGCCGCGCACCCTGCTCCGCGGGCTTTGGTATATGGCAGCGTCGCTGCAAGCAGGAACCGCCATGCTGCATGGGGTGACGCCGATCGCAATCGAGGGCCGGAACCGTGTCGAGGCGCTCGTGCTGCGCGACACCGGCGGACGCGAGCGCCGCTTCGCCTGCGACGCGGTGGCGCTTGGCTATGGCCTGAAGCCCGAAACGCAGCTTGCCGACCTGGCCGGGGCGCAATTCGCTTACGACGCCGATTTTAGGCTGTTCCTGCCGGTGATCGACGGAATGGGCCGGTCGCGGCCGGGCCTTTATCTGGCCGGCGACGGCGTGCGGATCGGCGGCGCCGATGCCGCTGAGGCAAGCGGGGCTCTGGCCGCCCATGCGATCCTGTCCGATCTCGGGCAGGCCCAAGAAATCGACGCCGCACGCGCACTGGCACGACGGGTCGAGCGCCTGCGCGACTTCCAGCGCGGGCTTGCGCGCGCCTTCGCCTGGCCGAAGGCACAAATCGCAGGCCTGCCCGATTCCGTGACCCTCTGCCGCTGCGAGAACGTGACCATCGGCGAGGTCCGCTCGGCTATGGCGAAGGAGCTCGGCCCGATCGAGGTCAACCGGGTGAAGGCGATGACACGTTGCGGAATGGGGCGCTGCCAAGGCCGCGTCTGCGGCCCGGCCCTGCAGGAGATCGTCGCGGCCGGTGCCGGTGGCGACGGCGTCGCAGCCGGGCGGCTGCGTGGCCAGGCGCCGGTCAAGCCGATCGCGCTCGCGGCAGCCGGAGATGCGGCATGAACGGGCCCACGACGGATGTCGCCATCGTCGGCGGCGGGCTCATCGGCGCCTGGACCGCCTACTTCCTGGCACGGTGCGGCCAGCGCGTGACCCTGATCGAGAAGGGCGTCGTCGGCGCCCAGTCGAGCGGCGTCAACTTCGGCAATCTGCGCCTCCAGGGACGATTTCCCGGCCAGTACCCCCTCTCGCTCCGCTCCCAGGCGCTGTGGGAGGATTTTGAAGCGTTGATCGGCGAAGACTGCGAGTTCGAGCAGACCGGGCACCTCTACCTCGCCTATGACGAGGAGGAGCACGCCAGGCTCGAAGGCTACGCCAAAATCTCCGAATCCTATGGCCTCGCCATCGAGCGCGTCGGCCCCGCCGATCTGAGGAGGCGCTGGCCCTGGCTGACCGAGCGTGCCGTCGCCGCCACCTACTCGGCCCGTGACGCCACCGCCAATCCGCGCCTTGCCACGCCCGCCGTCGTGCGCGCCGCAGCGCGGCATGGGGCCGTCATTCGCGAGAACACGCGCGTCGCCTCGATCGATCGTTCGGGCGATGGCTTCGTGCTGGCGCTCGCGGATGGCGGGACTCTGAGCTGCGGCGCGCTCGTCAACAGCGCCGGTGCCTGGGCGCTGGAGATCGCGGAGCGCTTCGGCGAAACGGCGCCGCTGTTTCCCGCCGGCCCGCCTCAGTTCGTGACGGAACCCTTCCCCTATCTGATCGAGCCTTCCGTCCAGGCGATCGACGGCTCGGTCATCTTCCGCCAGATTCCGCGCGGCAACATCATTCTCGCCGGCTATCCGCGCACGGCCGCCGACCCGCTGGCGAACCGCGCGCCCGTGCCGCCGCTCAAGACGCTCGCCGCGATGAAGGCGCTGGCGCGCGTCGCGCCCATGCTCGCGCAATGCCATGTCATCCGCGTCTGGTCGGGGATCGAGGCCTATCTGCCCGACATGATCCCGGTGATCGGCCCGAGCGAGACGACGCCTGGGCTGTTCCACGCCTTCGGCTTCTGCGGCCATGGCTTCCAGATCGGCCCCGGCGTGGGGCTCTGCCTGAGCGAGATGATCCTCGACGGTGGGACGCCGACCCCTCTGGAGCCGTTCTCGATCGGGCGCTTCCGCTCGGCAACAACAGTGAGCGAGAAGTTCCGCAAAGAATTCGACTGAACCGGCCGATCAACGCGCGGCCGTTCGAGCGCCGGTCATGTCCGCGCAAGGATGAGGCGCGCCCGCGTCATCCCGCCCTCGCGTCGCACCGCAAGTTCTCCGCCATGAGCCTTCGCGACCTCCAGCGCGATGGACAGCCCCAGCCCCGAACCGCTGGAGGCAGCGCCCTTCGCGAAAGGGCGGAACAGCTCCGCGGACGGCTCCGGAAATCCGTCGCCATCATCGGCGACGTCGACCCAGAGGTGCTCTGCGTCTTCGCCCACGGTCACGACAAGCCGGCTGTCGGCACCGTGCTTCAATGCATTGTCGATCAGGTTCCCCAGAGCTTCGCGCAGGCTCACCGCATCGCCATTCACGATTGGCGGCGGCTCGGCCGGGATGAAGGCGATGTCGACCTCGCGGGGCAGCGAGAGCGGCACCGTCTTGGCCAAAACGGCTTTGGCCAGCTGGTTGAGATCGACCGCTGCCGCGGCGGCGGCATCCTTGCGGTGAATCACCATCGCATGGTCGAGCAACTGCCCGGTGAGGCGGCCGAGCTCTGCCGTGCGTTCATGGATTCGCTTGACGGTGTCGGCCTTGCGCCGTGATGCGGGCGTCGCGAGCAGGATTTCGACCTGGGCATCGAGCGCCGCCAGCGGCGTGCGGATCTGATGGGCGGCGTCGGCGATGAAGCGCTGCATGATCGCCATGCGCTCGGACAGGCGGCGCATGAAGTCGTCTATCGCCTCGACGAGATTCCGGATTTCCGCCGGAGGCTCGGCCGCGATCGGCCTGAGATCGTCGGGCCGGCGGTTTGCGATCTCGCGCTCGATGCGCGTCAGCGGCTTCAGCGCCAGTGTCACGGCATAGCCCGTCGCGAGAAGGGCGAGCAGGCTCATAACGGTGATGACGCCGAGCGCCTTGAGCGTCAGGTCGCGGGCAAGCGCGCGCCGCGCCTCGGTCGTCTGCGCGACGACGATGGTCGCCCAGTTGTTGGTTCCGGGAAGATCGATCTGCCGGGCCAGGGTGGCGATGCGTACCGGCTGGCCCTGATAGAGGCCGTCCTCAAGGACCACACCGGCGCGGATATCCGCGGGATCGGCCTCCGAAGCGAGATCGTCGTAGCCCGCGACCACGACGCCACGGGGATCGACGATCTTGTAGAAGACGAGGTCATAGGCCGCGAGCGTCGCGATCGCGGAAACGGGCGGATCGAGCGTCACTACCCCGCCCTGGACGTAGACGTTCTCGGCGATCTGCACTGCCCCGCCGGCGAGCAGCCGGTCATAGGCCTGACGCGCCGCCAGAGAGGCCGAATGCCAGGCCGCAAGGCCGAGCACGACCGCTCCCGCCGCCAGCACCGCCGTGAGGACGGCGATGATGCGGAAGCGCAGCGAAAGGCGAAGCTCAGACCACCGCAAGCTGGTAGCCCAATCCGCGCAGGGTCCGGATCTCGACCGGCGTGTCGGCAAGCTTGCGGCGCAGCCGCGCGACGAATTGCTCGACCGCGTTGGGGCTCGGCTCCTGGTCGAAATTGAAGAGCTGCTCGACGAGCTCCTCTTTCGGCACGATCCGTTCGGGCCGGGCGGCGAGGATTTCGAGCACGGTCAGCTCGCGGCGCGTCAGGTTGAGCGGCCGGTCGGCGATGGTCGCGACCCGCCCCGCCCGGTCGATCGCGAGCGGCCCGACTCGCAGCAGATTGTCGGGTTGCCCGGCGCTGCGCCGCAGCAGTGCTCGCGCCCGCGCTTCGAGCTCGCCATAATCGAAGGGCTTGACCAGATAGTCGTCGGCGCCGAGATCGAGCGCCCCGATGCGCTCGTCCACAGCCGAGCGCGCTGTGAGCACCAGCACCGGCGTTGCCAGCCGCCGCGCCCGCATCTGACGGAGAACCGCGAGCCCATCCTGTCCGGGCAGGCTGAGGTCGAGGATGACGAGGTCATAGGCCTGCACCGCCAGCAGTTCGGCCGCCGTAACGCCGTCCTGCTCCCAATCGACGGCGTGGCCAATCTTCTCGAGCCGCATCACCACGGCCTCGGCGATATCGGCGGTGTCTTCGACGACGAGCACGCGCAAGCGGATTGACCTCCCTGGACGCGCTCCGACCCGCCGGGCGGCGCCAGTCAGGTTCACGTCAGCTTACTAGGCTATCCCATCTCGCAAGCGCCCATAAGTGCGCATGGAAACGAGACATGGGAGGGTGCATGCTAGCCCCGTTCGACGCCGCTTCTGCGACTCCGCTCCTCTCGGTCGAGGGCGTGACGCTGCAATACAAGACGCCCGACGTGGTGGTGACCGCGACGCGCCGCGTCTCCTTCGACGTCTATCCGTCCGACCGTTTCGTCCTGCTCGGCCCGTCCGGTTGCGGCAAGTCGACCCTGCTCAAGGCGATCGGCGGCTATCTCACGCCGGTCGAGGGCGAGATCAGCCTGAAGGGCCGCAAGGTTTCCGGCCCCGGTCCCGACCGCATGATGGTCTTCCAGGAATTCGACCAGCTCCTGCCCTGGAAGACGGTACGCGAGAACGTCGTCTTCGCGCTGACGGCTTCCGGCCGCGCCACCCAGGCCGAGGCCGAGGAGCGCGCCCGCTCCTATATCGACAAGGTCGGCCTCTCCAAGTTCATCGACAGCTATCCGCATATGCTGTCCGGGGGCATGAAGCAGCGCGTCGCCATCGCGCGCGGCATGGCGATGGAGCCCGACGTCCTGCTGATGGACGAGCCCTTCGCAGCGCTCGACGCCCTCACCCGCCGCAAGATGCAGGACGAACTCCTGCGGCTCTGGGACGACACCAAGTTCACCGTGCTCTTCGTCACCCACTCGATCGAGGAGGCGATCAAGATCGGCACCCGCATCCTGCTGCTCTCGCCACATCCCGGCGAGGTCAAGGCCGAGCTCAACAGCGTGCCGCCCGAGGAGATGGGCACCGGCAAGCAGGCCGCGCTCGAAACCCGCATCAACGACATGCTCTTCGCGCATCATTGAACCGGAGGAGACCGACATGACCGACCTCGTCAGCTTCCGCCCGGAAATCATCCGCGACGTCAATTCCAGCGACGCCCCCGTCGTCGCCAAGACCATCGGCTGGGCCGAGCGGATCTACCGCCTCGGCTTCGTCCGCAAGGGCCTTATCCTCGCCGTCCTCGCCATCGCCTGGGAGGCCTATGGCCGCTGGCTCGGCAATCCCCTGCTGTTCCCGACCTTCGGCCAGACCGTCACGGCCTTCGTCGAGAACATCGTCAACGGCGTCATCCCGCAGCGCATGCTGGTGTCGCTGCAGACGCTGATCATCGGCTACAGCATCGGCATCGTACTCGCCGCCCTGCTGACGACGCTGGCCATCGGATCGCGCATCGGCGCGGACCTGCTGGAAACCCTGACATCGATGTTCAACCCGCTGCCGGCGATCGCGCTTTTGCCGCTGGCGCTGATCTGGTTCGGGCTGGGCACCGGCAGCGTGATCTTCGTGCTCGTCCATTCCGTGCTCTGGGCGATCGCGCTCAATACCCATGCCGGCTTCCGCTCGGTCTCGAACACGCTGCGCATGGTCGGGCAGAATTACGGATTGCGGGGCCTGAAGCTGGTGCGGCTCATCCTGATCCCGGCCGCCTTCCCGGCGATCCTGACCGGCCTCAAGGTTGGCTGGGCCTTCGCCTGGCGCACGCTGATCGCAGCCGAGCTGGTCTTCGGCGTCTCGTCGGGCTCCGGCGGCCTCGGCTGGTTCATCTTCGAGAACCGCAACCAGCTGGAGACGGCGAATGTCTTCGCCGGCCTGTTCACGGTGATCCTGATCGGCCTCTTCGTCGAGAACGTCATTTTCGCCACCATCGAGCGCAAGACGATCCGGCGCTGGGGCATGCAGCACTGACTGTTCATATCCACAAGGCCGAACGGCCGTCACTCGGAGGGAAACACCTATGGCATTCAAGACATTCCTGCGCAGCGCCTTCACCGTCGCAGCGCTCGGCGCGGCACTCACCGCCCCGGCCCGCGCCGAGGTGAGCGAGGTCCGCGTCTCCAAGGGCTTCGGCATCCTCTACCTGCCGCTCATCGTGATGCAGGACCAGCAGTTCCTGGAGAAGCGCGCCAAGGCCGCGGGCCTCGGCGACGTCAAGGTGACCTGGCTGATGCTCGACGGCGGCAACGTCATCAACGACGCGATGATGGCCGGCACGCTCGATTTCGCCGGCACCGGCGCACCGGGCTTCGTCACGCTCTGGGCCAAGGCCAAGGGCATCCCGGGCGTCGAGGTTGTCGGCGTCTCCGGCATGAGTTCGACCTCGCTCTGGCTGATGTCGAACAAGCCTGAGCTGAAGTCGCTCAAGGACTTCACCGGGACTGACAAGATCGCCCTGCCCGGCATCAAGACCTCGCTCGCCGCCGTCGTGCTGCAGATGATCGCGGCCAAGGAATTCGGCGACGCCAACTACGCCAAGATGGACCCGATGACGGTGAGCCTGCCGCATCCGGAGGCGCTCGCGGCCCTGATCGGCGGCAAGACCGAGATCAAGGCGCATTTCACCTCGCCGCCCTTCCAGTACATCGAGGCCAAGAGCCCCGGCATCCACCGCGTACTCAACTCGGTCGATTATCTCGGCAATCTGACGCTCGACGTCACGTTCGCGCCGAAGAAGTTCGTCGATGCCAACCCTAAGATGACCCAGGCCTTCATCGACGCGATGGACGACGCCAACGACCTCATCGCCAAGGACAAGAAGCTTGCCGCCGAGATCTTCGCCAAGAGCTCGAAGGTCAAGGTCGACGCCGCCGAGGTGCAGCAGATGATCGAAGACAAGGATTCGCGCTTCACCGCGACGCCCGAGGGCGTGATGAAATTCGCCGAGTTCATGCACAAGGCCGGCTCGATCAAGGTGAAGCCCGCCAAGTGGAGCGACATGTTCGTGCCGCAGATCGCCGGCCGCCAGGGCAGCTGAGCGGAACGCGGATCGAACCTAGCTATGTGGCGGGACGCGACCACGCGTCCCGCGGCGCAGGACTGGCGAGCAGCGGCACGCGGACCGGCTCAGGACAGCCAGCGCGGCAAACGCGCTGGCGCGGCGCCGGAGAGAGCCGCTTCGATGCAGTCCTCGAATGTTCCGAGCCTGACGGTGCAGCCCGAGAGCCCGGGTCCGTAATGCGCATATTTTCCGGAGTTGGTGAGGACCACCTTCGCCCTCTCCGGAAAGACCGGGCGCGTGATCGAGCACCAGCAGAGATCGGGGATGACCTCGACGCCGCTCTCTCGAAGACTTGCCAGGGTCCCCTCGGCCTTGGCAGCGGCGAGGACGTCCCGGCCCGTCGTGATGATGACGGAGAGATTGCCTGCAAGGCGGTGTCCGCCAAGCCGCTCGGCGACGGCCCTGCACTCTTCCGGTGAGGCGTGAGGGCTGCCGATCGCGACGAGATCGATGCCTGCCGGCCCGTCGTTCAGCTGGCGCCAGCCGGCTGCCAGCGCAGCACGCGTGATGACGACCTCGTCTTCGGGGCTGCTGCCGAGGCTGTCCGCTTCCGGCGTGATACCCTCGATATGCAGCATGGCCGCCGCCGAGGTCGTACCGAACGCGGCGCAGAGCGCCTTGAGATCGTCCCGCGTCGGGCGCGCCTGCGCGAGCCCTTTGATCAACGGGACCCGATCCGGCGCGGCCAGTCCGGCGAGATAGCCGATCAACGGCCAGGCCGCGCTGTCCGCCCCCTCCGGCAAATCCACCCGAACCGCACGGCGGGCGCGCCGGCCTTCGTCGAGGAACGCCCCGGCAAGTGGCGCGCGGCCGGTGACCGCGATGCAGAAGTCCAGGAAATCGGGGTGCTTCGCCGTCCGGGCTCCCAAGACCGAATTGGCGAAGATCACCGCATTCGATTCCGACCAGCCGATCGCCTCGCCCAGCCCGGGCGGCTCCGGCAGGGAATAGGGAGCGCAGGTGAAGCTCGGCCGGCAGCCCATGCGGACATAGGCATCGGCCAAGTGCGCGGCAGGCTCGCCGAACGCCGGCGCCACGCCCTGTCGGCGCCAGTTGGCGTGATCCACCGAAATCGCGTTCATGGTCGTCGGGACGCGAACGCGGGCTGCCAACTCCTCCATCTTCTCGGCGAAGATCAGATTGGCCGGTCCGGCATAGATGCAGCCATCGACATGAGCCCGCGTGACATCGACGAGCGCGGTCGCGCCCTGCTGTTGGGCCATGGCGCAGACGATACGCATGGCCTGCTGTGCGGCCACTCCTTCGCCGCCCGTGAGCAAGCGGCGATCGCTGGCTGACAGCTCCAGGTCGCCATGCGCAGCGGCGGAAAGCGGGATATGGAGCCGCCCGCCATCGGCCAGGACCGCGTCCGACATAACCTGCGCCTCGGACGCGGAAGAGAGCGCGTCGAACGCTTCTGTCGGCAGGCGAATAACCGGAATGGGATGTCCGAACATTTCCGCGGCGACGATGGCGCCCAGCGTCAGCGTATCCTCGGGGCCGGCAAAGACCAGAGCCGCGGGGCTGCGCCCGGAAAGCGCGAGTTCCAGCAGCACGCCCGAGCCCGAGCAGGAGCCGCGGCTGGTCGGCATCAGCACCACGGCTCCGGCGAGCGAGACGCCGTGCGACGGGTGGTGCACGTCGATCACCGTTCCCGTGGCCGCATCGACCCCGCCCCAGAAACTCAACGGCTCCCCCATCACGACGACCGGCCCGGAGGCCGTGCCGGGAAGGAGCGAGATTCCAACGTCGCGGCGCAAAGATAAATCCCTCTCGCTGGTCATCGGGTGGAGCGGAAAAGGTACCGCGAAGGCGCGTAGCAGCACCCTCGCCGGCACGAAGCCATCTCACCTGATCAGCGGGACTTATTGAAGCCCCCTTCGCCGCGGACCATTCATCGTCTCGCAGCCGCGCCGGACGAGCTGGTGCCGAACGAGAGCGGCGCATCCCTCCAGAATTTGCCGAGGGTTCCGTTCCGACGAGCCCAAACCCTTGTCGAGGAAAGGACCGTAAAATTCTGGGAATGCTATAAGAATGGCGCGGTTAGCCCCTCGCGTTTTTGCTGAGGCACGCGCGTAGTCGCAGCCGCATGGACGGGGATTTCCGCCCCCGCCTCGTGGCGAGGTTCATCGGCACCGAACCCTACGACCGGCCGCCGGAAATCCACCAAACGCTGGAGGAGCAAGCCGCAAGCGGCAATTGCTGGCGAATGCCCGTCGCCCTAGCCCCTGAGATCAGGTGATCAAGTTCGCGAGCATGACCTGGACGATCGAGCTGCCGTCGGATGCCCCCGCGGAAAGCAGGCGCGCAGCCGCTGCCGCGATCATTGCACAGTGCAGATAAAATTGAGCGAGGCATTGCCTGTCGTTTTCGAGGTTCTCAGGCCCGAGCTCGCGCAGCGTGGAAAACCCGATCTGGCAAGGCGCTCGCCTGGGCCCATCCACCATCCAGAACCTGACGCTCTGCCGCCAGTTCGCAAGATCGGGTGCGGTTTTCTCGTCGAAAACGAAAGCCATGGTCTGCCTCATCAACTCGAATGCGGGATATTCCTCAAAAATGCGCCGGAGCAGGAGTTTCTCGGGCCGGCGCCCCAAGCCCAACATCGCCAGAATGGGCGAGTTCCACCCGGCAGCGCTATTGTCGAAAGCTGACCCAAACGTGACGCTGGCGCTGGCTGTCAGCCCCGCTCACGGAGACTTGTCCAGCAGGCGCGGACGAGCACTTTCCAACGACATCTACAGCTGGGCCCGTTGCAGCCGGAAAGGCCGGTGGTGCCGCGTCTTCGCGCGCGGCACCATGGGAATTCCGTGGGGCTCGAGTTCGAGGAGGGCTTCAAGATGGTCTGCTCGGAGGAGCTGGCGGAGATCGAACAACCGGGGCGCGTTCAGGCGCGGACCCGTGAGCGTTCGGCGGCGCTCGATCGGGCGTTTTCTGACATGCGACAGTCGGGCCCTGTCGGAGGGACGGCGGGCGGTGCCGACCCTCAGGCGGTGTCGGCCAAGATCGCCAGTACCCTTGCTGCCTCCACCCGACTGCGGAAGAATCCGGTCGACCTGGCGACAGTGCGGGAAGTGGATGCGATAAGGAGAGGGGCCGAGCCAAACGTCGCGAGAACAAAACGCGACGAAAATTATAACCGAGTCGGCCGGAATTTCTACCGGAAGCAAGAGATTAGCGACTAACCTCTTGATTTATATGGCGCGGGCGACGGGGCTCGAACCCGCGACCTCCGGCGTGACAGGCCGGCACTCTAACCAACTGAGCTACGCCCGCGCTGGGCGGCTGAGGCATTCGCCGTCAGCGACGTGGTGAGTATTGCCCCCGGCTGGAAGTGTCAAGCGCGTGATGCCGGCAAATTCACATCTGGGGAAAAATCCCTTCGCCGGCATTCACGGTTCAGGCGTGCCCCCTCCCATGTCAGGCGATGCGAGGCAGGGATCGAGCAGCACGTGTCGGCGGTCCTGACGGTTATATCCGCCTCGCAGGAGGGCTTTGTCGCCCAATTTGAGATCGTTGGCGCTGTAGGTCACGCACAGCACGCGGATGCCGGGTTCAGCGCAGACAGCGACATACCAGAGCGTCCCATCGGTCTGAATCAAGGACACGGTGCCGGTGATCGCCATATCCACACGCGAATCTGGCGGGATCGAACCGGGCAATTGTCCGGCGACGTCTTCGCAACTTGCCGGTTGGCCCGGTTGCTCGGGTTGCGAGAAGGCCGGGCGGCCAGCAAAAAAGGAATCCGGGAGCAGCGTTTGCGCCAATGCCGGCTCCAGCCCCAGAGCGGCTGCGAGAGCCGCGACGGCAAGGGGCCGCCGGCAGCGCGAGCGGAAGCGATTCTGCAAAGATGCGTTCACCCCGGCCAGCCTGCCGATCAAGATGGCGGAATTCGGCCGGAAGCCGCGATTCGTCCACACACGAGCGACGGGGGGCGCTTGCGATGCGACGCTTCAGGCCTTAAACGGCAAGCACCGGGGGCGGTTAGCTCAGTTGGTAGAGCGCCTCGTTTACACCGAGGATGTCGGCGGTTCGAGCCCGTCACTGCCCACCAGCCCTTCCCGGACATCGTGGCCTAGCCATGGTCCAGACCCTGCTGACGACCGCGCGTCGCAGCAAAACGCGGGCGTAGCTCAGTCGGTTAGAGTGCCGGCCTGTCACGCCGGAGGTCGCGGGTTCGAGCCCCGTCGCCCGCGCCAGTTTCCCCGGACATGCCGGCCAGTCCTACCCGGATGGATCATCCTGCCGGCACCCAAAAGAAAACCGCCGGCGCTTGCGCACCGGCGGCTCTCATTCCTCAGGCCGAAAGTCAGTGGGCGACGACGCCCGCCGCCTCGTCGTCCGCCCCCGGAGCGGGCACGGCCTTCAGATCCTCTTCCCAGACGATAGGAACCGGCTGGCGGGTCAGCGCATGCTGCAGCACCTGCTCCATGCGCGAGACCGGGACGATCTCCATGCCGTCCTTCACCGACTTGGGAAGATCGATCAGATCCTTGGCGTTCTCCTCCGGGATCAGCACCTTCTTGATGCCGCCGCGAAGCGCCGCCAGGAGCTTCTCCTTTAACCCGCCGATCGGCAGCACCCTGCCCCGCAGCGTGATCTCGCCGGTCATGGCGACGTCACGGTTGGTCGGGATGCCGGTCAGGATCGAGACGATGGCGGTCGCCATCGCGATGCCTGCCGAAGGCCCGTCCTTCGGGGTCGCCCCTTCCGGGACGTGCACGTGGATGTCGCGCCGGTCGAAGAGCGGCGGCTCGATGCCGAAATCGACGGCCCGCGAGCGGACATAGGACGCCGCCGCCGAGATCGATTCCTTCATCACGTCGCGCAGGTTGCCGGTGACGGTCATGCGGCCCTTGCCGGGCACCATGACGCCCTCGATCGTCAGCAATTCGCCGCCGACCTCGGTCCAGGCCAGGCCGGTGACGACACCGACCTGATTCTCCGTCTCCGCCATGCCGTAGCGATAGCGCGGCGGGCCGAGATATTCCTCGAGCAGCTTCTCGTCGACGACGACCTTGTCCTTCTTGCCGAGCACGATGTCCTTCACGCCCTTGCGGACGGTGTTGGAGATCTCGCGCTCGAGGTTACGGACGCCGGCCTCGCGGGTGTAACGCCGCACCAGGGTCTGCAGAGCCTCGTCGGTGATCGACCACTCCTTGCCGGTCAGCCCGTGCTTCTTGATCGCGTTCGCGATCAGGTGCTTGCGCGCAATCTCGGTCTTCTCTTCCTCGGTGTAGCCGGCGATGCGGATCACCTCCATCCGGTCCAGCAGGGCCGGCGGGATGTTCAGCGTGTTCGCCGTCGTCACGAACATCACATTCGACAGGTCGTAGTCGACCTCGAGGTAATGGTCGTTGAAGGTCGAGTTCTGCTCGGGGTCGAGCACCTCTAGCAGGGCCGCCGAGGGATCGCCACGAAAGTCCTGGCCCATCTTGTCGATCTCGTCGAGCAGGATGAGCGGGTTGGAGGTCTTGGCCTTCTTCATCGACTGGATGATCTTGCCGGGCATCGAGCCGATATATGTGCGCCGGTGACCGCGGATCTCGGCCTCGTCACGCACACCGCCGAGCGACATGCGGACGAACTCGCGCCCCGTCGCCTTGGCGATCGACTTGCCGAGCGAGGTCTTGCCGACGCCGGGAGGGCCGACAAGGCACAGGATCGGGCCAGCGAGCTTGTTGGCGCGCTGCTGCACGGCGAGGTACTCGACGATGCGGTCCTTGACCTTGTCCAGGCCGAAGTGATCGTCGTCCAGCACCAGCTGGGCGGCGTTGAGGTCCTTCTTGATCTTCGAGCGCTTGCCCCACGGGATGCCGAGCATCCAGTCGAGGTAGTTGCGCACGACGGTCGCCTCCGCCGACATCGGCGACATCTGGCGCAGCTTCTTCAGCTCGGCCGTCGCCTTGTCGCGGGCTTCCTTGGTCAGCTTCGTCTGGGCGATGCGCTCCTCCAGCTCGGCCAGCTCGTCACGGCCTTCCTCGCCGTCGCCCAGCTCCTTCTGGATCGCCTTCATCTGCTCGTTGAGGTAGTACTCGCGCTGGGTCTTCTCCATCTGGCGCTTGACGCGCGAGCGGATGCGCTTCTCGACCTGGAGCACGGACATCTCGCTTTCCATGAGCGAGAGCACCTTCTCCAGACGATGGGCAACGTTGGTGATCTCCAGCACGCCCTGGCGATCGGCGATCTTCACCGCCAGATGCGAGGCGACCGTGTCGGCGAGCTTGGCGGGCTCGTCGATCTGCGAGACCGCAGCGACGATCTCACCCGAGATCTTCTTGTTGAGCTTCACATAGCTCTCGAACTCGCTGACGACCGAACGGGCCAGCGCCTCGACCTCGACCTTCTTGCCTTCCTCCTCGGCCTGGCCGGTGGCCTCCGCCTCGTAGTAGGACTCGGTCGCGGAATAGGACAGCGCCTTGGCGCGGCCGACGCCCTCGACCAGCACCTTCACGGTGGAGTCGGGCAGCTTGAGAAGCTGCAGCACGCGGGCGAGCGTGCCGATTTCATAGATATCCTTGGTCTGCGGGTCGTCATCGCCGGCGTTCTTCTGGGTCGCCAGCAGGATGAGCCCGTCCGTCTTCACCACTTCCTCGAGCGCGCGGATCGACTTCTCGCGCCCGACGAAGAGCGGGACGATCATATGCGGGAAGACGACGATGTCGCGCAAAGGCAGAACCGGGTAGGTGCCGGTCTCGCCTGGGACGAAGGGAGCGCGTGGCGTCGAGCCAGTCATGGCAGTTCCTTTGCAGTTGCGCCCGGCACCCCCCCAAGATGGGCTGAGCGATCGGACGTATGCGGCCAGAGCGACCATTCGCTCCTCCGCCCCCGCGCATCGCACCCTAGCTAGGCATGCGACTCTCGCAAGTGCACCTAAGGTGGAGACTTCCTCGCCGGCTTTCAAGCGAGGTATCCGGGCCATGCACCGCTGTCCTGCAGCAGGCGAAGGACGGAAACCAAGACCTGCGACGGTTCAATCTCCCACGAAGCTGTCGCAGTACGGCACTGCGACGAGCCAATGCCCATCACAACGCAAAACGCGCGCCAATGGCGCGCGTCGCGTTGTCACAAGGCTTGAAAAATCTCAGGCCGAGGCGGTTTTGGTCTCGTCCTCGCGCTCCGCGTAGATGAACAGCGGCCGCGCCTTGTTCTCCACCGCTTCCGGGCCGATCACGATCTGCTCGACGCCCTCGAGGCCGGGCAGCTCGTACATGGTTTCGAGCAAAATGCCCTCCATGATCGAACGCAGGCCGCGCGCGCCGGTCTTCCGCTCGATCGCCTTGCGGGCGATCAGGCTGACGGCCTCGTCGGTGAAGGTCAGCTGCGTGTCTTCCATCTCGAAGAGGCGCTGATACTGCTTGACCAGCGCGTTCTTCGGCTCGGTCAAAATCGTCTTCAGCGCGGCCTCGTCGAGATCCTCCAGCGTCGCCAGAACCGGAAGGCGGCCGACGAACTCCGGGATCAGGCCGAACTTCAACAGATCCTCGGGCTCGACCTCGCGGAAGATCGCGCCGGTGCGGCGCTCGTCGGGCGCCTTGACGGTCGCGCCGAAGCCGATCGAGGTGCCCTTGCCGCGGCTCGATATGATCTTGTCGAGACCGGCGAAGGCACCGCCGCAGATGAAGAGGATGTTGGTGGTATCGACCTGCAGGAATTCCTGCTGCGGATGCTTGCGCCCGCCCTGCGGCGGAACCGAAGCGACCGTGCCCTCCATGATCTTCAGCAGCGCCTGCTGGACGCCCTCGCCCGAGACGTCGCGGGTGATCGAGGGATTGTCCGACTTGCGGCTGATCTTGTCGATCTCGTCGATATAGACGATGCCGCGCTGCGCCCGCTCGACATTGTAGTCGGAGGCCTGGAGCAGCTTGAGGATGATGTTCTCGACGTCTTCGCCGACATAGCCGGCCTCGGTCAGCGTCGTCGCATCCGCCATGGTGAAGGGCACGTCGAGGATGCGGGCGAGCGTCTGCGCAAGCAGGGTCTTGCCCGAGCCGGTCGGCCCGATCAGCAGAATGTTGGATTTCGCCAGCTCGACGTCGTTGTGCTTCGTCGCGTGGCTGAGGCGCTTGTAGTGGTTGTGGACCGCCACCGAGAGCACCTTCTTGGCATGATCCTGGCCGATGACGTAGTCGTCCAGAACCTTGCGGATCTCCTTGGGAGTCGGCACGCCGTCCTTCGACTTCACCAGCGCGGATTTCGATTCCTCGCGGATGATGTCCATGCAGAGCTCGACGCATTCATCGCAGATGAACACGGTCGGGCCCGCGATGAGCTTGCGGACCTCGTGTTGGCTCTTGCCGCAGAAAGAGCAGTACAGCGTGCTCTTAGAGTCGCCGCCGGGCTTATTAGCCATTGTCCATCTCCAGTTCCGGAGACCGGGACCACATCAGCCGAGGCGGATGCAACCGTCGTCTCTCCGTCATAAATAAGCGCTCAGATCACGATGATTAGGTTAACGACCCGTTCCGATACATCCGGAAACGCAGGGCCAATCCAAACCGGATCATAGTGGAGCGCTCGTCCGCTCACCCCCGACCCCATGCAAACACGGGGCCGATCTTCTTTCAATATGGCCCCTGTGAGCCGGCACGCCAACCCACAGGTTCGACACCCCGCGTCGCGGGGCTCAGGCCGCCTCTTCCGGCCGCTTCTCGATGACCTGATCGATCAGGCCGAACTCCTTGGCCTGCTCGGCGGTCATGAAGTTGTCGCGCTCCAGCGCGGCGTGGACTTCCTCGTAGCTGCGGCCGGTGTGCTTCACGTAGATTTCATTGAGCCGCTTCTTCAGGCTTTCGACTTCCTTGGCGTGGATCAGGATGTCGGTGACCTGGCCCTGAAAGCCGCCGGAAGGCTGGTGGACCATGATGCGGGCGTTCGGCAGGGCGAAGCGCATGTCCTTGGCGCCGGCCGTCAGCAGCAGCGAGCCCATCGAGGCGGCCTGGCCCACGCAGAGCGTCGTGACCGGGCAGCGGATGAACTGCATCGTGTCGTAGATCGACAGGCCGGAGGTGACCACGCCGCCGGGCGAATTGATGTAGAAGGAGATTTCCTTCTTGGGGTTCTCGGCCTCGAGGAAGAGAAGCTGCGCCACGATCAGCGACGCGGAGAAATCCTCGACCGGGCCGGTCAGGAAGATGATGCGCTCGCGCAGCAGGCGCGAATAGATGTCGAAGGCGCGCTCGCCACGGCTCGACTGCTCGACCACCATCGGGACGAGATTGTTGTAGGTCTCGATCGGATCGCGAAGCATGGCTCAGTCCTCGGGTGATAGCGCCGGATTGCGGCGGTTTATCGAATCAACGGCTGCTAGGAAGACAACCACATAAGCACGGCGAACGCGGCTGAAAAGGGAAGCGCCGCCGGTCTTGAAGGCCGGCGGCGCGAATGTTGGCATTAAGGTTGCCGGCGGCCTCAGGCGGAGGCGTCGTCAGCCTTCTCGCTGGCCTCGGCCTTCTTGGCCTTCTTGGCGGCGGCCTTCTTCGGCTTGGCCTCGGCAGTCTCCTCGGCCTCGTCGTCGGCATAGAGCGTCTCGCGAGAGACGGTCTGATCCTCGACCTTCACCTGGCCGAGGAGGTGGTCGACGACCTTCTCCTCGAAGATGGGGGCACGGATCTCGGCCAGCGCCTGCGGGTTCTTGCGATAGAACTCCCAGACCTGCTTCTCCTGGCCCGGGAACTGGCGGGCGCGCTCGATCAGGGCCTGGGTGACCTCGTCATCCGAGATCTGGACCTTGGCCTGCTCGCCGATCTCGGCCAGCACGAGGCCGAGGCGCACGCGGCGCTCGGCGATCTTGCGGTAGTCGGCGCGGGCTGCGTCCTCGGTGGTGTCCTCGTCGGCGAAGGTCTTGTTGGCGGCCTTCATGTCGGCCTCGACCTGACTCCAGACGCTGTTGAACTCCTGCTCGACCAGCGTCGGCGGCAGCTCGAAGGTGTACTTGCCGTCGAGCGCGTCGAGCAGGCCCTTCTTCAGCTTACGGCGGGACTGGGCCTGGAAATCACGGCCGATCTGCTCGCTCACGGCGGCCCGCAGGGCATCCAGCGACTCCATGCCGAAGGCCTTGGCGAGCTCATCGTCGATCTTGACGGCATCCGGGCCCTGGACTTCGGTGACGGTGACCACGAACTCGGCCGCCTGGCCGGCGAGATGGGCCGCGCCGTAGTTCTCCGGGAAGGTGACCTTGATCGTGCGGGTCTCGCCCTGCTTGGCGCCTTCGAGCTGCTCCTCGAAGCCGGGGATGAACTGGCCGGAGCCGAGATCGAGCGGGATGCCCTCGCCGGTGCCGCCCTCGAAGGCGTTGCCGTCGATGGTGCCGACATAGGAGATGATCAGGCGGTCGCCGCTCTCGGCCTTGGCCTTCTCGCCCTTCGGCGAATAGGTGCGGTTGCCGGACGCCATGCGCAGCAGGGCGGCGTCGACATCGGCGTCTGGAACCTCGGCGACGGGCTTGGTCAGCGAAACGTCGGAGATGTCGGCCAGCTCGATCTTCGGCAGAACCTCGAGCGCGACGGTGAAGGCGAGATCGCCCTTGGCCTCCATCGCGGCCTCGATCTCGTCCTTGTTCTCGGGGAAGCGGATCTGCGGCTCGAAGGCGAGCTTCAGGTTGTTGTCGGCGACGATCTTCTGGTTGGCTTCGTTGACGGCGTTCTGCAGCACGTCGGACATCACCGAACGGCCATAGAGGCGGCGCAGATGGGCGACCGGCACCTTGCCCGGACGGAAGCCGTTGATCTTGGCCTTGCCCTGAAGGTCCTGCAGGCTGTCGTCGAGCCTCGTCTTCAGGTCGGCGGCGTTCAGCACCACCTGGAATTCGCGCTTGAGGCCCTGGGACAGGGTTTCGGTCACGTTCATTTTTTTACCGCCAACAGCTCGTTTACGTCTCAATGTCCAAAGCGCGACGCCGGTTCCGACCGCCGCCGCGCTCGCGAAAAACTCTCGCATCGGACCAAAAAGTGGAACCCACTCCTCGGAAAATCCGATGCGGCAACAAACACATAGACCGCCGTTCCGCACCCGCAAGGGCGCGCGGCGATCTAGGCCGATGGTGCGGGCGGAGGGACTCGAACCCCCACGACTTTCGCCGCTGGAACCTAAATCCAGTGCGTCTACCAGTTCCGCCACGCCCGCCGGCCCGATAGCGCTGCGTGCGAGCAAACGCAGCGCGGCCATCGTTAAGCCGCGGTGCTATACGCATTTCGGCCGGCGCTTGCAGCAAAAAAATGACGGTTCTGCAAAGAACCCTTCCGGCGCGTGTTTCCACGGCGCGCCGCGTGGCGCCTCTCGCCAGAGCAGCCCACGCGGATTATGCGATATGTCATGACGAAACCACGCCTTGCCCGCCCCGCCCTGTTGTCCCGCCGGCATCTGCTCGCCGGGTTCGGCAGCGCCGGATTGCTGGCGCCGTCGACGGGCTTCGCGCAGGCGCAGGCCGCGCCAGCGAAAGCGCCGGATGTCGCGCAGCCCCGCATGCTCACGGCTGCCCCGGCCAAGGCCCGGCTGCGCCCCACGCCCGCCGCCGAGACGGAGATCTGGGCCTTCGACGGGGTGACGCCGGGCCCGACGCTGCGAATCAAGCAGGGGGAAACGCTGAGCCTGAAGCTGGAGAACCGGACGACGACCCCGCTCGGGCTGCATTGCTACGGTCTGCGCGGCCAAGCAGCACGCGACGGCGTCGGCGGCTTCAGCCAGCCGCCGATCCCTCCGGGCGAGACCGGCGAAATCCGCCTGACCCCGCCGGACAGCGGCACCCTGCTCTACCGGCCCCTGGTCCTCGGCGGCTCCTCGGAGCCCTGTGGCCGCGGTCTGAGCGGCCTGCTGATCGTCGAGGAGCCGGAGCCGCCTGCGGTCGAGCTCGACCTGCCCGTGCTGGTGACGGACTGGCTCCTGGGCGACGACCAATCGCTCCAGCCCTTCGTCCTGCAAGGCAACCCCGCAGCCTCCGCCGGCCGGCTTGGCAGCTGGCTCACCGTGAGCGGCCGCTCCCCGCCGCTGCCGGTGACCGCAAGGCCGGGCGCGCGGATCCGCTTGCGCCTCGCCAATGCCTGCAACGCCCGGATCATGCGGCTGCGCTTCGATGGCGGCAAACCGACCGTGATCGCGGTCGACAGCCAGCCGACGGAGAGCTTCGAGCCGGTTCGCTCGCAACTGCCCTTCGCGCCCGGGACGCGCTACGATGTGGTCCTCGATCTGCCGATAGAAGTCGGCGCCTCGGTCAACGTCACCGCCCTGATCGGGCCGGGCCTGCCGCTGGTGCGAATCGTGACCGCGGGCGAGCCGAAGGTCCCGCCCGCGGCGGTTCCCGCGCTCAAGCTCAACCCGTCGCTGCCCGCCGCCGTCCGCATGCAGGATGCGACGCGTCCGGAGATCGTGATCGAGGGGGGCGCGAAGCTCGGCGACGACCAGAAGCTCGACTTCTCCGGCCTCGATCTCGCCCGGCCCTGGCTGGTCAATGGCGGCGTCGGCAGCCTCGACGCCAAGCCGCTGTTCAGCGTGAAGCGCGGCACGCCGATGGTGATCGCCATCGACAACCGCACCGCCTTCATCCAGCCGCTGCACGTCCATGGCCACAGCTTCCGGCTGTTGCACCCGCTCGACGATGGCTGGGAGAACTACTTCCTCGACACGGTGCAGATCCCGGAGCGCAAGAGGCTGCACATCGCCTTCATCGCCGACAATCCCGGCCGCTGGCTGATCTCATCGACCGTGCTGGAACGCTTCGACCTCGGCGTGTGGGCGTGGTTCGAGGTGACGTGAGGCTGAGCCTCACAGCCCCAGCCGGTCAACCACGTCCTGCACGATCGCGTCCTTGCTGTCCTCCACGGAGACGACGAGCGGCCGCTCGTCCGGCCCGGGCTCTTCCAGCGTCGCGAACTGGCTGTCGAGCAGCGCCGGCGGCATGAAATGATGCTGCCGGGCGGCCATGCGCCGGCCGATCAGCTCGCGCGAGCCCTTGAGATAGACCAGCGCGACGTCCGGCCGATCGCCGACGATCACCTCGCGATAGGCCCTCTTCAGCGCCGAGCAGGTGACGATGCCGTGCTCGCCCTTCGTCCGCAGATCGTCGATCCAGGCGGCGATCGCGGCGAGCCAGGGCTTGCGATCCTCGTCGGTCAGCGGCGTGCCGCCGGCCATCTTGGCGACGTTCTCGGGCGGATGGAAGGAATCGGCGTCCCGGAAAGGCCAGCCGAGCCGCGCGGCCAGCCGCTCGCCCAGCGAGGTCTTGCCGGAGCTGGCGACGCCCATGACGACGATGACGGCGGGCCTGATGGGCGAGCCCTCATCTTGAGGAGCAGCCGCAGGCTGCGCCTCGAAGGATGTTTCAGAGCGCTCTGGAGCATCCTTCGAGACGGCCGCTGCCGCGGCCTCCTCAGGATGAAGGCTCAAGGAACCTGCCAGCTTTTGTGAGCTCACGGCCTCACCCCTGCTTCTTCGGCTCGACATGGCCACCGAAGCCGGCGCGCATGGCGGAGAGGATCTTTTCGCCGAAGGTGTGATCCACCCTCGAGCGGAAGCGCGCGAACAGCGCCGAGGTCAGCACCTCCGCGGGCGTCGCGGTCTCGACGGCGGCATCGACCGTCCACCGGCCCTCGCCGGAATCCGAGACGTTGCCGGTGTAGGAGGACAGCTCCTCGTCAGCCGCCAGCGCCTCTGCCGTGAGGTCGAGCAGCCAGGAAGTGACGACCGAGCCGCGGCGCCAGACCTCGGCGATCTCCGCCACGTCGAAATCGAAGCCGTATTCGGCCGGAAGGCCTTCCTTGGCGGAGGCATTGCGCAGCAGGTCGAAGCCCTCCGCGAAGGCCTGCATCATGCCGTATTCGATGCCGTTATGGATCATTTTGACGAAATGGCCGGCGCCGGTCGGGCCGCAATGCAGATAGCCCTGTTCGCTCGTCGGATTGCGGCCCTCGCGATGCCTGGTGGGTTCGATATCGCCCTTGCCCGGCGCCAGCGCCTCGAAGATCGGCTCCAGCCGGTCGAAAGCCGGTTTGTCGCCGCCGATCATCAGGCAGTAGCCGCGGTCGAGGCCGTGGACGCCGCCGGAGGTGCCGATATCCATGTAGTGGATGCCCTTGGCCGCGAGCTCCTTGCCGCGGCGGACATCGTCCTTCCAGAAAGCGTTGCCTCCGTCGATCAGCGTATCGCCGCCGGCAACAAGGCCGGCCAGCTCGGCCAATGTCGCCTCGGTGATCTTGCCGGCCGGCAGCATCACCCAGATGGCGCGCGGCGCCTTGAGCTTGGCGACCATGTCCGTGAGATCGGCCGCAAGGGTCGCGCCGTCGGCGGCCAGCGCCTGGCCCGGCTTCGGATCGCGGTCATAAACCACGCATTCATGGCCGGCGCGCATCAGGCGGCGCACGATGTTGGCCCCCATGCGGCCGAGGCCAATCACTCCAAGCTGCATATCCGACACTCCGCGAAGCCCGCCTTTGTCGCTGCTTCAAGCATGGAGGCGGCGGGCGGGGCAAGCCGGCGCAGTTCCGGCGTCATGTCCGGGCCCGGCTCTGCAAGGCTCGCCAACGCCCCGGTGTGACGCCATAGGCGCGGCGGAACTGGCGGGTCAGATGGCTCTGATCGGCGAAGCCGCAGGCCAAGGCGGCATCCGCCAGCGACAGGTCCTGCGCCAGCAGGCGCCGGGCGCGGTCAAGGCGGCGCATTATCAGATAATTATAGGGGCTGGTGCCGAAGGCCGCGCGAAACTGACGCGCCAGCGCGAAGCGATCGAGACCGGAGACGGCCTCGAGCCGCACCGAATCGACCCCCTCGGCGGTATGGGCGTCGAGATAGTCGCGCGCCTTCTCCAGTGCCGCGACATCGGAGCGCATTGGTCTGGGGCTGGCTGCCGAGGGATCGAGGGCGAGCAAGGCATCCGCAAGCCGCTGCATCAGATCGTCGACGGCCATCGAGTCGAGCGGCGCATCGAAATCTCGCAACGCGCGTGCGATGGCGGCGACCAGGCGCCGGTCCTGCGAGACAGCGGAGGAAACGAAGGGCAAGGCCTTGCCATGCTCGCCCATCGCGTCGCGGATCAACCGCGGCTCGACATAGAGCATGCGGTAGCGGAAGCCCTCAGCGATGCCGGAACGCCCGTTATGGACTTCGTCCGGATGGATGACGATGGCTTGGCCGCTGAGGCTGTCACAGCGTGCGCCGCGATAATCGAAGGATTGCACGCCCGAGAGCGTCAGGCCGAAAGCGTAGGTGTCGTGGCGGTGCGGGTCATAGGCGTAGCCGCGAAAGAAGGCCTCGATCCGCTCGATGCCATCAGTCCCGCTGCCGAGCCGCACCCAATCCTCGCCCCCCGATCTGCACGATCGTTCAAGACGCGCCCTTCCCGCTTCGGCTATCGCTCGATCCATGCGTTACGATACCAAGATCGCCATCGTGGTGCGCGAGAATCTCGCGACCTGGCAGAAACTCAACGTCGCCAGCTTCCTGTCGGGAGGGCTTGTCGGCGCTGCCCCCGAAATTGCGGGAGAACCGTATCAGGACGGTTCGGGCCGCTTCTATGGCCCGCTGATCCGCCAGCCCGTGCTGATCTTCGCCGCCACGGCTGAGGATCTGAAACAGGTGATGCAGCGCGCGCAGGGCCGCGGCGTGCGGGCTCATCTCTATACGAATGAGCTGTTCACGACCGGCAACGACGTCGACAACCGTGCGGCGGTGGCGGCGGTCACGACGGCCGATCTCGACCTTGTCGGCCTCGGGCTGCATGCCGAACGGAAGGAAATCGATAAGATCGTCAAGGGGTTGAAGCTTCACGGCTGAGATTTCGATTCAAGCTCGCATGCCAGCGCCGGGCACCCTCGCGGCGCTCTCATTTTCTCGCCGACAGACGCTTGACTTAGAGCGCGCTCGAACCCGTAGCTTCCAAGGCGTCGTGATGAGAAGAAGGCGCCCATGAAAATCGGTGAACTGGCCAGGCGTTCGGGATTATCGGCCCATACGATCCGCTATTACGAGCGGATCGGGCTGTTGCCCTATGCCGACAGGGACCGGTCGAGCCAGCGCGACTACGACGCTTCGATCCTCGTCTGGATCGAGTTCCTCGGCAAGCTCAAGACCACGGGCATGCCGATCCGCGAGATGCTGCGCTACGCGGCTTTGCGAGAACAGGGTTCTGGCACGGAATCCGAGCGCCGCACTCAGCTGGAGCGTCACCGCGAGCAGGTCCGCGCCCGCGTTGCGGAGCTCAACGCCTGCCTTCTCGTCCTCGACACCAAAATCGCCGGCTATGGCGACGCCGAGAAGAGGATCGACGATTATGACGCAGAGCTTTTCCAACGCCGCCAACACTCGTCTCGAACGCGGCAAGCGCGCCCTCGCTGAGATCGACGGCGAAGCCGGCCACAAGGTGATCGCGGCGCTCGCCGATGTCGCACCTGATTTCGCCGACTATGTCTTGGAGTTTCCATTCGGCGACATCTATTCGCGGCCCGGTCTCGACCTGCGCGCCCGCGAGATCGCGACGATCGCCGCGCTTGCGGCGATGGGCAATGCCGCGCCGCAGCTCAAGGTGCATATCGAGGCGGGGCTCAATGTCGGGCTCTCGCGCCCGGAGATCACGGAGGTCCTGATGCAGATGGCGGTCTATGCCGGATTTCCAGCCGCGCTGAACGGGCTGTTCGCGGCCAAGGAGGTGTTTGCGGCGCGCGACCTCGCGGCCTGAGCCAGGGCTCAGTAGGCCCCGCTGGCTCCCGGTCAGCGCGTTCTGCCCTCACACCTGAATCAACCGCTGCACCTGATTGCCGTCGAGTTCGTTCATCGGCCCCGACAGCACGACCTCGCCGCGGTCCATCACGAACATGGTGTCGGCGAGATCGCGGGCGAAGTCGAAATACTGCTCGACCAGCACGATCGCCATGCCGCCCTTCTGGCGGAGATAGTCGATGGCGCGGCCGATATCCTTGATGATCGAAGGCTGGATGCCCTCGGTCGGCTCGTCCAGAACCAGCAATTTGGGCCGGGTGACCAACGCTCGCGCGATAGCGAGCTGCTGCTGTTGGCCACCCGAGAGGTCTCCGCCGCGCCGGCCGAGCATCGACTTCAGCACGGGGAATAGGTCGAAGAGTTCATCCGGGACGTAGCGATCCCTGCGCTTCAGCGGCGCAAAGCCCGTCTCCAGATTTTCCTTCACCGTCAGCAGCGGGAAGATCTCCCGCCCCTGCGGCACATAGGCGATGCCGGCGCGCGCGCGCTCCTCGCTGCGCAGCCCGGAAATCTCCTCTCCGTCGAAGCGAATATGGCCTGCCGAGATCGGCTGATGGCCGACGATGGCGCGCATCAGCGAGGTCTTGCCGACGCCGTTGCGCCCCATCACGCAGGTGACCTTGCCGGGCTCCGCAGCGATCGAAACATGGCGCAGGGCCTGCGCGGCGCCGTAATGCAGATTGATGGCGTCGACGGTCAGCATCGCATCATCGCCCCAGATAGACTTCGACGACGCGCTCATTGGCGCTGACCTGATCGAGGGGGCCCTCTGCCAGCACCGAGCCCTCGTGCAGCACCGTGACCTTCACGCCGAGCTCGCGGATGAAGCCCATGTCGTGCTCGACGACGATCACCGAATGATCCCTGGCGATCTCCTTGAGCAGCACGGCCGTTTGCGCCGTCTCGCCATCGGTCATGCCGGCGGCGGGCTCGTCGACGAGCAGGAGCTTGGGGTCCTGCGCCAGCAGCATGCCGATCTCGAGCCACTGCTTCTGGCCGTGCGAGAGCGAGCCGGCCAACCGGTCACGCTTGTCGGCGAGCTTCACGATGCCGAGGATGTCATCGATCCGCTTCTGCTGAGGTTCCCCGGTTTTCCAGAACAGCGTCTTGCCGACCGTGCGCTTCGATTTCAGCGCGAGCAGGATATTGTCCTCGATGGTGTGGAAGTCGAAAACCGTCGGCTTCTGGAACTTGCGGCCGATGCCGAGATTGGCGATCGCGGCCTCGTCGAGACGGGTGAGATCGACGGTGCCGGCGAACATCACCGTGCCGACATCCGGCTTTGTCTTGCCGGTGATAATGTCCATCATCGTGGTCTTGCCGGCGCCGTTGGGGCCGATGATGGCGCGCATCTCGCCGGGCTCGATCGTCAGCGAGAGATTGCGGATGGCCTTGAAGCCGTCGAACGAGACGCTGACGCCGTCGAGATAGAGCAGCGAGGAGGTCAGGGCGCCGGGCACGGGAGCGTTCATCGCCTTCACTCCGCCGGTGCCGGCTCGGCGGCCGGCGTCGCTTCGGGCTTCCGGCGACGCGCCCACAGGGCCTCGGCCGTGCCCAGAATGCCCTTGGGCAGGAAGAGCGTGACGACGACGAAGAGCCCGCCGAGCGCGAAGAGCCAGTACGGCGCCATAAAGCCGGAGGTGAAGACCGTCTTGGCCCAGTTTACGACCACGGCACCGAGCGCCGCGCCGACCAGCGTGCCACGCCCGCCGACCGCGACCCAGATCACGGTCTCGATCGAGTTGGCTGGGGCGAATTCACTGGGGTTGATGATGCCGACCTGCGGCACGTAGAGCGCACCGGCCACGCCCGCCATGCAGGCCGAGACGGTGAAGACGAAGAGCTTGAAGCGATCCACCCGGTAGCCGAGGAAGCGCGTGCGGGATTCCGCGTCTCGGATCGCGATCACCACCTTGCCGAGCTTCGAGACGACGATGCCGCGGGCGATCAGGAAGCCCACCGCCAGCATCACGCAGGTCATTGAAAACAGAGCGGCTCTGGTCCCTTGCGCCTGGACGTTGAAGCCGAGGATGTCCTTGAAGTCGGTCAGGCCGTTATTGCCGCCGAAGCCCATATCGTTGCGGAAGAAGGCGAGCAGCAAGGCATAGGTCAGCGCCTGGGTGATGATCGAGAGATAGACGCCGGTGACGCGCGAGCGGAAGGCAAACCAGCCGAAGACGAAGGCGAGCAGGCCGGGAACCAGCAGCACCATCAGCATGGCGAAGGGGAAGGAGGAGAAGCCCCACCAGTACCAGGGCAGCTCCTGCCAGTTCAGGAAGACCATGAAGTCGGGCAGGATCGGATTGCCATAGACGCCGCGGGTGCCGATCTGGCGCATCAGATACATGCCCATGGCGTAGCCGCCGAGCGCGAAGAAGGCGCCGTGGCCGAGGCTGAGGATGCCGCAATAGCCCCAGACGAGATCGAGCGAGACCGCCAGCAGCGCGTAGCAGAGATATTTGCCCCAGAGCGACATGGTCGAGGTCGGAACGTGGAAGGGCGAGCTTGCCGGCAGCAGCAGGTTCGCCAGCGGCACCAGCACGCCGAGACCGAGCAGGATCGCCAGGAAGATTCCGGCACGCTTGTCCATGTTCTGGAGGAGGAAGCGGGTGATCATGCTTCCACCGCCCGGCCCTTCAGCGCGAACAGGCCGCGCGGTCGCTTCTGGATGAAGAGAATGATGCAGACCAGCAGCGCGATCTTGCCGAGCACGGCGCCGGCATAGGGTTCGAGCAGCTTGTTGGCGACGCCGAGTGTCATCGCGCCGACCAGCGTGCCCCAAAGATTGCCGACGCCGCCGAAGACCACGACCATGAAGCTGTCGATAATGTAGCTCTGGCCGAGGTTCGGACTGACATTGTCGATCTGCGAGAGCGCAACGCCCGCAAGGCCAGCGACGCCCGAGCCCAGCCCGAAGGTCAGCGCGTCGATGCGGCCGGTGCGGATGCCCATCGCCGAGGCCATGCGCCGGTTCTGGGTGACGGCGCGCATCTGCAGGCCCATCGGCGTCAGCTTGAGGATGGCGAGGAGTGCCGCGAAGACCAGCGCCGCGAAGACAATGATCCAGAGCCGGTTGTAGGTGATCGCCAGACCACCGAGTTCGAAGGCGCCCGACATGAAGGCGGGCGCGCCGACCTCGCGATTGGTCGGGCCGAAGGCGGTGCGGACCGCCTGCTGCAGCATCAGGCTGATGCCCCAGGTCGCCAGCAGCGTCTCCAGTGGCCGGCCATAGAGGAAGCGGATGACGCCGCGCTCGATGGCGATGCCGACCGCCCCGGCGACGATGAAGGCAGCAGGCAGCGCGATCGCCAGCGACCAATCGAAGAGCCAGGGCGCGTTCGTGCGGATCAGTTCCTGCACCACGAAGGTGGTGTAGGCACCGAGCATGACCATCTCGCCATGGGCCATGTTGATGACACCCATCACGCCGAAGGTGATGGCGAGACCGATGGCCGCAAGCAGCAGCACCGAGCCGAGCGAGAGGCCGTACCAGAGGTTCTGTACGACGGCCCATAGCTTCAGCCGGCCCTCGATGGCGGCGACCGCCCTGCTCTGCGCATCACGGAGCGTCGGCGTGATCTCGCCGGAGAGACCGCGCAGCGCCGCCAGCGCATCCTGATCGCCGCGTTCGCGCAGCACCTCGACAGCCGCGACCCGATCGAGCGGCTGGGCATCTGGCTTGGCGATCAGGATCGCGGCCTGGGCCTGTCGCAAGGCGGCGAGCGCGCGCGGATCGGTCTCCTTGCCGATCGCGGCCTCGACGATCGGCAGCAGGCCCGCATCGCGCGACTTGAAGACGGCCTCCGCCGCGGAGATGCGCTTGCCCGGATCGGGATTGAGCAGGCTCAAGCCACCGAGCGCGGCCTGCACGGCACGGCGCACGCTGTTGTTGAGGCGCACCGTCTTCAGTCCTGCGGGCGCCGCGGTGAGCGCGTGCCCGGTCCGGGCGTCGACCAAGCCGCCCGCAGCTGTCTTCACCACGACACCGCCCGCCCCGACGAGCAGCCGCCCGTCGCCGAGCGCCTCGATGATCAGCGACGCATTCGGATGAGCCGTCGAAACGAGGATTTCGATCGCGCGGGAGGTATCCGAATAGCTGTCGGCTGCGAGCCGCGTGAAGGCTTCGTCGGCCGTCTGCGCGAAGGAAGCGACCGAAGCGGCGAGGAGCGCCACGAGGATGATGATCGCGTGCTTCAGGCGATGGAAGATGAGCATCGGGCCGGTTCGTCTCACGCTTGGTTCAATCTCAGTCCTCATCCTGAGGAGCTACGCAGAGGCGTCTCGAACGATGGCTCCAGCGCGCTCTGGACCATCCTTCGAGACGCGAGCCTTGCTCGCTCCTCAGGATGAGGGCTCGATCTGAAACGGGTCGCCTGTGAGCGGGTGAATGAAGGGCGGCCGGGATTTTTTCCCGTGCCGCCCTTCCCCCTCATGATCTCAGACGCCGCCGCATTTGCCGGTCTTGACGTTGAAGTTGCCGCATTTCTTCTCGACCCAGTCGCCGACGAGGTCCTTCGAGCCGTCGAGTTCCTTCGACCAGGCGTCGCCCGGCACGAGACCGCTGGTCTTCCAGACCACGTCGAACTGGCCGTCTTCCTTGATCTCGCCGATGAAGACCGGCTTGGTGATGTGGTGGTTCGGGAGCATCTTCGAGATGCCACCGGTCAGGTTCGGCGCCTCGATGCCGGGCAGCGCGTCGATGACCTTGTCCGGATCGGTGCTCTTGGCCTTCTCCACCGCCTTCACCCACATGTTGAAGCCGATGTAATGCGCTTCCATCGGGTCGTTGGTGACGCGCTTCGGGTTCTTGGTGAAGGCCTGCCACTGCTTGATGAAAGCGTCGTTCTCGGGCGTCTTGATCGACTGGAAATAGTTCCAGGCTGCGAGATGGCCGAGCAGCGGCTTCGTATCGATGCCGGCAAGCTCCTCCTCGCCGACCGAGAAGGCGACGACCGGGATGTCGGTCGCCTTGATGCCCTGGTTGCCGAGCTCCTTGTAGAACGGCACGTTGGCGTCGCCATTGATGGTCGAGACCACCGCCGTCTTCTTGCCGGCCGAGCCGAACTTCTTGATGTCGGAGACGATGGTCTGCCAGTCGGAGTGGCCAAAGGGCGTGTAGTTGATCATGATATCCTCGGGCTTCACGCCCTTGGACTTCAGATACGCCTCGAGGATCTTGTTGGTTGTGCGCGGGTAGACATAGTCGGTGCCGGCGAGAACCCAGCGCTCGACCTTCTCCTCCTTGGCGAGATAGTCGACGGCGGGGATCGCCTGCTGGTTCGGCGCGGCGCCCGTATAGAATACGTTGCGCTCGCTCTCCTCGCCCTCGTACTGGACGGGGTAGAACAGGATGTTGTTGAGCTCCTTGAAGACCGGCAGCACCGACTTGCGCGAGACCGAGGTCCAGCAGCCGAAGGTGGCCGCGACCTTGTCCTTGGTGATCAGCTCGCGCGCCTTCTCGGCGAAGAGCGGCCAGTTCGAGGCGGGATCGACGACGACGGCCTCGAGCTTCTTGCCCAGCAGACCGCCCTTCTTGTTCTGCTCCTCGATGAGCATCAGCATGACGTCCTTCAACGTCGTCTCGGAGATGGCCATCGTGCCCGAGAGCGAATGAAGGATGCCGACCTTGATGGTCTCCTGCTGCGCCGCCGCCGGCAGATAGGAGGACCCGAGGAAAGCGGCGCCGGCCAAAGCCGTGCCGAGGAATTCGCGACGATTGCTGTTCACGGACATCTCCCGAAGGATGTTTGTTGGCGGCGCCCCTCGACGCCGGCAGGCCTCCCTGGCCCGGAGGCAGCTTTCGCAAGGGCCGTGCCAAGCGCCGACGGCCTTTGCGACGAGGCGCAAATCTCTGTCCGTAACGAGGCTTTGGCAGCATTTCCTGCGAAAGCGCGACCACTCAACGCAATCATCGAACTCAACGGGAGAAATCTGCCCATTCCGTCATCAAATCACGTGGCGCATGTTTGTGCACCGCAGCATATGCCTGAAATTTCATCGACGGGCACGGGTTTTAAGTAACGGAGTACAGCGTTTTTTTTGGCATTTACGAGCACAGGAGAATCGACTTAGCCTCATCTTCGTCGGTAACAACTGAAAGGAGGTGATCCAGTGTCTCATTGTCATCAGCCGCTGGTGCAAAGCGGGTGGACCTGGACCTCTTCTTCCCGGGGTTCGTGTTCCGCGTGAGTTTTCGCACCTTTGATCCGGCTCGCTGGATCGCGGTTCGACAATGGAAGGGCTGTCCGAAAGGGCGGCCCTTCTTCTTTTGATCTCGCGAATGCTGGCGCGAGCCCACAAGGCGTGGCAGACAGGCGGGGTGACCTACTTTCCCAGCCTTTACCCGTCGAGTACCAGCATTGTCCGTTCCTGAACCGAGCCGCGAGGCGATCCTCGACTTCATCGAGGAGGAGCGCGCCGCCGGCCGCGAGGTCGGCCGCCGCGAGATCGCCAAGGCCTTCGGGCTGGACCAGGGCGGCAAGATCTGGCTGAAGCGCCTGCTGAAGGAACTTGCCCAGGAAGGCGAGATCGGCGGGGACGGCAAGGAGCGCCCGGTGCATCCGCGCGGCGCGCTGCCGCCTGTGCTGCTGTCCGAGATCAAGCGCCGCGACCGCGAGGGCGACCTCATAGCCCAGCCGCTCGAATGGGACGAGGCGGAAAGCGGCGCACCGCCGCAAATCCTGGTCGAGCGCGTCCGCGAGGGACGACGGAAGCCGCACGCGGCGGCCCCCGCCCCGGGCGTCGGCGATCAGGTCATCCTCAAGCTGACCCGCCTGAGGGGCGTCGCGGACTTCGCCTATTCCGGCCGAGTGCTCAAGATCATGGGCAAGGCCAAAGCCGCCGTGCTCGGCATCTTCCGCGCCCTGCCCGACGGCTCGGGCCGGCTGGTGCCGATCGACAAGAAGGCACAGGGGCGCGAGGCGATCATCCCCAAGGGCCGCACGGCCGAGGCTGAAGATGGCGACCTCGTCTCGGTCTCTCTGCGCCGCGAGAGCCGCTTCGGCCCGCCCGAGGCGCAGGTGCGCGAGCGGCTGGGCTCGATCAAGTCCGAACGCGCCGTCAGCCTGATCGCGATCCACGCCCACGGCATCCCGCATGAATTCCCGCCGGCCGCTCTCCAGGAAGCGGCGGACGCACCGACCGCGACGCTGAAGGGGCGCGAGGACTGGCGCGAGCTACCGCTCATCACGATCGACCCCGCCGACGCCAAGGACCATGACGACGCTGTCCATGCGGCGCCCGACGAGGACCCGGCCAATGCCGGCGGCTTCGTCGTCACCGTCGCCATCGCCGACGTCGCGGCCTATGTCCGGCCGGGTTCGGCCCTCGATCGCGAGGCGCTGGAGCGCGGCAATTCGGTTTATTTCCCCGATCGCGTCGTGCCGATGTTGCCGGAACGGATCTCGAACGATCTGTGTTCGCTTCGCGAGAACGAGGACCGGCCGGCCATGGCGGTGCGGCTCGTGCTCAAATCCGACGGATCGAAGAAGAGCCACTCCTTCCACCGCGTGCTGATGCGCTCAGCCGCCAAGCTCTCCTACCAGCAGGCTCAAAGCGCGATCGACGGCAACCCGGACGAGAAGACCGGGCCGATCCGCGAGAGCGTGCTGATGCCGCTCTGGGCGGCCTATGGCGTGGCGGCTCGCGCCCGCGACCAGCGCCAGCCGCTCGATCTCGATTTGCCTGAGCGCAAGCTGATCCTGAAGCCCGACGGCGCGGTCGAGCGCGTGATCGTGCCGGAGCGGCTGGCCGCCCATAAGCTGATCGAGGAATTCATGATCCTCGCCAATGTCGCGGCGGCCGAGACGCTGGAGAAGGCCGGGAGCCTGCTGGTCTATCGCTGCCATGACGAGCCGTCGCTCGAGAAGATGCGCGCGCTAGGCGAGGTGCTGGCCTCGATCGGCATCAAGCTGCCGAAGGACGGGGCGCTCAGGCCCGTGCTGTTCAACCGCATCCTGGCGATGATCAAGGGCTCGGAGAACGAGACGCTGATCAACGAGGTGGTGCTGCGCACGCAGGCCCAGGCAGAATATGTCGCCGAGAATTACGGGCATTTCGGCCTTAATCTGCGCCGCTACGCGCATTTCACCTCGCCGATCCGCCGCTATGCCGATCTGATCGTCCACCGCGCGCTCGTCACCGCGCTCAAGCTCGGCGATGACGGCCTGCCGAAGAATACGACGCTCGCCGAACTGCGCGAGATCGCGACCCGCATCTCCGCCGCCGAGCGCCGCGCCATGGCAGCCGAGCGCGAGACGACCGACCGACTGATCGCGCACTTCCTCGCCGATCAGATCGGCGCGAGCTTCGACGGGCGGGTCGGCGGGGTGAATCGCGCGGGGCTCTTCGTGAAGCTCAACGATACCGGAGCGGACGGCTTCATCCCCGCCTCCACGCTCGGAGGCGACTATTACCGCTATGACGAGGCTGCCCATGCCCTGATCGGCGAGCGCACCGGCGAAAGCTGGCGCCTCGGCGACAAGGTGCATGTCAAGCTGGTCGAGGCCGCGCCCGTCGCTGGCGCATTGCGCTTCGAGCTGCTTTCGGCCGGCAGGACTGTGGCGACGGGCCGCGCTGGCAAGCGCCGCGGCGGCGCGCCATATGGGGAAAGCCGGCCGACGAGCTTCGGCAAGAGGGCCAAGCCGGGCCGGGCCAAGCCTGGCAAGAGGCGGTGATGAGCGTCCAGATCCACAGCGCGGAAACGCATGTCGAAACCCGCGACTGGCGGGAAGCCGTGGCGCGTGGGCTGAAGGGCCGATGCCCACATTGCGGCCGCGGAGGGCTGTTCCGCGCCTTCCTGAAGCCGGTCGATGCCTGCGAATCCTGCGGTGAGGAGCTGCATCATCAGCGCGCCGACGACCTGCCGCCCTATATCGTCATCACCATCGTCGGCCATATCGTGGTCGGCGGCATTCTGCTCGCCGAGAAGTACGGCGACTGGCCGATGTGGTGGCACATGGCGCTCTGGCCGGCATTGACGCTGATCCTGTCCATGGCCCTGATGCAGCCTGTGAAGGGCGGCGTCGTCGGCCTGCAATGGGCCGTGCGCCTACACGGCTTCGGCGGCGAGCCCGACCGGCCCGAACGCCAGCCCCTGCCCCCATCCGGATCGCGCCCATGACCGACCACACCGTCACCCTGACCCAGGCCGAGCGCGTCCGCACCACGGTCAATCTGCGTCCGAAGGACGCCGCGACCATGCTGATCCTGGACCGCAGCGGCGCGCGCCCGAAGGTCCTGATGGGCAAGCGCCACGCCGGCCACAAGTTCATGCCGGGCAAATACGTCTTTCCCGGCGGACGCATCGAGGACGGCGACCGACGTATGGTCGCGACCGGCGCGGTGCCGCAGATCTGCGAGGACCGGCTCGGCAAGCGCTGCCTGCGCCCAAGCGCCGGCAAGGCGCGGGCGCTGGCGCTCGCAGCAATCCGCGAGACCTTCGAGGAAACCGGTCTGCTCTTCGGCTCTGACGAATTCGGAGCGCCGGAGAATCCGCCGGCCGGAAGCTGGACCGACTTCGCCGCTCAGGGCGTGTTTCCCGATCTCTCCGCCATCACCTTCGTCGCCCGCGCGATCACGCCGCCGCGCCGGCCGAAGCGCTTCGACACCCGCTTCTTCACCGTCGACGCCGCAGCGGTCGCCGGCAAGGTCGAAGGCATCGTCGGACCGGATTCGGAACTGACCGATCTCGTCTGGGTCGATTTCGAGGAGGCGAAGGCGCTCGACCTGCCGACGATCACCACTGTCATCCTGCAGGAGGTCGAATCGCGCATCGCCGCCGGCTTCGCGCCCTACCTGCCGGTGCCGTTCTACTGGGAGAAGCGCGGCAGCTTCGTGCGCGAGGAGCTCTGAACCGGCGGAAATCCCGCCTTACGGACAGGATCGTCATCGGATCGTTATTCTTTCTTGACTTCCCCAGCCCTTTGCGGCATCTCCCACGCCGACAGTTTGCCGGGTTCGCCCGGCCATTTTCTTTTCCGAGGGCTTTGCGGCCCGCATGGTTCGAGGATAGACCCATGGCCAAGGCCGTGACGATCAAGATCAAGCTGCTTTCGACCGCCGACACCGGCTTCTTTTACGTGACGAAGAAAAATTCGCGCACGATGACTGAGAAGATGTCAAAGAAGAAGTACGACCCGGTCGCGCGCAAGCACGTCGAGTTCAAGGAAACCAAGATCAAGTAAGGCTTGCCCCTACTGGTCTGGACCAACGCAAAACCGCCCTTCCGGGCGGTTTTTTGTTGCCTGCACTTTTGGCTACATCTCTGTTGGCTGAGCGACTTTTGTCGCCATTCTGACTGTTCGGCCGGCGAAGCGCGCCGCTAAAGCTCAAGCGGCAGATGCGTGCGGTCAGCGATCAACCACGACAACAAGCCCGTGCTGATCATCAGCACGGCCACCAATACGGCCTGGACCATAACGCTACACCGCCCCCGTTTCCCGTAGGGCAATAGCTAGAATTTTAACGTTTTGTAAATGAATTTATTCGGTAGAATCGCGCTCATGAAGGCTGCATGACGCCAGTGGAGGCAGCCCGACATGGATGAACTCTCTGAAGCCGGGCTGGATCTTGAGCTCAGCGAATTCGGCAAGCGATTGGATTCGCTCCTGATCTCCCGTGGGTGGAATCCCCGGGCACGGCGGAGCGCTCGGTCGAGCTTCGAGTTTTCGGCGAAGCGCTATTCGCCGGAGGCTGTCCACATCGTCCTGGATGCCGTCATGCCGGAAGCAGCGGCCAGGGAAATCATGGCCCTCGCCCTCCGGCACGGCCTGACCGAACCAGCCAGGCAAGACACTCCGCCGAAGCCCCGCTGAACACAGCGGCCCGCGGCTGCGGCGCAACCGCCGGCGCGCATCTCAGCGCCCTCAATCGCGGCACAGCTGCCGGGTCATTGACTCTTTCGGGAAAGCCCCCACCTGTTGCGCTTCCGCCGTCGCCCGGATCGAAGCCGGGATTGCAGGATAGCGAGGACCGAACGGCATGGTGCGACAGTTGCTGAAGCTGCTGGTCGAGATTGATTCCTCGCGCTTCCTCACGACACGCATCGGCGCAGCGCTAAGCGTGCTGGCTTTGCTCGCGGCCTTCGGCGCTGCGGGGTACTGGTTGCCGGCGGCGATCTCGGACTATCTCCAACGCTGAAGCGGCGGCCCAGAAACAAGGTGGCCGGCCGGCGGCGGTTCTGAGGAGGCCAGAATTCCGTCACCGACCGGCCGAGCCCTTCGGTTACCCAGGAGATGCGGCGGACCCGAGCTCCCGAGGGGCGTTCCGGAGCGATCACCGGGACCGCTGCGTTGCAACAACCCTTACAATGCAACGTATCCGAATCAATCAAATCCAACCGATTCCCCTGCGTTCATCGATCGTTAACCCTACCGGCTAATCTTAAATTTCCGCCGGGCGAAGCTGACTCTACGGCAATTCCAAAAACAACTTCAGATCGTTGCCGATTGTTGTTCACGCACTGCCTTAGCAATCGGCCGGAAGTCCGCTGATACCGCAGATTGCCGCTGTCCAGCGGCAGCCGGCCACGGCCTGCCAGGCGAGGCCCGACGCCTATCAACCTGGCTTGAGCAAAGATCGATCGGTTACGCGGCGCTCGCGGCGATGACGCGATTGCGGCCACCGGCCTTGGCCCGATAGAGGGCATCATCGGCGCGCTTCATGATGTCGGCCGAAGAGGCGTCCCCGGCGCGGCGGTTCGCGACGCCCACCGAAACCGTGACCCTGATATCGCGCGTGTCGTTCTGGATCGCGAAAGGCTCACTCTCGACCCGCTCGCGAATACGCTCCGCGACCTGGCAGGCGGCATCGCGCCCGGTATCTGGCAGGACGACGACAACCTCTTCGCCGCCCATCCGAGCAACGAGATCGATACCACGGGTGCATGCGCGGACACGGTTCGCGAACTCGCGCAGCACCTCATCGCCGGCGTCATGCCCCCAGCTGTCGTTGACAGCCTTGAAGTGATCGACATCGAGCAGAAGGATCGACAGCGCGCGCGCGCGCAGCGCCGACTCGTCGAACATCATGGCGAGCCGGCTGGTCATGAAGCGGCGATTGTGCAGGCCCGTGAGCTGATCCATCACCGCCATCTCCATCGACGACTGCACGCTGTCGCGCAGCCGCTCGGTGAAGCGCTTCCGGCGCACCTGGGTGCGAACCCGGGCGAGCAGTTCGTTGCGGTCGATCGGGCGGAGCAGGAAGTCATGCGCGCCGATATCGAGGCCGCGCAGGATGCGGGCACGGTCCTCGGCCTCCCCCATCAGCAGCACGGAGATATTGCGCGTACGCTCCAGCGAGCGCAGCTGACTGCACAGGCGCAAGCCGTCCTGATCTTGCAGGTCGAGGCTGATGATGACGCTGTCGAAGTCGCCATCGGCAGCCCGCTGCGCCGCCTGCTGGGCATCTTTCTCGACCTCGACGACATGGAAGGCCGAGAGCGCGCTCTGAAGCCGCTCGACCACGCTGGGCCGGTCCTCGACCAGCAGGATGCGGCCATTGAGCCCGGTTTCGGCGGCCGCGGCGGCCAGCGGATCGGCCATGCCGAGCCGGACCGAAGCAACGGCACGGCCGCGCAGCTCGTCCGTCATCTCCTTCAACCGTGCCAGGCTCCGCACCCGGGCGAAAAGCGCGGCATCGTCGAGCGGCTTGGTCAGGAAGTCGTCGGCGCCGGCATCAAGCCCCTCCAGGCGGTCGCGCGGCTGGTCCAGCGCGGTGACCATGACGACCGGAATATGCGCGGTCGCCGGCGTGCCCTTCAGATAGCGGCAGACCTCGAAACCGTTCATGCCCGGCATCATGACGTCGAGCAGGACGATGTCCGCCTCGCCGCGCTCGCAGGTCGCAATCGCATCCGCGCCGTTCAACGCCGTCACCACGCCGAAATACTCGGCCGAAAGCTTGGCCTCGAGCAGTTTCACATTGGCGGCGATGTCATCGACGACGAGGACGCGGGCAGTCATGGATCGCTCTTAGGCGGCGCCGGCATAAGCGCGGACGGTCTCCAGGAACTTCGCAACCGAGATGGGCTTGGAGAGATAGGCCTCGCAGCCGCCCTCGCGGATCCGCTCCTCGTCGCCCTTCATCGCGAAGGCCGTGACGGCCACCACGGGGATCGCCTTGAGGTCGTCGTCCTCCTTGATCCATTTGGTGACCTCGAGCCCGGAGACCTCCGGAAGCTGGATGTCCATCAGGATCAGCGCCGGATGGTGAGTCCGCGCCAGCTCGATAGCTTCGATGCCATCCGACGTCTTCAAGGTCGCATAGCCATGCGCTTCGAGAAGATCGTTGAAGAGCTTCATGTTGAGCTCGTTGTCTTCGACGATGAGAACCGTCTTCATCAGGCCGCCCTTCAATCGCGCCAGGGATGTCCGCCAGCAGCCAGCGGTCTTTCCAAAATGGCGGCGTCGTTCGATGATAGTCTCTAACACGCGAGCAGTTGACGAAACGCAAACCGGATACGCGACTCCCAGGCCATGGCACCAAGACTGACCACCGAGGATGCAGAGACGCTGGCATTGCGCGCCCTCGGCTTCCTGGCCGCAGAACCGGAACGGATCGAGCCTTTCCTCAGCACGACCGGTCTCGGCCCGGCCAATCTGCGTTCCGCGGCGAGCGAACCGGGTTTCCTTGCGGCCGTGCTCGACCATATCGCGGGAAGCGATTCGCTCCTGCTCGAGTTTGCCGAAAATTTAAGGCTGAATCCGGAAATTATCGGGGAGGCACGCCGTCTGCTCGCCGGGCCGGAGCCGGACGACTTCCCTTGATCACGAGTCCCCTCTCGCTGCGCAGCCTGTGCCGCGATTGCCTGGCGGATCACGAGGCGGCGGGGCCGCTCCGGCGCTGCCCGGCTTGCGGTTCGCCGCGCCTGATCAGGCATGCCGAGCGCGATGCCCTGAGCCTCGCCCATATCGACTGCGACGCCTTCTACGCGACGATCGAGAAGCGCGACGATCCGACCCTGCAGGACAAGCCGGTCATCGTCGGCGGCGGCAAGCGCGGCGTGGTCTCGACATGCTGCTACATCGCGCGCACCTATGGGGTGCGCTCGGCCATGCCGATGTTCAAGGCGCTGAAGGCCTGCCCAGAGGCGGTCGTCGTCAAGCCGAACATGGCGAAGTACGTCTCGGTCGGGCGCGAAGTCCGGCAGTTGATGCGCGAGCTGACGCCGCTGGTCGAGCCGCTCTCGATCGACGAAGCCTTTCTCGATCTCGCGGGCACGGAGCGCCTTCATCACGCCAGCCCGGCCATGACGCTCGCACGCTTCGCCAAGCGCATCGAGGCAGAGCTCGGCATCACCATCTCGGTCGGGCTGTCCTATGCCAAATTCCTGGCGAAGGTCGCGTCCGACCTCGACAAGCCGCGGGGCTTCTCGATCATCGGCCGTGGCGAAGCGGTCGCCTTCCTCGCCGACAAGCCGGTCAGCCTTATCCCCGGCATGGGGCCGGCAAGCGTCGCGAAGCTCGCGGAAGGCGGCTTCAAGCTTGTCGGCGACCTGCGCGAGGCTGCGGCCGAAAAGCTCTTCCGCATCGCGGGCAAGGACGGCCCGCGCCTCAAGAATCTCGCTAACGGCATCGATCCGCGCAAGGTCACGCCCGAGCGCGAAACCAAGAGCGTCTCGAGCGAAACGACGCTGGACGTCGATCTCTCAGGCTTCGATGAGCTGGAGCCGATTCTGTGGCGGCTCTGCGAGAAGACCTCGAAGCGGCTGAAGGCACAGGAACTCGCCGGCCGGACCATCACCCTGAAGCTGAAGACGGCAGACTTCCACAGCATCACCCGCGCCACGCGGCTGCCCGAGCCGACGCAGCTCGCCGCCCGGCTCTTCACCGCCGGGCGCGACCTGCTGAAGCGCGAATGCAACGGTCCGCGCTACCGGCTGATCGGCATCGGCACGAGCGATTTCAGCCCGCCCGAAGAGGCCGATCATGGCGACCTTGCCGATACGGCGACGCCACGCCTGAAGGCGATGGAGGGCGCGCTCGACAAGCTGCGCGCCCGCTTCGGGGATGAGGCGATCGGCAAGGGGCTGGGCCTCAGGCTTCCGCAGCGCCGATCGTCCGAGCCGGCTACTTCGCGCAAGCTTCCTGAGGAAGAAGATCCAGACGGGTGAGCGTGCCGCGCAGCGCGAAGCTGCCATAGTCGAGCTTGATCGCGCCGGTGACCCCGTTCTCGTAGAGTTCGAAGGAGATCGTGTAGGAGGGCGTCGACTCGCCCGAACCAACCTTGAAATAGGAGATCGTCACCGGCCAGCGCGCCATCTTCTCGAATTCAGGGCGCTGCAGCGGCTTTTCGGAGGGCTCGCTTTCGATCCGCTTCCCGATGACCGAGAGCGTGTCGTAGACCTCCTTGCCTGAATTGGCGCCGTCGTAGAGCCTCACATTGAGGGTGTGCTGGCCAGTGCGCGCGGCCTGGATGACGGCCTTCATTTGGGCGTTCGGAAACAGCGCATCGGCGCCGTCGCGATGGGTTTCGGCGTTGGGCTGGCGCAGTTTCACCTCATAGCCGCCGCCGCTCTTTTCCGCAGTGCCGTCGACGGTCTCGGGCGCGGCGCCGCCGGAGGAGCTTTCGGTCTTGAAGCGATAGCTCGCACCATCGCCCGCCTCGAAGCTGGTGGTCCGGGCGTCGATGACCCGCGGGCCCGCCTCGGTGCCGAGCTGGGTGACCTGCCGGAAGGACAGGGCATAGCCCTCACAGGCGTCGCCGGTGAACTCGAAGGCGATGCGGCCCTTGGCCGTCTCGATGTTGCCGGATGCCTTGGCATTGTCGAGAACGAGATCATAGACCGCGCGATGCGGCGCGAGCACTACGCGGTCAAGCGCGGGCTGCGCGGCCTTTGCCTGCGCCCAGGCCGGCCCGGCGGCCAGCATCAGAGCTGTGATACCAATCTGGCCCGCATGGGCCGCGAGCCTCAGACTTGTTTGGTTCATGCGCCGCTTTTCCGTTCCGTCCTCATTGGAAATCTAGGTGCAACGCGGCAATGGCGCAAACATGGCAAACAGCCCGCTTCCTGACGCCGCACCACCCCTGCCCTCCGGACATGTCGCGATGCTTGCGGGCTGTCCGGGCTTCGGTCATGAAAGACCAGTCTCGCAAGACCGGTCGCAAAGACCCTGCCTCGCTCGCGGAGCCGTGCCCATGAACGTCGTCGAATCGCGCCTCGCCGAACTCGGAATTACTCTGCCGAGCCCGGCCGCCCCCGTCGCCAACTACGTCCCCTATGTCGTCACCGGCAATCTGCTGATCATCTCCGGGCAGATCTGCTTCGGGCTCGATGGCAAGCTTTCCGACAAGCATAAGGGCAAGCTCGGCGCCGAGATCTTCAACGAGGCCGGCCTCGAAGCGGCGCGACTCTGCGCCATCAACGTTCTCGCCCAGGCCAAGGCGGCGCTCGATGGCGATCTCGGCCGGATCGTGCGCTGCGTGCGCCTCGGCGGCTTCATCAACGCCGCCCCGCATTTCGCGGCGCTGCCGGCGATCATGAACGGCGCCTCCGATCTGATGGTGGAAGTGCTCGGCGACAACGGCCGCCATGCCCGCTCGACCGTGGGGGTCGCCGAATTGCCGGCCGATGCCGCCGTCGAGGTCGAGGCGATGTTCGAGATCCGCTGATGGCTCAGACTTCCAACACTACCGGCCGGCCCGAACTGGGCTGGCTGGTCGCGCGGCCGATCGCGCATCGCGGCCTGCATGATCTTGCTGCTGGCGTCATCGAGAACAGCCCCTCGGCGGCACAGGCCGCCATCGCCGGCGGCTTCGGCATCGAATGCGACGTCCAGCTCACCGCCGATGGCGAGGCGGTCGTGTTCCACGATTTCGTGCTCGACCGGCTGACGGGTGAGAGCGGTGCCGTCGTCGAACGCAAGGCCGAGGCGCTCTCCGCCATCACGCTCAAGGGCAGCGGCGACCGCATCCCGACCTTGTCGGCCTTCCTCGACCTGATCGGCGGGCGGGTGCCCGTTGTCATCGAGATCAAGAGCCGCTTCGACGGCGATCTGGCGCTGACACGCCGGACGGTCGAGGTCGTCGCCGGCTACCGGGATCATCCGATCGTGATCAAGTCCTTCGATCCCGCGATCGTGACCGCTCTGCGCGAGATTGCGCCGGAGATTCCGCGCGGCATCGTGGCGATGAACGCCTATGATTACGGGGACTACGACAAGCTCTCCCCGGAACGGAAACATGCGCTGGCCAATCTGCTGCATTTCACCGAGAGCCGGCCGCACTTCCTCTCCTGGAAGGTCGCGGATCTGGAGAGCGCCGCGCCCTATCTGTGCCGCAACGCGCTCGGGATGCCGCTCATGAGCTGGACCGTGCGCACGCCGGAAGAGCGGCAGCGCGCTGCCGCCTTTGCGGACCAGATGGTCTTCGAGGGCTTTCGTCCTTGAGCAAAGGCGAAAGCGACGATCTGATCGTTCGCATCGCGCCCTCCCTCAAGGCCGTTCCCGCAGGCGCGTGGAACGCTTGCGCCAATCCCCACGCCTTGCGGGACGCTGTATTGGCGCCCTGCCCCGCCGCTGCAAAAGGCGGCATCGACCGGGACAACCCCTTCGTCAGTCATGAATTCCTGACGGCGCTGGAGGAGAGCGGCTGCACCGGCGGGCGCAGCGGCTGGTCGCCGGCCTATCTCCTTGTCGAGGATGGCGCCGGCCAGCTGCTCGCCGCCGCACCGAGCTTCCTCAAGAGCCATAGCCAGGGCGAATACGTCTTCGACCATGGCTGGGCAGACGCCTATGAACGCGCCGGCGGCCGCTACTACCCCAAGATCCAGGTCGCGGCGCCCTTCACCCCGGCAACGGGGCCGCGCCTTCTTGTTGCCGATGGGCCGCGCGCCGATGAAGCGCGGAAGACGCTGATCGCGGGGCTGGAGGCGCTGCGGGCGCAGACGCAGTCCTCCTCGGTCCATGTCACCTTCGCGCAGGAGCCGGACATCGCCGCGCTGAGGCAGGCCGGCTATCTCGAGCGCGACGACCTGCAGTTCCATTGGCAGAACGAAGGCTTCGGCAGCTATGACGACTTCCTGGCCACACTCGCGTCGCGCAAGCGCAAGGCGCTGAAGCGCGAACGGCGCGAGGCACTCTCGGCCGGCATCACGATCATGGCACTCTCGGGCCGCGAGCTGACCGAAGCGGTCTGGGACGATTTTTTCGCCTTCTACCAGGATACCGGCTCGCGCAAATGGGGCCGGCCCTATCTCAACCGCGCCTTCTTCTCGCGCGTCGGCGCGGCGATGGGCGAGCGCATCGTGCTGATGATGGCGAAGCGCGCGGGCCGCTACATCGCCGGCGCCATCAATTTCCGCGGCGGGAACACCCTCTACGGCCGCAACTGGGGCTGCATCGAGGACCATCCCTTCCTGCATTTCGAGGTCTGCTACCATCAGGCCATCGACTACGCGATTGCGCATGGGCTCGCCCGCGTCGAGGCCGGCGCGCAGGGCGAGCACAAGCTGGCGCGCGGCTATCGGCCGGTCATCACCCACTCCCTGCATCATATCGCCGATCCCGGGCTGCGCCGTCCGGTCGCAGCCTATCTGGCGCAGGAGCGCGAGCAGATCGCCGCCGCGCAGGCCGCGCTGGCAGCGGAAACGCCGTTCCGCAAGACGGGAATGCATGATGACTGAGATGGAGACGTCGGCAGTGGCGGTCGGGCAGCCGATTTTCTGCCTGGATGCCGAGCTCGGCTATCGGCGCAGCCTCACCGACTTCTCCGCGCCGCTCCGGCTGGATGAAAGCTACAGGCTGGCGCATCTGCCGCTGGTCGCTCCGGAGCATCCGGCCGTGATCCCCCGGCGCGAAGGCAAGTTCTATGAGATGGGCCGGCATCCGCGTGTGTTTTCGCTGGTGCTGCCTGTTCATAACGCCGCCCTGCAGGCATCGCCCGCCTTCCGCGCTTTGGAAGGACAGCTCCGGAGCGCCCCTTTCGCCAGCAAGATCGCCTGGGAGATCCTGCCGAAGCGGCGCGACAAGCTGCACGCCACGGTCTGCGGCTCACTCGGAATCGCGGAGCCGCCGACGTTCGCATCGGCTGCGCGCGATGCCCTCGGCCGGATCGAGCCCTTCGCCGTCGAGCTGCGCGGATTGTTCTCCGGCAACGTCAATCGTGGCCGGCTCTATCTTGCCGCCTATCCCGAGAAGCGCAACGGCGCGAACATGCTGCAAGCGGTGCAGGCCGCCTTCGGGCGCCCGCCCGGCGATCTCTGGCTCGTCGGCCTGTACAATCTCAAGGACGATCTCGATGCCGCCGAGACGTCAGCGCTGGCCGACATCGTCGCGCGCTGGTGGGACCGACCGCTGCTGCGCCTTACAGCGAGTGCGCTGCAGGTCATGAGCGCTGGAGACGATCTCGTTCTAGACGGTGCCGTCGAGGAGACTTTGCCGCTGGGCGACTGACGCGGGCAAGATCAGCTTCCGCGGCCTTGACGCCCTCGCGAGCCGGCCACAGGTTCAAGGCTCTGCTTCCAAGCCATCGGAACCGCCATGACCGCCTATGATCCGTCCAACGTCTTCGCCAAGATCCTGCGCGGCGAGCTGCCCTCCCACACCGTCTACGAAGACGCCGAGACGATCGCGATCATGGACATCATGCCACGCGCCGACGGGCATGTGCTGGTGGTCCCGAAGGCGGCCTGCCGCAATGTGTTCGATGCCCCGGCCGAGGTGCTGAAGGCTGTCGCGCTGACGACGCAGAAGCTCTCGCGCGCCGTCAAGACCGCCTTCGCAGCCGAGGGCGTCACCATCCAGCAGTTCAACGAAGCCGCGGGCGGCCAGGTCGTCTTCCATCTCCACGTCCATGTCATGCCGCGCTTCGACGGCGTGGCGCTGCGTCCGCACACCGGCGCGATGGAGAAGAACGAGGTGCTCGCCAGCAATGCCGAGAAAATTCGCGAGGCCCTGAAAAAAATCTGAGGGGGATGTCACAAGGGGCTCGGCTGCCTCGTCTTATCGTCATCCCCCGATGGAGAAAGACCATGAGCCAACGCCTCAACGCCTTCCAGGTCGCCCCCGGCGCGATCGACGCGCTGCTGAAGACGCAAAATTACGTCAATGAAAGCGGGCTGGAGCACAGCCTGCTCGAGCTGGTGAAGATGCGAGCCTCCCAGATCAATGCCTGCGCCTATTGCCTGCACATGCACTCCATGGACGCCCGCAAGGCCGGGGAGAGCGAGGCCCGGCTCTATCTGCTCGACGCCTGGCATGAATCCGATCTCTATACCCCACGCGAGCGCGCTGCCCTGGGCTGGACCGAGGCGCTGACCCGCCTTTCCGAGGCCAGCCCGAGCGACGAGGCTTTCGCGGAACTGCGCGCTCATTTCAGCGAGAAGGAATGCGTCGATCTCTCGCTGTCGATCGCGACGATCAACGCCTGGAACCGGCTCAACGCGGGCTTCCGCTCGCGGCATCCGGCCGATCGCCAGCGCAAGACCGAAGCTGCTGCCTGAGCCGATGCCTCCCCGCGGCCGCACGGCTTCATCCGCCCGGCCGCTATCCCGTCAACTCGCGAGAACCGCCATGAGCAAACGTCTGAACCCCTACACGACCGCTCCCGATATGATGAGGCCGCTGATGGCGCTCGAAGCCACGGTCGCAGATTCCGGCCTCGAACACAGCCTGATCGAGCTGGTGAAGATGCGGGCGTCGCAGATCAATGGCTGCGCCTATTGCCTGCATATGCACTCGGCCGACGCCCGCAAGGCCGGCGAGAGCGAGGCGCGGCTCTATCTGCTGAACGCCTGGCACGAATCCGAACTCTACACCCCGCGTGAGCGCGCCGCGCTGGCCTGGACAGAGGCGCTGACGCTGCTGCCGCAGACCCATGCGCCGGACGCCGATTATGAGGAGACCTTGCGCCATTTCAGCGCGGAGGAGATGGTGAAGCTCACGCTGCTCATCGGCACGATCAATGTCTGGAACCGGGTCGCGGTCGGCTTCCGCTCGCACCATCCGAACGACAGGGCTCCCAAGGTCGAGGCCGCATAGAATCCACGCGCACAGGATTTCATGACGGACGTCACGGCCGCCGGCTTCGAGACCCATCGGTCCTATCTGACCCGCCTCGCCTACCGCATGCTCGGCTCGCTCAGCGACGCGGAGGATGTGGTGCAGGACGCCTGGCTGCGCTGGCACGACTCCGCGCCGGAAGCGCTGGCGAACCCGCGCGCCTGGCTCGGGCGCGTGGTGACGCGGCTCTGCCTCGACCTGATGAAGTCGGCGCGGCACCGGCGCGAGAGCTATGTCGGCGCCTGGCTGCCCGAGCCGCTGATCGAGGAGATCGGCGGCGCCGCCAGCAGTGACGAGGGCCTCGACGTCCCCTATGTCCTCCAGCTCGCGCTGGAGCGGCTGTCCCCGCTGGAACGTGCTGCCTTTCTGCTGCACGACGTGTTCGATCTGCCTTTCCCAGAGATCGCCGAGACCCTCGGGCGCAGCGAGGCGGCCTGCCGGCAGCTCGTCTCACGCGCGCGCCGGCATGCGCAGCAAGCGGGCCCGCGCCATCCGCTCTCTCCCGATGAGGCGCAGCGCTACGCCGTCGCCTTCTTCGAAGCGGCACATAGCACCGACCCTAGCGCCCTGAAGGGCCTGCTCGCGCAGGATGCGGTGCTGCACGGCGATGGCGGCGGCAAGGCGAGCTCGGTGCTCAACCCCATCCTCGGCAGCGAGAAGATCGGCCGCTTCTTCGCCGGGCTTGCCCGCAAACCACAAAAGCAGGGTTTCGTCCCGCGCTACGAGCCGGTGCTGATCAACGGCATGCCCGGATATATCAGCATGGAAACCGACACTGCGCAGGCGGTGGTGCTCGACATCGTCCACGGACAGGTCCAGGCGATCTACGTGATCCGGAACCCGGACAAGCTTAGTCCCGTGAGGGATCGGCTCGAGGCTGGACGAGATTAAGCTGCCCCGGACAGCCAGACCCCGCCGACGAGCACAACCTCACCGACCAGCACGGCCAGCATCATCCGGCGGCGGCTGATGGCCATCACGGCCACGGAAGCAGCGAGCGCGGCGACCCGTACGAACAGCGGCGCATGCGCCAGCACGCCCGGCGGGGAGACCATCAGCTTGGCGACGATGCCCGCGAGCAACGCAGTCGCGACCGCCCTCACCCATTCGAGCAATGGCGAGTCCGCGTCCATCCCGCGCGCGAAGCCGACGGCGAGCCAGCGCCAGATCTCGGTCGGCAGCACCGCGAAAAGCATCAGCGCGAGATAGGGCCAGAGCGGCCCGTCGAGGAAGGCGAGCGGCTGGGTCATCTGGCCGCCTTGCGCTTGCGGCCGATCATGAAGGCGATGCTGCCGGCGATCAGCCCGGCGACGATCAGATCGAAGCCACCACCGATGAAACGTTCGCAGATCGGCGCGAGCGCCAGCCCCAGTACCAACGCGGTGACGTCCCCGCGATGGCGCAGGCCAGCGGTCAGCGAGACCAGAAAGAAGATCGGCGTCAGGCAGAGCAGCCCGGCGGCGAATGGCACCGGCAAGGCGTTCAGCAGATAGTAGCCAGAGAAAGTCCCGACCGCGCTCACCGCCATGCAAGTGTTGGCGAAGCCGAGGAAATAGGCCGCACGCTGGTTCACAGGGATGCCCGGCAAACGGCGCAGTCCTTCGGTCCAGGCGGTCACGGCGACATAATGCGACAGAAAGAGCTGCTGCCAGACGCTCTGGCCGGGCCGGCGCAGCAGCGGCAGGATCGCCATCGTCATCGGCAGGAAACGCAGCGAGGCGAAGGCGATCGCGATCGCGATCGCGCTCCAGGCTGCGCCGGCGGCAATGGAGGCGAAGAACAGCACCTGTGACGGGCCCGCCCAGACGAGGATGGTCGAGAGCACCGCGACATCGACCGGGTAGCCAACGTCGCGGGCGAGCGAGCCGATACCGATCAGCCCGAGGCCGACGATCCAGGCCGGCAGCAGCAGCGCATCGCGCATGCCGGCCAGCGCGACGCGCTGCCAGCTCCAGTCGGCGGATACGCTCATCGGATCATCGCTGCGGGCAGCCTCGGGAAAGCAAACAGCCCGTGCAGAGCGCACGGGCCGTCAATCCCTATGGCTCACCGCAGGAGCGCTCGCCAAGCTGCCGGAAAGGGGAACGGCCCTGCACCATCTGCAAGGCCGCGGCTGCTCAGCCCTTGCCGCCCTTCATCGCCATGGTGAAGAGCTCATTGCCGAAGTCGATCAGCTCCTTGGGAATGCCGCCGACCGCCTGAATGCCGAGATAGATCATATAGATAAACGCCGGCACCAGGATCCAGCCCAGCACCTCCTCGAAGATCTTGCGACGACGCCGGCGGCGGTCGCGCTTCTCGAACCAACCCAGCTTTTCCTTGGCCGGGCGCTGCGGCGCCGGAGCTGCCGTGGGCGTTATGCCTTCGCCGGTTTCGGCGAGGGCTGCTTTCTTGCGTCGGAACAACACGTTCTCAGGCCTTCGTCAGCGGTACTTTCGGAACAGTACGGACCGTGCGACCGGATGTCTTCGGCGGATTGCCGGGATCATTATCCGGTCCGGAGCCCCCCTTGGGGGCCTTGCGCGGCGGCGTCTTCGTCGTCTTGTCGCCGCCAGCTGCCTTGGCACGCGGCTTTGTCGCCCGCTTGGCCGTCGCGGCGGCGACGTCCTTCTCCGGCTTGGGCTTGGCCGGACCGTCCGGGAACTCCAGGCCGAGCACCTTGATGCCGGTCTCCGACTGGACCACCACGACCCGGACCGCGCCACCGTTCTTGAGCCGCCCGAACAGGACTTCATCGGCAAGCGGCGTCTTGATCGTCTGCTGGATGAGGCGGGCCATCGGCCGGGCGCCCATCGCCTCGTCATAGCCGTTCTCGACCAGCCATTCGCGCGCCTCGTCCGAGAGCTCGATGGTAACGTTGCGATCGGCGAGCTGCGCCTCGAGCTGCAGCACGAACTTGTCGACGACGCGGGCGACCACGCTCTTCGGCAGATGGCTGAAGGAGATGGTGGCGTCGAGACGGTTGCGGAACTCAGGTGCGAACAGCTTGTTGATCGCCTCCGTGTCGTCTCCCTCGCGCTTGCTGCGGGTGAAGCCATAGGCGCTCTTGGCGAGGTCGGCGGCGCCGGCATTGGTCGTCATGATCAGGATGACGTTCCTGAAATCGACCTGCTTGCCGTTGTTGTCGGTCAGCTTGCCGTGGTCCATCACCTGCAGAAGGATATTGAACAGATCGGGATGCGCTTTCTCGATCTCGTCCAGGAGCAGCACGCTGTGCGGATGCTGGTCGATCTGGTCGGTCAGCAGGCCGCCCTGATCGAAGCCGACATAGCCGGGAGGCGCGCCGATCAGCCGCGAGACGGTATGGCGCTCCATATATTCCGACATGTCGAAGCGGATCAGCTCGACACCGAGCGACAAAGCGAGCTGGCGCGCCACCTCGGTCTTGCCGACGCCGGTCGGGCCGGCGAAAAGATAGGAGCCGATCGGCTTCTCGCCGTCGCGCAAGCCGGCACGCGCGAGCTTGATCGCGGAGGACAGTGCCTCGATCGCCTTTTCCTGCCCGTAGACGGTGCGCTTCAGCGTATTCTCGAGATTGCGCAGAACCTCGGCATCGTCCTTGGAGACGGTCTTGGCCGGGATGCGCGCCATGACCGCGACCGCGGCCTCGATCTCCTTCACGCCGATGGTCTTCTTGCGCTTGCTCTCGGTCAGCAGCATCTGCGAGGCGCCGGTCTCATCGATGACGTCGATCGCCTTGTCCGGCAGCTTGCGGTCATGGATATAGCGTGCCGAGAGCTCCACCGCCGCCTTGATGGCGTCCTGGGTGTAGCGCAGCTTGTGGAACTCCTCGAAATAGGGCTTGAGGCCCTTCAGGATCTCGATCGTGTCCGGGACCGACGGCTCGTTGACGTCGATCTTCTGGAAACGGCGCACCAGCGCCCGGTCCTTCTCGAAATACTGGCGGTATTCCTTGTAGGTGGTCGAGCCGATGCAGCGCAGCGTGCCGGAGGCGAGCGCGGGCTTGAGCAGGTTCGAGGCGTCCATCGCACCGCCAGAGGTCGCACCGGCACCGATCACCGTGTGGATCTCGTCGATGAACATGATCGCCTTGGGGTGCTGCTCGATCTCCTTCATCACCTGTTTGAGGCGCTCCTCGAAGTCGCCGCGATAGCGCGTGCCGGCGAGCAGCGTGCCCATATCGAGCGAGAAGACGGTCGCGTCCTTCAGCACCTCCGGAACTTCCCCGCGCGTGATCTTCAGGGCGAGGCCCTCGGCGATAGCGGTCTTGCCGACGCCGGGGTCGCCTACCAGGAGCGGATTGTTCTTCTGGCGGCGGCAGAGGATCTGGATGGTGCGCTGCACCTCGGCCTCGCGGCCGATCAGCGGATCGATGCGCCCGTCCTTCGCCTTCCGATTCAGGTTGACGCAATAAGCCTCTAGCGCGCTTTCCTTTTTCTTCTTTTCCTTGTCCTCGGTATTGCCCTGCTCGGAGCGCTGCTCTCGCTGCGGCTCGCCCTCTTCCTCGGAACCGCGGACCGGGCGGCTCTCGCTGGCGCCGGGGCGCTTGGCGATGCCGTGGCTGATGTAGTTGACCGCGTCGTAGCGGGTCATGTCCTGCTCCTGCAGGAAGTAGGCGGCGTGGCTCTCGCGCTCGGCGAACATCGCGACGAGCACATTGGCGCCGGTCACCTCCTCGCGGCCGGACGACTGGACATGGATGACCGCGCGCTGGATCACGCGCTGAAAGCCGGCGGTGGGCTTTGAATCGTCGCGCCCGTCAGTGACGAGATTCGTCAGCTCGGAGTCGATGTAGTCGACGAGGTTGCGCCTGAGCAGGTCGAGATCGACGCTGCAGGCGCGCATGACGGCCGCAGCATCCTGATCATCCACCAGGGCGAGCAGGAGATGTTCGAGAGTGGCGTATTCATGGCGGCGCTCATTGGCGAGAGCCAGAGCCCGGTGAAGCGCCTGTTCGAGACTGCGCGAGAAACTCGGCAAGGGGCGCGCTCCTATCTGTTTCCGGAAGGTGAATTCTGAGCCAAGGCTACTTCTTCTCCATCACGCATTGCAGCGGGTGCATATGCTTGCGCGCCAGATCCATGACGAGCGTAACCTTGGTCTCGGCGACTTCGTAGGTGAAGACGCCGCATTCGCCGACGCCGTTCTGATGCACATGCATCATGATCCGCGTGGCTTCGGCGCGGTCCTTGTTGAAGAACCGCTCCAGAACGTGAACGACGAACTCCATCGGCGTGTAATCGTCGTTCAGCAGCAGCACACGATAAAGATTGGGCTTGCGGGTCCGCGTACGGGTCAGCACGGCGGTGCCGGCGCCATCCTTGGTTCCGTCGGCCGGCGGACCGGCGCGCCGCGGGCGATCGGCCATGGCTTCCGGGCTCGCGCGCCCCGGCAGGCGCCAGGTCGGATCGGCGTGCATTGCTGTCCCCTGGCCTGATTGCATCATTTGCGCCCCGCCATGCCTATCGTATTCCAACCCAAATCGTTCCTGTGTTTCCCACCCGAGATAGTGCTTCGCCTACGAATTTACAGACCTCTCTCCTGCTTCGCCAGTCCGTTCCCGCGAGCTCCATGCAACTCTTCGCGACATGGCCGTCAACCGCCCGCGCCGCTTGACCCGCCCGGTCCCGGCCGGACATAAGCCCCGCGGGCCGCTGGACAAGGACACCACCATGACACCCAACGCCGTCGTCACCATCGGCGAGGAACTCGCCCGGCCCGTGCGCTTCGGCAATGCGTTGCCGCTCGCGCTGATCGCCGGCCCCTGCCAGATGGAAAGCCGTGACCATGCGCTCGAATGCGCGCTGGCGCTGAAGGAAATCGCGGCCGATCTCAATATCGGACTGGTGTTCAAGGCCTCCTTCGACAAGGCGAACCGGACCAGCGTCAGGGGCGCCCGCGGCATGGGCATGAAGGCCGCCCTGCCCGTCTTCGCCGAGATCCGCGAGCGCACCGGCATGCCGGTCCTGACCGACGTGCATGATGCCGGCCAATGCGCCGAGGTCGCGGAGGTCGTCGACGTGCTGCAGATTCCCGCCTTTCTCTGCCGCCAGACCGACCTGCTCGTCGCAGCGGCGCAGACCGGCCGGGTCGTCAACGTCAAGAAGGGCCAGTTCCTGGCCCCCTGGGACATGGTCAACGTCGCCGCGAAGGTGACCGAGAGCGGCAATCCGAACGTCATGCTGACCGAGCGCGGCGCCTCTTTCGGCTACAATACGCTGGTTTCGGACATGCGCGCCCTGCCGACCATGGCCGAGATCGGCGCGCCGGTCATCTTCGACGCCACCCATTCCGTGCAGCAGCCGGGCGGCAAGGGCGCATCGACAGGCGGGCAACGCGAATTCGTGCCGGTGCTATCGCGTGCAGCCGTCGCCGTCGGCGTCGCAGGGCTCTTCATCGAGACCCATCCCGACCCGGATCGCGCGCCGTCCGACGGCCCGAACATGGTCCCTCTCTCCGAATTCCACGATCTGATCGCCGAGTTGCAGGGCTTCGACCGCCTCGCCAAGAACCGCCAGGCGCCAGCCGTCGCTTATGTCTGAACCCGCGCCGGCGTCCAAATCCGATCTGGGCGCCCTGATCCCGGTCCTGGGTCTCTGCGGCTTCGCCTCGACCTTCACCATGCGGCTGATCGACCCGCTGGTCCCGACGCTGGCGGGTGAATTCGGCCAGAGCGTCCACCAGATCGCCTTCATCGCGACCGCCTTTTCCAGCTGCTATGCCCTGGGCCAGCCTTTCCTCGGGCCCATCGCCGACTCGGTCGGCAAGCTGCGCAGCATCTCGGCCTGCCTTGCCGCGCTTTGCGTGCTCTCCATGCTCGCGGCCTTCGCCACCAGTTTCGGGGCCTTGCTTGTGCTGCGTGCGGCAGGCGGCGTGATGGCGGGCGGTGTCATTCCTGCGGCGATGGCGGCCATCGGGGACCGCGCGCCGATGGCGGAGCGGCAGATCATGCTCGGCCGCTTCCTGGTGATCATGATCATCGGGCAGATGGCCGGCGCCACCTTCTCCGGCCTCGTTGCCGACTATATCGGCTGGCGCGCCGTGCTCGTCATCGCGGGCGTGCTCGCGGGCGGCGGCGCGCTCCTGGTGCGGCTTGCACTTAAGCCGCGGCCCGACGCCGCGCGTGCCCGGCTCAGCCTCGCGGGGGCGATCAAGAGCTACAAGGCCGTCTTCGCCAATCCGCGCAGCAAACTGCTCTATCTGCTCGTCCTGCTCGAAGGCTCGCTCGTCTTCGGCTTGTCGCCCTTCATCGCCGCCATCCTGCACGAGCGGTCAAACACCAGCTCCTCACAGGCCGGTCTTGTCATCGGTGCGATGGGGCTCGGCGGGCTCGTCTATGGCGTGCTGACGCGCATCCTGGTCGAACGGGTCGGGCCGCGCCAGATGATGCGCTATGGCGGCCTCGCGGTGGCGCTGGCCTATTTCGCCTTCACCCCGCCAGCGCCATGGTGGACGGCCATCGGCATATTCCTGCTGACAGGTTTCGGCTTTTTCCTGCTACACGGCACGTTCCAGGCACAGGCGACGGAGCTCGCGCCGACGGCGCGCGGCTCGGCGATGGCGCTGTTCGCCTGCTTCTTCTTCATGGGGCACGCCACGGGGCCGCTGGTCATGGGCGCCCTGCTCAATCTCCTCGGAACCCAGCAGGCGCTCATCGTCTTCGGTATCGGGATCGGTGTGCTCGGGCTCGTCACGCCGCGCCTTCTGCCTCCTCTCGGCTCGCGGAGCTGATCGAAGAGCCTGCGCCCGGGGCGGGGCGCAGGTTTCCGGTCCGCTTCAGCGGCCGCGATAGGGCGCGACGCCCTGATCCGGCAGCCAGAGGCCCTTCGGCGGTTCGCCCGTCTGCCAGAACACGTCGATCGGAATGCCCCCGCGCGGATACCAGTAGCCGCCGATGCGGAACCATTCCGGCGCGAGCAGATCGACCAGCGTCTTGCCGATCGAGACGGTGCAGTCCTCGTGGAAGGCGCCGTGGTTGCGGAACGCGCCGAGATAGAGCTTCAGCGATTTCGACTCCACCAGCCACTGGCCCGGCAGATAGTCGATGACGAGGATGCCGAAATCAGGCTGGCCCGTCACCGGGCAGATCGAAGTGAATTCCGGGCAGGTGAAGCGGGTGAGATAGCGCGTGCCGGCATGGGGATTGGGCACGCGGTCGAGCCGCGCTTCTTCGGGCGAGGTCGGCAACGGGCCGCTCTGGCCGAGCTGCAAGGTCGAGGCGTCGATGGCCATGGAAGATGCTCCTCAGGTTTGCCGGAGCCTGTAGCTCATCTTCCGCGGCGGGGGAAAGCCGCGAATGCCACGCGTTCGCCATCGTCGGCCGCTACGAGCGCGTGGCGACGCCCAAAGCCCATGCCTGCTTTTACTCGATCAATATTTATCGAGTTTCCACACGCTTCCTTGCTTCGACAGAAGTCAGACTATACACCTGAGCGACTATTCGGCACCGATCAATACAATTCTATGATAATTGCAGGCATATTGTTTCTGATCGGTTTCTTGATCGGTCTTTCGCACGGATATCCGGCGATCGCGCTCGCGAGCGCGGCCATGACCTTTGGGATCTTCCCCTTCTGGCTCTTCCGTGGAGAGCTAGCCCTGTTCAGCGTCCTCGTCTGGATCGGCTATCTCTTCGCCCTGCAGAGCGGCTTCATGCTGGGCAGCTATCTCGGCATGTCCAACGACGAAGGCTAGGTCTTTCGGCCGGCCTACCAGAACCAGACGGGCCGCCCGGCAAAGGCGCACAGCCCGGCCCACCACAGGATCGTCAGGCCGCACCAGAACAGGACAGCGAGCAGGGACGGTCTGCGGCGGCTCGTCAGATTCTGGAACATGTTCGCTTCTCAAAGGAAAACGGGGCGGCATTCGTCCGGTTCTCCGCAACCTGCGCGCCAGCGCCGAATTCATATGCGCGGCCTTGCGAGCCACGACCGGACATCGATCGCTTGAAGCACCCGGATGCGGATCGGGGCTTTCGCGACGGCAGGCGGTTGGCTAGAAGCGCCTCACCCTTCCTCGTCCTCTCCGGAGCCTGCCATGACCGCGATCATCGACATCATCGGACGCCAGATCCTCGACTCCCGCGGCAACCCGACGGTCGAGGTCGATGTCGTGCTCGAAGACGGCTCGATGGGCCGCGCCGCCGTTCCTTCCGGCGCCTCGACCGGCGCGCATGAGGCGGTCGAGCTGCGCGACGGCGACAAGAGCCGCTATCTCGGCAAGGGTGTGCTCAAGGCCGTGGAGTCGGTGAACGTCGCCATCGCCGAGGCGATCGTCGCGATGGACGCAGAAGACCAGACCGCCATCGACCAGACGATGATCGAGCTCGACGGCACGCCCAACAAGGCAAAGCTCGGCGCCAACGCCATCCTCGGCGTCTCGCTCGCCGTCGCCAAGGCCGCGGCGGAAGCCTCGGGCCTGCCGCTCTATCGCTATGTCGGCGGCACCTCGGCCCGTGTCCTGCCCGTGCCGATGATGAACATCGTCAACGGCGGCGCCCATGCCGACAACCCGATCGACTTCCAGGAATTCATGATCATGCCGGTCGGCGCAGAATCCTTCGCCGAAGGCCTGCGCATGGGCGCGGAGATCTTCCACACGCTGAAGAAGAAGCTGCACGACGCCGGCCACAATACCAATGTCGGCGACGAAGGCGGCTTCGCGCCGAACATCAAATCGGCGGAAGCCGCGCTCGATTTCGTCATGCAGGCGATCGAAGCCGCTGGCTATCGCCCGGGCGAGGACGTGGCGCTGGCGCTCGACTGCGCCGCGACCGAGTTCTTCAAGGACGGCGCCTATGTCTATGAGGGCGAACGCAAGACGCGCGATCCCAAGGCCCAGGCCAAGTATCTCGCCAAGCTCGTCGGCAACTACCCGATCGTCTCGATCGAGGACGGCATGTCCGAGGACGACTGGGAGGGTTGGAAGGCGCTGACCGATCTCGTCGGTTCCAAGTGCCAGCTCGTGGGTGACGACCTGTTCGTCACCAATGTCGAGCGGCTGTCGCAGGGCATCAAGGGCAAGACGGCCAACTCGATCCTGGTCAAGGTCAACCAGATCGGCTCGCTGACCGAGACGCTCGCCGCCGTCGATATGGCGCAGCGCGCCGGCTACACCGCGGTGATGTCGCACCGCTCGGGCGAGACCGAGGATTCGACCATCGCCGACCTCGCGGTGGCGACCAATTGCGGGCAGATCAAGACCGGCTCGCTCGCCCGTTCCGACCGGACGGCGAAGTACAACCAGTTGCTGCGCATCGAAGAGGAGCTGGGCGCGCAGGCGATCTATGCCGGCCGCAGTGCGCTGAAGGCGCTGGCCTGATCGAGGCCTCGGCTGCCGCGCTCACCAGCGCGGCAGCAGGCTCACCGCCTGGGAGAGCCCCCAGACACCGGCCGCCTGCACGCTGCCGGCAGCGCCCGATACAGCGTCGGAGACTTTGGTCGCCGGCGCCACCACGAAGCGGCTCCAGGAAATATCGCGGGCCCCCTCGCTCGCCTGCGCCGTTTCGATTGCGGACGCCGCAGCCGGAGGCAGGATCACGAGCGGGGTTGCGACAACGACAGTGCGGTCCGACGCCGAAGCGGTTCGCCGCGCCGGGGGGGACGGCTTCACCTTCACCAGCACCTCCGAGCGCGGTTTGCCGAGCTCTGCAAATTGCGGCGGCGCCCATTCGCTGCGCTCCGGCCAGGTCACCGACATCGGCATCGCCAGGGCGGCCGGCGTGACCTGCGGCATGGCCGCGAAACCCTCGTCCGCTACGCCATCCGCGCCGTCCAATCGATCGCTGATCTTCCCGTCCCGCAGCAACGCCAGCTTCGGCAACAGCGCCTGTTCGACCGGGGCATGCGTTGCCCCGTGGCGCGGGATTGCGCCCGACAACAGGCCGGGCAGCGTCGCGAGCACCGCTGTCGCCGTGGCTATGCCGAGTGACAGCAGGAGGTGGTGGCCGAGGCGGCTCGCCATGGCGGCTGGCCTCGGGGAATAGCGGTTGCCGGGCATCGGCGGTCACTCCGGTGGCTGGCCCATCTTGATAGCGCGGGACAAGGAAGCCGATGTGCCTAGGCGCCAGAAGGGCCGAAAGGCGGCGCAATTGCGGTCGGTCGCCGCACGCGCGGGCGCCATGCGCGCCGGCCCGTAACCCGCCAAGCCACCCGGCGCTAGACAGGGGCAATGGACCAGATCACGCCCGCAGCCATGCTCGAGACGGATGCCAAAACGCGTCGTCGGAAGCGTTTGGCGGCACTGGGCATGCTGCTGGCCGTGCTGATCTACGGTTCGAATTTCGTCATCAGCCGCCATGCCGTGCTGAACGGGCTGACCCAGCATGATCTGATGGCGCTGCGCTTCGCCATCGCGGGCCTGCTGCTCCTGCCGGTCTTCCTGCGTCCAGGCCTGACCCGCTGTGGCGGCGTGGGCTGGAAGCGCGGCTTCTGGCTGACGCTGAGCAGCGGCTTCCCGATGACGTACCTGATGCTGACGGGTCTCACGATGGCGCCGGCGGCGCATGGCGCGACGATCGGGCCGGGCACGGTGACGATGATCGGCATCATCGGTTCGGTCGCGCTGTTCGGCGCCGCCCTCACCGGCCGCCTCATGATCGGCGTCGCCGGCGTGCTGGCCGGCCTGCTCTGCCTCGGCATCGCCGGCAGCGCAGGCGCGAACGCCATGACGCTGCGCGGCGATCTGTGTTTCCTCGGCGTCGGCCTGCTCTGGGGCTTCTATCCCCTGCTGATCCAGCTCTGGCAGGTCGACGGGCTGAGGGCGACGGCCATAGTCTCGGTGCTGTCGCTGGTCTATCTGCCGATCTATTTCCTGTTCTATTTCCGCGGCTTCGACGTGGCGCCCTGGTGGGTTCTCGCCCTGCACGGGTTCAACCAGGGCGTTCTCAACGTCATCGTCGGCCTGTGGATCTGGGGCTGGGCGGCGCATGTGCTGGGGCCTGCGGTCGTCGGGCGCTTCCCGCCGCTGATCCCGGTCACAGGTACGCTGCTTGCGATCCCGGTGCTGGGCGAGATCCCCTCCTCGCTGCAGCTCGTCGGCATCATGCTGATCATCGCCGGCCTGTTCGTCGCCTCATGGCGCAAGCCGGCGCGCAAGGCCGGTCAGGAACAGGTTCCAGCCAACCGTTAAGACGAGTCCCGACGCAAGCGCCGTCCATGTGCCGAACGGCACCGCCAGCAGGTGCACGACGGCGAGCCCCAGCCCCGTGCCGAGCAGCCCAAGCGCCCCGTTGCCGATCACCGCGGCGGTAGCCTTCCCGCCGATGCGGGGATGCAGGATGACGATCAGGCTCGACAGGACGATGGGCAAACCGGCAAGGACACCGGACCAGAGCGGCCCGACCCGGTCGCTCGCAGCCGTGACGGCTCCCGCCAGCAGCGCAACGCAGCCGGCCCTGATCGGAATGGCAAAGCGCGAGAGCGCGATGGGCCCGGTCGTGCGGACAGAGAGATAGGACCGCACCAGCAGATGCACCACGCAGAAGGCAAGCACGGTCAGGCCGGCGAGCGGCAGCACCGGCAGGGCCAGGCTGCGCACGCCGACCAGCACGAGGACCCAGACGGCCCCGGCGGTCACGAGCGAGGGCAGCATCGTCAGATGCTGAGCCAGGAGCACATAGCTGAGGATGAAAGCGGCATGGGTGACATTGGCATTCATCGTGCCCAGCGCGCTGGCGGCAATGAAAGCCGCATCGTGATCGAGCGCGAGGAAAACGAGCACCGGCCCGAGCGAGATCGGCAGCGTCGCGATCATCGCGGCGACCAGCGGCCCGGTGCGCTCGGCCAGAAGAGAACATCCGACCACCACCGAAGCGGCGATCGCCATCTTGATCGGCAGAAGAGCGAGGCCTGCGCTCAAGCCGGCTCGCCCCGCTCCCAGCCTTCCTTGGTCTCGGCGACGAAATCGTCGAGGCGGCCGGCGGCGATGGCGGCGCGCAGGCCCGCCATCAGATCCTGATAATAGGCGAGGTTCACCCAGGTCAGCAGCATCTTGCCGAGCATCTCCTCGGCCTTGACGAGATGATGCAGATAGGCGCGCGACCAGCTATTGGCGGCCGGGCAGGAGGATTGCTCGTCGACCGGCCTCGGGTCCTCGGCGTGCTTGGCGTTCTTGAGGTTCATCCGGCCGAAGCGCGTGAAGATCTGGCCGTGGCGTCCGGCGCGGGTCGGCATCACGCAGTCGAACATGTCGATACCGCGTGCGACCGACTGGACGATGTCGTCCGGCGTCCCCACGCCCATCAGATAGCGCGGCTTCTCCTGCGGCAGGTGCGGCTCGACCGTCTCGATCATCGCCAGCATCACGTCCTGCGGCTCGCCCACGGCCAACCCGCCGACCGCATAGCCCTTGAGGTCCATGGCGGCGAGCGAACGCGCGCTCTCGACGCGCAGATGCGGCACGTCCCCGCCCTGCACGATGCCGAACAACGCGCGCCCCGGATGATCTCCGAACGCGACCTTGCAGCGCTCGGCCCAACGCAAAGACAGGCGCATCGCCTTCTCCGCAACCCTCTCCTCGCAAGGCAGCGCGACACATTCGTCGAGCTGCATCACGATGTCGGAGCCGAGCAGGTTCTGGATCTCGACCGAGCGCTCCGGTGTCAGCACATGCTTCGAGCCGTCGATATGCGACCGGAAGGTCACGCCCTCCTCGGTCAATTTCCGGAGCTGCGACAGCGACATCACCTGGAAGCCGCCGGAGTCGGTCAGGATCGGGTGCGGCCAGTTCATGAATTTGTGCAGGCCGCCGAGCTTCGCGACACGCTCGGCGCCCGGGCGGAGCATGAGGTGATAGGTGTTGCCGAGCACGACATCGGCGCCGAGCGCCCTGACCTGCTCGGGATACATGCCCTTGACGGTGGCGGCGGTACCGACCGGCATGAAGGCAGGCGTGCGAATGACGCCACGCGGCATGCTGATCGCGCCGGTGCGGGCGGCGCCGTCGCGGGCCGCGACATGGAAGGTGAACTCCGTGGCGGCGGGTTCCGGCGCCTGCGGGTCGATGATCTTGGGCTGAATGGTCATGGGCCGCGAGGTAGAGCAGCGCGGGGATTTAGGGAAGAGCTACGCGCGCCGGGCGGCGGTCTCTCGCCGTCATGCTCGGGCTTGACCCGAGCATCTCATGACCCGAGAGCTCCCTGAGCCCTTTTCGGCAAGAGGTCTCGGATCGGCGCTCCGCGCCGCCCGAGAATGACGGCAGCCGGGAAGACTCACCCCTTCGCCAGCGCCGCCTCGTAGATATCGGGCTTGAAGCCGACGATCGTCTTGCCCTTGCCGAGATCGAGCACCGGGCGCTTGATCATCGAGGGCTGCGCCAGCATCAGCGCGACGGCCTTGGTCGCATCGAGCCCCTGCTTTTCAGCATCGGGCAACGCACGAAAGGTCGTGCCGGCGCGGTTCAGCACCGTCTCCCAGCCATGCTCCTTCACCCAGCGCTCGAGCGAGGCCTTGTCGATCCCGCTCGCCTTGTAGTCGTGGAAGGCGTGCGGAGCGCCATGGCCGTCCAGCCAGCTGCGCGCCTTCTTCATCGTGTCGCAGTTCTTGATGCCGTAGATGGTGATCGTCATGCCTTCGTCCGGACTCTGTGAAACATCGCTGCATGTGCCCCCCGCCAGTCATCGCGGTTTGTCATCGGCGCTGCAAGCAGGCATGACATGGCGGGCAACGTCGTCTGATACCGGCAGGAGATAGCATGGATACCGTCTCGGCCTGCGCGCAGAAGACGCCGGCTCCGCCTGCTTTTCCCCATCGCCGCTGGAAGGACCATCCGGTCGCCGGCATCGATTTTCCGGATGCGACGACCTTCACCTGCGACGGCCGCTGGATGAAGACAGCCTGCGACGCGCTCGCAGACCGTCTTGGCGGGGAAACCGATCTTCTTGCCGGGATCGACATCGGCGGTCTCGGTTTTGCGGGCGCGCTGGCGCTGCGCAACGGCCTCGGCTTCATCGACATCCGCAAGGTCGGCTCGATCCGTGCCGACGTCGTCCGCAGCCTCGCCGCCAATTATGAACTCGGCAATGGTGTCGCCCTGTCGAAAGGCCATCGGCTCGACGGGCGCAACGTCACCATCATCGACGACTGCCTCATTTCGGGCGGGACCGTGCTGGCGACGGCGCAGTTGTTGCGCCGTCTGGGTGCGCGCTGCGCGCAAGCGCTCTTCGTCTTCGAGCTCGAAGGGCTGGGCGGCCGCGAGCGGCTGGCCCAGGGCGGCATCTCGGTGCACGCCCTGGAAAGGCTGGCGTCAGTTCAGCCCGCATCGGCCTCCAGCGAGAGCTCCTGAAGACTGGGCGCAGCTCAAGGGCGCTTGGGGCTGTCGAGGCCGCGCTGCACGGCTGGCCGCGACAGGCAACGCTCCAGCCAGATCGGCACATGCGTCAGGCTGGCGTAGTCGACGAGCTCGCCGGCGCCGTAGAAGCCGACGAGATTGCGCACCCAGCCGAGCATGGAGATGTCGGCGATGGTATATTCGTCGCCCATGACCCAGGTGCGGGTTGCGAACCTGTCCTCCAGCACGCCGAGCAGGCGCTTGCTTTCATTGGCGTAGCGGTCGCGCGGGCGCTTGTCCTCGTATTCGCGGCCGGCGAATTTATGGAAGAAGCCGAGCTGGCCGAACATCGGGCCGATCGCCGCCATCTGGAAGAACACCCACTGGATGGTCTCGTAGCGCTGCGCCGGCTCCCTGGGCAGGAGCCTGCCGGTCTTCTCGGCGAGGTAGAGCAGGATCGCGCCCGATTCCCACAGGCCAAGCGGCTTTCCGTCCGGCCCGTTCGGATCGATGATCGCGGGAATCTTGCCGTTCGGATTGAGCGAGAGGAATTCCGGGCCCCAGGTCTCGTTCTTGCCGATGTCGATGAGATGCGGCTCGTAAGGCAGCTCCAGCTCCTCGAGCGTGATCGAAACCTTCACGCCGTTCGGCGTCGGCAGCGAATAGAGCTGGATGCGGTCGGGGTGGCTGGCGGGCCAGCGCTTGGTGATCGGGAAAGCGGAGAGATCGGCCATCGGGGGCTCCGGTTGAATCGGGAGAGCTTCGGCGCAGGACGATAGAGCCGGACGCGCCCAAAGCAACGGGCTAGCATCGCGGCTCGCGCAAAGGCGATTTGCGCAGCTGCCCGCAACATCATGTGGACCGACAGCGCTGCGGGGTCCGAAGCTCATCGTCACGCCGCGCGTGGGGTACGACGGCATCACCGGCATAGGCGGGCAGCATTTGCGCCTCGCTTTCCACCCGATGCGGGTGCCATGTCCTCGCCATTGACCTTTCGCTGCCTGCGATCTGGCGCGGGCGGCAGGTCCCGCTTATGCTCCGCGGATTGGCCGATTTTCCGGATAGCTCGAACAATGAAGCTGGACGGCATCGCGAGCTTCGTGGCGGTCGCCGAGGAAGGCTCGATCAGCGAGGCGGCGCGCCGGCTCAGCCTGTCGAAATCGGTGATCAGCGAGAGGCTCGCGGAGCTGGAACGCGGCCTCGGAGCAACTCTGCTGCATCGCACAACGCGCAGGATGTCGGTGACTGAGGACGGCCTTGCGTTCCTCGAGCGCGCGAGGCGCATTCTGCGCGAAGTATCGGATGCGACGACGGATCTCGCCGAGCGCCGCGGGGCGCTCAGCGGTCCGATGCGGATCGCGGCGCCGGTTACCTTCGGGCGGATGCATCTGGGCCCGGCGCTCTACCCTTTTCTCGCCGCCAATCCCGGAATCGAGCTGACGCTCGACCTTGACGACCGGCGAGTCGATATCGCCTCGGGCGTCTATGACGGCGTGGTGCGCCACGGAGCTATCGCAGATTCCCGCCTGATGATCTGGCGTCTGGCGCCGAGCCGCCGGATGCTGGTCGCATCGGCCGCGTATCTCGCGCGCTGCGGCGTCCCTGCGACCACGGCGGAGCTCCATGCACACAAGGGCATCTTCTACACGAACCGCGGCGCGTCGGACTGGCGCTTCGCAACGCCGCAAGGACTCGAGATCGTGCGCGCAGCGTTCGGGCTCCGGGTGAACAATGGCGACATGATGCGCGACGCTGCCCTCGCCGGTCTCGGCATTGCGTTGTTGCCCCTCTTCATCGCCGGGCCGGATATCCGCCAGGGCCGGCTTCAGATCATCGATGTCGGCGTCCTGCCGGTGTCGGAATTCATCTATCTCGCGCACCCAGAAGGTCGCCGGCCCTCCGCGAAGCTGCGCGCGGTCGCGGCCCATCTGCACGCCACATTCGGCGAGCCGCCCTATTGGGAAGATGGCGTGCCTTGACACCATGGCCGCGAACCGAAGCACAATTGTTCGGCTTTCACGGAAATTAGGACCGCTTTTGGCAGGCTAATCCGGACGCGGTCCCAGCCTTAATTGAAACGAGCCAACGGGGCTGAAAGCGACGGTCGCAGGGACCGCCCTCCCGATCGGTGGGAGAATATGATGCTGAAGTTCGTCCTGGCTCTCGGAGCCCTCGCCTTCGCCGCGCCTGCGACCGCGCAGGTTCCGGCCTTCCCAGCCTCATTCGCGACGCAGGAGATTCAGACCAATGGCGCAACGATCCATGTCCGGGTCGGTGGCACGGGACCAGCCGTCGTTCTGATCCACGGCTATGGCGAGACCGGTGACATGTGGGCGCCTATGGCGGCTGACCTCGCCCGCGACCACACCGTGGTCGTGCCCGATCTGCGCGGGCTCGGGCTCTCGTCGAAGCCGCAATCAGGCTACGACAAGCTGACGCAGGCCGGTGACGTGGCCGGCGTCCTCGACAACCTCAAGATCGAACGCGCCGATCTGGTGACGCATGACATCGGAAACATGGTCGGATTTGCCTTCGCCACGCAGCAGCCGCAGCGTGTCCGCCGCTTCGCCATCATCGACGCGCCGGTGCCGGGTGTCGGCCCCTGGGACGAGATCCTCAAGAACCCCCTGCTCTGGCATTTTCGCTTCGGCGGCCCGGATATGGAGCGGTTGGTGGCCGGGCGCGAGCGCATCTACCTCGACCGCTTCTGGAACGAGTTTTCGGCAACGCCCAGCCGCTTCACCGAAGCCTCGCGCGAGCATTATGCCAAGCTCTATGCCCTGCCCGGCGCGATGCATGCGGGCTTCGCGCAGTTCGCCGCATTCGATCAGGACGCGATCGACAACCGGAAGTATCTCGCCGCGGGCGGAAAGCTCACAATGCCTGTTCTGGCGATCGGCGGCGAGAAGTCCTTTGGCCCGACGATGGCCGTCGTGATGCGCGCCGCGGCGACCGACGTGACCGAGGGCATCGTGCCGGATTCAGGGCACTGGATCATGGAGGAGAACCCGCAAACCACGACCCGGATGATCCGCGCCTTCCTCGACAAGACGCCCTGAGGCGTATCCGGATCGAACTCCGCGGCAAAGGAGCAACAAGGGCGAGCCGCGGGGCCTGCCCTTGTCCCGCTAGGCCCAGATCACTCCCATTCGATCGTGCCGGGGGGCTTGCTCGTCACGTCGTAGACGACGCGGTTGATGCCCTTGACCTCGTTGATGATGCGGGTCGCGGCGCGCCCGAGGAAGTTCATGTCGAAGGGATAGAAATCCGCCGTCATGCCGTCGACCGAGGTCACGGCGCGCAGCGCGCAGACATGGTCATAGGTGCGGTAATCGCCCATCACGCCGACGGTGCGGACCGGCAGGAGTACGGCGAAGGCCTGCCAGATCACATCGTACAAGCCGGCCTTGCGGATTTCGTCGAGATAGATCGCGTCCGCCTTGCGCAGGATGTCGAGCTTCTCCTTGGTGATCTCTCCGGGGCAGCGAATGGCGAGGCCCGGCCCCGGGAAGGGATGGCGGCCGACGAAGGCCTCGGGCAGGCCGAGCTCGCGGCCGAGAACGCGAACCTCATCCTTGAAGAGCTCGCGCAGCGGCTCGACGAGCTTCATCTTCATGCGCTCGGGCAGGCCGCCGACATTGTGATGGCTCTTGATCGTCACCGAGGGGCCGCCGGAGAAGGAGACGCTCTCGATCACGTCCGGGTAGAGCGTGCCCTGCGCTAGGAAATCGGCGCCGCCGATCTTGGCGGCCTCGGCATCGAAGACGTCGATGAAGAGCCGGCCGATGGTCTTGCGCTTGGCTTCCGGATCGGGACCGACCTTCTCCAGCTCAGAGAGGAAAAGCTCCTCCGCCTCAACATGGACGAGCGGAATATTGTAGTGATCCCTGAAAAGGCGAACGACCTCTTCGGCCTCGTTCATCCGCATCAGGCCGTGATCGACGAAGACGCAGGTGAGCTGGTCGCCGATCGCCTCATGGATCAGCACCGCCGCCACCGCCGAGTCGACGCCGCCGGAAAGCCCGCAGATGACGCGGCCGGTGCCGACCTGCTCGCGGATCTTCTTTTGCATCTCGGCGCGATAGGCCGACATGCTCCAGTCCGGCTTGCAGCCGCAGATCTCGACGACGAAATTCCGCAGCAGCTTGCCGCCGTCGGGGGTGTGGACCACCTCGGGGTGGAACATCGTGGTGTAGAAGCGCCTGACCTCGTCGCTCGCCACGGCATAAGGGGCGTTCTCGGAGGTCGCCTTGACGGTGAACCCGGCGGGAAGTTGTGTCACCCGGTCGCCATGGCTCATCCAGACCGGATAGCGACCGCCCTCTTCCCAGACGCCTTCGAACAGTGCTGAAGGGGTGACGATCTCGACATCGGCGCGGCCGAACTCGGCAGCGTGCCCGCCCTCGACCTTGCCGCCGAGCTGGTGCGCCATGGTCTGCTGGCCGTAGCAGATGCCCATGAGCGGGATTTTGGCCGAGAAGACCGCTTCGGGAGCTCGCGGGCTCCCCTCGTCCGGCACCGAAGCGGGGCCGCCGGAGAAGATCACGCCCTTCGGCTTCATGCGGGCAAAGGCCTCGGAAGCGGACTGGAACGGGGCGATCTCGCAGTAGACGCCGATCTCACGGATGCGCCGCGCGATCAGCTGCGTCACCTGCGAGCCGAAATCGATGATGAGAATGGAGTCGTGATGGGGCTGAGCGCTCGTCATCGCGTTCCGTTAATGGATCGTGCGGGCGCGCGCAACGGCTGTAGCAGCCTCAGTCCCCGCGCTGGAGGCAAGCCAGATAGAACCCGTCCGTGCCGGTGCGTCGCGGCGAGAGCTGTAGGCCGAATTGGGTGGCGAAGCGGGCGAGCAGGGAGAAGTCGCTCTCCGCCCCCTTGAGCACGTCGATCGGCGCGACCGGTGCGAAGCCGGGATGGCGGCCAAGAAAGGCACGGATCGCCTCGTCATTTTCCTCAGGCAGCATGGAGCAGGTGATGTAGGCGATGCGCCCACCCTGGCGCACCAGCTTGGCCGCGCGCGCCAACACCTCGGCCTGATCCTTGATCCGTTCGGCCAGCGCGCCGGGGCGCACGCGCCATTTCGCATCCGGGTTGCGCCGCCAGGTGCCGGAGCCGGTGCAGGGCGCATCGACCAGCACGAGATCGGCCTGTCCGGCGATGTCGGCGAAGGGCTCATGGCCGCGCGAACGCGGAATGCGCACCTCGACGATGCTCGCGCCCGAGCGCGCCACGCGGTCATGCAGCGGCGCGAGCCGGCGGCTATCGAGATCGGTGGCGTAGAGACTGCCGCGATTGGCCATCAGCGCAGCGAGCGCCAGTGTCTTGCCTCCTGCCCCGGCGCAGAGATCGATCACGGTCTGGCCAGGTCGCGCGCCCGCGAGCAACGTCACCAGCTGCGAGCCTTCGTCCTGCACCTCGAAGGCGCCGGCGAAGAAGCCGGGTTCCGCATGCAGCGAGGGGCCGCGCCCGTCATGGCCCGGCTGGAAGCGCAGCGCATCGGGAGACCAGGCGCCGGTCTCCGGCTGATGGTGGGCGAGATCCCGGAGAACGTCGTCGCGGCCGGCCTTCAGGCGGTTGACGCGCAGGTCGATCGACGCACGGGCGGCCAGCGCCTGCCCTTCCGCCGTCGCAGCTTCACCGAAGCCGGCCTCGAACGACGGCCAGAGCCATTCGGGCACGTCCGCCCGCACCCAGGCGGGCGCCCCATCGTCCGAGAAGGCGGCCAGGAGTGCGGTCTCGTCAGCCGTGAGCGGAGCGGGCGCGTGATTCTCGCCCGAGAACAGCGCTGCTATCTCGTCGCGGGGCAGGCCGCGCAGCCCGGCGAGCATGCCGAGCACCAGCCCGCGGGGCTCTTCGGACGCCATCGAATAGCTGGACGAGGCCTTGCGCCGCAGGGCATCGTAGACGAGCGAAGCGATGGCGGCGCGGTCCTTCGAACCGGCGAAGCGACGCGACAGCCCCCAATCCTTCAGCGCATCGGCCGCCGGGCGGCGGCGCTCGATGATGTCCTGCAGCACCTCTATGGCGGCGCTGATCCGGGCGGCTGGCGTCATGGTGCTTCAATCCTGGCGCAGGCAAATCAGGCCCGGCGCCCGCAAGGCGGTGAGTGTAGTGTGCTTCGACCGGTTCAAATATCACGCCGAGGCATGGTGCCCCATGCGGCATGCACTTGACGCGCTCGTTTCACAAGGGGAAAGACGATGCAACCGCATCTCGCGGCCATCAGGATATCCGCACATGAAAAGCGCCAGCCGCATCGTCATTCTGAGCCTTGTCGCCTTCGGCCTTGCCGCTTGCGCAACCCAGCCGCAGCAGGACTTCACGCCGCCGGCCTCCAAGCGCCTCGATGCGAAGACCTCCCTCGAGAACCGCCGCTGATCCGACATCGATACGAACGAGCCCGCGCCCGGTATTGCCGGCGCGGGCTTTTTTGTCGCCCGCCGCATGGCGCCTGAGCTGACGGCAAAACGAAGCAATCTTTTCATGGGGCTGTCACATCACTCGACCTAACTTCGCGCGCATTTCCGCGAGCCGGGTCAAACCATGAAAAAAACGCTGCTTCTCTCGACATCGCTCCTCGCCGCACTGGCCATGCAGCCGCTTGCGGCGCCCGCCCAGGAGGCATCCGCTTCCAACAGCCGCAAGCCCCTGATCATCGCCCATCGCGGCGCCAGCGGCTACATGCCCGAGCACACGATCGAGGGCTACAAGCTCGCCATCGAGATGGGCGCGGATTTCATCGAGCCCGACCTGGTTTCAACTAAGGACGGCGTCCTGGTCGTGCGGCACGAGCCGATGCTAAGCGGCACCACCGACGTCGCCGACCGACCGGAATTCGCCAATCGCAAGACGACGCGCAAGGTCGACGGCATCGACACCACCGACTGGTTCGCCAACGACTTCACCCTGGCCGAGATCAAGACCCTGCGTGCCAAGCAGGCCTTCGCCGATCGCGACCAGTCGCAAAACGGCAAGTACCAGATTCCGGCGTTTCAGGAGGTGATCGACCTCGCCAAGTCGGAAAGCGCCCGGACCGGCCGCACCATCGGCATCTATCCCGAGACCAAGCACCCGACCTATCACGCCTCGCTGGGCCTCGCCTTCGAGGACAAACTGCTCGACATGCTCAAGGCGGCCGGCTGGACCGAGAAGACCTCGCCGGTGTTCATCCAGAGCTTCGAGACCGGGAATCTGAAATACCTGCGCAAGAAGACGCAGCTGCGCCTCGTGCAGCTCGTCGACGGCGACGATGTCGACAAGGACGGCAAGGTGACTCTCGTGGCGCCGTTCGACCGCCCCTATGACTTCGCGGTGCTCGGCGACAAGCGGACTTTCCAGGACATGCTCTCCGCTGAAGGGCTCAAGGAGATCGCGACCTACGCCGACGGCGTCGGCCCCTGGAAGCCCTATATCCTTGCTGGCAAGCAGACCATTGGCGAGGACGGCAAGCCGAAGGATCTCAACGGTGACGGCAAGATCGACGAGCAGGACCGCACGCTGATCGCGCCGACGAACGTGGTCAAGGACGCCCATGCCGCCGGCCTTCTGGTCCACACCTGGACCTTCCGCAGCGAGCCCAAGCGGCTGACCTCGGACTTCAAGGGCGACGCCGCGGCCGAGTACAAGGCATTCTTCGCGCTCGGCATCGATGGCCTGTTTTCGGATTTCTCGGATCAGGCCGTGAAGGCGCGCGACGCGAAGTAAGCCATCCCGTCGGACGAGGCCGACAGCCGGACAAGCCAAGCCCCGCGGCGAAATTCGCCACGGGGCCTGGCCTTCAGCGGGCTTCTCGCCCGCTCCCCTTCAAATCGGTCAATCGCAAATGCGGGTCGTGCGCCTCACGACGCCGCGCGGCGTCTCACGCTCGGTCGTGACGGTGCGGCAATCGTCGCCGCGATAGTAGTTGGCGCGGCGCCACTCGCGTTCAGGCGTGCGATCATAACGGTCCTGACGCATCTCGCGATCGATTGCCCGTTCATGGGGGGTACGGGGGTCGACGCTAACGCCACCTGGACCGATGTTGATCGACTGAGCATAGGCGCCGCTGCTCGCGAGAAGAGCAACAGCAATGATTGGGACAAAACGTTTCATCGCGTATCCTCCGTTTGCGCCATCAACGCACCGGACGGAGACTCGTTCCGTAGAAAGCTTCAGCTGCAGTCGAAGATGCTTCGCGCACCCTAGGAACTGCTTGCCAAACGAAAAAGCGCGCCGGCAAGGCCGGCGCGCTTCCATCGCTCGCTAAGCTGTTCTTCCTCAGTGCAGGATCTGGCTGAGGAAGAGCTTGGTGCGCTCATGCTGCGGGTTCTTGAAGAACTCGTTCGGGGTGTTCATCTCGACGATCTGGCCGGCATCCATGAAGATGACGCGGTCGGCGACCTGGCGGGCGAAGCCCATTTCGTGCGTGACGCAGAGCATGGTCATGCCCTCCTCCGCCAGCGAGACCATGGTGTCGAGCACCTCCTTGACCATCTCGGGGTCGAGCGCCGAGGTCGGCTCGTCGAACAGCATGATCTTCGGGCTCATGCACAGCGAGCGGGCGATCGCCACTCGCTGCTGCTGGCCACCGGACAGCTGGCCCGGATATTTCGCCGCCTGCTCGGGGATCTTGACGCGCTTGAGATAGTGCATCGCGATCTCCTCGGCGTCCTTCTTGGGCATCTTCCGCACCCAGATCGGCGCCAGCGTCAGGTTCTCCAGAATCGTCAGATGCGGGAACAGGTTGAAGTGCTGGAACACCATACCGACGTCACGGCGAATCTCGTCGATCTTCTTGAGGTCGTTGGTGAGCTCCGTGCCGTCGACGATGATCTGGCCCTTCTGATGCTCTTCAAGCCGGTTGATGCAGCGGATCATCGTCGACTTGCCCGAACCCGACGGGCCGCAGATCACGAGCTTCTCACCGCGCTGAACCTTGAGGTTGATATCGCGCAGAACGTGGAACTCGCCGTACCACTTGTTCACGCCGATCATCTCGACCGCGGTCGCGGTGTTGAGAGACGTCTGCTTCAGCGCAGCGGGCCGGGTGTCGGTCATCTTGGTTTCTGCCATTGCCATGGTCGTCATCCCTCTCAACGTTTTTGGCCGGCGGCTAGGCGCTTTTCGACAGCTACCGAGTAGCGCGACATTCCCCAGCAGCAAAGGAAATAGAAGAGCGCGGCGAAAGCGTAAGCGGTCGTCCGCGTGGTCGGCGTAGCCCAGGTCGGGTCGACGAGCGTCGCCTCGATCGTACGCAGGAAATCGAAGATGCCGACGATGGTGACCAGCGTCGTATCCTTGAACAGCCCGATGAAGGTGTTGACGATGCCAGGGATCACGATCCGCAGCGCCTGCGGAAGGATGATCAACCGCATCATCTGCCAGTAGCCGAGGCCGAGCGACATGGCGCCCTCATACTGGCCCTTGGGGATCGCCTGCAGGCCGCCGCGCACCACCTCCGCCATGTAGGCGGCGGCGAAGAGCGCGACACCGATCAGCGGCCGAAGCAGCCGGTCCGGCGACCATTCCTGCGGCACGAAGAGCGGCAGCATGGTGTTGGCCATGAACAGCACGGTGATGAGCGGAACGCCACGGACGAACTCGATGAAGATCACCGAGAGCAGCTGGATGGCTGGCAGGCGCGAGCGGCGCCCCAGCGCCAGCAGCACGCCGAGCGGCAGGGAGAAGACGATACCGACCGCGGAGATCAGGAAGGTCACCGTCATGCCGCCCCAGAGCCCCGTATCGACGCGCGGCAACCCGACCTTGTCGGCCAGCACGGCCAGCAGGCCGAAGACGACCAGCGCGATCAGGATCAGGCGCTTTGGCCGGTAGAAGCGCTGCCAGGCCGGCATCTCCTGTTCGACAGCCAGCCGCGCCTCGCCAAGCCAGAACTTGGCCAGCGACGGCACGAAGGACAGGACCAGATAAAGCACCGCCAACGCGAAGCTGAGCAGGATCAGAAAGCGCAGGAAGCTCTCTGCCCGGTCCCCGCCCAGCAGCAGGATGAAGGCGCTCGCCGGCAGGATGACGAAGAAGAAGAAGACGCCGATCTTCTTCAGCGGCGCCTTGGTCCAGAGCAGCCAGACCACGCCAAGCGCGAACATCGCGAAGACGATGTTGACCCGCCAGCGCTCCATCACCGGATAGGACCCGTAGATGAAGTACTGGAAACGGTCGGCGATATAGGCCCAGCAGGCGCCGACCGGCCGGCCGACCTTGTCGGCGAGGCAGGCATCACGATGCTCCCCCGTCCAGACCGCGTCGAGGAAGTAGAAGCGGATCAGGCCCGGCACCGCGTCAAACACGAGATAAACGCAGATCAGGGTCAGGATCGTATTGAGCGGGCTGGAAAACAGGTTGGTCCTGATCCAGGCCCAGGGGCCGGCCACGGAGAGGGGCGCGGGCTCCTGCTGCAGCGTCTCCTTGCGGACGAAGGCGTAAGGGGCGTTCTCGAGCGTTGCGTCGGTCATCGATCCGCCCTCACCGTTCAACCAGCGCCATGCGCTTGTTGTAGAGGTTCATGAAGAACGACGTCACCAGCGAGATCGTCAGATAGACCGCCATGGTGATCGCGACGACCTCGACGGCCTGGCCGGTCTGGTTCAGCACCGTCCCGGTGAAGACCTGCACGAGATCGGGATAGCCGATCGCCACGGCCAGCGACGAGTTCTTGGTCAGGTTGAGGTATTGCGAGGTCAGCGGCGGGATGATGACGCGCATCGCCTGCGGGATGACGACGAGCTTCAGCGTCGGCCCGTTCCTCAAGCCCAGCGCGTGCGCCGCCTCGGACTGCCCCTTCGAAACCGCCAGGATGCCGGCGCGTACGACCTCGGCGATGAAGCCGCCGGTATAGGTCGACAGGCCGATCAGCAGCGCAACGAATTCCGGGAAGATCTGCATGCCGCCGGTGAGGTTGAACCGACCCTGCTGTGGAAGATCGAACGACAGCGGTCGTCCGACCGCGAAGAAAACCAGGAGAGGCACGCCGATGACCAGGCCCAGCGCGACCCAGCCGTTGTGATACTGCTTGCCGGTTTTGGCCTGCTGCCCGCGCGCCCAGATGAAGAACGCGATGGCCGCGACGACGGCGACAATGAAGGCAATGACGACAGCCTCGAAGGCCGGCGCAAATTGCGGGCTGGGCAGGATGATGCCGCGATTGTTGAGATAGATGCTGCCCGGCAGCGCGATCGAGTTGCGGGCATCCGGCAGGGGCTTCAGCACCGCATTGTACCAGAAGAAGAGCTGGAGCAGCAGCGGGATGTTGCGGATGACCTCGACATAGATCATCGCCAGCTTCGCGATGACCCAATTGTTCGAGAGCCGCGCAACGCCGACGGCGAAACCGATGATGGTGGCGAAGACGATGCCGAGGGCGGCAACGAGCAGCGTGTTGAGCAGGCCGACGAGGAAGGCCTGACCATAGGTCGAGCCGCCCTGGGCCGAGAACGGGATCAGCTTCTGGTTGATGTCGAAGCCGGCGGCGTTGTGCCAGAAGCCGAAGCCCGAGGCGATCTTCTGAGCACGCAGGTTCTCGATGGCGTTGGATGCGGCGGACCAGATGAGGAAGCCGACAAGTCCTACCAGCACGATCTGATAGACGTAGCCGCGGATCCTGGGGTCGTAGAACAACGACGCCTTGCCGGGTGATACCGTTTGGTCGGGAATGCTCGACACTTGTCACGCCCCTTTTGCTTCGCTTGTGGCGGCCGGCGATCCTGCGGCTATGCGGTTGCGCCGAGGTCGTCTTGTTGCCCGTGCCGCTTATTCTGTGAGCTGCTTGCTGGAAGGGCGCGCCCTGCGAGCCCCGCCGTCTTTCACGCGCCCGACGCGATGCCGACGCCGATAGCTGCCGCTGCGGCGACAGTGATGCCTTCTGTCTTCATGCCGTTCCCCTGTTCGGAGCGGGTTCGTCCCGCTCTCCCCGATTGAATAAATCTTGAGCAGCAAATGCCGACACGGCAAGCCCTGCTGAAGCAAAAACCCGAACAGCAAATCCCGGACCAACCGCGCTTCGTTCCGTCACGCGCGGTTTTGGAATCTGTGCGCGCCCGACATCGCCTCGTCAACGAACAATCCCGTCAACGCGAGGCAGTGCCTGGCAAACTGCAGATTCGCCCCCTGTCACGGCCGAGACAGGAACGCCGCGAAACGCTTCGAGAGCGGCTCACGGCGCGGAGGCGGCCGCTCGCAGGCCGCAAGACAAAACGGGGCGCCGGTCTACCCGGCGCCCCGCGAATGCATCAGCGAACCGGCGGAGCGTATTGCAGGCCGCCCTTGGTCCAGAGCGCGTTCTGACCGCGGGCGATCTTGAGCAGCGAACCCTGGCCGACGTTGCGCTCGAACGATTCGCCGTAATTGCCGACGTGCTTGACGATGCGCACGACCCAATCCGGCGTCAGGCCGACCTGCTCGCCGAACTTGCCCTCGGTGCCGAGCAGGCGCTTGATCTCCGGATTGTCGGCCTTGAGCTGCTGGTCGACATTCGCCTGGGTGACGCCGAGCTCTTCGGCGTTCAGCATGGCGAAGTGGACCCACTTCACCAGGTTGAACCACTGCGGGTCGTTATTGCGGACGGACGGGCCGAGCGGCTCCTTGGAGATGATCTCCGGCAGGACGATGTGGTCGTCCGGATTGGTGAGCTTCAGGCGCTCGGCATAGAGGCCCGAGGCGTCGGTGGTGAAGGCGTCGCAGCGGCCAGCGTCATAGGCCTTGACCGTCTCGTCAGAGCTCGCGAAGGCCACGACCTCGTATTTCAGGTTGTTGGCGCGGAAATAGTCGGCGAGGTTGAGCTCGGTGGTGGTGCCCTGCTGGGTGCAGACCGAAGCGCCCGAGAGCTGCAGAGCCGAGTTCACGCCGAGCTTCTTGCGGACCATGAAGCCCTGGCCGTCATAGTAGTTGACGCCGGTGAAGAGCAGGCCGAGCGAGGCATCGCGCGTCATCGTCCAGGTCGAGTTGCGCACGAGCACGTCAATCTCGCCCGACTGGAGAGCGGTGAAGCGGTCCTTGGCCGAAAGCGGGATGAACTTCACCTTGTTAGGGTCGTTGAAGATCGTCGCCGCGATGGCGCGGCAGAGATCGACGTCGAGCCCCTTCCAAGTGCCCTGCGCATCGGGAACGCCGAAGCCCGCGAGGCCCGTGTTCGAGCCGCAATTCAGGATACCGCGCTGCTTGACCTGCGCGAGCGTCGCCTGGGCCGAAGCCGCGGTCGCGGAAATCGCCAAGCCGATTCCTGCCGCGAGGGCGGCTGCTAGAAACTTTTTCATCGGTAATCTCCCATTGAAGCCACGTTTCCGGCTCGCGCCGAACGCCATCCTGGTCTCGCCGCCGGCAGCATTTTCGCTGCTCGATTCATCTTGCGATTGCGCGACGCCCCCGTTGCCGAGTCGATTGCCAGAGCGACCCATGAGCGTCAAGCAACCGCCATCCGCCCCCGGCGCCCCTTGTTCGCCGCATACATCACATGCGAGTTTGGGGGGTGTGGTCAAGCCCGACTGCATTTTCCTGCCTTCGAGACCCGCTGTTTCCATGAAAAAGCTGTCTTCTCCTGAATTTGCGCGCCTTGGCGAGCGGACACGCCTCGTGCTGGCCGGACGCGACCCGGGCGATAGCTACGGCTTTGTCAATCCGCCTATCGTACGAGGCTCGACGGTCGTCTACCCGAACACCGAGGACTTCCTGGTCCGCAAGGCGCGCTACACCTACGGCACGGACGGCAACCCGACGCTCGACGCGTTCATGGCCGCGGCCAACACGATCGAGGGCGGGTCCGGCGTGGTCGTCACACCCTCAGGGCTGATGGCCTGCACGCTCGCCTTCCTGACCATGCTCTCTGCCGGAGACCATGTGCTGGTCACGGACAGCGTCTACCGTCCGACACGCATCTTCTGCGACACGTTCCTCAAGCGCATGGGCGTCGAGGTCAGCTATTACGACCCGCTGATCGGCGGCGACATCGCCAAGCTCTTCAAGTCGAACACCAAGGCCGTCTGGACCGAGGCGCCGGGCTCCCAGACCTTCGAGATGCAGGACATCCCGGCCATCGTCGCGGCAGCGCAGGCACGCGACATCCTGGTCGCGATGGACAATACCTGGGCGACGCCGCTCTTCTTCGATGCCCATAAATTCGGTGTCGACTACTCGGTGCAGGCCGGCACCAAATATTACGCGGCGCATTCCGACGTGCTGATCGGCACCGTCTCGGCGCGGACGCCGGACCTGTTCAAGAAGCTGCGCGCAGCCTGGAATCAGCTCGGGCTGATCGTCGCGCCGGAAGACGCGTTCCTGACGCTGCGCGGCATGCGGACCATGGCCGTACGCCTGAAAGAGCAGATGCCGGCCGGCATCGCCATGGCCGAATGGCTGAGCGAGCGCCCCGAGGTCGCCCGCGTCCTCCACCCTGCCCTACCGGGTGCGCCGGGGCACGAGATCTGGAAGCGCGACTTCACCGGCGCCTCATCGCTCTTCACCATCGAGCTGAAGCCCGTCTCGATGAAGGCGGTCGGTGCGATGCTCGACGGGCTGACCCTGTTCGGCATCGGCGCCTCCTGGGGCGGCTATGAGAGCCTCGTCCTGCCCTTCGACTGCAAGGACTATCGGACCGCGACCAAGCCCGATTTCAAGGGGCCGACGATCCGCATCCATATCGGCCTCGAAGACATCGACGACCTGAAGGTCGATCTCGACGCGGGCTTCGCGCGACTACGCGCGGTTGGGTAAACCGGCGCACTGCTTGTCATTCCGGGGCTTCGCGTAGCGAAGAACCCGGAACCTGGACGCGGCTCACAACCGAACACCTATATCTCACCCAGTCCTGGGTTCCGGGTTGGCGCCTGTGGCGCGCCCCGGAATGACAAAGATGCGTTTTGAAGCCGCCGCGACGGCGCCTCAGAGCCGGCCGATCTCGAAATCGCGCCCGAGCAGCTTGGCGAGCTGCTTGAGGCGGCCCTCGACGCGCTCGCTGGACAAGGAGGCGAGATCGCCCGGGAAGCGCAGAAGCAGGCGGTTATCGACGCAGGTCGCCGGAATTCGCGGCAGGATGCCGGCCATCCCCGCCGACAAGAGATAGGCGACGCGGAAGATCGCGGCGATCAGCGTCGCACGCGCGAGAAGCGGCGGCTGAAGCAGCGTCTTCAGGCCTTCCGCCGCCGGAGAGCTGGCCTTCAGCCCGGCATAGCGATGGAAGATCGCCATCGCCAGGAAGGCCCGGCCGACATGGTCGATGCCGGTGAAATAGGCATGGGCAATGACGTTCATGCTCTGCTCGCCGCGATAATCGGGATGGGCGCGCCAGCCGATATCGGAAAGCAGGCAGACGGTCTCGATCAGGCGCCCGGAGGGCTCGTCCTGCGCGAGCCCCGCCGTTTCGAGAATTCCGCCCACCCAAGCGATGAGATCTGCTGCGTGGCGCGGATCGCGCGCACGCAGCAGATTGTAGTCGCGCGCGGCCTGCAGCAGCGGATCGGAGGTCTGTTCCTGCGGCGAGAGCTGCTCGTGCAGCAGCCCCTCGCGCACGCCCTGCGCCGAAATGACGATGCTGCGGGGCTTGCCGCGCTTGATCAGTTCGTCGAGCACCAGCGCGCCATAGGCGAGCAGCGGCCGGCGCGCCGAGGAGACCGAATCGATGGCGTCGAGCACCGAGGCATCGGCCCGCTCGACCAGCTTGACGAAGTCGGCCGCGTCCTTGGGCGGGATCGCGTAGCCATGCATCACGTTTAGCGGGTAGTTCACACGGCGCTGGTGCAAGGTCGCCAAAGCGCGCCAGGTGCCGCCGACGGCGAAGAAATCGCGCCCCTTCATGGCGGCGAGCTGCGGCAGCTTGTCGAGTTCGTCCTTCACGATCTTCTCGGCTGATCGGATCGAGCCCTTCGAGCGATCAAGCAGAGCCAGGCCGCCGAGCGGGACGCTGGCACCCTTCCCGACGGCTCCCTTCTTGACGGAGATCAGCTCCAGGCTGCCACCGCCGAGATCGCCCACGACCCCATCGGGGGCATCAAAACCAGAGATCACGCCGAGGCCCGAGAGAATCGCCTCACGGCCGCCCGAGATCAGCTCGATCGGCTGACCGATCGCCTCCTCGGCGCGGGCGATGAACTCCGGACCGTTCTCGGCATAGCGCGCGGCGGCGGTCGCGATGACGCGGAGCTCGCCGACATGCATCGCCTCGCAGAGGATCCGGAAGCGCACGAGGGCCTGGATCGCCTTCTCGATCGCGTCCTCCGCCAACCGGCCGGTCGTGGCGACCTGCCGGCCGAGACCGGCCATCTCCTTCTCGTTGAAGACCTGCGATGGCGCCCGCGCCAGCATCTCGTAGACGACGAGACGGACCGAGTTCGAACCGATATCGACGATGGCGATGGTGTCGGAGAGCGCAAGCCGCCCCGGCGCGTGCCGGAGCTCAGGCCTTACGGCCTCCCCGGCGCGAGAGGGAACGGGGACTTGAATTCGAGAGCGATTTTCCACGTCCGGACAGACTCGGGTTCGTCATGAAGTACTTATGCGCGTTGAACGGCTCTTCGTTCGGCGCGGGGACAATGCGGCGCGAGCCGCCATCGGGCAATATCGTCCAGCTCTGCTCGTTGTCGAGCAGGTTGGCCAGCATGATCTGATCGAGCAACTGCTGATGCACGGTCGGATTGAGGATCGGCGTCAGCGCCTCGACCCGGCGGTCGAGGTTGCGCGGCATCAGATCGGCCGAGGAAATGTAGATCTTGGCCTTGGGCGAAGGCATGCCGTGCCCAGCGCCGAAGGCGTAGACGCGCGTGTGCTCGAGGAAGCGGCCGATGATCGACTTGACGCGGATCTTCTCCGACAGGCCGGGCACGCCCGGCCGCAGGCAGCAGATGCCGCGCACGACGAAGTCGATCTCCACGCCTGCCTGGCTGGCGTCATAGAGGGCGTCGATGATCTCGGGATCGACCAGCGAATTGCACTTGCCCCAGATCGCGCCCTTGCGGCCGGCCTTTACATGGGCGACTTCCTCGGCGATGTCGTCGAGCAGGCGCTGCTTGAGGCTTGTCGGCGAGACCGCCATGCGCTCCAACCCAGCCGGCTCAGCGTAGCCGGTGATGAAATTGAAGATGCGCGCGACGTCCTGCGCGATCACCGGATCGGCGGTGAAGAAGGAGACGTCGGTGTAGATGCGGGCCGTGATCGGGTGGTAGTTGCCGGTCGCGATATGGCAGTAGCTGACGAGCTGCCCGGCTTCCCGCCGAACAACGAGCGAGAGCTTGGCATGGGTCTTGAGCTCGATGAAGCCATAGACGACCTGGACCCCGGCGCGCTCCATCTCCTTCGCCCAGCGAATGTTGGCCTCTTCGTCGAAGCGCGCCTTCAGCTCGACCAGCGCCGTCACAGACTTGCCGGCCTCTGCGGCTTCCGTCAGCGCCTTGACGATCGGCGAGTTCGCCGAGGTGCGGTAGAGCGTCTGCTTGATCGCGACGACATTGGGATCGCGTGCCGCCTGCTGCAGGAACTGCACGACGACGTCGAAGCTCTCATAGGGGTGGTGGACGAGCAGGTCCTTCTGGCGGACCGCAGCGAGGCAGTCGCCGCCATGTTCACGGATGCGCTCGGGGAAGCGGGCGTTGTAGGGCTTGAACTTCAGGTCCGACCGGTCGACGCCGACGAGCTGCGAGAGCTCGTTCAGGCCGATCATGCCGTTGACCTCGACGATCTCGTCGGCATCGACCTTGAGTTCGCGCACGATCAGCCGGCGCAGATGGTCGGGCATACCGGTCGAGACCTCGAGCCGGATGACGACGCCGAGCCGGCGCTGCTTCAGCATGGTCTCGAAGACGCGGACGAGGTCCTCCGCCTCCTCCTCGATGTCGAGATCGGAGTCGCGGATGACGCGGAAGGAGCCGGTGCCCTTGACCTCGTAGCCGGGGAAAAGCTTGCTGATGAACAGCGAAACCGCGTCCTCAAGCGTGATGAAGCGATGCAACCCCTCGCGGGCAAGATCGGGCAGCTCGATGAAGCGGTCGATCTTCACAGGCACGCGGATCAGCGCGTCGAGCTGGCGCCCATCGCTCTTGCGCTCCAGCGCCAGCGCGACGGTGAAGCCGAGATTCGGGATGAACGGGAACGGATGCGCCGGATCGATCGCCAGCGGCGTCAGCACCGGGAAGACGTAGTTGAGGAAATAGTCTTCCAGCCAGATCCTGTCCTGCGAGCCGATATCGCCCGGCTGCAGCAGGTGGATACGATTCTCATGCAGATCGTGGCGGAGTTCCGCCCAGCGCGCCTGCTGGTCGTCGGTAAGGGCCGAAACTGCTTGGCCGATCGCGACGAGCTGCTCGGCCGGGGTGAGACCGTCCTGGCTCGGCGTGACCACGCCGGCCTTGAGCTGCTCGCGCAAGCCGGAGACGCGGACCATGAAGAACTCGTCGAGATTATTCGCCGAGATCGAAAGGAAACGCAGCTGCTCCAGCAGCGGGTGGCTGCGGTTCGAGGCCTCCTCCATGACACGGCGGTTGAACTGCAGCCAGGACAGCTCGCGGTTGATGAAGCGCTCGGGCTGCTGACGCAGCGGCGCAACATCGGCCTCGCTGGAGAGCTTCTCCGGCTCGACGGTCACGGCTTCGAGAGTCATGTGATTCACCCGTGTCCTGATTGTCTTTCCGCCCATAGCGCCGTTGAAGCCATCCTAGCGTGACGTTTCGATGACGGGCGACATGATTTCGTATGACGGCACGGCCGCTCCGCAAGCACGCTCTCTTTCAGCCGGGCTCATCCGGAAACAATTCCGACAGCACCTCCTGTGCCAGCGGGCGCGTGACGCGCCGGCCGCGCTCCAGCGCGACGCGATCGAGGCGGTCCACCACCTGCCGCGCGGCAGCGAAAGAGCGCTCCATCCTGAGCGCCAGCGTCTCGATGACCGCGGTGTCGACCACGAGCTGGCGATCAATGAAGAGCTTGACGAGGAGCGCCCGCAGCAACCCGTCATCGGGCGGCTCGATCGTGGCCCCCGGCGCCAATCTGAGGCGCGACAGCAGATCCGGCACGCGCAGGCCCCAGAAGTCGGGTTCCTTGCGCGCGGTCAGCAGCAGATGTCCGTCGCGCGCCTTCATCGCGTTCATCAGGTGGAAGAGCGCGGCCTCTTCGAGCGGACCGGCATCGCAATCCTCGACGACGAGAGCCCCGCCGGAGACAAGGTGCGGGACCTTGGCCTCGGTCAGCTCCGCGGCCCGAATCGTCCAGGCATGGGCGACGCGGGCCCAGATCGCGGCGAGATGGGTCTTGCCCGCACCTTCCGGCCCGGTGAGACGCAGCCAGGCATCGGGCCATTGCGGCCAGCGCTCGACCAGGCCGTAGGCGGCCTCGTTGGACGGGCCGATCAGGAAATCCTCGACGCCGTGACGGCTGTCGACCGGCAGGTCGAAAGCGAGCTGGCGCGGGCGTGGGGGCACTTCGTTCATGCGTATGTCAGAGTTCGGCGTCGGCGCTGGACTTCGCTCGGGCTGCACGCCTGGCACCGACACCGTGATAGAGGTTGCTGGCGAGATATTGCCGCAGCGCGAAGCGGCAGAGCACGCCGATGACGGCCGCAAGCGGCACCGCCAGCAGCAGGCCGACGAAGCCAAAGAGCGAGCCGAAGGCAAGCAGCGCGAACATCAGCCAGACCGGATGCACGCCGATGGAGTCACCGACGAATTTCGGCTGGAAGATGTTCCCTTCGAGGAACTGCCCGGCAAGGAAGACGCCGAGCGTTGCCAGCGGCCAGGTCCAGTCCGGCCAGAACTGCACGATCGCCACACCGACCGAGAGCACGAGCCCGGTCAGCGAGCCGACATAGGGAATGAAGGACAGGAAGCCCGAGATGATGCCGATCAGCGCGCCGAAATTCACGCCGACGATGCTGAGCCCGATCGCATAGAAGGTTCCGAGCAGCAGGCAGACGAGAGCCTGGCCGCGCAGGAAGCCGGCGATGGCGCGATCCATCTCATGCAGCAGGCTGCGAATGGTGTCGCGGTGATCGAGCGGCAGCCAGCTATCGACGGTCGCGACCATCCGGTCCCAATCGACCAGCAGATAGAAGGCGATGACCGGCGTCAGGACCAGCAGCGAGAACACGCCGACGATGGCGGTGCCGCCGCTCCAGAGCGATTGCAGCAGGCCACCGACCCATTTGGTCGCCTCGCCGACGAGGTTGCCCAGCGAATTCTGCGCTTCCTGTTGCAGCTTCCCGGCGCCGAGGCGTTCAAGCCAGGGGAAACCCTTCTCCATCACCAGGGCCTGCAGCTTGGCCGCGTCGGAAGGCAGCCTGTCGACCAGCCCGGCTAGCTGCCGGCCGAGCAGCGGCGCCAGCAGCACCAGCGCCAGCACGAAGATGATGAGGAAAACGATCAGGATGACGATCGTCGCGGTCAGCCGGTTCATCCCCATCCGCTCCAGCCGGTCTGCCAGGGGATCGAGCAGATAGGCGAGCGCCAGCGCCGCGATAAAGGGCAGCAGGATATCGCGCAGGAGCACGAGCAGGAGGATGAAGACCAGGAGGGAGCCCAGCCAAAAGCCGATCTGGCGCTGCAACGTCATCGATCAGCCTCTTTCGCCTATCGGACCAGCGGAATGGGACAAATGTGCACGGAAAGCCGCAGTTCCAAGCGCCGGCCGCGTGTGAAATCTCGTCAGCCCGCCATGTGGCGCAGCCAGAAGGCGAGATAGGCCGCCATCGAGGCGAGCGTCAACACGGCGACGACGAGTTCGCCGACCACGGCCGCCGGACCGAGATCGATCCCGAAGGCCCGCGAGCCGAGCGCCAGCGCCGCGAAGGCGATCTGCGCCGCCGTGTTGAGCTTGCTGACGAGGAACGGCGCCATCGCGACCGGACGGGCGAGCAGCCACGAGAGCAGCACCGCCGCCACGATCATGATGTCGCGTGCCGCGACGAGAATGACGAGCCAGACCGGGATCGCGCCGACCACCGCCAGCGTGATGTAGATCGAGACGATCAGTGCCTTGTCCGCGATGGGGTCGAGATAGGCGCCGAGCTCGCTCGCCATGCCGCAATGCTTGGCGAGAAAGCCGTCGACAGCGTCGGAAATGCCGGCGACGACAAAGATGATGAAGGCCGCCTCCCAACGCGCGTTCACGATCATGACGATGACGAGCGGCACCAGGAAAAGCCGGGCAACCGTGATCAGGTTCGGGATCGTCATGGCGGCAGCTTCGCTCATGGCGCGACACGATGCCAGCCATGCGTCGTTCACCCGACCTCCGATGTCATCCTGGACAAGTGCCGAAGCCGCGCCGACCCGGGATGACGGCAGTTGCTGGTGAGAAAGCGACAAAACCACCCAAACGCCTTGCCAGCCGCAGCTTGCTTGCCTATCGCTCCCGCGAGCATGCAAGGAAGGCGGAACGCAATGAGCAAGCCCGGCGCAAACGGACTGACCTATGCGCAGGCGGGCGTCGATATCGACGCCGGCAATGCCATGGTCGACGAGATCAAGCCGCTGGTGCGCGCCACGCGCCGGCCGGGCGCGGACGCCGAGATCGGCGGCTTCGGCGGGCTGTTCGACCTCAAGGCCGCCGGCTTCAACGATCCGATCCTGGTCGCGGCCAATGACGGTGTCGGCACCAAGGTGAAGATCGCAATCGAGAGCGGACTGCATTCGACCATCGGCATCGACCTCGTCGCGATGTGCGTCAACGACCTCATCGTCCAGGGCGCCGAGCCGCTGCTCTTCCTCGACTACTACGCCACCGGCAAGCTCGACCCGAAGGTGGGCGTCGAGATCGTGCGCGGCATCGCCGATGGCTGCCGCCAGTCCGGCTGCGCGCTGATCGGCGGCGAAACGGCCGAAATGCCCGGCATGTATGCCGAGAAGGATTACGATCTCGCCGGCTTCGCGGTCGGTGCGGCCGAGCGCGGCACGCTGCTGCCGCGCGAAGACCTGAAGCCCGGCGACGTGGTGTTCGGCCTGCCCTCCTCCGGCGTGCATTCCAATGGCTATTCGCTGGTGCGCCGCATCGTGGCGCTCAGCGGCCTCGGCTGGGAGGCCCCCGCCCCGTTCGACGGCAGCAAGACACTCGCAGAAGCCTTACTCGAGCCGACCCGCATCTATGTGAAGCCGCTGCTGCAGGCACTGAAGGCGACCGACGGCATCAAGGCGCTGGCCCACATCACCGGCGGCGGCTTCCCCGACAACATCCCCCGCGTGCTGCCCGAAGGCCTCGGCGTGGCGCTCGATCTGCCGGCGATCCCGGTCCCGCCGGTCTTCGGCTGGCTCGCCAAGATCGGCGGCGTCGCCGAGCGCGAGATGCTGCGCACCTTCAACTGCGGCATCGGCATGATCGTCGCCGCGCAGGCCGACAAGGCCGATGAGGTTCTCGCGGCGCTGAAGGCTGCCGGTGAGGCGCCGGTGAAGCTCGGCGAGATCGTGCCGGTCGCTGCCGGCGAGGAGCAGGTCAGCTATCGCGGCAAGCTCTCGCTGTGAGCACGGCTAACGCCCGCAAGCGCGTCGGGGTGCTGATCTCCGGGCGCGGCTCCAACATGGTTTCGCTTGCGGAAGCAGCGCAGGCGCCGGGCTATCCGGCCGAGATCGCGCTGGTCATCTCCAACATCGCCGACGTCGCCGGGCTCGACCGGGCCCGCGGCTTCGGCATCGCCACGGCGACGATCGACCATCGCCCCTTTGGCCGGGATCGCGAGGCGTTCGAACGCGCCATGGACGAACTCCTGCGCGTCAACCAGATCGATCTGGTCGTGCTCGCCGGCTTCATGCGCATCCTGACGCCCTGGTTCGTGACGCGCTGGGAAGGGCGGATGATCAATATCCACCCTTCGCTGCTGCCGCTGTTCAAGGGCACGCACACGCACCGACAGGCCCTCGAAGCCGGCGTCAGCGAGCATGGCTGCTCGGTGCATTTCGTCGTGCCGGAACTCGACGCCGGGCCGGTGATCCTGCAGGCGAAGGTGCCGGTCCTGCCCGACGATGACGAGGAGACGCTGTCCAAGCGCGTCCTCGTCGAAGAGCATAAGCTCTATCCGGCGGCGCTGGCGGAGGTCGCGTCCGGCCGCGCCAGGCTGGCGGGCGACGTCGTCATCCGGGCCTGATCGTCCCCGCCCTCGCGCTTGCAGCGTTCCCACTCCTCGCGCGCCCTCTCCTCCTCCTTCTGCCAGCGGCGGAAGAGGTCGGCGCGGCGGGCGGGGTAGCGCTCCTCCAATGCGACGAGGCCAGTCATGCGGTCGGTGCGGAAATGGCGGAAGGCCTGCCGGAGCTCGCACCAGGCAACGACGATGCGCACACGCTCGTAGAAGGTCATGCCAATCGGCCAGATCATGCGCTGTGTCGCATGGCCGCTCTCGTCGCTGTAGTGGATCGAGAGCTTGCGGCCGTTGCGGATGGCGGCGCGCACGGCGGCGACATCGACCTGATCGACCGGCACGTCGCCCGGGTAGGACGCCGCGAACAAGGCGCCATCGAGCAGGATCGGCCGCAGATGCGGCGGCAGCACCGCCGCGACCTTGCTGACCACGTCCTCGGCAGCGCGCGCGAGCACCGGGTCGGCACGCTCGCTCAGCCAGCGCATGCCGACCAGCACGGCCTCGATCTCGTCTGGCGAGAGCATCAATGGCGGCAGGTCGAACCCGGCGTCGAGCACATAGCCGATGCCGGCCTCGCCGCGCACGGGGACGCCCTGGCGCACCAGCGCGCCGATGTCGCGATAGACCGTACGCACGGAGACATCGAGCTCGGAAGCCAGCGTCTCGGCCGTCACGGGGCGCCTGCGGCGACGCAGGCTTTGAATCATGTCGAGCAATCGTTCGGCGCGCTGCACGGCGTCGTCTCCCTACCCGGCCTCGTAGCTGAGGCACCATGGCCCAGCCACGGTGACAGCTTCTGTCAGGAGCGTGTCAGCAGCAAGGCGGGAGACGGAACAAGCGCCGAACGGGACGGCCGTCATGCTCGGGCTTGCCCCGAGCATCTCTCATCGGATGAGGCTCCTGCGCCTCCTTCAGATCGAGTTTCCCGGGTCTGCGCTTCGCTTCGCCCGAGAATGACGCCACTAGAAAGCCGGACCGCCGTTCAGAACGGCCGCTTCAACTTGCACTGGTCGATGAAACGCAGGCCCTTCTCGCGGGCCGAATCGTTGAAATAGCCGGTATCTCGGAACGCCTGGATCTCGTCCTTGGTCATGGCGCTGACCGTGCCCTTGGCATAGCAGCTGCACGGGGTATGCACGGCTTCGCGGGTCGTGCCCAGGAGCTGCGACTGCGTGATCAGGCAGGCGTCGAAGGCGCGCAGCTGGATCATGTATGGGGTGAGGTTCTTCGCGGTCGGATCCGGCGGCGGCAGCGCCGTCGAGCTGCTAGCGGCATAGGCCGAGACGCTTGCCAGGAGCGACAATCCACCGGCCAGCACGACCGCACCCATCCGCCGCATCATCATGATTTCGTCTGCCCTTCGAGAACCGGGCACGTCGCGATCACCATGCTGCGCCCATGTTTCGGCATGGCCATAGAGCTAGGTCAACGTCAAGAGGACGCGCGGTCGTTTACTGCGGTTTTCAAGGATAGTGCTTCCGCTGCGACGTTTTCCGACTGAGTGTCGCCAGTAACCGACCGGACGCCGGGTTCGATTCCGAATTCCGGCTCGTCGATGACCGGCGCCCGGTCCGCCAGCTCGAGAAAAATAGCGGCGCAAAGCAGCCAGACGATCGCCACTTGCATAATCATCGCCGCCTCCTGCGACCTCGGGGCACCGGAGCCCTCCGATGCGTGCGCCCACTCTGGCGGCGATCGATTAACGACCGGTTCCCGACCTCGGACCGTGACCGCTTCGCAGCCCGGCCGCAGGCGCCCCTTGGGGACCAGACCGGCAAAAAGAAAGCCAGCTTTGATCCAACATGTTGATATTCCTGAGATAACGAAAAACTCACCTTAACCGCGCATTAATCCCCTTCCCTCAGATTGCCCTCATTCAATCGTTCGGACGCACTGTCGCGTCGGAGTTCTGGACTATGCGTTGCGTTGCGTATCTGGCTGGTCTGGCGACCTGCCTTTCCCTCTCCCTGCCCGGCGGCGCCCAGGCACAGTCGAGAGACTATTCGACCCTCACCTCGCCCCAGCCGGCCCAGAACTGGTACCTGACGCTCGGCGCCGGCGTGCGCTATCAGCCGGACTACACGGGCTCTGACGACTACGTCTTTCGCGCCCGGCCGATCATCTCGCTGGGCAAGGGCCTGAAGAGCACATGGTGGAGCGCCGAGGACGATGCGATGCTGAGCATCGGCGTCTTCTCCGGCCAGGGCTGGCGCATCGGCTTCTCGGGCGATCTGCTCTGGAAGCGCAACGCCAAGGTCAATCCTGCGCTCGTCGCCGTGCCTGCCACCAAGTTCGGCGCCGAGGCCGGCGGCTTCGTCGAATTCTACCCGACCTCCTGGCTGCGCGGCCGTGTCGATGTGCGCCGCGGCATCGTCGCCCATGACGGCGTCGTCGCCGACTTCAAGCTCGACGCCTTCTCGACGATCGGCCCCTGGACGCTGGGCGCCGGGCCGCGCATGCGGATCGCGTCCGCCGACTACGTGCGGACCTATTTCGGCACCTATGGCGCGATGCCCGGCACGGGCGGCTTCCTGCAGCGCTTCAACGCCGGCGTCCACACCGTGGGCGCGCTGGCACAGCTGACCTATAGCTGGTCTGATCAGCTCAAGACGACGGCCTATGTCGAGTACCAGCACCTCGTCGGCGACGCCGCACGCTCTCCGATCGTCAGGCCGTTCGGCTCGCGCGACTCGATCACCATCGGCCTGTCCGCGAGCTACTCCTTCGATACCGGGACGAACTACTCCTTCGGTCTCTGATAGGCGGCGAGCGTCGGGCCGGCCTGGCGGGTCCGACCGGCAGCTCCAAAGAAAAAGGCGGCCCCGAAGACCGGGCCGCCTTTCTGCTTTCGCAATCGACTGGCGGCTGCGCTCAGCCGACGATCTCGTTGCCCGAGAAGAACTGGGCGATCTCGACCGCCGCCGTCTCCTGAGCGTCCGAGCCATGCACGGTGTTCTCGCCGACCGACAGGGCGAAGAGCTTGCGGATGGTGCCCTCGGCGGCGTTGGCCGGGTTGGTGGCGCCCATCACGTCGCGATAAGCGGCGATGGCATTCTCGCCTTCCAGCACCTGCACGACGACCGGACCCGAGGTCATGAACTCGACGAGCTCGCCGAAGAAGGGGCGCGCCGAGTGCACGGCGTAGAAGGTCTCGGCCTGAGCCTTGGTCATCTGGATGCGCTTCTGCGCGACGATGCGCAGGCCGGCCTTCTCGATGACCGCGTTGACCGCGCCGGTGAGATTGCGCTTCGTCGCGTCGGGCTTGAGAATGGAGAAGGTACGCTGGACAGCCATCGAGAGATCCTTGGATGGGGTGCAAAAAAGGGGAATGCGGCGCGCTTATAGCTGCCGCCTCCCGGCCCCACAAGGCTCGTGGCCGTGCTGCTCTCAGTGCCGCGTGAGGAAGGCGCGGGCTTCCCGCAGCGCTTCGGCAATCTGCTCACGCGTCATCTCAAGCGCCAGCTCCTGCCGATGCGCCGCCGCCCGGGCAGAGCCACGGGCAAAGGCGACGTTGAACCACTTCTGCGCCACGACGAGATCGACGGCTCCTGCCCGCCCCGACGCATGCATGAGGCCGAGCTCGCAATAGGCCTCGGCCGAAACCTCCGCCGGGATCACCAGGGAAGCGGGGACTGCGCTCATCTCCATGCGTGCCATGACACCACCCTCTTGTCTTTGTGCCAGCCACCCCTCCAGGGCCCCGGCCGATGACTGCGAGACTGGGCCCGACCTTTAAAATGCGAGCTAAATTTTGCGATGAATCGAGTCTCAACGAGACGTAATCGTCTGGTTAAAGCAACCGAAAATTCACCTCGCAATCCCGAAAACGGAAACGATTTCAAAGACCTGACGACCGATCTCCACACGCCGTATTGAGATTCGATTCACCTTGCGCGAAGCAAGCGCCGAAACCGCTTTCCGTAGCGGCAGCTTGAGCAATGCTGAAACGCCGATATAGTTCATATCTGAACCATGCAGTCATAGCTGGTCGGACGAAGGAGGATCGGATGAAGGACGGGACCGGATCGAAGCGCGCGGCGCTGGCCGCGCTCGGCTTGCTGGCAGGCGTCGCGACGGCAAACGCCCAGGAAGTCGTCGGCCTCTGGGAGCGTGATACGGGCGCCTCGCGCGTGCGCTTCAGCAAATGCGGCGAAGCGCTCTGCGGCTCGCTCTCCTGGCTCAAGGACCAGAACGGGCCGGCCAAGGTCGGCCAGCGCATCTTCTACGACATGAAGCCGAACGGCGAGAACAAATGGAGCGGCAGCGCCTTCAACCCGGAGGACGGCAAGACCTATTCCGGCACGATGACGCTCTCGGGCAATTCCCTCACCACTGCGGGCTGCGTCATGGGCGGGCTGATCTGCCGCTCGGTGAAGTGGAATCGGGCGAACTGAGCCCTGCCGTCATGCTCGCCCTTGTGGCGAGCATCCACGTCTTGAACGCTGCTTTCGATCTGCCGAGACGTCGATGGCCGGGACAAGCCCGACCATGACGCCTTCGCTTCAACGAAAGGAGCGCACTTGGCTCAGCGCGCTCTTTGACCGAAGAGGATCGCCTTTTCTTCGGGGGTGCTGATGCCCGCGGGGTTCCGCAGCTCTTCCGCCGCTTTCAGCCCGCGCTGGACGGCGGGACGCGCCTGCATGGTTTCCAGCCAACGCGCGACATTCGGAAACTGCCTGAGATCCTGCCCTTGCTTCTCCCAGCCACGCGCCCAGCCGATGCAGGCCATGTCGGCGATGGAGTATTCGCCGCAGATGTAGTCGCGGCCTTCGAGGCGCTTGTTGAGGACGCCATAGAGCCGGTTGGCCTCGTTGGTATAGCGCTCGATCGCGTAGGGAATCTTTTCCGGCGCATAGATGCGGAAATGATGGGTCTGGCCGAGCATGGGGCCGAAGCCGCCCATCTGCCAGAACAGCCATTCATCGACCGCGACGCGGGCGCGCTCATCCTTCGGATAGAACTTGCCGGTCTTGCGGGCGAGATATTGCAGGATGGCACCCGACTCGAAGACGGAGATCGATTTGCCGTCCGGTCCGTCGGGATCGACGATCGCCGGCATGCGGTTGTTCGGGGAGATGGCGAGGAATTCCGGCTTGAACTGGTCGCCCTTGCCGATGTTCACGGGAACGATGTTGTAGGGTAGCCCGCATTCCTCGAGCATGATGGTGATCTTCCAGCCGTTCGGCGTCGGCCAGTAATAGAGGTCGATCGGCTTGGCGGGCGCTTCGGACATCAGTCTCTTCCTTCCTGGCGTGAGGCCTCGGAAGCGAATTTAGGGGCGGCACCGCACGCCCGGAAGGGGCAAGGGATTGCCCCCGACGCGACCGCGCCATGTGCTGTCGGCGTGTAACCTTTTCAGCTTCCGAGCTGCTTCTTGAAACCCTCATGGCTCTGGTCAAAGCCGAGGTTGCGGTAGAAGCGATGGGCATCGATGCGTGACTTGTTCGAGCTGAGCTCGATCAGCCCGACACCGCTTGCTTCGGCGAAGGCGAGTGCGTGCCTGATCATCACGGCTCCGATGCCGAGGCCGCGGCTCTCCGGCGCGACGTGGACGCTCTCGATCTTGCCGCGCCTGCGTCCGCGCGCGATCAGCCCGGGGATCAGTGTGACCTGGAAGGTGCCGACGACCGCGCCCGCCCGCTCGGCGACAAAGAGCGCATTGTCCTTGCTGGCATCGATCTCGGCGAAGGCCTCGGCATAGCCGGGATGCTGCGCCTCGGCGCGGATTTCCTCCGGTGTCATCGTCGGCGCGGCGGCACCGAGCATGATGAGTTCGGCAATGCGGGCCACATCGGCCGCAAGGGCGCGGCGAATGGTTATTTCGGCGGCGGAGACAGGCGTCCGGGTCATCGCTTCGGCTTTCGGCTCAGGCTGTGGCGGTCAATCGTGGCGGCGGATGGGCTTACTCGACGAAGAGGCGCTTCGCCATCAGCAGCGTGTTCGGCGTGTCGTCGCGGCCGTCGAAGCGCGCCTGCCGCTGCAGGAAGAAGCCCATGCGCTCGTAGAAGGCGATGGCCGGCTCGTTCTGGCTTTCGACTTCCAGGCGCGCGACCGGCGCCTTCGGAAAGCAGGCGAGCGCGACCTGCAGCAGCGTCCGCCCGATGCCGACGCCTTGCCAGACCGGCAGGACGTAGAGCCGCGTCAGCAGGGCCGCGCCATCGCGCTCCTGCCGTGCCGAGGCGGTGGCGACGACCTCCTCGCCGATCAACGCGACGAGGAAGATCCCCTCGTCGCGGCCGAGCTGGCTGCGCAGGTTCTCCAGCGAATGCCAGGCATTGGTGATCTCGGCGACGCGCTGCCAGCCATAGATGCCGTCATAGGTGGCATGCCAGGTCTCGACCAAAAGCGCCCTGACCGCCGGGACATCGGCGGCTTCGGTATCGCGAATGACGAGACCTGCGGGCGTCACGGGGCATTCCTTCGCAGACGCGCCAGGCCTTCACGCCACGTCGCGGGAATCGCCTGCGCAGCGGGAGCCTAGAGCATCGCGAGAAGACGTGCGAACCAGCTTTTTCGCATGGGCACGGACGGAGTGTCGACAAGCGATCGCGCTCTTCGCATGCGGACCGTCCCGCGCTGGAACAGCAACAGGCCGAAATCCCGCTCGCATAGGTCAGAGGGCCGACTGCGCGACAGGCGACACGCGGCCGCAGAGAGCGACTTGGTTCTGATCTTTGGAGGGCGCCAGCGCGTTGATGATGCAATCGAACTCCTGATCGATTTCACAAGATCGTCAATTGCTCAGAAGCCGCCCGCAACACTAACCACTCCACCCAGGGATGACGGGCAAGAAATGGTCGACAAGACCACGGAAGCGGCTTGAGACGGCCGCCCCGATATCCAACGCCGGGAGGGCGCTGAGGAGGGAAACAGCAACAGGCCAAATGGCCGAAGAGGGGATTTCGCAATATGAAGCTGACGAGACGCACATTCACCCGGGGGCTGACCCTCGGGGCTTTGACCTGCACCGAGATCGTATCGCCTGCCATCATCGGGTCCGCCCGAGCGCAAAGCATCTCCTCAAACCGGCCGGATATCCGGCGCGGCACGTACCTCATCCGCAACGGCGCGGTCATGACCGTCGACCCCTCGCTCGGCACGCTGCCGAAAGGAGACGTCCTGGTCCGCGAGGGCGTCATCGAAAGGATCGGCCAGGGGATCGAGGCACCCGGAGCCGAGATCATCGACGCCAGCGATATGATCGTTATGCCCGGCCTGATCGATACGCATTACCACATGTGGAGCGCGCTCGGTCGCAACTTTCCGGGTGACAACGGCTTCAGCTACTTTCCCGCGAAGAACGCCATTTCTCCATACCTCTCGCCGCAGGACGGCTACAACAGCGTCATGCTCGGGCTGGCCGAGCTCGCCAACAACGGCGTCACCACGGTCCATAACTGGTCGAACAATACCCGCTCGGCCGCCCATGCCGATGCCGAGCTGACGGCGCATCGCGACTCGCTGCTTCGGGCGCGCTTCGCCTACGGGCATGCCGATCTGCTGGATGCCAGCAAGCCCTTCGCCTATGACGATATCCTGCGCACGCGGGACAAGTGGTTCGGCGCCGGCTCACAGATGGACGGGCTCGTCCATTTCGCGGTCAACCTGCGCGGAATGGGTCCGAGCAAGCCCGAGACCTTCCACGAAGAGATGCAATGGGTGCTGAAGAACGGCCTGCGCGTAGCGACCCATGCCGGCCAATCGCCGCCGAACCTCAACAATGCCGCCGATTTCGAGCAGCGCGGCTATCTCGGGCCCAACTTCCTGTTCTGCCATTATGTGCCCGGCACCGAGGCGGATTTCGAAGTCCTGGCGCGGACGAAAACGCCTCTCAGCTTTGCGACGATATCGGAAATGCGGCTGGGGCGCGCCGGTGACTACCGTGCTTCTCTCATGCTCATGCGCAAGGCCGGCGTGATGCTGTCGCTCTCGGTCGACGCGAGCCTGATCGGCGCGCCGAATATGTTCGAGATCATGCGCACGACCTGGAATCTCGGCGTTCCCTGGCAGGGCACGCCATCGGCCGGCCAGAAGCCGATCGAGTTTGCCGAGGTGATCCGGATGGCCACGATCAACGGCGCGATCAGCCTCGGCCTGGGCGATGTCACGGGCTCCCTCACCCCCGGAAAGCGGGCCGACATCATCCTGCTGCGGACGAGCGACCTCAACATGGCGCCGCTCGGCCAGATCGAGACCACGATCGTGCAATCGGCCGATCCGTCCAATGTCGATACGGTCATGATCGACGGACGCATCGTCAAGCGCGCCGGGCGCCTGGTGGGCTATGACGTTGCCAAGATCGTCGCCGACGCGAAGGACTCCGCCCGCAAGCTGCGCAAGCAGGCCGGCGGCGTCCTGCTGCAGACATGCCCGGACTGCGGCTGAGCCGGAAAGGCGGGAGCGCCCACAGGCGCTCCCGCATCCAACTCACTCGATGCCGAGCTTCTTCTTCAGGATCTCGTTCAGCGCCTGCGGATTGGCCTTGCCGCCCGAGGCCTTCATCGCCTGACCGACGAACCAGCCCAGCATGGTCGGCTTGGCCTTGACCTGCTCGACCTTGTCGGGATTGGCGGCGATCAGATCGTCCACCGCCTTCTCGATGGCGCCGGTGTCGGTGACCTGCTTCATGCCGCGAGCCTCGACGATCGCGCGCGGTTCGCCCCCCTCGGTCCAGAGGATCTCGAACAGATCCTTGGCGATGCGCCCCGAGATCACGCCCTCTCCGATCAGGTCGACGAGGCCGCCGAGCTGGGCGGCCGAGACCGGCGAGGTCGTGACGTCCTGGCCTTCCTTGTTGAGGCGGCCGAACAGCTCGTTGATGACCCAGTTCGCCGCAGCCTTGCCGTCGCGTCCCTTCGCCACCGCCTCGAAATAATCCGCCTGGTCGCGCTCGGCGACGAGCACCGAGGCGTCGTAAGGCGAGAGCCCGTAATCCGCGATGAAACGGGCCTTCTTGGCGTCGGGCAATTCGGGCAGCGCGCCCTTCAGGCTCTCGACGAAGGCGTCGTCGAATTCGAGCGGCAGCAGGTCCGGATCGGGGAAGTAGCGGTAGTCATGCGCCTCCTCCTTGGAGCGCATCGAGCGCGTCTCGCCCTTGCCGGGATCGTAGAGGCGTGTCTCCTGGTCGATGGTGCCGCCATCCTCGATGATGCCGATCTGGCGGCGCGCCTCGGTCTCGACCGCCTGGCCGATGAAGCGGATCGAATTGACGTTCTTGATCTCGCAGCGCGTGCCGAGAGCGTCGCCCGGCTTGCGCACGGAGACGTTCACGTCGGCACGCAGGTTGCCCTTCTCCATGTCGCCGTCGCAGGTGCCGAGATAGCGCAGGATGGTGCGCAGCTTCGAGACATAGGCCTTCGCCTCTTCCGACGAACGCAGGTCCGGCTTCGAGACGATCTCCATCAGCGCCACGCCCGAGCGGTTGAGATCGACGAAGCTCATCGTCGGATGCTGATCGTGGATCGACTTGCCGGCATCCTGCTCGAGATGCAGCCGCTCGATGCCGACGGTGATCTGCTCGGTCGTCGAGAGATCGACCACGATCTCGCCCTCGCCCACGATCGGGCTCTTGTACTGGCTGATCTGGTAGCCCTGCGGCAGGTCCGGATAGAAATAGTTCTTGCGGTCGAAGACCGAGCGGTTGTTGATCTGCGCGTTCAGGCCGAGGCCGGTGCGCACGGCCTGGCGAACACATTCGGCATTGATCACCGGCAGCATGCCGGGCATGGCAGCGTCGACAAGGCTGACATGCTCGTTCGGCTCGGCACCGAAACCGGTCGAGGCGCCGGAGAACAGCTTGGCATTGGAGGTGACCTGGGCATGGATTTCCATGCCGATCACGACTTCCCAATCACCAGTCGCGCCCTTGATCAGCTTCTTCGGGTCGGCGGGGCGGGCATGCGCATTCATCTGTGATCTTCCGGCTGAAATGGTCGCCTACGCGTTACGATGTCGGCGGGCTTGCGGCAAGCGTCCGTTGCTTCGCAGGCCTGCCCTGAAACTCGGCTGCATGGTGCAGTGCCGTTGCGCTCCTGCAACCAAATGGCAGGAATATGATTTATGTGGCGCAATATCGCGCAAATTGACGGGTGATGGATCTTGACATTCGTCAGTCATCATCCCTTTTTGCGCCAAAGGCCGCAAAATCCGCTATGTTGCGCAGGCCCGTCATTCGGAGTTCCGTCATGTCACGCAGCCGTTTCATCGGCCTGGTGCTCACCGCTGTTGCCACGTCGACCGGCCTGACCTCGTTCGACGCTGCCGCCCAGGGAGCTCCGCCGGCCCCTCCGGTTCAGGTCGCGCCCCCTCTCGCCAAGCGCATCACCAACTGGGATGAGTTCACCGGGCGTTTCGAAGCGAGCGAACAGGTGGAAGTCCGCGCCCGCGTCTCCGGCTTCATCGACAGCGTGCACTTCCCCGACGGCTCGCTCGTCCAGAAGGGCGATCTGCTCTTTACCATCGATCAGCGGCCTTACAAACTGGCCGTCGACGTGGCGCGCGCCGAGGTCGCTCGCGCAAAGGCGCAGGTCGAGCTGTCGCAGAACGAGGTCGATCGCGCCGAGGGCCTGACCCAGAACCGCACGATCACGGCCCGCGACGTCGACCAGCGCCGCGCCAACCTCAACAGCGCGGTCGGCTCCCTGCAGGGAGCCGAGGCCAATCTCAAGAACGCCGAGCTCAACCTCGAATGGACCGAGGTGCGCGCGCCGCTTGCCGGGCGCATCTCGAACCGCCGCGTCGACCCGGGCAACCTGATCGCCGGCGGCCAGTCAGGCGCCACGCTGCTGACCACCATCGTCGCCGTCTCGCCGATCTACTTCACCTTCGATGTCTCGGAAGCCGACTTCCTGCGCTACTCCCGCATGGCCAGCCTGCGGAGCGGCTCGGACAAGGATGCCGGCGTGCCTGTCGAAGTGAAGCTGTCGGACGAGACCAAATGGGGCCGCCGCGGCAAGGTCAACTTCGTCGACAACGCCGTGAACGCACGCTCGGCCACGATCCGCGGCCGCGCCGTTTTCGACAACAAGGACCAGTTCCTGACGCCCGGCGTGTTCGGCCGCCTGCGCTTCTTCGCCGGCGAGGCCGATGCGCTGCTCGTGCCCGACACCGTGATCGCCTCGGACCAGGCCCACAAGATCGTGCTGACGGTGGGGCCAGATAACAAGGTCGTGCCGAAATCGGTCGAGCTCGGGCCGATCAGCGAGGGCCTCAGGGTCATCCGCTCCGGTCTGACGCCTGAAGACAAGGTCATCATCGGCGGCAACGCCAATCCGATGGTCCGTCCCGGCGTCGCCGTCACGCCTCAGCCGGGCGAGATCAAGGTCGCGACGACGAACTGAACGCGTCCTGCACCGGCTCTTCCAACGCCGGTGCCCCGCTTCCCGGGCCGTCACGGCCCGGCACTGAAACACGGGCGCCACCGGGCGTCCGCCCGCCTTTTCCGGACAGGACGTTTCCATGTTCCGCTTCGCCCATTTCTTCATCGACCGGCCGATCTTCGCCACCGTGCTCTCGGTGCTGCTGACGATCGCCGGCGCCATCGCCCAGCGCGGCCTGCCGATCTCGGAATATCCCGAGATCGCCCCGCCGACCGTCTCGATCACCGCGACCTATCCGGGCGCCTCGGCCGAGGTCGTCGCCGCCACGGTGGCGACGCCGATCGAGCAGGAGGTGAACGGCGTCGACGACATGCTCTACATCACCTCGCAATCGACCGGCGACGGGCGGGTGACGATCAACGTCGTGTTCAAGGCCGGCGTCGACATCGACCAGGCACAGGTTCTGGTGCAGAACCGCGTCTCGCAAGCGGAGCCGCGCCTGCCGCAGGATGTGCGCCAGCTCGGCCTGCAGGTGCGCAAGGCCTCGCCCGACTTCCTGATGGTCATCAACATGATCTCGCCGGACGGGTCGCGCGACGCGCAGTACATCTCGAACTACGCCTCGCTCTACGTGAAGGACGTGCTCACCCGCGTCGACGGCGTCGGCGACGTGCAAGTCTTCGGTGCCCGCGACTTCTCGATGCGCATCTGGCTCGATCCGGCCAAGGTCGCGGCCCGCAACCTGACGGCAGGCGATGTGGTGGCAGCGCTCAGAGCAGCGAACGTCCAGGTCGCGGCAGGCGCGCTCAACCAGCCGCCGGCAAAGTCGGACGAAGCCTTCCAGTTCTCCGTCAACACCCTCGGCCGCCTGACGGATGTCTCCGAGTTCGAGAACATCGTCGTACGCTCCGATGCCGATGGCGGCACGATCCGGGTCCGCGACATCGCGCGCGTCGAGCTCGGCTCGCAGGATTACACCACCAACGCCTATCTCGATAACAGGAACACCGTTGCCATCGGCGTCTTCCAGCGTCCGGGCTCGAACGCGCTCGCGACCTCGGACAAGCTGATCTCGACGATGAACGAGATGGCCAAGCAGTTCCCGACCGGCCTCGAGCATCGCATCATCTACAACCCGACCGAGTTCATCGGCGAATCCGTCGACGCGGTGGTGCATACCCTGCTCGAAGCGATCGTGCTCGTCGTGATCGTGGTCATCCTGTTCCTGCAGACTTGGCGCGCCGCGATCATTCCGATCGTCGCAATCCCGGTCTCGCTGGTCGGCACCTTCCTGGTGATGAGCGCGGTCGGCATCTCCTTCAACACGATCTCGCTGTTGGCGTTGGTTCTCGCCATCGGCATCGTCGTCGACGACGCGATCGTGGTAGTGGAGAATGTCGAGCGCTACCTTGCCGAGGGCCTGACGCCCAAGGAGGCTGCGCACAAGACCATGGACGAGGTCGGCGGCGCACTGCTCGCGATCGCGCTCGTGCTGTGCGCGGTGTTCATCCCGACGGCCTTCATCAGCGGCCTGCAGGGCACCTTCTACCAGCAGTTCGCGGTGACAATCGCAGCCTCGACGGCGATCTCGTGCTTCGTCTCGCTCACGCTTTCGCCGGCGATGTCGGCGGTGCTCCTGAAGGCGCACAAGAAGCATGACCCGAACGAGCAGCACGGCTTCTTCTACAAGCTGGGTGCACCGGTCCGCTGGTTCTTCCACTATTTCAACGCCGGCTTCGACTGGCTGTCGCGGACCTATGGCCGCGTCACCTCGCGCCTCATCCGCATCGCCGTGATCCTGCTGATCGTCTATTCCGGCCTGATCGCGGCGACGGTCTGGGACATCCGGAGGACGCCGACCGGCCTCGTGCCGCAGCTCGATCGCGGCTATTTCATCGCCGTGCTCCAGCTGCCGCCTGGCTCCTCGCTGCAGCGTACGGACGCCGTGCTGCGCAAGGCCAACGAGATCCTGCTGTCCCGCCCCGGCGTGGCTCATACCGTCGCCTTCGCCGGTCTCGACGGCGCGACCTTCACCATCGCGCCGAATACCGGCGTCGCCTTCGTAACGCTCGCGCCGTTCAAGGACCGCGAGAAGCAGGGGCTGACGACGCAGGGCATCTTCGCCGATCTCCGGCAACAGATGTTCGGCATCTCGGAAGCCTTCACCCTGCTGATCGAGCCGCCTGCCATCCCGGGCATCGGCACCGGCGGCGGCCTGAAGGGCTATGTGCAGGATCGTGGCGGGCGCGGGCTTACGGCGCTCGAAGGCGCGGCCTGGATCGTCGCAGGCTCGGCCGGGCAGGTTCCGGGCATCCAGCAGCCGTTCACGCTGTTCTCGACCAAGACGCCGCAGATCTACGCCGATATCGACCGCACCAAGGCGGAGATGCTCGGCGTGCCGATCACGCGCATCTTCGAGACGCTGTCGATCTATATGGGCTCCGCCTATATCAACGACTTCAACCTGCTGGGCCGGACTTATCGCGTCACCGCGCAGGCGGATAACCCCTTCCGCCTGACCACGCGCGACGTCGCCAATCTCAAGACCCGCAACGCGGATGGCGAGATGGTGCCGATCGGCTCGATCGCATCCTTCCACGACACGACCGGCGCCTATCGCGTGCCGCGCTACAACCTCTATCCGGCAGCCGAAGTGCAGCTCTCGATGGCGCATGGCTACTCGACGGGACAGGGTATCGCGGCGGTCGAGAAGATCGCGGCGGAGCGGCTGCCGGCAGGTTTCGGCTTCGAATGGACCGAGATCGCGCTGCAGGAGAAGCTCGCGGGCAATACGGCGATCATCGCCTTCGGGCTTGCCGTGGTGTTCGTCTTCCTGCTGCTGGCAGCGCTCTATGAAAGCTGGCTCCTGCCGCTCTCGGTCATCCTTATCGTGCCGATGTGCATCCTGGCCGCGATGTTCGGCGTGAACTACGCCAATCTCGACAGGAACATTCTCGTCGATATCGGCCTCGTGGTGCTCGTCGGCCTCGCCGCCAAGAACGCGATCCTGATCGTCGAGTTCGCGAAGCAGGCGGAGGAGGAAGGCATGCACCGCCGCGACGCGGCGATCGCCGCCGCCCGGACCCGCCTGCGGCCGATCCTGATGACCTCGATGGCCTTCATCCTCGGCGTTCTGCCGCTGACGATCTCGGTTGGCGCCGGTGCCGAGATGCGCCAGGCGATGGGCATCGCGGTGTTCTCCGGCATGCTGGGCGTCACCTTCTTCGGCCTGATCTTCACGCCGGTGTTCTATGTGATGGTGCGCTGGCTGGCGGAACTCGGTGGCAAGAAGCGCAAGGCGCAAGCCGCTGCACAGCAGCAGCCGACCAGAGCGCATGGCTGAAGGTGACGGCGGCGGCTTTCCAAGCCGCCGCCCTGCCCCCGACTGCAGACACGAAAAAGGGCCGCTCGCACGGCCCTTTTTATTTTTCCTGAGGCATCATTCTCGGGCGGAGCGAAGCGCTGGCCCGAGAATCTCACGATGAGAAGGCGAAGAGCCTCCTTCGGCCCGAGATGCTCGGGTCAAGCCCGCGCATAACCGCGGGCGCCCCTCAGCCCCACCAGCGCTCCGAAACCGGGAAGCGGCCGGCGGCCTGCTCGATGACCTCGCCGAGCGAGAACAGCGTCTCCTCATCGAAGGGGCGGCCGATGAGCTGCAAGCCCAGCGGCAGGCCCTGAGCGTCGAGGCCGGCAGGCACGGCGATGCCGGGCAGGCCCGCCATGTTCACGGTCACGGTGAAGACGTCGTTGAGATACATCTCGACAGGATCGGCCGAGCCCTTCTCGCCGATACCGAAGGCGGCCGAGGGGGTCGCCGGGGTCAGCACCGCATCGATGCCCTGCGCATAGACGGTCTCGAAGTCGCGCTTGATCAAAGTGCGGACCTTCTGGGCACGCAGGTAATAGGCGTCGTAGTAGCCGGCGGAGAGGACGTAGGTGCCGATCATGATGCGGCGCTTGACCTCGGCGCCGAAGCCGGCAGCGCGGGTCTTCTCATACATCTCGACAATGTCCTTACCCTGCTCGCGCAGGCCGTAGCGGACACCGTCATAGCGGGCGAGGTTCGAGGAGGCCTCGGCCGGGGCGACGATGTAATAGGCCGGCAGGGCGTATTTCGTATGCGGCAGCGAGATCTCGACGATCTCGGCGCCGGCGGCCTTGAGCCATTCGATGCCCTTCTGCCAGAGCGCATCGATCTCGGCGTTCAGGCCCTCGAGCCGGTACTCCCTGGGAATGCCGATCTTCATGCCCTTCACGGAGCGGCCGATGGCGGCCTCGTAGTCCGGCACCGGCGCGTCGACCGAGGTCGTGTCCTTCGGGTCGTGGCCAGCCATGGAGCGCAGCATCACGGCGCAGTCACGCACGCTCTTGCCGATCGGCCCGGCCTGATCCAGCGAGGAGGCGAAGGCGACGATGCCCCAGCGCGAGCAGCGGCCATAGGTCGGCTTGATGCCGACCGTGCCGGTGAAGGCGGCGGGCTGGCGGATCGAGCCGCCGGTGTCGGTCGCGGTTGCGGCAAGGCAGAGATCGGCGGCAACGGCGGCGGCCGAACCGCCGGAGGAGCCGCCCGGCACGAGGTGATTGCCCTCGACAGCCCCGCCCTGCCCCGCGCCGACATTGGAGCCCTCACGACGCCAAGGGTTCACGACATTGCCGAACGCCGAGGTCTCGTTCGACGAGCCCATGGCGAACTCGTCATTGTTGAGCTTGCCGAGCATCACCGCGCCGTCGCGCCAGAGCTGGCTCGATACGGTCGACTCATAGGCCGGCACGAAATTGCCGAGGATGTTCGAGCAGGCCGTGGTGCGCACGCCCTCCGTGGCAAAGAGATCCTTGATTCCGAGCGGCAGGCCTTCGAGCGGGCCCGCCTCGCCCTTGGCGAGCTTCTCGTCGGAGGCGGCCGCCTGCTTCAGCGCGTGCTCCGGCGTCTCCAGCACATAGGCGTTGAGGGCGCGGGCCTTCTCGACGGCGGCGATATGCGCCTTCGTCAGCTCGGTGGCGGAGAAGGTCTTGGCTTTCAGGCCGTCGCGGGCCTCGGTCAGCGTCAGGCGGGTGAGATCGGTCACGGTCGATATCCGATTGAATTCAAGTCGGCGGAACCGTCATTGCGAGGAGCGCAGCGACGAAGCAATCCAGGAGCGGCAGCACTCGAGGTCCCCCCGGATTGCTTCGCTTACGCTCGCAATGACGGGGAACGATAACGCGCGCTACTCGATGACTTTAGGCACCATGAAATAGTTGTCCTCGGAAACCGGGGCGTTGGCGATGATCGTATCGGCGATCTCGCCGTCGTTCACCACGTCCTCGCGCTGCTTCATCGCCATCGGAGTCACCGAGGTCATCGGCTCCACGCCATCCACATTCACCTCGTTCAACTGCTCGACGAAGCCGAGGATCGCGTTCAGCTCCCCTTGCAGCTTGGGCAGATCGGCCTCCGGCACAGCGATGCGCGCGAGATGCGCGACGCGTTTGACGGTGGCGAGATCGACCGACATGGCGGACTCCTGGACAGGGCGCGGATCACGCGCGGAAAACGGTTCGCCGCGCTATAGCGCGGCGAACGGGCAAACGTAAATCAGCATTGAGCGATCAGGCCGGTTTCTCCGGCTCAGATCGCGAAAGCCTCGCCCTTCTTCGGCAGGACGACCTCGATGCCGCTGCCCCGCATGCCGGCAACGAAGGTGTCGGCGTTCTGGTCGATGATCGGGAAGGTGCCGTAGTGGCTGGGGATCGCCACCTTAGGCTTGACGAAGCGGGTCATGGCGAGCGCGGCGACCTTGCCGCCCATGGTGAAGCGGTCGCCGATCGGGCAGATGCAAGCCTCGACGCCATGGATCTCGCTGAGCAGCGCCATGTCGGAGAAGATGTCGGTGTCGCCCATGTGCCAGAGCGTCTTCTCGCCCCTGGCCTTGATGATCGCGCCATTCGCGTTGCCGACGGGGACGTTGACACCGCCCTCGCCCATGCCGGCCGAGTGATCGGCCCGGACGAGCGTGAGGCTGAACGGGCCGAGATCGACGGTGCCGCCGGTGTTCATCGGGCTGAAGTTCTTCAGCCCCTGCGAGGCCAGATGCATGGCGAGGTCGTAATTGGTGATGACCGTCGCGCCGGTCTTCCCGGCAATATCGAGCGTGTCGCCGACGTGGTCGCCATGGCCGTGGGTGACGACGATATGGCTGACGCCCTTGGAGATCGCCGCGACGTCGCCCTCAAAGGCTGGGTTCCCGGTGAAGAACGGGTCGATCAGGATGGCAGCGCCGTCGATATCGACGCGGAAGGCGGAGTGGCCGTACCAGGTGAGTTTCATGCGAAGGCTCCGGGCTTTCGAGATGCCGGCCCCTATCTAGGCCGATCCGAGCCGCCGACCAAGTCGACAATCTAGCCGGAGAGAGGCAGGCTGGCGCCATGACGAACCCACGGAATCGCCCCATGACGGACGCCGCCACGCTCGCCCGCCGGATCGCCCAGGGCCATGGCGACGAGCCGGCCGATCTCGTCATCAAGGGCGCAAGGCTCCTCGACCTCGTCACCGGCACGCTGGTCGAGAGCGATATCGCGATCTGCGGCGATACCATCGTCGGGACCTACGGAACCTACGAGGGCAAGCGCGTCATTGACGCCAAGGGCCTGTTCGCCGTGCCCGGCTTCATCGACACGCATCTGCACATCGAATCCTCGCTGGTGACGCCGCTCGAATTCGAGCGCTGCGTGCTGCCCCATGGCGTCACCACCGCGATTTGCGACCCGCACGAAATATCGAACGTGCTCGGCGTCGAGGGCATCCGCTATTTCCTCGCCTGCGCCGAGGCGATGCGGATGGACCTGCGCGTCAACCTGTCGAGCTGCGTGCCGGCGACGCATCTGGAGACGGCGGGGGCGGCGCTGGAGGCCGGCGACCTCACGCCGATGATGGACCATCCCAAGGTGATCGGGCTCGCCGAGTTCATGAACTTTCCGGGTGTGATCCATCGCGACCCCGGCTGCCTCGCCAAGCTCGAAGCCTTCTCGCATCGCCATATCGACGGTCATGCCCCGCTGGTGCGCGGGATTGACCTCAACGCCTATCTCGCCGCCGGCATCCGCACCGACCACGAAACGACGACGGCCGACGAAGCCCGCGAGAAGCTCGCCAAGGGCATGGCGATCCTGATCCGCGAGGGCTCGGTCTCGAAGGATTTGCATCAGCTGATCCCGCTGATCTCGCGCGACGCCTCGCCCTTCCTGGCCTTCTGCACCGATGACCGCAACCCGCTCGACATCGGCGAGGAAGGCCATCTCGACTACATGATCCGCACCGCCATCGCCGAGGGCGCCGATATGCTTGCGACCTATCGCATCGCCTCGCTCTCGGCGGCGCGGAATTTCGGGCTGTTCGATCGCGGCTTCATCGGGCCTGGCAAGCGCGCCGATATCGTACTGGTTGAGGACCTCGCTGCCTGCTCGGTGAAGCAGGTTCTGACCGGGGGCCGGCTGGTCGAGGAAGCACTGTTCGCGGGTCGGGCGACGATCCCCCCGGTTGGGCTCGGCAGCGTGAAGAGCCGCAAGCTCGCCCCCGCCGATTTCACTGTTAAGGCCCGCGACGGCGCGACGCCGGTGATCGGCGTGGTGCCGGGGCGGATCATCACCGAACGACTGTCGATGGCCCTGCCCTCGCGCGACGGCGAGGCCCTGCCCGACCTCGCGCAGGATGCGATCAAGGTCACGGTGATCGAGCGTCACGGCAAGAACGGCGGAATCGCGACAGGCTTCGTCCATGGCTTCGGCATGAAGGGCGGCGCCATCGCTTCCTCGGTCGGCCATGACAGCCATAATCTCTGCGTCGTCGGCGTCGACGAGGCCTCGATGGCCGCGGCGGCGAACCGCCTGATCGAGATCGGCGGCGGCTTCGCCGTGGCCGATGGCGGCGAAGTCACGGCCGAACTGGCGCTACCGGTCGCAGGGCTGATGAGCGAGCAGCCCTTCGAGGCGGTGCGGCACGATCTTGAGCGCTTGCGTGCCGCGGCGAAGGCGCTCGGCGTCGTGCTGGCCGAGCCCTTCCTGCAGGTCGCCTTCCTGACCCTGCCGGTGATCCCGCATCTCAAGATCACCGACAAGGGGCTGGTCGATGTCGATCGGTTTGATTTTGTGTGAGGTTATGGTGGCAAGTTTGAGGGCGCACTGACCAAACAGCGTCTGCTTTGGGTCGAAATCGGTCTCCTCAGCTATTGGGAAGATCACGCAGTTTCCGTGCGGCCTCGGCGTCCTCGGCTAGCTGTGCGAGGTTCCTTTTCCGATCCTCTTCCCTGACTTGATTGTAGAGATCAGAGCCGAAAACGAGGCCTCCGCTTCCGACGTAAGGCTCTGCGGGCTTCTTTGCCGATGAAGTTGGGGCTGAGGATCGCAACAGAGTATCGAGTAGGCGCTTCAGGGCGTCTGGCATCCAATCGATCATAACGACCTCTGCGTTGGTTCCGCCTCGGTTATCTTGGATGCGCGTTTCCAGATAGGTGAAGGCCGTTATGGGTTGGAAGCGGCCACTCGCTCCAATCTACACCCTAAATCCGCTCCTCCAGCGCCGCCATGACCTTCTCGGCCACGAGCCCAGACACGCGCCCGTTCGACTCGACCGTGTTACCGGCGATATGCGGGGTCAGGATCAGGTTGGGTGCGCCAGCGAAAACCTTGGCCGCGTCCTTGCCAAGCGGCTCCTGCTCGTAGACGTCGATCGCCGCGCCGCCGAGCTTGCCGGCCTTGAGCGCCTTGACCAAGGCCGCCTCGTCCATGATGCCGCCGCGCGCCGTGTTGATCAGGATCGCGTCCGGCTTCATCCGGGCCAAGGCCTTCGCGTCGATCATGCCGCGGGTTTCCGAGGTCAGCGGGACGTGCAGGCTGATGACGTCGGCTTGCGCCAGCAATTCATTGAACTCCAGCCGCCGCACGCCGCTCCAGGCGGGATCATCGACGGCCAAGCGCGGATGGTAGGCCGCCACCTCCATGCCGATAGCGCGGGCATGATGGGCGACGTCGCGGGCGATGGAGCCGAAGCCGACGAGGCCCATCAGCTTGCCGGCGATCTCGCGGCCAATCAGCTTCGTCTTGGGGAATTCGCCGGCGACCATCGCGGCATTGGCGAAATAGGCGCCGCGCAACAACGTCATCGTCGTGCCGATGACGTATTCGACGACGGAGAGGCTGTTGGCGCCGGTCGCGGGGAAGACGCGGATGCCACGAGCGGCGCAAGTCTCCATGTCGAGATTGTCGAGGCCGACGCCCAGGCGCCCGATCACCTTCAGCGCCTTGGCCGCCTCCAGCACCTTGCCACGCAGTTGCGTCTGGTTGCGCACGATCACGGCCGGGACATCGGCGAAGAGCCGCGCCATCTCATCCGAATCGGCATAGAGCTCGGGATCATAATGAACAGCGAAGCGCGCCTTGAGATTGGCGACGGCGGCGTCGTCCATGAATTCGGTGATGACGATGTCGGTCATGGTGCCGTGCTGACGATGAAACGAAGGCGTGGATCGGGGCTGTAGAGCGGCGCGACGAAGGTCTCGATCAATCGCCCGCCGTTCTTCTCGATGATGCGGCGCGAGGCGTGGTTCTCGACGTCGCAGGTGATGGTGATCTCCGGCAGACCGGCCTCGCGCGCGACGCCAAGCATCCCGGCGAGCGCCGCTGTGGCGTAGCCGTGGCCGGCGAATGCCGGCAGGATGGTGTAGCCGATATGGCCCAGCACATGTTCCGGCAAGGCCAGGATGGGCCGTCCATCCTTCTCCTGCCAGCGCAGGTTGATCGAGCCGATGAAGGGCCGCTCGGGCCGATCCTCGGCGAAGATCCAGCGCGTCGGGCCGGGAATGCGATCGACCTCGCGGCCATCCGGCAGCCTCACACGTCCCGGGCCGCCACGAATTTCGGCGAGGAAGGCGTCGGGATCGGCGGCTATGGCGGCGAGTTGCTCGGGCGCGACGTTGCGCGTCGTATTGGGCGACCAGCCTGCGCGCAGCGCAGCCTCATAGGCGCCAAGCAGGTCCTTGTCGGGAACTTGCAGCGAGATGCGCGCCGCCACGGCAGAAAATCCTCCAATAGCGGCAGAGCCGCTCCGAGCGCGCCGATATAGCCCGATCATCGCAGATAGGCGATGGCATCGACGCTACAGCTGCCGGGAAACCGGCATTCGCGGGGACCATCGGTAAAGGTATCGCTCGCGAGATGGGGCTGCGCGTGATACCGCCACGCCATGACCAGCGCCGTCGTCCCGCTCGAAGCCTTCCTCGACCTGCCGGCGCATGCGCGCCTGCTCGGCCTCGATCTCGGCACCAAGACGATCGGGCTCGCGCTGTCGGATCTGGAGCGGCAGATCGCGACGCCGCTTGAGACGATCCAGCGGGTGAAGTTCGGGCTCGACGCCGCGGCGCTGCTGAAGATCGCGGGGAAGCATCAGGTGGCCGGGCTGGTCATTGGCCTGCCGCTCAACATGGACGGCACGGAGGGGCCGCGCGTGCAGTCCACCCGCGCCTTCGTGCGCAACCTCGCCCCCCTGACCGACCTGCCGATCGTGTTCTGGGACGAGCGAATGTCCACGATGGCCGTAACACGCACCTTGCTCGATGCCGACGCGTCGCGCGCCAAGCGCGCAGCGGTCGTCGACAAGATGGCCGCCGCCTACATCCTGCAGGGTGCGCTCGACAGGCTGGGCCGGCTCGCGCCGCTGGAAGGCGAGCAAGACGCGTTCGACTGAAGGAAGCGCCTCAAATATGAGGCGCTTTTCCGAGAAGCTCAGTTGAACAGAAGCCCGCGCTTGAACGCCTTCTTCTGTGCTTCGCGCTCGTTCTTGATGGCGCGCTTCCGCTCTTCCATCGTCATGCCCGCCATCGGGTCCTGCTGGCGACGCCCGCCATCGTAGCCGGGACGACGATCGTCGCGCCGGTCGCCCCGCGCATCGTCGCGACCGTAACCGCGCCGATCGTCGCGCCAATCCCTGCGGTCATCGTTGCGTCCGTAGCCGCGACTCTCATAGCCGTCGCCGGGGCGACGCTCATAGGAACGATCGTAGTTGGGGCCGGCGTAATACTGCGCTGAGGCGGGCTGAACGCTGCCCCAGCCGGCCATCGCCAATCCCAGCCCGGCGATCAGAACATCTCGAAGGGGAGCCATTTCGGTGATACCTCAATCGTCCAAACATCAGTGACGCCATCTTCTGGCGTCAAATCGCGAAGATTTCCCTGACAAACCCACAAAAATAGGCCCGCGCAGATTGCGCGGGCCTTGCAAGGCGCTTCAAGCCGCGACCTTAGCGATGATCGCGGAAATCATACGGAGCATAATAGCCGCCATAGGGCGCATAGTAGCGCTGCGGATAGGCATAGACCGGCGGCGGCGGAGGCGCGTAGTACTCATCGTAGTACGGCGCCGCGTAGGCGCGGTTGTTCGCCGCGACGGCCGCCGCGCCGAGGATGCCGAGGCCGACGGCCCCCGCGATCGCTGCGCCGCGCGAGGGGCCGCGCCAGCCGCGGTAATACCCGCCGCGATAACCGCCACGATAACCGCGATAGTATTGCGTATAGCCGGCCTGCGCCTTGTCGAGCCGGGTTGCATCGAACAGACGCTGCTCCTGCGCCATGGCAGGAACCGCGAAGCTGCCCACCGCCACACCTGCGGCAGTCAACGCGATGGCGAATGTCTTGCTCAGAGAGATCATGACGGCATCTCCTTCGTCGGGACCGTCCCGAACCATGACGGCAGGTTCGCTCGATCCGGTTGAATGCGACCTGAACCAATCGCGGCGGCATTGCGGCAGAGACACAACGGGTCTCCATCAACGCCCTTGCCGGCGGCGGGCCGCCATGGAACAGGCTGGTCGATACTCGCCGCATCAACTGCCGGCGAGAACCGTTGTTCCTGCCCATCTTGCCGGTCTGCCATGCTCGACAGCCTGATCGCCGTTTTCCTCGTCATCGCGACCGGGTGGGTCCTGAAAGCCCGAAACCTCGTTTCGCCCTCGCATTGGCTCGGCGTCGAGCGCCTGACCTACCAGGTGCTGTTTCCGGCCGTCGTCATCCACACGCTCGCCATGGCCGATCTGCGTGGCGTACCGGTCGTTGCCATGGGGGCGAGCCTCGTCCTCGCCATTCTCAGCGTCGCAGCATGTCTCCTGCTGACCCGGCCTCTCCTGGCGCAAGCAGGCATCGACGGGCCTGCCTTCACCTCGATCTTCCAGGGCTCGGTCCGCTGGAACACCTTCGTCGCGCTGGCGCTGGCAGCCGGACTGCAAGGCCGCAACGGCGCGACCCTGATGGCGATCGCGGTCGCCGCGATGATCCCCCTGCTCAACGTCATGTGCGTCCTCATCCTCGCGCGCTTCGCCAACGGCAAGCCGATGAGCGTCGGCGCCACCGTGCGCTCGATCCTGTATAACCCCTTCATCTGGTCATCCGCCGTGGGCCTTGCCTTCAACCAGGCCCAGTGGATGCTGCCTTCGGCCTTCACCGGCTATCTCGACGTATTGGGGCGGGCTTCCCTCGGCATCGGCCTGCTGGTCGTGGGCTCCGCGCTCGATCTGAACCGGCTCGCGCGCCCTCGCCTCGCCCATTGGGTCGCCGTTGGATTGAAACTCGTGGTGATGCCAGCTGCGGCCTGGCTCTATGCCGGTTGGTTCGGCGTCACCGGCCCGGCCCTGACCATGACGATCGTCGCCGGCGCCGTTCCGACCGCCACGGCCGCCTATTTCCTCGCCCGCGACCTTGGCGGCGACGCACCGCTGATGGCGGAGATCACAACGCTTCAGACCCTGCTGGCGCTCGCGACGCTCCCCGTCGCCGTGCTCCTCCTACGATGAGCGACCTGAGCTTGAAATTTTTACGAGAATACAATTTATAGGTGCATATCCGAAGGAGACGCCTCCGGACGCGTTCCGCGCCTGCCAGACGAGGTATCCATGCGCATGAAGCCAAAAGCGCGTAAGCTGGTTCAGGCGCAGAAGCTGGTTCCGTCCGAACCCGACGGCGATGAGCGGGACGGCGACACTCCCGACCGGCCGATGACCGCGCTGGAGGCGGCGGCGTTCATCGAGAGCATGGCCGCCGAGTTGCGGACCATGGCGCGCGCAACGAAGCTGGAGATCCTGTCCTATTTCCTGGAGATGACCCGTATCGAGGCATCGGCCGAAGTCGAGCGCCAGGCCAAATCGAACGGCAAGGCCCAGTAGGCCTCGGCCTTCCGAGCAAGGAGAAGATCAGAAGCGCGCCCGCGACAAAGCTCCACCGGGGTGACGGCGCACTTGCCCTTCGAGTTCCAGCTCGGCCAAAATCCGGCTGATCTCGCGCGCGGCATGACCGCTCGCACGGACAAGGTCATCGGGCGCGATCGGCGTCGGTCCGAGCAGGTCCAGCACGAGGCGACCAAGGCCCGGCGGCAAGACGGCCCCCCCGACCTCCTCGGTCGATGGCGGAGGATCGAAATCCCCCTGATGTCGCACGAAGCCCGGTGCCGGTGCCACCTCCGGCAGATCGAGCTCGTCCCACATCGCCTCGCTCGCCGGCTCGCCGGGCGCCTCCCGCAGCGCCGAGTGATCGAGCCAGGAGGCCGGGTCCTGCCGACGCAACGGCGCGAGCGCCTCGATGACATGCGCAGCCTCGGCGCAAAGCATCGCACCCTCCCGGATCAGGTGATTGCCGCCTTCGGCGCGAGGGTCGAGCGGCGAGCCGGGCACGGCGAAGACCAGCCGCCCCTGCTCGTTGGCGAAGCGCGCCGTGATCAGCGAACCGGAGCGGCGCGCCGCCTCGACCACCACGGTGCCCAGCGAAAGGCCGGAGACGAGTCGATTGCGCCGAGGAAAGTCGCGGGCCCTGGCGACCCAGCCGAGCGGCATCTCGCTGATGACGGCGCCCCGCTCGGCGATGCGCTCCGCCAGGGAGATGTTCTGCGGCGGATAGATCTCGTCGAGCCCGCCGGCGAGCACCGCGACGGTCCCGGTTTCGAGGCTTGCCTGATGGGCGGCCGTATCGATGCCGCGCGCCAGCCCGGAGACGACGGCGAATTCGGCCTCACCGAGCTCGCGCGCCAGCCGGCCGGTGAATTTCATCCCCGCCGCGGAGGCATTGCGGGAACCGACCAGAGCAACCGCCGGCTTCTGGAGAATCTGCACCTGTCCGAGCACCGCGATCAGCGGCGGCGCCGAATCGATCGCCTGCAGCGGCACCGGGTACTCCGCTTCGCCGAGCGCGATCAGGCGTCCGCCGAGACGCCGCAAGCCTTCCAGCTCGCGTTCCGCTTCCGCAGGCTGGCAGATGCGGATCGGACGGCCAGCTCGTCGGGCGAGCTCCGGCAGGGCCTCAAGCGCAGCACCAACTCCGCCGAAGCGGTTCATCAGGGAACGGAAGGTCCGCGGGCCGACGCTCTCGCTGCGGATCAGCCTCAACCAATCGAGACGCTGGCGATCGGAGAGGACGATGCCAGCCGCCATATCGCTCAGCCCTTCTGGCCGATCTTGCCTTCGCTCCCGGAGAGCAGCCGGGCGATATTGGTTCGGTGCATGATCCAGAGCAGCACCGTCAGGATAGCCATGACGATGGCAGCCTGGTGCATGCCCGCCCAGAACCAGAGCAGCAGCGGCGTCAGCAGGCTGGCCACCAGCGCCGAAAGCGAAGAGTAGCGCGAGAGATAGGCGACGCTCAGCCAGATCGCGGCGAAAACAAGCGCGATCGAAGCCTTCACGCCGATCAGCACGCCGAGATAGGTCGCGACGCCCTTGCCGCCCTTGAAGCCGACCCAGACCGGAAAGAGATGGCCGAGGAAGGCGCCGATGCCCGCGGCCAGCGCCGCCTCCGGCCCGCCGAGCAGGCGCGAGCCGACGATGACCGCCACCGTGCCCTTCAGCATGTCGCCTACGAGGGTGGCGGCCGCGAGCTTCTTGTTGCCGGTGCGCAGGACGTTGGTCGCGCCGATATTGCCGGAGCCGATGCTGCGCAGATCGGGCCCACCCGCGAGCTTCGTCAGGATGATGCCGAAGGGGATGGAGCCGAAGAGATAGCCGACGACGAGCGCGATCAGCGTTGCCGAGCCGGAGAGGCTCCAGTTCAGAACATCGGTCATGCCGCCCTATTCCCCACAGTCCGCGCGCAGCCTAGCCCGGCTCGACCTCATACACCACCCGCCCGGCAACGATCGTCGCCGCGACGATGCCTTCCAGCCGCGCCTCATCGAAGGGCGAGTTCTTGGCGCGCGATTTGAGCTTACGCTTGTCGACGACGAAGGGCGCTTCCGGATCGAACAGGACGAGGTCTGCCGGCGCGCCGGGAGCAAGACGCCCCGAGGGCAGGCCGAGCAAGGCCGCCGGCCGCGCCGACAGCGCGGCGAGAAGCTGGGGCAAACCGATCTGGCCAGCCTGCACAAGGCGTTGCGCGGCCGACAGCAAGGTCTCGATGCCGAGGGCGCCGTCCGCAGCCTCGGCGAAGGGCTGGCGCTTCGTCTCGACATCCTGCGGATCATGGTCGGAGACCACGACGTCGATCACTCCGTCGGCGAGCGCTGCGACCAAGGCGAGGCGGTCGTCCTCGTGACGCAGCGGCGGCGAGACCTTGCAGAAGGTCCGGTAGTCGCCGACGTCGTTCTCGTTGAGGGTGAGGTTGTTGATCGAGACGCCGCAGGTGATGCGGGCACCGTCCTGCTTGGCGCGGCGAACGAGTTCAGCCGATTCGGCGCAGGAGATCATCGCGGCGTGATAGCGGGCGCCGGTGGCGCGGGCGAGGCGGATGTCACGTTCCAGCATCACCGTCTCGGCCTCGAGCGGGATGCCGGGCAGGCCCTTGCGGCTGGCGAACTCGCCCTCGTTCATCACGCCCGAGCCCCGTAGTTCAGGGTCCTCGACATGGTTCATGATCAGCGCGTCGAAATTGCGGGCGTAGATCATGGCGCGGCGCATCACCTGCGGGTTGCGCAAGGCCCAGGCGCCGTCGCCGAACGCGACCGCTCCTGCCTCCAGAAGCAGGCCGAATTCGGTGATCTCCCTGCCTTCCAGCCCCTTGGTCAGGGCGGCGCAGGGCAGCACGTTGACGATCGCCTTGTCGCGTGCGCGGCGCTTCAGAAAATCGATGATCGCGGGATCGTCGATCGGCGGGTCGGTGTCCGGCCGGCAGACGATGGTGGTGACGCCACCGGCGGCGGCCGCCTGCGAACCGGAACCCAGCGTCTCACGGAATTCGGCGCCTGGCTCACCGAGAAAGGCGCGCAGGTCGATCAGGCCCGGCGTCAGCACCTGCCCGCCGGCGTCGATGCGGCGCACGTCGTCGCCCGTCGCAGGAGCCGCTCCCCATTCGACCGAGGCGATATCGCCCCCCCGCAACAAGACGGAGCCCTTGCCCTCGCGCCCGGACACCGGGTCGACGAGGCGTGCGTTGACGATCGCGATATCCTGCGTTTCAGCCATGTTCGGTCCCGCCACGCTCAGATATTCGGCAGATGCTGGGCGAGCGCATCGAGCACCGCCATGCGGACTGCGACACCCATCTCGACCTGCTCGCGGATCAGCGACTGCGCGCCATCAGCCACTTCCGAGGAGATCTCGACGCCGCGGTTCATCGGGCCGGGATGCATCACCAGCGCATCGGGCTGGGCGCGCTCGAGCTTCTCGCGGTCGAGGCCGTAATAGCGGAAATATTCCTTGGAGGACGGCACGAAGGCGCCGTGCATCCGTTCGAGCTGAAGGCGCAGCATCATTACGATATCAGCGCCTTCGAGGCCCTTGTTCATGTCGGTATAGAGCTCGACGCCCATGCGCTCGATGCCCGGCGGCATCAGCGTCGAAGGTGCGACGAGGCGAACTTTCGCGCCGAGGGCATTCAGCAGAATAATGTTGGAGCGGGCGACGCGCGAATGCAGGATGTCGCCGCAGATCGCCACGGTCAACCCCTGGATGCGGCCCTTGTTGCGGCGGATCGTCAGCGCGTCGAGCAGTGCCTGCGTCGGGTGCTCATGCGCGCCGTCGCCGGCATTGACGACCGAGCAGTCGACCTTGCGGGCGAGCAGGTTGACCGCACCGGCCGCGTGATGGCGGACGACGATGATGTCCGGCCGCATGGCGTTCAGCGTCGCGGCGGTGTCGATGAGCGTCTCGCCCTTCTTCACCGAGGACGAAGCGACCGACATATTCATCACATCGGCGCCGAGCCGCTTTCCCGCGAGCTCGAAGGAGGCCTGCGTCCGCGTCGAGGGCTCGAAGAACAGGTTGATCTGGGTGCGGCCGCGCAAGGTAGCCGCCTTCTTCTCGACCTGCCGCGAGAGGGCGACATAGGCCTCGGCCCGGTCCAATAGCCCTTCGATGTCGAGATGGGACAACCCCTCGATGCCGAGCAGGTGACGATGCGGATAGAGCGGGGCTGGCGATGTCATTTGAAGCAGGCTGTTTAGGCGCGACTCGCCCACGGCGCAAGCCGCTCGCGGGCGTGATGGCGCCATGTCCTGTGGGCCGTGGAGCTTTCGGCAAAACGGCGCTACCTCTCGCCCCCCACGCCTGAGAGGACGCAAGCCGTGCCCAGCCCGACCGACATCTTCGTGCCCGCTCCCCACAGCGCCGGCTGGGAAACCATCGCACCGGCCGAGGCCGGCTTCGATGCCGGGCGGCTTTCAGCCACGATCGCTTTCGCACAGGAGAACGAAAGCCCCTGGCCGCGCAGCCTCTACTATCCGGACGGCAGCTATGTCGGAAACGTCGAGTGGAACGAGAGAGGTCCGTGGACCGAGATCGTCGGCCCGGTGCGCGAGCGCGGCGGCCCGGCCGGTCTCATCCTGAAAGGCGGCCGCATCGTTGCCGAATGGGGCGACACCGCCCGCACCGACATGACCTTCTCGATCGCCAAGAGCTATCTGTCGGTACTCGCCGGCATCGCCTTCGACGACGGGCTGATTGGAGATGTCGAGGAGCCAGTCTGCAAAAGTGTCGACGATCCGATCTTCGCCGGCCCGCATAACGGCAAGATCACCTGGCGGCACCTGCTGCAGCAGTCGAGCGAATGGCAGGGCGAGCTTTTCGGCAAGTCCGATCAGGTCGACCACAACCGCCAGATCGGCCCCGGCGCAGACAACAGCCGCAAGGGCCAGCGCCGCGAGCTCAACGCGCCCGGCAGCTTCTACGAATATAACGATGTGCGGGTGAACGTGCTCGGCTACGCCCTGCTCCAGCGCTTCCGCCGGCCGCTGCCGCAGGTGCTGCGCGAGCGGATCATGGACCCGATCGGCGCCTCGCAGGACTGGCAATGGCAGGGCTACAGCAGCTCCTTCGTCGAGATCGACGGGCGCGAGGTTCAATCCGTACCCGGCGGCGGCCATTGGGGCGGCGGCCTGTTCATCGGCGCACGCGACCACGCCCGCTTCGGCCTGCTGATCGGCCGTAAGGGCGAGTGGAACGGCCGGCAGCTCGTTTCGCGCGAGTGGATCGCGCGCTCGCTCTCACCCTCCCCGACTCTCGCGAACTACGGCTATCTCTGGTGGCTGGCGGCGCGGCCAGGTCTGCCCCCGTCGTCCTTCTCCGCGCTCGGCGCCGGGAGCAACGTGATCTGGGTCGAGCCGGAGCGCGACATCGTCGCCGTGCTGCGCTGGATCGCGGGAGCGGCGACCGAGGGCTTCATCGACCGGCTACTGGCGGCGCAGGCCTAACGACGGCGGCTTCAGACCGGAACCACCTCCGTCATTCCGGGGCAAGCCGAAGGCTTGGGCCCGGAAGCCTTAAATACGACCTTGCTCCAGCTCGTCATGCTCGCCCTTGTGGCGAGCATCCACGCCTTGAACACCGCATGGTATCGATGAAGACGTGGATGGTCGGGACAAGCCCGACCATGACGGCAAGTGTCGTGTTCGTGGGTTCCGGGCTCTTCGCTGCGCGAAGCCCCTGAATGACGGCGTGATTTCGAACTTAGTCCTTCACCGCATAGACATGCTCGGGCCCTGGGAAGCTCCGGACTCGAACCTCTGCCGCATAATCCGCCACGGCCTTGTCGACGCCCTCCGCGAGATTGCCGAAGAGCTTGACAAATTTGGGCACGCGGCCGGTCAGGCCGAGCATGTCGTCGAGCACGAGCACCTGGCCATCGCAAGCGGCCGAGGCGCCGATGCCGATGGTCGGGATCGCGATCCTGGCCGTGATATCGGCCGCGAGCGGCTCAGCAATCGCTTCCAAGACGACGGCAAAGGCACCGGCTTCGGCCACCGATGCGGCATCGGCAGTGATCGCGGGCCATTCCTCGCGGCTGCGCCCCTGCGCCTTGAAGCCGCCGAGCACGTTCACCGCCTGCGGCGTCAACCCGACATGCGCCATCACCGGAATGCCCCTATCCACCAGGAAGCGAATGGTCGGGGCCATGCGCTGCCCGCCCTCGAGCTTGACGGCGCCGCAGCCGGTCTCCTGCATGATGCGGGCGGCGTTGCGGAAGGCCTGCTCCGGGCTCTCCTCATAGCTGCCGAAGGGCATATCGATGACGACGAGCGCGCGCCGGGAACCGCGCATCACCGCCTGCCCGTGCAGGATCATCATCTCCAGCGTGACCGGCACGGTGCTGTCGAGGCCGTGCACGACCATGCCGAGCGAATCCCCGACCAACAGGAAATCGCAATGACGATCGGCCAACGCCGCCATCGGCGCCGTATAGGCGGTCAGGGACACGATCGGCTCCGCTCCCTTGCGGCTGCGGATGTCCAACGCCGTCTGGCGTCTGATCTGTGCTTGCGAAGACACGCTCGCCTCCCCACTTCGTAGCCCAAGCCGGAGAATGGCCCTAAACCGTCCCGTGCGACACTCAAAGCTCAATCGCCGTTTGACACGGCCCGCCCGCTGAACCACTTTCGCGCACAATTCCGAACCGCAGCGGTCTTGCGGGTCGCGAGACCGTCCGTTACGGCCGGTTCCGCGCTCTGAACAGGGCTGTTATCGAGACAAACAGATCATGAAGCTCCTCGTCGTCGAGTCGCCGGCCAAGGCCAAGACGATCAACAAATATCTGGGCTCCGACTACGAGGTCATCGCCTCGTTCGGGCATATCCGCGACCTGCCGGCCAAGGACGGCTCGGTCGAGCCCGACAACGACTTCTCCATGAAATGGGAGATCGAGGGCCGCGGCGCCAAGCAGGTCGCCGAGATCGCGCGCGCCGTGAAGGGCGCCGAGAAGCTGATCCTCGCCACCGACCCTGATCGCGAGGGCGAGGCGATTTCCTGGCACGTGCTGGAAGCGCTGAACCAGAAGAAGGTGCTGAAGGGCATCCCGGTCGAGCGCGTCACCTTCAACGCCGTCACCAAGGACGCCGTGCAGAAGGCATTGGCGAATCCGCGCGCCATCGACCAGGCGCTGGTCGACGCCTATCTGGCCCGCCGCGCGCTCGACTATCTCGTCGGCTTCACGCTGTCGCCGGTGCTGTGGCGCAAGCTGCCCGGCGCCCGCTCGGCCGGCCGTGTCCAGTCGGTGGCGCTGCGCCTCGTCTGCGACCGCGAACGCGAGATCGAGGCCTTCCGGGCCCGCGAATACTGGTCGCTGGTGGCGACGCTCGCGACGGAATCCGGCCAGACCTTCGAGGCTCGGCTCGTTGGCGCCGACGGCAAGAAGATCGCCCGGCTCGACATCGGCAATGCCGAGGAGGCCAAGGCCTTCAAGGAGGCGCTGGAAACCGCGCTCTTCACCGTCAGCGAGGTCGAGGCCAAGCCGGTCAAGCGCCATCCGCAGCCGCCCTTCCAGACTTCGACGCTGCAGCAGGAGGCCTCGCGCAAGCTCGGCCTCGCCCCGGCGCGGACCATGCAGCTCGCGCAGCGGCTCTATGAAGGCGTCGATATCGGCGGCGAGACGGTCGGCCTCATCACCTATATGCGAACCGACGGCGTCGATATGGACGGCTCGGCCATCGCCGCCGCCCGCAGCGTCATCGGCAAGGAATTCGGTGACCGCTATGTGCCGAGCGTGCCGCGCAAGTACACGGTCAAGGCCAAGAACGCGCAGGAGGCCCACGAGGCCATCCGCCCGACCGATCTCGCCCGGCTGCCGGCCATGGTCGCGCGCCAGCTCGAACCCGAGCAGGCGAAGCTCTACGAGCTGATCTGGAAGCGCACCATCGCCAGCCAGATGGAATCGGCCGAGATGGAGCGCACGACGGTCGACATCGCGGCCAAGGTCGGCGCCCGCAACCTCGACCTGCGCGCCACCGGACAGGTCGTGCTCTTCGACGGCTTCCTGACGCTCTATCAGGAAAGTCGCGACGACGACGAGGACGAGGATTCGAAGAAGCTGCCGGCGATGAAGGCAGGCGACAAGCTGGAGAAGCGCGCCATCGCCGCGGACCAGCACTTCACCGAGCCGCCGCCCCGCTTCTCGGAAGCGAGTCTCGTCAAGCGCATGGAAGAGCTCGGCATCGGCCGGCCCTCGACCTATGCCGCGACCCTCTCGACCTTGCGCGACCGCGAATATGTCCGCATCGAGAAGAAGCGCCTCGTGCCCGAGGACAAGGGCATGCTGGTCACGGCCTTCCTTGAGAGCTTCTTCAAGCGCTATGTCGAGTTCGACTTCACGGCGAACCTCGAGGAAAACCTCGACCGCGTCTCCAACGCCGAGATCGACTGGAAGGCGCTGCTGCGCCAGTTCTGGGAAGAGTTCACCGCCTCCATCGGCGAGACCAAGGATCTGCGTGTCGGCGACGTGCTGGAAGCGCTGAACGGCATTCTCGGCGATTATATCTTCCCGGCCAAGGCTGATGGCACCGATCCGCGCATCTGCCCGAATTGCGGCAACGGCCAGCTCTCGCTGAAGCTCGGCAAGTTCGGCGCTTTCGTCGGCTGCTCGAACTACCCCGAATGCCGGTACACCCGTCCGCTCTCCGTCCCGGCCGCCGAGGGCGAAGCCTCGGCCGAGGGCGGCCAGGGCACGCCCGGCGTGCGCGTGCTGGGCACCGACCCTGTCACCAATCTCGAAGTGACGCTGCGCGATGGCCGCTTCGGCCCCTATATCCAGCTCGGCGAGGGCGAAAAGCCGAAGCGCTCCAGCCTGCCGAAGGGCATGAGCCCGGCCACCGTGACGCTGGAGAAGGCGCTCGCCCTGCTCTCCCTGCCGCGCGAGGTGGCGAAGCACCCCGAATCGGGCGAGCCGATTCTCGTCGGCATCGGCCGCTACGGGCCCTATGTCCAGCACGGCAAGACCTACGCCAATATCGACAAGGACGACGACGTGCTGGAACTCGGCGCCAATCGCGCCATCGACCTGATCGTCGCCAAGGAGAGCGGCGGCGGCAGGCGCGGCGGCGCGGCGGCGACACCCGGCCGCGCGTTGGGCGACCATCCTGCGGGCGGCGGGCTCGAGGTGAAGGCCGGCAAGTACGGCCCCTATGTCGCCTGGGGCAAGATCTTCGCGACCTTGCCCAAGACGATGGCGCCGGAGAGCATCACGCTCGAACAAGCGATCGAGCTCGTCAACGCCAAGGCCGAGACGAAGGGCGGAGCAAAGGTCAAGGCCAAGGCCGCGAGCGCCGCAAAAGCCAAGGCCCCCGCGAAGAAGCCGGCTGCAAAAAAACCAGCTGCCAAGAAGGCGACGGGCGAGAAGGCGGAGAAGGCGCCGGCCAAGAGCAAGGCCAAGGCGGCGAGCGGCTGATCTCGGCCCCTCGCGACCTCCCGGGCAGGGCCTGGCTCGACGCCCCCCGCTCGGCCCTGCTCCGCCGTTGACTTCGTTAGCGATGGGAGGAGGATACCCGCTCTGATGCGTCACCACGCAAGAGAGGGGCGCCGATCATGACCATCGCCAAAAAGCTCCAGAGCTATATCGACGGCAAAGGCATCGCCTACGACACCGTCGCCCATAATCGCACTGCCACCAGCAGCCAGGCTGCGCAGGCGGCCCATATTCCGGGCAGCAAGCTGGCCAAATCGGTCGTCGTCCATCACGAGACCGGCTATGTGCTCGCCGTCGTGCCGAGCACGCACCGGATCGAGCTTTCGCGCTTGCAGGATATGATGGAAAAACGGCTCGGCCTCGCCTCCGAGGATGAGATCGGCTCGCTCTTCTTCGATTGCGATATCGGCGCCGTTCCGCCGGTCGGATCGGCCTATGACGTGCCTGTGATTCTCGACAAGAGCCTCGGCGACGCCAAGGAGGTCTATTTCGAAGGTGGCGACCACCGGACGCTGGTGCATGTCAGCGGTGCCGACTTCCTCAACCTGATGAAGGATGCGCGGGTCGCGAGCTTCAGCCACCCGTCCTAGAGCATTGCGCGAAAAGATGGGCACCGGTTTTCGCAGGAGCGATGCTCTAAACCATTGGAAGCGATCGCGCTCTTCGCATTCTGACGGTGCCGTCAGAATGCGAAGCGATCTGGCCGGGTCATCGGCGGCACGGCGTGAGACCAGCGCCTCCGGCATTCGGTGTGGTGAAAACTCAAGATCTGGGCCGGCCGTGGACGCGCCGAGCCGGCATTTTCAGAGGCTCGCCACCACCACGATGCGCCTCACCTCGCCGCGCAGGAAAGCCTGCAGGAAGCGCTCGTAATCCTTGAAGGAAATGCAGCCGTTCGAGTCGCCGCGCGGCCCGAGCAGATAGGTGTGGGCGAGCAGCCCGGCGCGGCCATGGATGGCGCCGCTGCCGCCGACTGGGTTCAGGCGGATGGCGCGCACGCCGTGGAAAAGCGCCTCGCGCTCGGTCAGCGTATAGGTATGCGGCGGGGTCACGCCCTTCATCCGGACATGGGCATAGCGCGCATCGTCCATCATCTCGCCCAGGCCGGAATGGGCCTCGAGCCGCTCGCCATTGGGCATGTAGACCATCTTGGCGTTGATATCGTAGATCGCGGTGCCGGCCTCGGCGGTACGCGGCGGCGTGCCGGTGGAAGGGCTCAGCCGGGCGACGCGGCCACGATCGATGACATCGTCCTGCGGCGCGGCATAGGCGAGCGCCGTGCCTGCCGGCTGCTTCTGCACACCGAAGAGCTTTTCGAAGAAGCTGCGGTTATCTTCCGGCGTCGGCGCGGCAGCCGCCGTGCGGTTGCGGCGTGACGGGGTCGGCTGCGCGACGCGCGGCTGGAGCTGCTGCGGCTGCTGGGGATCGGCCTTCGGAAGCAGATCGAGCGGCCGCGGCACCGGCATCGGCATCGCCTTCTCGGCCAGCGTGACCGGCGGCTGCGGCCGCAAGGGCAAGGCGGGCTCGGTGGCAGGAGCGGCTGCGGCAATCGAGGATGCCGGCGGAACCGGGCCAGCGGGCTGGAAGGCGGACCGGGCCGGAGCGCCCGGTGCGAAGGACGCGGCCTTGCCACCGGACAATGCCGGATCGAGCAGGCCGCCATAGGCCGGGACCGGCTGCGGCGCGGCGCGGCCCGCGGACGCCTTGCGGCCGGCGGCTGGTGAGGTGTCGGCAGTGTCGGGCGCCGGTGCGCCCTGCCCCAGCATCCAGAAGCCGGACATCGCGCCACAGCTCAGCGCGGCGGCGAGGAAGAACCCTTTCAGCAAAGGCCTGCGGCGTCGGCGGGAGCGCACATAGGGTGCACCGCCTTCCCGCACATAGGTCGCATAGGTCATCCGCCGCACTCTCGATACGCTTACGCCACGCCCGGCGGCGGACACGGCTTCGCCGTTCGCGCCCCAGCCGAGAGAGGCGCGATACACGTCGCGTAGTGACCGAGAATGCCGGGAGAACCCAAACTTCGTTCTGCTTCGATTAGGCGCTGTGTTGGTTAATCGCCGGTGAACCGCATCGATAATTTTTGCGGATGAGGAAGCTGCGGATTACGGCAAGCAGCAGCACCGCAAGACGATGCAAAGGCGGCGCGATCAAGGCCTGCCGATGGAGAAACGGAGACGGAGATTTTTCTCTGCCCGCCGCGATTGGCCCATCTTTTTCGGGCAAGGCTGGCATGTCAGCCCATTTCTCCCCACCCGGCGCTCGAATCGGATATGTCGCAAGCATCGCAACCGCAGGGCTTGTCGCCTCGAGAATCTCAGGCCTTCATGGCGGCTGCGCAGGGGGCGGGACCAACGTGACCAAAGCAGCCACCGAGCCGAGGACGAGCTCTGTCGCAGCGCTGGGGGCCATCGTTAGCGGCGCGCTCATCCTTCAGATCGCCGCCACGATCGTGAACACCGTCGTGCCGCTGAAGATGGCGCTGGAGCAGAAGGCGCCGCTGCTGATCGGCCTCGTCGGCTCGGCCTATTCCGTCGGCTTCCTGGCCGGCTGCTTCGTGATCCCCGCCTTCATCCGCCGCGTGGGGCATATCCGCGCCTTCGCCGTCTTCGCGGCCTTGCAGGCGGTCCTGACGTTGAGCTTCTCGGCGACGCCGCTCGACATCTGGGGCATCTCGCGGCTGGGCATGGGCTTCGCCGGCGCCGGCCACGCCATCTGCATCGAGAGCTGGATCAGCGGGCAGGCCAAAGCAGGCCAGCGCGGCCGCATCTTCGGCTTCTACCAGATCCTCAACCGCCTCGCCCTGATCGGCTCGCAGATCGGTGTCGGCTACGTCTCGCTGCAATCGAACAACATCTTCCTGCTCGCCAGCGCCGCCTTCTCGATCGCGCTGATCCCCGTCGGCATGACCAAGGCCAAGGGACCGGAATCGGGCGAGGTCGTCTCGGTTCGCCTCAACACGATCTGGCAATATGCGCCGGCCTCGGTCATCGGCTGCCTGTATGTCGGCCTGATGGGTGGCGCGCTCACCAATGTGGCGCCGGCCTACGGCATCCTGATCGGGCTCGACCAGGCCTGGGCGATCTTGCTCACCGCCGGCATCCAGATCGGCGCGCTCGTGCTGCAATGGCCGCTCGGGCTGCTGGCGGACCGCGTCGAGAGCCGCATCATCATGCTGAGCGCCACGCTTTCGGTGGTGATCTGCTCGCTGGCGCTGGGCGCGGTGTTCTGGTTCGCCCTGCCCCATGCCCGGTTCTGGCTCTTCGGCCTGTTCGCGCTGATTGGCGCCGGCTCGATGCCGATCTACACGGTGGCCGTCGCTCATGCCTATTTCCGGCTCGGGCGCGAACGGGCGCTCGGCCTCTCGGCGCAGCTCCTGTTCCTCTGGGCGACGGGCTCGGCCATCGGCCCGCTGGTCTCGACGGCTTTCATGCAGGCCATCGGACCGAACGGGCTGCTGGCCTATCTCGGGCTGCTCTCGGCGGCGGCCGCCGCCTATCTCGCCTTCCGCCTGCGGCGCAATCCACCTTCGGCCAATCCCTTCGGGGAGCGCCCAGCGACGGCGCCGACCATTCCCGACGTCTCGCCCTCCGGCCGCTCGCAGGGCGGCAAGTAGGACGGCGTTCCAGAGCCTCGGTGAAACGCGGGTCATCCCGGCCGCAGCGAAGCGGAGAGCCGGGATGGCTCGGCATTTTCTGGGGAGAGGCGGAGCGAACGCTACGCCTGGACAGCGTGGCGGCTCGGCTTGGCCTTCAGCTTGAGTTCCTGCAGCTCCTCGCGCTCGCGCGGGGTGTTGCGCATCAGTTGGTCCTTGCCGGGCTGGTACTGCACCGGCTGGGCGACATCGACGCCGTACCAGGCGGCCGCGCGCAGCACGAATGACGGATCGGCGAGGTGTGGGCGCCCAAGCGCGACGAGATCGGCGCGGCCGGCAGCGATGATGGTGTTGACCTGATCGGCCGTGGTGATGTTGCCGACGCACATGGTCGCAACCTCGGCCTCGTTGCGGATGCGGTCGGAGAACGGCGTCTGGAACATGCGGCCGTAGATGGGGCGCGATTCCCTGGCGGTCTGGCCGGTCGAGACGTCGACGAGATCGCAGCCCTCGGCGGCGAAAGCCTCGGCGATCGCGACGGAATCTGCGGCCGAGAGACCGCCTTCCGCCCAGTCGGTCGCCGAGATTCGCACAGACATCGGCTTCTCGCGCGGCCAAGCTTCGCGCAGCGCCCGGAAGACTTCCAGCGGATAACGCAAACGGTTCTCGACCGATCCGCCATATTCGTCCGTGCGCTTGTTGGTCAGCGGCGAAAGAAAGCTCGCCAGCAGATAGCCATGGGCACAGTGCAGTTCCAGCATGTCGAAGCCGATACGCTCGCCGCGCTCGGCAGCGGAAACGAATTCGGCGGTCACCCTGTCCATGTCGACGCGCGTCATCTCGCGCGGCACCTGGCTCTCCGGGTAGTAGGGCAAGGCTGAGGCTGAGACGATCGGCCAGGCGCCCTCAGGCAGCGGGCGGTCCATGCCCTCCCACATCAGCTTGGTCGCGCCTTTCCGCCCGGCATGGCCGAGCTGGAGGCAGATTTTCGCCGCCGAATGGCCGTGAACGAAATCGACGATCCGCTTCCAGGCAGCTTCCTGGGCGTCATTCCAGAGGCCGGTGCAGCCGGGGGTGATGCGGGCATCCGGCGCGACGCAGGTCATCTCGGTGAAGATCAGCCCCGGGCCGCCGATGGCGCGCGAGCCGTAATGCATCAGGTGCCAATCGGTCGGCAGGCCCTCCTCGGCGGAATACTGGCACATCGGCGAGACGGTCATGCGGTTCTCGACCTGCATCTCGCGCAGCTTGAAGGGCTGGAAGGCCGGCGGCACCGGCGAGCCGTCCTTGCGCCGCTTCGCCAGCGGCCCGAGCCCATCGGCGACGAGCGCGTCGACGGCCGCGACCATCTCCGGCGCGCGCAGCGCCAGATTGTCATAGGTAATCGCCTTTGAACGGGTCATCAGGCCGAAAGCGAAGCGCAGCGGCTCGAAATCCCAGAACCGCTTCAACTCCTCGAACCAGGCCAGCGAGACATCGGCAGCGTGCTGGGTCTTCTCGACTTCCTCGCGGCGCTGCGTCTCGAACAGCTTCAGGCCGCCGGCGACATCGAGCTTCGCCTGCCCCATCGCCTTGTGCAGCGCGATGGCGTCTTCCATCGCCAGCTTGGTGCCGGAGCCGATCGAGAAATGCGCCGTTGCCTTGGCGTCGCCGATCAACACGACGTTCTCGACCACCCAGTTGCGACAGCGGATCATCGGGAAATTGCGCCAGAGCGAGCGGTTGGCGATGAGCTTGTGGCCCTGAAGCTCCTCGGCGAAGACACCTTCGAGGAAGGCGGCCGACTGCGCCTCATCCATGGCATCGAGCCCGGCCTTCTCGAAGGTCTCGGGGTCGGTCTCGAGCACCCAGGTCGAGCGCCCCGCCTCGTACTGGTAGCAATGGGCGATGAAGAGGCCGTGCTCGGTTTCCTTGAAGAAGAAGGTGAAGGCGTCGAAGGGGCGGGTCGAGCCCATCCAGGCGAATTTGTTGGGGCGCAGATCGGTTTCCGGCCGAAAGCGCTCGCGCCAGTTCTCGCGCAGGCGGCTGTTGACGCCGTCGGCGGCGACGACGAGGTCGTAATCGCGCCTCAACGCTTCGACATCGGCGATCTCGCTGGCGAAATGCAGGTTGACGCCGAGCTCGCGCGCCCGCGCCTGCACCAGCATCAGCAGAGAGCGGCGCGAGCAGCCGCAGAAGCCGTTGCCGGGCACGCGGTAGCTGTCGCCCTTGAAGTGGATCTCGATGTCGTCCCAATAGGCGAAGTTGTCGCGGATCGCGGCATAGCTCTTCACATCCGCCGTCTTGAAGGTGTCGAGCGTCTGGTCGGAGAAGACCACACCGAAGCCGAAGGTGTCGTCCGCCTGGTTGCGCTCGAAGACGTCGACCGCGATCTCCGGCCAATCCCGCTTCATCAGCAGCGCGAAATAGAGCCCCGCCGGCCCTCCGCCCACAACCGCGATACGCATCGACGCCTCCATCGGGGAACCGGCCGATCCGGTCTGGAAAATATTTTAAGCCTAAAATGATTTTGAACTCAAGGGGCTTCCACCCCCACCGCATCGAAAGCCGGCCATCACGGCCGCCTTTGTGATAAACGTTTGCAGCAGCGCGCAAAATCGATGTCGTGAAGGTAAGCCCCGCCGAGAGGGCTTGCAAATTCGTTGAGACTTAAAATATATTTGTTGCTGGAGGTCGAACGCTCATGGCTCTGCAAGGACGGCACGCGCTGGTGACGGGAGGCGGACGGGGCATCGGCCGCGCCATCGCTGCCGCACTGACGCAAGCGGGAGCGCAGGTCAGCATTCTCGGCCGTGACGAGGCCGCGCTGCGGGACGCTGTCACAGCCGGGGCCGCCGCCGATTTCGCCGCCTGCGACGTGCGCGACGAGGCTTCGGTCTCGGCCGCGCTCGACCGTCTTTCCAGCACACATGCCTTCGATATCGCGATCGCCAATGCCGGGGCGGTCGAGACCGGCCCGTTCATGCGCAGCGACAGCGAGCGCTTCCGCCGCATGGTCGAGATCAACCTGATCGGCACGGTCAACCTGTTCCATGCGGTCCTGCCCGGCATGCTGGAGCGCCATAGCGGCCGGCTGATCGCCATCGCCTCCACGGCAGGGCATCGCGGCTACGCCTATGTCAGCGCCTATGCCGCCGCAAAGCATGCGGTGATCGGCCTCACCAGATCGCTGGCCCTGGAAACCGCCCGCTCCGGCGTCACCGTCAATGCCGTCTGCCCTGCTTACGCCGATACCGACATGGTCGCGAGCGGGCTCGACACCATCGCGGCCAAGACCGGCAAAAGCCGCGAGCAGGCGCTGGCCGAAATGGTCAAGGACAATCCGCAGGGCCGCCTGATCGCGCCTGAAGAGGTCGCGGCCGCCGTACTCTATCTTTGCGGGCCGGGCAGCGATGCCGTCACCGGCCAGTCGCTCCTGATCAATGGCGGGGAGTTCTGAGATGGAGACGCCCTCCTCCGCACTCATGCTCGACCGCGAGACCAAGGCGAGCGAACGCCCCGGCGACCACAAGGACGAGCTGCGCCTGTGGCTGCGGATGCTGACCTGCTCGACCCTGATCGAGACGGAAATCCGCAACCGGCTGCGCGAGGAGTTCAAGACGACGCTGCCGCGCTTTGACCTGATGGCCCAGTTGGACAAGAGCGTGGTGGGGATGACCGTCGGCGAAGTCTCGCAGCGACTGATGGTCTCGAACGGCAACGTTACCGCCGTCGTCGCCGGCCTCGTCACGGACGGGCTCGTCGACAAGCGCGCGGCGCCGCAGGACCGGCGGGTGCAGATCCTCACCTTGACGGCGCAAGGGCGCAAGGCCTTCCGCGCCATGGCCGAGCGGCACGAAAGCTGGATCGCCGAGCTTTTCGCGGGGCTCGACCAGCCCGAGATCGGGCAGCTCTTCCGGCTGCTCGGAGAGACCAAGACCTCACTGCATCGCGCCATCGCCAGACGGGCGAAGGACGCAGCCGACGAGCCCGCGAAGGGAGACGCCTGATGACGATCGCCAACGCCACCACGCTGCCGCTGGCGGGCTTCACGCCCGAGCATTTCGCGTTTTCCGTCGCCGGCAAAGTCGCGACGGTGACGCTGAACCGGCCTGAGAAAAAGAATCCACTGACCTTCGCAAGCTACCGCGAACTCACGGATTTCTTCCTCGCCGCGCAGAAGGATGAAGGCGTCAAGGCGATCGTCGTGACCGGCGCCGGCGGCAATTTCTCCTCGGGCGGCGACGTCTTCGAGATCATCGGCCCGCTGGTCGCAATGGAGACCAAGGACCTGCTGAAGTTCACCCGGATGACGGGCGAGCTGGTCAAGGCAATGCGGGCCTGCCCGCAGCCGATCGTCGCGGCGATCGATGGCGTCTGCGCCGGGGCCGGCGCGATCGTGGCCATGGCTTCGGATCTCCGGCTCGGCACGGCCGGCAGCAAGATCGCCTTCCTGTTCAACCGCGTCGGCCTTGCCGGCTGCGACATGGGGGCCTGCGCGATGCTGCCGCGCATCATCGGCCAAGGCCGCGCCGCCGAGCTGCTCTACACCGGGCGAGTGCTCAAGGGGGAGGAAGCCGAGCGCTGGGGCTTCCTCAACCGGCTCTGCGCGCCGGACGCCGTGCTGGCCGATGCGCAAGAGCTCGCTACCGAGCTGGCTGATGGCCCGACCTTCGCCAACGCCATGACCAAGCGCATGCTCGAAATGGAATGGGCGATGTCGGTCGAGAGCGCGATCGAGGCCGAGGCCGTGGCGCAGGCTTTGTGCATGCAGACCGAGGATTTCGCCCGCGCCTATCACGCCTTCGCCGCGAAACAGAAGCCGGTGTTCGAGGGCAACTGACATGAGCGGCGCTCCTCGTCTCGGCCTCGACATCCTCGGCGACACGCTGGACTGGCCGTTCTTCGAGGAGCGTCACCGGACCTTCGCCGCCGAGCTTTCCGGGTGGGCCGATTCCTATCTCGCCGATCTGCCGCATGACGATGTCGACGAAGCCTGCCGGGCGCGCGTCGCGGCCTTGGGTGCGGCGGGCTTTCTGAAAGCCGTGGTGCCGGCCGCCTATGGTGGGCTTTCCGACAAGCTCGATGTCCGCACGCTCTGCCTTGCCCGCGAGATCCTGGCTGCTCATGACGGGCTCGCCGATTTCGCCTTCGCCATGCAGGGGCTCGGCACGGGCTCGATAAGCATCGCAGGCTCCGAGGCGATGAAGCAGCGCATCCTGCCGGATGTCGCGGCCGGCAAGCGCATCGCCGCCTTTGCTCTCTCCGAGAAGGAGGCCGGCTCGGATGTCGCCGCTATGGCGACGACCGCGGCGTCGGACGGCAATACCCATGTCCGCATCGACGGCGAGAAGAGCTGGATCTCCAACGGCGGCATCGCCGACCATTACGTCGTCTTCGCCCGCACGGGCGAGGCGCCCGGAGCGCGCGGGCTTTCCGCCTTCCTGGTCGAGGCCGACACGCCCGGCCTCACCATCGCGGAACGCATCGAGGTGATCGCGCCGCATCCGCTGGCGACGCTCCGCTTCGAGGGCTGCCGCGTGCCGCTCGAGAACCGCATCGGCGGGCCCGGCGACGGCTTCAAGGTCGCGATGGCGACGCTCGACATCTTCCGCTCGACGGTCGGTGCCGCCGCGCTCGGCTTCGCAAGACGCGCGCTGCACGAGACGCTGGCCCATGCCAATGGCCGCAAGCTCTTCGGCGGCACGCTCGGCGACCTCCAGCTCTCGCAGGCGGCGATCGCCGAGAGCGCAGCCGAGGTCGATGCCGCCGCCCTTCTCGTCTATCGCGCCGCCTGGACCAAAGACCAGGGCGCGGCCCGCGTCACCCGCGAAGCGGCGCTGGCGAAACTCGTCGCGACCGAGAACGCCCAGAGCGTGATCGACCGGGCCGTCCAGATCCATGGCGGACTCGGCGTCACCAAGGGCGTCAAGGTGGAGGAACTCTACAGGGAGATCAGGGCGCTGCGCATCTACGAGGGTGCCAGCGAGGTCCAGAAGGTCGTGATCGCGCGCGACCTCTTGAAAGCACATGCCGAAAAGGCAGGGGAACGAGATGACAGCAACCGGATTCGCGAGATCGGGGCATAAGGACAGCTTCGCGCGGGACAATCTGCCGCCGCGCGAAAGCTGGCCCGATCTGACACTGGAAGAGGCAGGGCTGAGCTACCCGGAGCGGCTGAACTGCGTCACCGAATTGCTCGACAAGCACATCGCGGAAGGCCGCGGTGGCCGCACAGCCGTGGTGGCGGCTGATCTGCACTGGAGCTATGCGGACCTCGCCGCGACGGTGAACCGCATCGCCAATGTGCTGACCCGCGATCTCGGCATGGTCAGCGGCAACCGCGTGCTGCTGCGCGCCGGCAATACGCCGATGATGGTCGCCGCCTATCTCGCCGTGATCAAAGCCGGGGGCGTCGCCGTCGCGACCATGCCGATGCTGCGGGCCGGCGAGCTCGCGTATCCCCTGCGCAAGGCGAAGATTGCGCTGGCGCTCTGCGACCACCGCCTCCCAGCCGAACTGGAAGCCGCGAAAGCGCAGGCGCCGGAGCTTGCCCGCATCGTCGCCTTCGGCTCGTCCGACAGCGAGCTCGAAGTCCTCATGGCGCGACCGGGCTACGAAAATTTCGAGGCCGCCGACACCGCCCGCGACGATGTCTGCCTGATCGCCTTCACCTCCGGCACGACCGGCGAGCCGAAAGGCACGATGCATTTCCACCAGGACATGCTGGCGATCTGTGATGCCTATGGCGCGCGGGTGCTGAAGGCCTCTCCCGACGATCGCTTCACCGGCTCGCCGCCGCTCGCCTTCACCTTCGGGCTCGGCGGGCTTGTGCTCTTCCCGATGCGGATCGGCGCCGCGATGGTCCTGCCCGAGAAAGCTGGCCCGGCCGACCTGATCGACGCCATCGAGCGCTACAAGGTCAGTGTCGTCTTCACGGCCCCAACCGCCTATCGCGCCATCCTCGACAAGCTCGAGGGGCGCGATATTTCCTCGCTGCGCATCTGCGTCTCGGCCGGCGAGGCGCTCCCGAAGGCAACCTTCGACGCGTGGCAGGCGCGCACGGGGCTCGCGCTGCTCGACGGCATCGGGGCAACCGAGATGCTGCACATCTTCATCGGCGCCCCGCGCGACAAGATCCGGCCGGGCTCGACCGGCATTCCGGTGCCCGGCTACGAGGCGAAGATCGTCGACGCGGAAGGCCGCGAGGTGCCGGACGGGACACCGGGACGCCTCGCAGTACGCGGACCGACGGGCTGCCGCTATCTCGCCGACCCGAGGCAGGCGGTCTATGTGCTGAACGGCTGGAACATCACCGGCGACACCTATCTGCGCGATGCGGACGGCTATTTCTGGTACCAGGCCCGCTCCGACGACATGATCATCTCCGCCGGCTACAACATCGCCGGGCCGGAGGTGGAAGCCTGCCTGCTGACGCATGAGGCGGTGGCCGAATGCGGCGTGGTCGGCGCGCCCTGCCCCGAGCGCGGCCAGATCGTGAAGGCCTATGTGGTGCTGCGCGAGGGCGTCAAAGGCGACGAGGCCCTGGTCAAGACCTTGCAGGAGCATGTGAAGGCCAGTATCGCGCCCTACAAATATCCGCGCGCCATCGAATTCGTCGACGCCCTGCCGAAGACGGCGACCGGCAAGCTGCAACGCTTCGCCCTGCGCCAGATCGCGCGCGGCGAGACCTGACCCCTTCTCAAACCAGAGCCGAACGGCCGAAATCGAGGCGACAACCCATGTCCGAACTTCCGCAATCCCGCGCCATCCTGCCGGAAGGCTGGCCGCAGCCGCGCGGCTATGCCAACGGCATGGTCGCTGAGGGCCGCGTGCTGGTGACCGGCGGCCTCGTCGGTTGGAACCCGGAGGGCGTCTTCGCGCAAGGCTTCGTCGGTCAGCTCCGCCAGACCTTCCTCAATATCAAGGCGGTGGTCGAGGCCGGCGGCGCGCGCGTCGAGGACATCGTGCGCCTCACCTGGTACGTCACCGATGTCGCGACCTATCGCAGCAGCCTCAAGGAGATAGGGCCGGTCTATCGCGAAGTTTTCGGCCGGCACTTTCCGGCGATGGCGGTGGTCGCGGTGACGGCGCTGGTGGAGCCGGAGGCGCTGCTGGAGATCGAGGCGACGGCGGTCGTCGCACGCTGAGCCCGGCAGCGCGAGCAGCCGCATTCAATGGCTCGTGAAAATACCGGCACGCGGCACCGTTTATTAGGTGTTCACCAAGATTCCGGGCGGAGACTGCCGGGGCGTCGCAGGTCGCGACGTTCTTCCGGAGTATCTCCATGTCCAGTGTCAGCGGTGTGGGCGGTGGTTTCCGACCACACCATAAACCTCCCAGCTTCGACCAGATCGACAGCAACAGCGACGGCGGCATCAGCCTCGACGAATTCGAGAGCGCCGCTCCAAAGGGCGCCGACAGCGCCAAGAGCGAAGAGCTCTTCAAGAAGATCGACGCGGACGGCGACGGCTCGATCAGCAAAGCCGAGTCGGATGCGTTCAAGGAGAAGGCCAAGAAGGCCGACAGCCTGCTGCAGTCCTTTCTGTTCTCCCTCCAGGCCGACGGGTCTCAGAACGCCCAGGCAGCCTCGACCAGCGACGGCGTTTCGGCGTTCGGTCAGATCGACAGCGACGCCAATGGTGGGATCAGCAAGGACGAGTTCAGCGCGGCCTTCAAGGACGGTCGCCTGAACAGCGACCAATTGAACAAGCTCTTCAGCTCGCTCGACCAGAACGGCGACGGCTCGGTCTCGCAGGATGAGGTGAAGACCTTCCAGTCCTCGCTGCAACAGTCCGGCGAGAGGCATCGTCACCGGCCGCCGCCCGAAGCCTTCCAGAACGCTTCGCAGGCCTATGGCAGCTCCTCGCAGCTCTCGTCGCAGGCGACCACCGAAACGAACTACGCCAAGGCAGCGTGAGTTCTGCCAATCGGGTGCCGCGTCGTGGCAACCGCAACACTTTCGACGCCGACGGCAGAAGCCGCTGGCGCCGCTGCTCAGATCCCCGCCCCGTCCTGTAGGGTCCCGGCCGGCGCCTTCCGCCAGAGCCGCATATGCAGCGCGCGCAGCCCAGGCCGCAGCAGGATGTCGCCTAAGGCGAGCGCCAGCGAGGCCGGCGCATTCATCGTCAAGGCAAAAGCCGCCGCGAACAACCCGGCCGTGCTCAGGACCCGCCAGCTCACCGCGGCCAGCCAGGCCCGGCGATCCGGCGTGCCGCGCCGGCCGACGATGCGGATGAGATTGCGCCGGAGCCGGGCCACCACGCCGCCTTCGCCGATCGCGCCCGGTTGCTTGGCGTCTCCGTCCGCCTCGACGAAGCCGAATGCGACGGTCTCGTTGCTGATCCGGTCGATCAGGATGAAGCCACCGAGTTCATGGCTCCGCACATAGGGCAGCGAGACCAGCGGCCTGTCGAGCCGGAGCGTGACCAGGCCGATGCCGTTCATGCGCAGGGCTTGTGCCGGCAGCGGCCGGAAGCCTTCGATATCGATGCTGTGGTGCAAGGTCTCGACCGTGGCGCTGGCACTTTGCGTCGCCAGCTTCAGCAGAAACTGGCCGCCCTCCAGCATCGCGCGCTCGCCCGTCCAGAGCAGCCGCGCCGTGAGCCCCCGGCTCACCGGCAGCTCGGTGTCCGCAGCGGCGATGACGTCGCCGCGCGAAACGTCGATGTCGTCTTCGAGGGTGATGGTCGCGGCCTGCCCGGCTGCGATCTGGCTCGCCTCGCCCGCAGCGCCGATCAGCCGCGCAATGCGACTGGTGCGTCCTGAGGGCAGCGCCACGACCGGATCGCCGACACGGGCGCGGCCCGCCACCGGCGTGCCGGCATAGCCGCGGAAATCGAGATCCGGGCGGTTGACCCACTGCACCGGCAGGACGAAGCCTTCGCTGCCGGGCGCCGCGCGCGTGATCGCAACGCTTTCGAGATAGGGCAACAGCGCCGGTCCGTCATACCAGGCCATGAGCGAGGAAGGCCGCATGACGTTCTCGCCGTCGCGGGCCGAGACCGGGATGAAGCTGATCGAGGCGAAGCCGAGGCTCTTCACCGCCGCACGGTAGTCGGCCGCGATCTTTGCGAAGACGGCCTCGTCATAGCCGACGAGGTCCATCTTGTTGATCGCGACCACGACATGGCGAACGCCGACCAGCGAAACGATGAAGGAGTGGCGGCGCGTTTGCGGCAGCAGGCCCTTGCGCGCGTCGACCAGGATGATGGCGAGGTCGGCGGTGGAGGCGCCCGTCGCCATGTTGCGGGTATATTGCTCGTGGCCGGGCGTGTCGGCGACGATGAAGCTGCGCGTCTCCGTCGCGAAATAGCGGTAGGCGACATCGATGGTGATGCCCTGCTCGCGCTCGGCCGAGAGACCATCGACGAGCAAGGCGAAATCAGGCTGCGTGCCTTGCGTGCCGAATTTGCGGGAATCGCTGTCGAGCGCGTCGAGCTGGTCGTCGAAGACCGCGCCCGCCTCGTAGAGCATGCGGCCGATCAGCGTCGACTTGCCGTCATCGACCGAGCCGCAAGTGATGAAGCGCAGCAGCGAATGCCGGCCGGTTTCGGAAGCGGCGGGCGCATCGTTGGCAGGGAGAAGGTTCTGGGCCGGCCTCAGTGCCTTCAGGTTCTTCTTGGCCAGATTCCTGGCGATGGCGAAGCCCATCAGAAATAGCCTTCCTGCTTCTTCTGCTCCATCGAACCCGAGCCGTCATGATCGATGACGCGGCCCTGCCGCTCGGAAGAACGAGAGGAGCGCATCTCGGCGATGATGTCGGTAAGGCTCGCCGCCTCGCTTTCGACCGCGCCGGTCAGCGGGTAGCAGCCGAGCGTGCGGAAGCGGACCATGCGGGTCTCGACCACCTCGCCGGGCCGCAGCGCCATGCGCTCGTCGTCGCGCATGATCCAGGCGCCGTCGCGCTGCACGACCGGGCGCGGCGCCGCGAAATAAAGCGGCACGACCGGGATGTTTTCCAGCGCGACGTAGTCCCAGATGTCCCGCTCGGTCCAGTTGGAGAGCGGGAAGACGCGGAAGCTCTCGCCCCGGTGCTTGCGTGTGTTGAAGAGCTGCCAGGGCTCGGGGCGCTGGTTTTTCGGATCCCAGCGATGCTCGGGGCTGCGCAGGGAGAAGACGCGTTCCTTGGCGCGGCTCTTCTCCTCGTCGCGGCGGGCGCCGCCGAAGGCCGCGTCGAATTTGTGCAGGTCGAGCGCCTGCTTCAACCCTTGCGTCTTCATGACGTCGGTATGAACGCGCGAACCGGAGGCGAAGGGGTTGACGCCGGCCTCGACGCCTTCCCGGTTGATATGAACGATGAGATCGAGCCCGAGCCGTGCCGCCGTCTCGTTGCGGAAGGCGATCATGTCGCGGAACTTCCAGGTCGTATCGACATGGAGCAGCGGGAAAGGCGGCTTGGCCGGGTAGAACGCCTTCATCGCCAGATGCAGCAGAACGGCGGAGTCCTTGCCGATCGAATAGAGCAGCACCGGCTTGTCGCAGGTCGCCGCGACCTCGCGGATGATGAAGATGGCCTCCGCCTCGAGCTTCTGGAGATGGCTGAGCTGAATCATGCGCGCGGCTCCACTGGCCGAATTTCTTGCGAAGGAGACTTAGCGCGCCCCAGCTTTCCGTCCGTTCCAACATGCAGGCCGCATTCCTTTGCGGCATCGTCCTCCCACCACCAGCGCCCGGCCCGCTCAGCCTCGCCGGGGCGGATGGCACGGGTGCAGGGCTGGCAGCCGATCGAGACGAAGCCCTGCGCATGCAGCTGGTTGATCGGGACATCGTTGGCTTCGGCAAAAGCAAGCGTGCGCTCGCGCGTCCAGTCGATCAGCGGACTCGCCTTGACGAGGCCGCGCGCCGCATCGGCCTCCGCGAACGGAACCGCGCCGCGCGCCGCCGACTGGTCGGCGCGCAGACCGGTCAGCCAGATATCGGCCCCGGCGAGCGCCCGGCCGAGCGGCTCGACCTTGCGGATGTCGCAGCAGGATTTGCGGGCGTCGCGCGAAGCGTAGAAACCGTTGATGCCGTTCTGGCGGACATAGAGCTCGACCGCCTCGTGGCGCGGAAAATAGGGGCGGATCAGGATGCCGTAGCGCTCCTCGGTCTGCTGCCAGAGCGCATAGACCGCGGGGAACAGCCGGCCGGTATCGAGCGTGGCGAAGATCACCGGCAGCTTCGCCATGGCGAGGAAATGAGTCAGCACCTGATCTTCGAGGCCGAAGGAGGTGGTGAAGACCACAGGCCCCTTTGCCGCCGCAGCAACCCTGGCGAGGCGAGCCGAAATGTCGACGGAACCGAGCGCCGCATTCAACACTGCGGCACGGTGCGGCAACATTTCGACCGCCCCCTCATCCGCTGCCGCTTCGATTGCTGTCGCCTCGTCCTGGCCAGGGCTTTTAGCCATCGCTCTGCCGCGCCACCTGTTCGGTAAATCGAACAGACGACTTATACCCGCAGGTCCCAAAGCTCAATTCACATGCAGTAGCGGGTTTTTTCTTATTTCACTTTCAGAGGAGAAGATTGTTTTAACGAACGCAATACCTCCCCGAACGGGTACTACGACGACGATCCGAACGAGGCGAAACAAACGAATGCTCGTCCTCTCAATGGAAATCCCGCGATTTCGGCAGAATGCGCACATTTCGCGGATGGCGGTGGCGCGGCAGCGGCGGGTTCTTCAGCTCGTCGACGGGCATGGGAATCTCGGCACGATGCGTGTCCGACAGCGAGAGCAGATCGGCCGAGCGATCGATAATGCGCTGGGCCATGAGGTGGATCACCCCCTCGACGCTCTTCTGCACCCTGCCCTCGACCAGCATCAGCCGCGCGCCCATGACCTCGCGACGGAAACGCTCGAACAACCGCGCCCAGATCACGACATTGGCGATGCCGGTCTCGTCCTCCAGCGTGCCGAAGATGGCGTTGCCATTGCCCGGACGCTGGCGCACCAGCACGATTCCGGCCGTGCGGGCGAAGGCGGCGTCGGGCTTCGCGTTGGTCTCGGCGCAGCTCAGGATGCCCTCGCGGCGGAAGCGCGGGCGCAAAAGCTGCATCGGATGCCCCTTCAGCGAGAGCCGGACGGTCTGATAATCGGCGACGATGTGCTCGGCGAGCGGCATGACAGGCAGAGCCACCGTCGGCTCCTGCCCCAGCTCGCGCGCCTGCGCCGCCTGGAACAGCGGCAGAGCCGCGTCGTCCGGCAGGCGGCGCACGGCCCAGAGCGCCTCGCGCCGGTCCAGTCCGAGCGAGCGGAAGGCGTCGGCATCGGCGAGCAGGCGCATGGCGCGGGCAGGCAGAGCGGCCCGGCGCATGAGGTCCTCGACGTCGCGATAGGCGCCACCCGCTTCTCGTGCTTCCGCGATGGCTTTGCCCCAATCCTCCTTGAAGCCGTCGATCTGGCGGAAGCCGAGGCGCAGGGCGAAGGGGTGTTTCTCCTTCGGTTCGCCCGCCCCCTTTTGAGTGCAGGAACCGGGAGAACCCCTCACCCTGCCCTCTCCCTCCGGGAGAAGGTTCCCCGCGCTTTTTTCGGCGAGGTGGCCCGGATGAGAGCTATCGGCTCCGATTACCGATTGCCCATCGTCGGCTTCCTCCAGCCCGTTGTCCCAACAGCTGGAATTGACATCGACAGGATGCGGCTCGACGCCGCCGTTCTCCTGCGCCTCCCGGACGATCTGGGCCGGGGCGTAGAAGCCCATAGGCTGCGAGTTCAGCAACGCGCAGGCGAAAGCGGCCGGGTGATGCTTCTTCAGATAGGAGGAGATGTAGACCAGCTTGGCGAAGGAAGCTGCGTGGCTCTCCGGGAAGCCGTAGCTGCCGAAGCCCTTGATCTGCTCGAAGCAGCGCTGGGCGAAATCGCGCTCATAGCCGCGATCGACCATCCGTCCCACCATCAGATCTTCGTAATTGCCGATGGTGCCATCGTTGCGAAAAGTCGCCATCGCCTTGCGCAGGCCGTTGGCTTCGATGTCGGAGAATTTGGCGGCTACCATGGCGAGGCGCATCGCCTGCTCCTGGAAGAGCGGGACGCCTTCGGTCTTCTTGAGCACTTCGTAGAGCTCGTCCGGAGGACCATGCTCCGGTGCGGGCGAGGGATAGGTCACCTTCTCGATGCCCGCCCGCCGCTTCAGATAGGGATGGACCATGTCGCCCTGGATCGGGCCGGGCCGGACGATCGCGACCTGAATCACGAGATCGTAGAATTTTCGCGGCTTGAGGCGCGGCAGCATGTTCATCTGGGCGCGACTCTCGACTTGGAAGACGCCCAGCGACTTGCCTTCGCAGAGCATGTCATAGGTGCCTTCGTCGCCATCCGTGAAATCGGCGAGTTGATAGGGTTTTCCGTCGTGGCCTGCGATCAGCTCGAACGCTTTGCGGATGCAGGTCAGCATGCCCAAGGCCAGCACATCGACCTTCATCAGCTTGAGCTCGTCGATGTCGTCGCGGTCCCATTCGATGAAGGTGCGGTCCGCCATCGCAGCGTTGCCGATCGGCACGGTTTCGTCGAGGCGCCCGCGCGACAAGACGAAGCCGCCGACATGCTGCGAGAGATGGCGAGGAAAATGCAGTAGCCGCACCGCGAAGTCGACGGCGCGGCGGATCGTCGGATTCGTCGGATCGAGCCCGGCCTGACGAACACGGGCATCGCCGATCTCCGTGCCCCAGCTTCCCCATTGCGTGTCGGCAAGGCGGGCGGTGATGTCCTCTGTCAGCCCCAGCACCTTGCCGACTTCGCGGATGGCGCTGCGCGGCCGGTAATGGATCACGGTGGCGGCGATGCCGGCGCGGTGGCGGCCATAGAATTTATAGATCCACTGGATCACCTCCTCCCGCCGCTCATGCTCGAAATCGACGTCGATATCGGGCGGCTCCTTGCGCTCGGTCGAAATGAAGCGTTCGAACAGCACGTCGTTGTCGGCCGGATCGACCGCGGTGATGCCGAGCACGTAGCAGACGGCGGAATTGGCGGCCGAGCCGCGGCCCTGGCAGAGGATGCCTTTGCTCTCCGCGAATTCGACGATCTGGCGGATGGTCAGGAAATAGCGGGCGTATTCGAGCTTCCCGATCAGGTCGAGTTCCTTCGCCAGCAAGCCCTGAACCTTATCCGGAACGCCATCCGGATAGCGGATCAGGCAGCATCGGCGAACCAGTTCCACCAGCCAGTCCTGATCCTTCCACCCGGGCGGGATCGGCTCGTCGGGATACTCGTATTTCAGCTGGCCGAGATCGAACTCGACGCGGGAGAAGAGGGCTTGCGTCTCGGCGATGGCCTCGGGTGCGTCACGGAAGAGGCGGGCCATTTCCTGCGGCAGCTTGAGATGACGCTCGGCATTGAATTCGAGCAGGCGCCCGGCACGCTCGATGGTGACGCCCTCGCGGATGCAGCTGAGTACGTCCTGCAGATCACGCTGTTCGATGGAATCGTAAAGCGCGTCATTGGTCGCGATCAGCGGGGTGCGGGTCGCGGCGGCGATGGCCTTGAGACGCGCGAGGCGGCGGCGGTCGTCGCCGCGCCGGTGCATGCTGGCACCGAGCCAGACCGCGCCGGGTGCGGCATCGTCGAGCTGCGCGAGCAGTTCCGGCAGGCCGTCAAGGCGCTGCGCCGGCATCAGGATCAGCAGCAGGTCGCGGGCATCATTCAGGAGATCATCGATGACGAGGCGGCATTCTCCCTTCTTCACGCCTTCCTTGCGATTGCCATGGCTGAGCAGCCTGCAGAGGCGCCCCCAACCCTCGCGATTGGCCGGATAGACGACGATGTCGGGCGTGCCGTCGGCGAAGACGAGGCGGGTGCCGGTCGCGAGCTTGAAGCTCTCCGCCATCGCCTTCATCTGCTCGGGGGTGAAGGGCACCTCCGCGAAGGCCGGGTTCTCAATCCAGACATACTCGCCCGGGCAACCGCCCTCGCGCACCTTTTCCGGCGCCGGCAAGCCGTCCTCACGCAGATGCTTCAGCGCGGCCCAGGCACGCACGACGCCCGCCACCGTGTTGCGATCGGCGATGCCGATACCGGCATATCCAAGCAGCAGCGCCGTCAGCACCATATTCGGCCCCGGCGAGGCGCCGCGCAGGAAAGAAAAATTCGTTGCCGCAACGGGTTCGGCGAAGGGGCTCGCAATCTGATTCATGCGAAGAGCCCGTGCAGGAACCAGCGCGGCGGCGCGCTGTCGGCTTCGTAGAAGCCGGTGCGATAAAGCCAGAACCGCCGGCCCTGCGCATCCTCGACGCGGTAATAGTCGCGCATCGGCTCGTCGCTGCCGTCGCGCCACCATTCGGGGGCGATGCGCTCGGGACCTTCGGCGCGGGCGACGTCATGGGTGAGACGCCGCCAGCGGAAGCGGATCGGGGGGCCGTCCGGCACTTCCGCGATGGCCTCGACCGGCTGTGGCGGCTCGAAGAGCTGGAGCGGGCGGGCCGGCGGCTCCGCCGGCTCGGGTTCGGGCCAGGGCGCTTGCGACAGCGGCGCGGCGGCCGAGAGCGCTTTTGCCGCACGAACGGGATGGTGCGTGTCCTGCGCCGCGAAGCGCAGCACCCGGTCACGGCCGAAGCGGGTGACGAGCCGGTCGACGAGATCAGCCACGGCCTCCTCCTCGACGGCGCGGCCATCGAGGCTGTGTTGCGGCGTGTTCAGCGGTTCGCAGACCGGCACGGCGAGCTTGATCGCATCGAAGCCGAAACCGGGATCGAGCGGATCGGCCAGCGCCTCGATACGCTCGCGATAGAGCCGGAGCAGCGCCTTGGCATCGCGCGAGGGCCGGCCGGTCTCGATGGCGAGACGGCGGACAGCGCCGTCGCTGCGGAAGAAGGCGATCTCGAAGACGCGCCCGCCTTCGCCGCGCGCCTCCAGCACCCGCGCGGCTTCCCCGATCAGGCGGGTGACCTCGGCCTCGAGGCTCGCAGTATCGGCGAAGGGCTCGGCGAAATGGCGCTCGACCACGCAATCGGGCGGCGGACGCAGCGGCACGATGCGCCTATCCTCGTGGCCGAGGATGCGCCGGAGCTTCATCGCCAACCCCTCGCCGAAGCGGGCGGAGAGGGTTTCCGAGGGGCGCTCCGCGAGATCGGCCAGCCTCTTCAAGCCGGCGCGGGAGAGCGCGATCACGGTCTCCGCTTCGGCCTCCAGCGCCGCGACCGGCAGCGGTCGCAGCGCCGCTTCATCCTGCCCCGGCGGGATAATGCCTCCCCGTGCGAAGCGGGCGCAGGCGCGGGCGGCATCGGGCGTGCCGGCGATGGCGGCTTTCAGGCTCAAGCCCATCCGGTCCATCACCCGCCGCACAAGGCCGACCATCCCCTCCTCGCCACCGAAGAGATGGGCGCAGCCGGTGATGTCGAGCATGAGACCATGCGGCTCATCGAGCGCGGCCAGGGGCGTGAAGCGGTCGCAGAAGGCAGCGAGCGCTTCTAGAAACTGGCGGTCCGCCTGCGGCTCGGCCTCCAGCGCGACGAGATCGGGGATACGGGCGCGGGCATCAGCCAGCGTCAGGCCGCGGGCCAGACCGAGATCGAGAGCACGCCGGTCACAATCGACCAGGCGCAGCGCGTTGTGCTGCGTCTCGACCAGGACATACGGCTTCTCAGCCGGCGCGCCGAAGGCCGGAATCGCGCCCGTCCGCCGCAACCTGTCCGTCGCCAGGAAGGGGAACCAGAGGGCGAGATAGCGGCGCGGCATGGTCTGTCCGGGAAGCCAGTCTGTCGGATCGGTCGAAAAGGCTGCGTTCCGCGAAAGATCGTCGATCACGGTCCCACTCCACACGCCACTCACGTTCCGCCGCGCCGCCGCGCTGGCGCAGCAATCTCAAGGCGAAGGCCGGGGCACCCGGGGCATTGGCCTCCAGCGCCCGCGAGGCGAGCGTCCGGACCTGCCAGCGCGTGCGCGCCGCGCTCGGCGCCTCGGCCGCCGCCACCCGCAGCAGCAGAACCGGGACGCCCGAGCCTTCGGCCGCCAAGACGAGGCGGCGGCTCGCCGTCAGGTCGAAGGAGCGCGGCTCCCCCCAGGGCTCGATCAGCACGGCGCCGAGCGCCGGGCAGCGCGCCGCCTCGGCACCGGCCCGCAGCACGCTTTCGCCGTCGCGCGCCCGCACCAGCAGGAGGCGCGCCGGGTCGAGGCCGAGTTCGTTGAGCCCCGGCGCGTGCAGCCGGCCCGCCTCGGCATCGACGAAATCCTGCCGTGCCCAAAGGATCGGCCGTTCAGCAGCCTTTTCCTCCGCTGCCCCCGCCCTCAAAGCGAGTCCGAGCGCGAAGCCGGTCGCGGCGGCGAGATCGGCAATCTCGGCGGCGTAGACCTCGTGCAGTGCCGCCCGCGCGAGACCGCCATTCAGGGTCTCGTCCAGCGAAGCCACGCCCAGGCCGATCCGCGCCTGCGAAGCCGGCCCGGCGCGTAGGGCCCCTTCGGCAAGGCTGCGGCGCAGATCGGCCAAGGTCAAGGTAGTGGTTACGGGCATGGCAATAAGGTAACTGTTCTCTCTTTGTTCCTTTATAAGCCTCTCCCCGGCGGAAGGCGAGTCCGGTCTCGCCGCCCTCCCTCCCATCCCTGACGCGTGATGACAGCGAATGGGGCGCACCGTCTTCCTGGCGATCGGGACGCCCCCTCCAAACCGCCGCCATGGCGAACCGGCCGCCCACGCGCTAGCTTCACGGGCATGTGGGGGATTCTCCAAGCCTATTGGCCGCATATCCTTGCCGCCATCTCCATCGTGATGGCGGCCGTCGCAGGCGCGCATGCGGTGATGACGAAGGACGAAGTGCGCGCCGCCATCGGCTGGACCGGCGTCATCATCCTTTCGCCGATCGTCGGCCCCCTTCTCTATGCGATTGCGGGCGTGAACCGGATCCGACGCGCCACGATCCTGGCGCAACGGCCCGGCCATGGTCGACCCGGAACGCACTTCCACGCCAGCGACAAGGTGGTCGGGGCGCGGTTCGGGCAGCGCTTCGCGGCGCTCAAGACTTTGGGCGACCGCGTCGCCCGCCATCCTCTGACCACCGGCAACAGCATCGAAACCCTGCGAAGCGGCGACGAAGCCTACAGCGCCATGCTTGCCGCCATCGGGGCGGCCGAGCGCAGCGTCATCCTCGAGAGCTACATCTTCGACCGCGACCCTATCGGCCTGCGCATCGCCGATGCGCTGATCGCCGCGCATCGGCGCGGGATCGCGGTGCGCGTGCTGATCGATGCGGTCGGCGCCCGCTATTCGGTGCCAAGCATCGCCGGCCATCTGCGCGAGGGCGGCGTCGCGGTCGACGTGTTCAACGGCAACATCATCATGGGCCTCAGGCTGCCCTACGCCAATCTGCGGACGCACAGGAAGATCATCGTCGTCGACGGGACCGTCGCCTTCATGGGCGGCATGAACATCCGCCAGGGCTTCACCCGCGAGTTCGCAGGAGACGCCTATGCCCATGACACGCATTTCCGCCTGACCGGGCCCATCGTCGCCGATCTCTTCATGGTCGCGGCGGAGGACTGGCGCTTCGCCTCCGGCGAGGCGCTCGAAGGCCCGGCATGGGACATCACCTTGCCTGCCGCCAGCGAACTCGCCGCGCTCGTGCGGGCCGTTCCGTCCGGCCCCGACAGCTATCTGGAGACCAATCACAAGCTCTTGATGGGCGCACTTTCGGTCGCGCGGCGCTCCGTCAGGATCATGTCGCCCTATTTCCTGCCGGATCAGGAATTGATCAGCGCGCTCGTCACGGCGGCGCGGCGCGGCGTCGATATCGACATCATCGTCCCCTCCGTCAACAATCTGGTGCTGGTCGACAGGGCGATGACTGCGCAATTCGACCAGATTCTCAAGAATTACTGCCGAATCTGGCGCTCGACCGGCCCGTTCGACCATTCCAAGCTCTTCGTCGTCGATGGTTGCTGGGCCTATGTCGGCTCCTCGAACCTCGACCCCCGTTCGCTCAGGCTGAATTTCGAGATCGATATCGAAGTGCTCGACCATGATTTCGCCGGCGGAATTGCCGAGCGCGTCGAGGCCGTGATGGCGCAGGCGACACCTGTCACGCTTGCCGGCCTGCGCGCACGCCCTTATGTCTTGCGTCTGATGGACAGGTTGATCTGGCTCGGCTCTCCCTATCTTTGAGCCGAAACGGTCAACGCCCTGACGCGATGGATATGCAAAGCTTCGTCCTGTTCGATTCGAGCGGGCCAAAGCCTCAAACGGCAGAGCGATGCAGAAGAAGAGCCCGAGCCTGCGCGCCAGCATCATCGCCTCGCTCCGCCAGCGGAAGAACCGCGATGAAGCGCCCAGGCATGGGCCGGGCGAGCGGCCGGCAGGCACGCTCATCGCCTCCTACAACGTCCACAAATGCGTCGGCGTCGACGGTCGCTTCGATCCCGGCCGCATCGCGCAGGTGATCCGCGAGATCGCCCCCGACATCATCGCCCTGCAGGAGGCCGACAAGCGTTTCGGCGCCCGCCACGGCCTGCTCGACCTCGCGAGGCTGAAGGAGGAGACGGGCCTCATCCCGGTCCCCATCGAGAGCGCCAACGCCGCCGCCCATGGCTGGCACGGCAATGTCGTGCTGTTCAGGCAGGGGCTGGTGCGGGACGTCCATCAGGTCTCCCTGCCCGGGCTCGAACCACGCGGCGCGCTGGTCGTCGACCTCGATCTGGAGGGCGGCAGGGAGGTGCGCATCGTCGCCGCCCATCTCGGCCTGCTGCGCCGTTCGCGCTCGCAGCAGGCTCGCATGCTCCTCGACGTGATGAGGAACCGCGACGAGCGCCCCACGCTCCTGCTCGGGGACCTCAATGAATGGCGCCTCGGCGACCGTTCGTCGCTCAAGGAGCTCGGGCCCACTTTCGGCGCGCTGCCGATGCCCGTACCCAGCTTTCCCTCGGGCCTGCCGCTGCTCGCGCTCGACCGCATCATCGCCAACCGGCCGGAGATGCTGTCCGACGTCACGGTCCACGATACGCCGCTGGCGCGCATCGCCTCCGACCACCTGCCGATCAAGGCCATCCTCGGCCCGAGCAGCCCGAGCCTCGCGAGCCTCCCGCTGCCAGCTGTCGCGCTCGGGCCCGCGGCCAGCCCGGCTGCCGCGATCATCGGCTTTCGCAACGGCGCCGCGCCGACCGGGCCGGAGGGCACGGCTTTGCCGATCTCGGAGCTTCCGGACGGAAGCGAAGGCAGCAACCGGGCGCTCGTGCGCAAGGCGGGCGACCGGCTGAAGCGCGCGGTCAAGCGCACCCTGCGCCGGGCTTGACCTACCCTCTCCAAAGCTTTCCCGGCCCTGCGTCATGGCGCGCATGCGTCCCGACGCTGGCAACATCCGACAAATACTGCTTTCTGGCCCTCTCAGCAGCCAGATGGCCTGGAATCACATGCCGAACGCCTTGGCCGAGCGCCCGAGCGCGCTGCAACTCTTCCTGATCTTCGCGCGGATCGGGCTGACCAGCTTCGGCGGCGGCCTGAGCGGCTGGATGCTGCGGGAATTCGTGCAGCGGCGCCGGCTGATGAGCGAGGAGGATTTCCTCAACGGGCTCTCGATCGCGCAGGCGCTCCCCGGCGTCAACGTCACCAATATGGCGATCTGGATCGGCTACAAGCTCGGCGGCCGCAGCGGGGCGATCGCCTGCTGGCTCGGCATCGTGGTGCCGGCAGCGATCGTCATCGTGCTGATCGGCACGGTCTTCTCGTCGCTCGGCGGCTATGCCGTCACCCATGTGGCGCTCGGCGGCGCCGCCTCGGCCGCGATCGGCCTCTCGCTGGCGATGGGATTGACGGCGGCGCGGCGCGTACCGCGCCGGGTTTTTCCGCTCGCGATCATGGCCGCGACCTTCTTTGCCGTCGCCATCCTGAAATGGCCGCTGCTCTGGACCGTGCTCGCCGCCGGTTCGCTGAGTGTCGCCGTAACCTATTATCGGGGCTGAGCACCGGATGCCCAATCTGCCGCTCAGCATCCTCGTGGTCTTCCTGCCGCTCTCGCTGGTGACGATCGGCGGCGGCCAAAGCGCCATCGCCGACATGCACCGCCAGATCGTCGACGTGCATCACTGGTTGAGCGCCACGCAATTCGTCGATGCCTTCGCCATCGCGCGGCTGGCGCCGGGGCCCGGCTCGCTCCTGGCGACGCTGATCGGCTGGCAGATCGCCGGGTTCTGGGGCGCGCTGGCCGCGACCGTCGGCATCTTCGGCCCGACCGCCTTCCTCATCTACGGCGTGGCCCATATCTGGTCGCGCTATGAGGGCGCAAGGCTGCTGCGCGCACTCGAGAAGGGGCTGCGTCCCGTCGCGGCCGGGATGATCCTGGCCGCCAGCTATGTGCTGATCCAATCGCTCGACGGAGGCTGGCTCGCACGCGGCACCGCGCTCGTCTCGACAGCGCTGCTGATGCTGACGCCGGTCAATCCCCTGCTGCTGATCGCCGGCGGCGCCGGCTGCTTCGTCGGGCTGCATCTGCTGGCGCTGATCTGAAGAAATCGCGGGGTCAGGCGCGTGGTTCGTTGATCGGGTTCCGCTCCTTCACTATCCCTCTTGTCGACAAGAGGTGCGCGAATGAAACCGGCGAAGACGACCACAAACGCAGCGCCCGAGCGCAAACGCGGCTCCGGCGTGAAGCTGGTCTACGATCTGTTACGCGACGAGATTCTCGATCTGGTGCTGCCGCCGGGTAGCCCGATCGACGAAGTGCAGCTCGCCGAGCGGTTCGAGATGTCGCGCACCCCCATCCGCGAGGCTCTCGTGCGGCTCGCCGGCGAAGGGCTGATCGTCACCCTCCCCAATCGCTCGACGATGGTGTCGAACCTCGACTTCCTGAACCTGTCGCCCTTCTTCGACGCGCTGATGCTGATGTACCGGGTGACGACGCAGCTCGCGGCCCAGAACCATCGCCCGGAGGATCTGGACGCGATCCGGGTCCGGCAGGCGGAATTCGCCGGGGCGGTGAGAGCGCAGGACGCGCTCGCAATGATCGCAACGAACGCAGCCTTCCATGCGGCGATCGCCGAAGCCGGCCGCAACCCCTATTTCAACAGCCTCTTCAGCCGGCTTCTCGACGAAGGCCGTCGCTTCCTGCGACTCTACTACCAGTCCTATGACGACCGGCTTCCGCAGCAATTCGTCGACGAACATGAGGACATGATCGCCGCGATCGCCGCGCGGGACATCGTTGCGGCCGAGCGCCTCGGCCGCGCCCATGCCGAGCAGATCATCCAGCAGATCCAGAAGCTTACGGTGGGAGACAAACGGCTGGAGATGACCCTGTAGCGCTTGCTCTTCGTTATTGTCGACAAATAATATGCAACATGCGATAAAGATGCCGGAGAGAGGCCTGTCGCGGCGCGGCACAGCGCTCTCCCCCCAACCACAAAGCCAGCAGGAGAGCGCGATGAAGGCCAAGATTTTCTCGGGCGTGATCCCCGCCCTGATGACGCCTTGCAAGGCGGATCGGACGCCCGATTTCGATGCCTTGGTGCGCAAGGGCAAGGAACTGATCGCAGCCGGCATGTCGGCCGTGGTCTATTGCGGCTCGATGGGTGACTGGCCGCTGCTGACGGATGCGCAGCGCATGGAAGGTGTCGAGCGGCTGGTGAAGGCCGGCATCCCCGTGATCGTCGGCACCGGCGCAGTCAACACGGCCTCGGCCGTCTCGCTTGCGGCCCATGCTCAGAAGGTCGGCGCCCAGGGCTTGATGGTGATCCCGCGCGTGCTCTCACGCGGCACGGTCGTCCTCGCCCAGAAGGCGCATTTCAAGGCGATCCTTTCGGCCGCACCGGATCTGCCGGCGGTGATCTACAACAGCCCCTATTACGGCTTCGCCACCCGGGCCGACCTGTTCTTCGCCCTACGGGCAGAGCATCCGAACCTCGTCGGCTTCAAGGAGTTCGGCGGCCCGGCCGACATGCGCTATGCGGCCGAGAACATCACCAGCCGCGGCGACGACGTCTCGCTGATGATCGGCGTCGATACCGCGGTCTTCCACGGCTATGTGAACTGCGGCGCGACCGGCGCGATCACCGGCATCGGCAATGTCCTGCCGAAGGAGGTGCTGCATCTGTGCAGGCTGTCCGAGGCGGCAGCCCAGGGCGATGCCGAGGCGCGCCAGCGGGCGCTCGAGCTGGAGCAGGCGCTCGCCATCCTCTCCTCCTTCGACGAAGGCCCCGACCTCGTGCTCTATTTCAAGCATCTGATGGTGCTGAAGGGCGACAAGGAATACGCCCTGCACTTCAACGAAACGGATATGCTGACCGAGAGCCAGCGCGGCTACGCCGAAGCGCAGCTCAAGCTGTTCGACAGCTGGTTTGCCGCCTGGACGCAGCAGGCCGGCGCCGTGCAGAAATACGCGGCCTGACACGCGAGTACCAACCGAGCGCGCGGCGATGGGGCCAGCCTATCGCCGCGGGCCCAAGGCGCCTCCGGAGACCGGACCTATGGCCAGCTACACCTTCTCCTGCCTCGACGGCCACACCTGCGGCAATCCCGTCCGCCTAGTCTCGGGCGGCGGCCCCAGGCTTGAAGGTGCGAACATGCTGGAGAAGCGCGCGCATTTCCTGCGGGAGTTCGACTGGATCCGCACCGGGCTGATGTTCGAGCCGCGCGGCCACGACATGATGTCCGGCTCGATCCTCTACCCGCCGACCCGGCCCGATTGCGACGTCGCCGTGCTCTTCATCGAGACGTCGGGCTGCCTGCCAATGTGCGGACACGGCACCATCGGCACGATCACCATGGGCATCGAGAACGGGCTGATCACACCGCGCGAGCCCGGCCGGCTCGCAATCGATGCGCCTGCCGGCAAGGTCGATATCACCTATCGCCAGGAGGGCCGCTTCGTCGAAGAGGTGCGGCTGACCAATGTGCCGGGCTTCCTCTACGCCGAGGGGCTGACGGCGGAGGTCGAAGGCCTCGGCGAGATCGTGGTCGACGTCGCCTATGGCGGCAATTTCTATGCGATCGTCGAGCCGCAGAAGAACTTCCGGGACATGGCCGATCACACTGCCGGCGAACTCGTCGGCTGGTCGCCGAAGCTGCGCGCGGCGCTCAACGCGAAATACGAATTCGTCCATCCCGAGCATCCGGAGATTCGGGGCCTCTCCCATATCCAGTGGACCGGCCAGGCGACCAAGCCGGAAGCCCACGCCCGCAACGCGGTGTTCTATGGCGAGAAGGCGATCGACCGGTCGCCCTGCGGCACCGGCACCTCGGCGCGGATGGCCCAGCTCGCCGCCAAGGGCAAGCTCAAGGTCGGGGACGAATTCGTGCATGAGTCTATCATCGGCTCGCTGTTCAAGGGGCGTGTCGAGGCCGCGACGACCGTCGCCAACCGCGAGGCGATCATCCCCTCCATCGCCGGCTGGGCGCGGATGACGGGCATCAACACGATCTTCATCGACGATCGCGATCCCTTCGCCCACGGCTTCGTCGTGAAATGAGCGAATCCCGAGCGCTTTCCGCGACTTAAGCGCAAGCGCCCGCTCCTCTCGAAGTTACGCAATTCAACGCGGGCTGCCGGATGTCAGGCGCGCCCGCCCATCTGGCTCGCCTTGACTCTTCGCGCCCAAATAAATATCCAACCGGTTGGATATTTATGAAAGCCAGATCATGGGCAGGCACAGAACCATCGACCGAGAGGCGGTTCTCGACGCGGCGGAACGCGTCGTGATGCGGGCAGGAGCCGCGCATCTGACGCTGGATGCCGTGGCTGCAGAGGCCGGCATCAGCAAGGCCAGCGTCCTCTACGACTACAAGAGCAAGCGCGCGCTGATCGGCACACTCATCGAGCGCCGTGTCGGCAGCGAGGAAAAGCGGATCCAGTCTTTCATCGATGCCGAAATCGGCAAGCCGGATGCGGATATTCGCGGGCGACTGGCCGCCGCCTCGCGCTCGTCCTCGGAAGAGGACCGCGCGGTCGCCCTCAACCTCTGCGTCGCTCTGGCGCAGGATGCCGAGCTGCGCGGCCCCGTGCAGAAGTCTCTGCAGAACACGCTGTCCGCCATCGCCGCATCCTCGACACATCCGCGCGGCGCACTGCTCGCCTTCCTCGCGGTCGAGGGATTGACCCTGCTCGACTGGTTCGGGCTGCTCAGCTTCCCGGAGCCTGAGCGCGACAGGTTGATCGCCGAGATCGGGTGGTTGATCGGGCAGTCGCCGAGCGCGATTCCCCAGACCTGACACGCAAACACTGAACTCATCGAGCGCCGAGCCCGAACCCATGTCTTTCTCGACTTCGACCCTTTCCCGCATCCTCGTCATCGCCCTGCCGCTGTTCGCGGCCGCATGCAGCGAGCAGAAGCAGCCTGCCAAATCGGCCTCCCAGATGCCGCCGGTGACGGTCGGCATCGTCACCGTCGAGCCACAGAACCTGCCGGTGACCAACAACCTGCCGGGGCGCATCGCGCCGACCCGCATCGCCGAGGTGCGCCCACGCGTCACGGGCATCGTCGTCGAGCGCGTGTTCCAGCAGGGCAGCCTCGTCAAGCAAGGCGACGTCCTCTATCGGATCGACCCCGCTCCGTTCCGGGTGCGCGTCGAGAGCGCCGAGGCGACCCTGAAGCGCGCCGAGGCGACGCAGTTGCAGGCCCGCCAGCAATCCGACCGCATCGTCGAGCTGCGCGAGCGCAACGTCGCCAGTGCGCAGCAGCAGGAAAGCGCGGTCGCCGCGCTCGCCCAGGCCGACGCCGATGTCGCGGCAGCGCGAGCGGGTCTCGCAGCGGCGCAGCTCGACCTGCAATATTCGGAGGTCCGCGCCCCGATCAGCGGCCGGATTGGCCGCGCACTGATCACCGAAGGCGCGCTCGTCGGCACCGGCGCCGCCGATATTCTGGCGACGATCCAGCAGCTCGACCCGGTCTACGCAGACTTCACCCAGTCCGCCGGCGAATTGCTGGCGCTGCGCCGCGCTCTCAAGCTTGGTGCGCTGACGAGTTCGAACCCCGGCGCGGCCAATGTCCAGCTGCTGTTCGACAATGGCGAGCGCTATCGCCATTCGGGCAAGCTGCTGTTCTCGGAAGCGACCGTCGATGCGACCACCGGGCAGGTGACGCTGCGCGGTGAGTTCCCTAACCCGGAGGGCGACCTCCTGCCCGGCATGTATGTCCGCGTCGAGATCGAGCAGGGCGTGCAGAGCAACGCCATCGCCGTGCCGCAGCAGGCGATCCAGCGCGACGGCCGCGGGCAGGCGCAGCTCTACATCCTCAAGCAGGACGGCACGCTGGAGCTGCGGTCGGTCCGTGCCGGCCGGACGCTGGAGAACCGGCAGGTGATCGATGACGGGCTCAAGCCCGGCGAGCAGGTCGTCGTCGAGGGTTTCCAGAAGATCCGCCCGGGCGCGACGTTTACCGGTGCGCCCTGGCAGGCGGCCGCCCCGGCCAAGGCCGCCGGCAAGCAGAGCTGATACGATGCCGAGCTTCTTCATCGACAGGCCGATCTTCGCCTGGGTCGTCGCGATCTTCATCATGCTCGGCGGGGTCATCACGATCCCGATGCTGCCGATCGCGCAGTATCCGAACGTCGCGCCGCCACAGATCACGATCAGCACAAACTATCCCGGCGCCTCGCCGGAGGACATCTACCAGAGCGTCACGCGACCGGTGGAAGAGGAGCTGAACGGCGTCCCCGGCCTGCTCTATTTCGAGTCCACATCGGAGGCGAATGGCCGCATCAACCTGACCGTCACCTTCGCGCCTGGCACCAAGATCGGCGAGGCGCAGGTCGAGGTGCAGAACCGGATCAGCCGCGTCGAGCCGCGCCTGCCGCGCTCGGTCGTGCAGCAGGGCCTGCGCGTCGAGCAGGCTGGCACGAGCTTCCTGCTGCTGGTGACGCTGACCTCGGAAGACGGCCGTGTCGATGCCGTCGGCCTCGGCGATTATCTCAGCCGCAACGTCCTCGGCGAGATTCGGCGCGTCTCCGGCGTCGGCAGCGCGACTTTGTTCGCGACCCAGCGCTCGATGCGCATCTGGATGGATGCGGAGAAGCTGCTCGGCCTGAAGCTGACGGCGAATGACGTCATCGCTGCCGTGCAGGCACAGAATGCGCAGGTCGCGGCCGGCCGCGTCGGCGCCCAGCCAAACCCGATCGGCACGCAGCTTTCGGCCACGGTTCTGGTCCGTGGCCAGCTCACCACGCCCGAGGAATTCGGGTCGATCGTGCTGCGCGCCAACACGGACGGCTCCTCCGTCCGGCTGCGCGATGTCGCGCGGGTCGAGGTCGGCGGCGAGTCCTACAATTTCTCCACCCGCCTAAACGGCCAGCCGAGCGCGGCCATCGGCGTGCAGCTCTCGCCGACCGGCAATGCACTGGCCACCGCGACGGCGGTACGCGCCAAGATGGACGAGCTCGCCCGCTTCTTTCCCGCCGGGCTCAAGCACGAGATCCCTTACGACACATCGCCGTTCGTGAAGGTCTCGATCGAGAAGGTGATGCACACGCTGCTCGAGGCGATGGTGCTCGTCTTCGTCGTGATGTTCCTGTTCCTGCAGAACTTCCGCTACACGGTGATCCCGACGCTGGTCGTGCCGGTGGCTCTGCTCGGCACCTGCGCCGTGATGTTCGCCGCCGGCTTCTCGATCAACGTGCTGACCATGTTCGCGATGGTGCTGGCGATCGGCATCCTCGTCGACGATGCCATCGTCGTGGTCGAGAATGTCGAGCGCATCATGGCCGAGGAAGGGCTGCCGCCGAAGGAGGCGACCCGCAAGGCGATGGGCCAGATCAGCGGCGCGATCATCGGCATCACGCTGGTGCTGACGGCTGTGTTCGTGCCGATGGCGTTCTTCCCCGGCGCGGTCGGCATCATCTACCAGCAGTTCAGCCTGACGATGGTGGTCTCGATCCTGTTCTCGGGCTTCCTGGCGCTGACACTGACGCCCGCACTCTGCGCCACCTTCCTGAAGCCGATCGCCAAGGGCGGTCATCACGAGAAGAAGGGCTTCTTCGGCTGGTTCAACCGTAGCTTCGATCGCGCGACCCATCGCTATGCCGGCGCCGTCGGCGCGATCACGCGCAAGCCCGGCCGCTACATGGTGATCTATCTCGCACTGCTCGCCGGCCTCGGCTGGGGCTTCCTGCGCCTGCCTTCGGCCTTCCTGCCGAACGAGGACCAGGGCTATCTGCTCGTCGACATCCAGGCCCCGCCGGAAGCCAGCGCCAATCGCACCCTCGAGGTTCTCCAGCAGGTCGAGAAGATCGTACTGGCCGAGCCCGCCGTCTCCCGCATGGTCGGCATCTCCGGATACAGCTTCGCCGGAGCCGGCGAGAACGCGGCGCTCGCCTTCATCACCCTGAAGGACTGGAGCGAGCGCGGCCCGAGTGATTCCGCCGCGGCGATCGCGCAGCGCATCAACGGCAAGATGTTCCAAATCAAGGACGCGCAGACTTTCGCGCTCTCGCCTCCGCCGATCTCGGGCCTCGGCAATTCGACCGGCTTCAGCTTCCGCCTGCAGGATCGCGGCGGCCTCGGCCAGGAGGCGCTGTCGGCGGCGCGTACGCAGTTGCTCAACGCCGCCACGCAGAGCCCCGTGCTGGCGGGAGTGCGCGTCGAGGGCCTGGCCGACGCGGCCCAGGTCAACCTGATCATCGACCGCGAGAAGGCGAACACTTTCGGCGTCGCCTTCGCCGACATCAACGCCACGATCTCGGCGAATCTCGGCTCCTCCTATGTCAACGACTTCCCGAATGCCGGCCGCATGCAGCGCGTGACCGTGCAGGCCGAGGCGAGTCAGCGCATGCAGGCGGCCGATCTCCTGCGCCTCAACGTCCGCAACGTGCATGGCGGCATGGTGCCCTTCTCCGCCTTCGCTACGGTCGAATGGCAGAAGGGCCCGACCCAGGTCGTCGGCTACAACGGCTATCCCGCCGTGCGCATCGCCGGGCAGGCGGCGCCGGGCTATTCGTCAGGTGCGGCGATCGCCGAGATGGAGCGGCTGGCGCGCGACCTGCCACAGGGTTTCGGCTATGAATGGACCGGCCAGTCGTTGCAGGAGATCCAGTCGGGATCGCAGGCGCCCTTCCTGATCGGGCTCAGCATCCTGTTCGTTTTCCTGCTGCTCGCGGCGCTCTATGAGAGCTGGTCGATCCCCATTGCAGTGATGATGGTGGTGCCGCTCGGCGTCATCGGCTCGGTCGCGGCGGTGACGCTCAGGGGCATGCCCAACGACGTCTACTTCATGGTCGGCCTGATCGCGATCATCGGCCTCTCGGCCAAGAACGCGATCCTGATCATCGAGTTCGCCAAGGATCTCCATGCCGAGGGCAAGCCGCTGCTGGAGGCGACTACCGAGGCCGCCCGGCTGCGCTTCCGCCCGATCCTGATGACCTCGCTCGCCTTCACCCTCGGTGTCGTGCCGCTGGCGATCGCTTCCGGCGCGAGCGCCGCGAGCCAGAACGCCATTGGCACCGGCGTGCTCGGGGGGATGATCTCGGCCACGATCCTCGCGGTCTTCCTCGTCCCGGCCTTCTTCGTCTTCGTGATGAAGCTGTTCAAGCCGAAGGAGCACTCCAAGCCGATGCCGCTGGAAGTCGCAGAGCAGAAATAAGAGCCGGGGCGGCTTTTCAGCCGCCCTTCGGCCCTTCCAGGCGCAGCCAGCAGTGCTCTGACGAAGAGGCGACGGCGCACTCGATGAAGCGGACGCCGCGGGCGCCATCGACCACGGTGGGGTAGTCGGCATCCAACGCATCGGCCACGCGGCCTGCCTGATGGGCGCGGATATCGGCGAAGATGCCGCGATAGATGTTGGCGAAGGCCTCGATGAAGCCTTCCGGGTGACCGGGCGGAATCCGCCCTGCCCGGCGCGCCGCTTCACACAGCCAGGGCGTGGCGCGCGTCAGGATCTGCGTCGGGCCGTCCTGGCGGTGGTGGACGAGCCGGTTCGGCTCCTCCTGCCGCCATTCCAGCGTTCCGAGCTCGCCCGAGACACGCAGCCGCAGGTCATTCTCGAGCCCGGCATTGATCTGCGAGGCGATAAGCACACCTCGCGCGCCTCCGGCGAAGCGCAGCAGGATACTCGCGTCATCATCCAGCGCGCGGCCGGGCACGAGCGCGCCGAGATCGGCGACGAGTTCCTCGATCGCCAGACCCGTGACGGCCGAGACGAGGTTTTCGGCATGCGAGCCGATATCGCCCAGCGCTCCGGCGATGCCGCTGCGGGCGGGATCGGTGCGCCACCCGGCCTGCTTGTTGCCGGTCTTCTCCAGCGCGCTGGCGAGCCAGCCCTGATTGTACTCGACCACGACCTTGCGGACGGCGCCGAGCGCGCCCGAGCGCACCATCTCGCGCGCCTGCCTGATCATCGGGTAGCCGGTGTAATTGTAGGTCACGCCGAAGACCGTGCCGACCGCCTCGACCGTCTCGACCAACGCATCGGCCTGGGCGCTGGTATGAACCAACGGCTTGTCGCAGACGACGTTGAAGCCGGCCTCTGCAAAAGCGTGCGCAATCGGGAAATGGCTGTCGGTCGGCGTGACGATGACGACGGCATCGACACGGGCCTCCAGCGGGCGCTCCAACTCCGCTTCGAGCAGCGCCTGCCAGCTTGGATGGTTGTTCATATCGCTCAGGCCGAGCGCACGCCCGGAGGCCAGGGCCTTCTCCGGCGTCGAGGACAACGCACCGGCCGTCAGCTCCGCCTCTCCGTCGAGGGCGATGGCATGGCGGTGCACGGCGCCGATGAAGGCGCCGTGACCGCCGCCGACCATGGCGTAGCGCAGCCGGGGGGGGAATGCGTCGGTCATCGGCCTGTCCATGCGTGAATCTGGCGGCCGCTCCGCGGACGGAGCGGCCGGGAAGAGCCCTCAGCGCCTCAGAACGGCGAGTCGGGGAAGTAGAAGTCCTTGGCGTTGCTCTTGTCGATCAGCACCGAGGGGATGATCGTGGTCGCCGGCAGCTTCTCGCCCTTCAGCCGCGCCTCGGCCGTCAGCTTGATCGCGTCGTAGATGAATTTCGGCGAATAGCTGACATTGGCCTGGATGCGCGGGTCCTTGTTGTCGAGGATGACCTTGACCATGTCCTTGGCGCCGGCACCGCCGAAGATCACCTTGATATCCTTGCGGTTAGCCTGGTCGATGGCGCGGATCGCGCCGAACGCCATGTCGTCATCCGCCGCCCAGAAGGCGTCGATGTCCTTGAAGCGCGTCAGGAAGTCCTGCGTGACCTTGTAGGCGTCGTCGCGGTTCCAGTTGGCGAACTTGGCATCGAGCAGCTTGATGTCGGGGTTGTTCTTCAACACGCTGTTGAAGGCGTCCATGCGCTCGGTGTCGAGCGTGGTCGGGATGCCGCGAAGCGCGACGACCGTGCCCTTCCCGTTCAGCGTCTTGGCGATGTACTCGGCCGGGATCTTGCCGAAGGCGGTGTTGTCACCCGCGACATAGGCGTCCTGGGCGGAGGTATCGGTGAGGCCGCGGTCGACCACCGTCACATAGGCGCCCTTCGCCTTCACATTGGCGACCGGCCGGGTCAGCGCCGCCGACTCGAAGGGGAAGACGACGAGCGCGTTGATCTTGTTGACCGTGCTGAGATCCTGGAGCTGGTTGGCCTGCTCGGTCGCGTTGGCCGCCGTGCGGATCGTGATCTTGAGGTCCTTGTGCTTGGCCTCGAGATCCTTCTTCGCCTGGTTTGCCCAGTAGTTGATGCCGCCCATGAAGCTGTGCGTCGCGGCGGGAATGGAAACGCCGAGATTGACGGGCTCGGCGGCGGCACTCGTCGCCGCGAAGGCGAGGCCCGCTGCGGTAGCGGCGAGCAAGAGGCTGCGTCTGGTCTGCATGGACATCGCTTCTCTCCCTGTGTGGCCAACCTTCAGCGGCGGCCTTTCTGCAAAAACGCGACAGTGATGATGACGAAGCCCTGCACGGCAGCGTTGAGATAGACGCTGATCAGGCTCGTCAGATTGAGAATATTGCCGATCACCGAGAGCAGGATCGCGCCGACGACCGTGCCGGTGATGCTGCCCTGTCCGCCCTTCAGCGCGGCACCGCCGACGATAACGGAAGCGATCGCCTCCAGTTCCCAGAGCAGGCCCGTGGTCGGTGATGCCGAGCCTAGACGCGGCACGTAGAGCAGCGTGGCGATACCGACGCAGATACCGAGCAGCATGTAGGTGAGGATCTTGACCCGCTCGACATCGACAGCCGCATAGCGGGCAACGGTCTCGTTGGAGCCGATCGCCTGGACATGGCGGCCATAGACCGTCTTGTTCAGGATCAGCGCCCCGACCACGGCGACCAGCAGGAAGACGATGACGGGGACGGGCACGCCGGCCAGGCTGCCGTAATAGACCGGGGCGTAGATGTCGGCGAGGCTGTTCTCCAGCGTCAGCGCGCCGCCATCGGCGAAATAGGTCAGATATGCGCGGAAGATGCCGAGCGTGCCGAGCGTGACGATGAAGGGCTCGATGCGGCCCTTGGCGATCAGCACGCCATGAATCAGGCCGAAGACGGCTCCGAGCAGCACCGCGAGCATCGCCCCGCAGAGGACCGCGAGCACAGGCGATCCCAGCGCGCCCGCCGCCCAGTTGATGAACATGATGACGCAGCCAGCGATCAGCGCCGCCATCGAGCCAACCGACAGGTCGATGCCCCCGAGGATGATGACGAAGCACATGCCCACCGCGATGATGCCGATAAAGGCGGTGCGGGTGAGCACGTTCAAGCCATTGTCGAGCGTGGCGAAGTCGCCGTTGAGCAGCGCACCCAGACCGCAGAGCAGGATCAGGCCGACGATCGGGCCAATGCTGGCGATGCGCTCGGCGAGTGGGGTTCCCGCCTCCCGGCGCGCTGCCGCCGGCCCGGCCTGCAAGGTCTCAGGCTGCGACATGGCGCGCTCCCGTTGCATAGGCGATCATGGTCTCTTCGGTGAGTTCGTCGCCACCCACCACCGTCACGAGCCGGCCCTCGCGCATGATCGCGACGCGATGGGCTAGCCCGATCAACTCGATCAGCTCGGACGAGATGACGATGACGGCAAGTCCCTGGGCCGCCAGCCTCTGGATCAGGAAATAGATTTCGCGCTTGGCGCCGACATCGACGCCGCGCGTCGGCTCGTCCAGCACCAGCACCTTCGGCTGCGGATGCAGCACCTTGGCGAGCGCCAGCTTCTGCTGGTTGCCGCCGGAAAGGGAGGCGGCGCGAGCCTCCAGCGAGCCAGCGCGGATGCCGAACTCGGCGACGGCGCCCTTCAGCGCGTCACGCTCGGCGCCCTGATCGAGCCAGGGCCGGGAATAGCGTTCCAGCGCCATCAGCGTCAGGTTGGGGCCTAGCGGCAAGGCGGTGTGCAGCCCCTTTCCCTTGCGGTCCTCGCTCAGATAGGTGAGCCCGTTGCGAGCGGCGTCGCGCGGCGAGCGCAGCGCGACCGGCTTGCCGCCGAGCCGGATCGCGCCACTGCCCGGCCTCAGGCCCATGAGGCCTTCGAACAGCTCGGTGCGGCCGGCGCCGACCAGCCCGGCGAAGCCGAGGATCTCGCCCGGCCGCACGGCAAAGGAAATATCCTGCGCCCAGCCCGGGACCGTGAAGCCCGCGACCTGCAGCGCCGGAGCTGCCGCCGCCTCCGGCTCTACCTTGTCGGGGAAGAGATCGGCGATCTCGCGGCCGACCATCATCGTCGCCATGTCGTGGCGGGTGAGCGAGGCAGTGGACGCGCGGCCGACCAGCCGGCCGTCCCGCATCACCACCACTTCGTCGGTAATGCGCTCGACCTCGTCGAGCTTGTGCGAGATGTAGACGATGGTGACGCCCTGCGCCTTCATCCGCTCGATCAACCCGAAAAGGCGCGCCACTTCCGAGGGCGTCAGCGTCGCGGTCGGCTCATCCATGATGAGGAAGCGCGCCTTGCGCGACAGGGCCTTGGCGATCTCGACAAGCTGCTTCTCGGCAACGATCAGGCGACGCACCGGCTCGTCCGGATCGCGGGCGAGGCCGACCTCCGAGAGCGCCGCCTGTGCTTCGCGGTGCATGGCGCGTTCGTCGAGGAACCAGCGCTTGCGGCGCTCATGCCCGAGGAAGATGTTGCCGGCGATCGTCAGATCCTCGGCGAGGTTGAATTCCTGATGGATCAGCACGATGCCGCGCGCCTCGGCGTCGCGGGAGCCGGAGAAGGAAACGGGCTCGCCATCGATCAGCACCCGGCCTTCGCTCGGCTGCTCATAGCCCGCGAGGATCTTCATAAGGGTGGACTTGCCGGCGCCGTTCTCGCCGAGCAGCCCGCAGACGCGGCCGGGCTCGAGGACAAAGGAGACGCCATGCAGGACCTGGACCGACCCAAAACGCTTCACGATCCCGTCGAAAGCGACGGAGAGGCCCGCTCGCTTCTGCGGCGCTTCGCTCATGCCGGGCTCCCGCTGCGCAAGGCTTCGCGCATGGCGAGCACGCCCGCGCCGATCAGGCCCGTCTCGGAGCCGAGCGGCGCGGCGGTGATCTCGAGATGGCGGGTCGAGAGGGCGAGCGAACGCTGGTTCACGCTCTGCCGGATCGCGGCAAGGAACATCGGGCCGATGGCCGCGACGCCACCGCCGATGAAGATGTGGGACGGGTTGTAGAAATTGACGAGCGCCGCCAGCACCTGCCCGATCAGCCGGCCGGAACGACGCACGATCGCATCGGCCTCGGCATCGCCGGCACGGGACGCCGCGCCGACATCGACCGCCTCCACCCTGCCCATCTCGGCGAGCTTCGCGGCGAGCGCCGGGCTGCGCCCGCTCTTGGCCGCCTCCATCGCCATCGCAACGATGGCGGGCGCAGCCGCCATGGCCTCGACGCAGCCGCGATTGCCGCAGCGGCACAAAGGCCCCTCCGGATCGGCGCAGATATGACCGATGTCGCCGGCCGAGCCGGTGGCGCCGCGATAGAGCTCGCCATGGCAGACGATGCCGCAGCCGATGCCGGTGCCAACCTTGATCACCAGGAAATTGTCGATCTGCTTGCGCTGCCGCCAGAGCACGCCGAGCGCCATGAGATTCACGTCGTTGTCGACGAAGACGGGGGCAGCGGTGATTTCGCGCAGATCGTCGCGGATGGCGTAGCTGTCCCAGCCGGGCATGAGCGGCGGATTGACGAGCTGGCCGATGGCGAAGTTGACCGGGCCGGGCACGCCGATGCCGATGGCGAGGACGCGGTCCGGCGCGATGCCGTTCTGCGCGAGCATCGCCGGCAGCAGGCTGCGCAGCCGAGCCATGATCGGGCCGGGCCCGGCGCCGACATCGGCTTCCTGGGAATGGCGCGCGATGATCGAAAGGTCCGGCTGAAGCAGCGCCACGTCGAGGCTGGTCGCGCCGATATCGACGCCGACGAGGACGCCGATGCGGCCATTGACCCGCAGCGTCTCGGGGCGGCGCCCGCCGGTCGAATGCTGAAACCCGGCTTCGTCGAGCAAGCCCTGATCGAGCAGCCCCGCCGCCAGCGCATTGGTCTTGCTGCGCGAGAATTGCAGAGCATCGGCCAAAGCATAGCGCGCAACGCCGCCCGACCAGAAGGTCGCTTCGAGCAGCGCGAGCTCGTCCGGGCTCAACCTGTGCCAGGGCAAGGCGATGGCCGTCCTCCCTATCCATTCGATCTTGTCGCGACCGATTACCGAACAGGCTAGGAAAGCCGCCGCGGAGGCTCAAGACCGAACTTCGGCTAGATTTCGGCCGAAGTGCAATCAAAGCCGCTTATGACTTGCGAATTTGCGACGATCCGCCCGAGCAGATCGCAACCGGCGCGGCAGCGTGCAGGCGACAGCCTCTCGAGAGAGCCGACGACGCGGCCCGCAACTCCGTCGCGATCGCCGCCGGTTCGAACGCCTGGCGTCCGGGCTGGGGATGAGATCACACGCCTGACAGAACGGGCATCGGCGACCTCCTGCGCACTGCGCAGGCAAACTCCTGCCGACGAAGGGCCGCGCGGCCGGCAATCTGCGTCGGCCAGATCTCCGTTCATGCGCCTTCGGTCCATCAGAAGGCCGCTACCCAAGACCTAGCGGACTCCGTCAGACTTGATAAACGCTGGCGGCGGACTTCATGAGCGCTTTGTCCGCATCGGTGGAAGAGAACTGGGAGTTGTTGTTCGCCGGCTGCAGCTGCAATGCGTTGTTCATTCCCCAGATCGCAGCCTGCGTTCGGTTCTGAACCCGGATCTTGCGCAGAATGGCTTTGACGTGAACCTTTACCGTCGCCTCGGCGATATCGATCTTTCGCGCGATGGACTTGTTGGCGTCCCCTTCGATCAGACAACGCAAGATCGCCATTTCCCGCGGAGAAAGCAGCGGCGCGCCCGCACTCTCAGGCGGAGAGCATGACGCAACCTGTTCATCGTCGTTGGGAACGGGGACGGCTTTAGGGCGGCGATTTTTTTTGGCCGAGGAGGCCGCCGATGACGGGAATGCAGGCGGGAACACTGTCTCACCCAGCATCACCAGCTCGATCGACTTGACGAAGGAATCGCAGGAAATGACGTTGGCGAGGTAACCGCTTGCCCCAGCCTTGAACGCCAAAGCTGGCTCGTTAGGCTCATAGTGATCCGTCACCACGGCGATCGGCACGTTCGGGTGCTGGTCCTTTACCAGCTCGATTTCCGCCACTGCGAGATCGAAATCATCGCTGGTATGGGCGATGAGAAACATGTGCCTCTGGGCTCGAAGCTTGCTCGCCAATTGCTCTTCATAGGATGACGCAGAAAGAATGCGAAAATTCTTCTCTAGAAGAACCCGGGCGATGCCTTCTTTCATCAGGGAGTATTTTCCAATGAGGACGATACCATACGCTTTACTCTCCCTCATTAGCCCCTCCTGAATCATCAGGAAAACTCATATCCCCTCGAGATAGGCCAGGCGCCGTCTTTAACCGTCATCATCAATATTCGTCGACAGATAGCATAAGGCTTTACTTGCAAATATCAGGTTCGACGATATTCGGCCAACAGATACTTGCGCAACGCACTCTCGCTGCGGTCGATATTTGATCGGCCCTATATTTGCCTTGAATCGTCAGGGAATTTTTCAGCCACTGAAATGCCCGTAACGAATTAGTCATCAGCTCGACGTGGAGTCGAACGGTCGGCATCGGCAGAGATCATTGATAGCTAAAATTCACACGACCGGCAAGCCAATTAGCAAATCATTTACCATTGCCCCAAGACTTCGCACCGACTCTGCCCTTGCGTCACGTCGCACCGAACCTTGATTATCGGCTTGTTTTTTATCGATTAAATTCCACAGCACCCATGGGTTAACCTAAAATGCAGACGACATTCTGAGCATGTGCCAAGAGCTCCGCCTCTTGCCCGATAGCTGTGTGCCGCACCGAGGCAGATTCCCGAAAGCTCAGCCTACCATCCCCACAAGAACAGCGCTGCTGGGTGCGATCAAAGTCGGCTCTTCAAGCCTGGAACATGGCCGCCACCCCAACATGCCGGCCATCGGCAATCTCGCAAACGACCCTGTGAGAATTCCCAACACTCCGCCCGTTGGAAATTCCATGAAATTGCTCCGGGCGTCGTTCGCACTCGACTTTCTCGACCGAAGCGAGCTTCGAGCCAAATTGAAGCAAACCCTTGAGGTCGAGCGTCATCCACCTTTCGATGTCGCGCGCGCACCTCTCAGCATATAGTGCAAGCGAATTCGCCCGCTCAGCATCTGGAATGTCTCTTTCGGGTTCAAGATCAGATCGAATGCTTTTGCCACAATTCCCATGGACAGCTTGCGCCCGTCGAACTGATATCCGAGATCACGCAGGCGCTCGGCGTGATAATCCCAGAATTTCCTATCCTTGAATTTGAACGCACTGGCGGACAAATACGAATAGTATTGGTCCAGCAGCTCCCCGATACGCTCCTCGCGTTCGCGTCTGGTCAGGTACCAGTCGCCATATTCCTGGCAGTCGCTGATCTCTGCCGAGACATAGGCATTGAATTCGAGAGAGGAGGTCGTTGCTCTGCGATAATGAATTCGTTCGTACGCGAGAACCTGATGCACGAAACCGAAATCCGCATATCGCAGATGCTTAAGGCAGGCGCTGATATCTGCTTCCTGAGTCGGGTTGGGAAAGAACGCTTCAGTATTCCGCACCAGATCCGAGCGATATAGAACCGATGTCGGGTTTCCAAACACTCTCTGCGTCCCGAGGAGGTAAGAACGACAAATGTCTCGACCCGAAATAACGGTCTTCGAATACGGCAATCCGAGATTCCGGACGTACCATATGTCCCGGCCGCCACTCAGTTGATACGCACCGACAATACCGACATTCGGGTTCTCCTCAGCGAGACCCACCATTTTTTCCAGGCATTCCGGGTAGATCCAATCCTCTCCCAGAACCATCTTGCAATACTTACTTTTCTCTGAAATCAATTCAAAAGCTTTATTATATCCCGCAATACCTTGTTGCATATCTTTGTTTTTATAAATTTTAACGCGATTGTCTCGCCGACTATATTCGTCAGCAACACGCAAACTATCTTCATCCGCTGAATTACTCAGAATAATGTACTCAAAATCATTATAAGTCTGCGAAATGACACTCTCGATGCACTCCCGAAAGAATTCACCGCCATCCCCCAACGGCGTCACAACGCTTACAAACGGACGATGTTTATTTTTCATATTGCATGACCTCTTGGAGGCATTCTATTATATCGGATCGAATCCATTTTTACTTTATTAGACATAAGACAACCCGTCAGAAAAAGACGCTCTAAACCGAACGTCGCGACTGCCCGTACGAGCCAAGACTTCGTCCATGCCGGTATCAGGTGATCCGCCGCGCGCCTTAGCTCCTCCGCATCGCCGCGAAGGCGAAGCGCCGCGCATCAGCACGCACAGGATCAGTGCGTCGCAACTCCTCCGCATGCCGTTCGAAAATTCGCGTTGGCGTGGCTGCGGATGGGCTGACGCCGGCTCATGGCCTGACCACATCGTATTCCCGCCATCGTGCGAATTCCTGTCACGGATAACCGGCGCCATGCCTTCGTCCCAGAGGCCGCCCGCCGGACCGCGGCCGGCCATTCCGTTTTCAAGCACGATGACGTTTGGCATGGATGCACGTCCTTTGGGTGCCGCGCTCCTTTACGAGGTCAACCTTTGGCCATCGGAAGCAAAGGCATCGGCGCAGCTGGTTTGGGCCGCGTTCTGGCCGCGTCCTGCGCGGCATAGTCCTGAAGCAGATATTCGTAGCGCTCGATCTGTCGGCGCGTAAGGGATTGGAGATCCTGCCCTCCTTGAAAGGCGTGATACCATTCGACGGTCCAGGCCAGGCCCTGATCGAGCTGGAGGACCGGATGCCAGTCGAGAGCCGCCCTCGCCTTGGCGGTATCAAGACGCAGCAGCTTCGCTTCTGCGGGATGAGCCGTCGCGTCGAGCGTCCAGGAGGCGCCGTCGCCCCATAGCTTCACGAGCTTTTCGACGATCCAGGAAACCGGCTTGGCATCCGTCTCCACCGGCCCGAAATTCCATCCCGATGCGTAGCGGGCTCCGTCCTCGGCGAGCCTCTCGCACAGCAGCAGGTAGCCGTGGAGCGGCATCATGACGAACTGCCAGGGCCTGATCGCCGAGGGGCTGCGAATGCGGCAGGGCCGGCGCCCCAGGAAAGCCCGGACCAGATCCGGGATGAGCTGATTGGCGGTCCAGTCACCGCCTCCGATGGCATTTCCCGAGCGAACGCTCGCCAACGCGACGCCGTGCTTGGACAAGGTTTCCGGCGAGAAATAGGAGTCGCGATAAGCGCTGTTCACCAGCTCGGCACAGCCCTTGGAATTGGAATACGGGTCGTGACCACCCATCGGATCACTTTCGCGATAGCCCCAGACCCATTCCTGATTCTCGTAGCATTTGTCGCTGGTTACGTTGACCACGACGCAGGGGCGCTTGAGCTGGCGCACCGCCTCCAGCAGATGGACAGTGCCCATGACGTTCGTCCCATAGACCTCGACCGGCTCTTCATAGCCGCTGCGAACCACCGACTGGGCGGCCATGTGGATGACCACGTCGGGCCTGCATTCGGCGAGCGCCAACTTGAGGTGAGCGAAATCCCGGACATCGCCGCGGATCGAGCGCACGCATTCGCCGACCCTCGCCTGCTCGAAGAGGTTCAGCTCGGACGGCGGCTCGAGCGCGTAGCCGGTGACCTCCGCCCCGAGCGCATCCAGCCACAATGACAGCCAACTGCCGGTGAAGCCCGTGTGTCCGGTGACGAACACTTTGCGGTTCTGCCAGAAAGAACGATTCAGCATGGCTGATCTAGCTCCAGACTGATCACGTCATCGTCTATTCTGAAGCGCCTCAGGGCCCACGGACGTGCTCGGCTGCGCTACAGCTCCTTAGATCACGAGGCTGCCTCGACGCAGACGCGGCGCCTCGAAGCCTGCACCATCCCGATCGGCCGCCGCAGTTGCTGTTCGCACCACGTCACGCCGCAGCGACGTCCTGCCGGCGCAGTGACATCGTCGAACGAGGCCATCCGAAAAAACCCGCAACATCCGTCACACGGTCAGATAGGGGGTAGAGGCGACATGGCCGAGCACATGTGCTGCCGGCGGCCAGTCGCGGTCCTGCTCAGAAATCTCGGTTACGTCCAAGGGCCACACGATGCCGAAGACCGGATCGTCAAAGCGCACGCCCCTGACAGCCGTCGGCGCATAGAAGGCCGATGTCATGTAGTGCATCTCGGTATCCGCCTCGAGGGTCTGGTATCCATGCGCGCAACCCTCGGGTAGGTAGAGCATGCGCCCGTTGTCGCAGCTCAGCACCACGCCGTGCCAGGCGCCGTAACTCGGCGAATCCGGCCGCAGATCCAGGACCACGTCGAACATCGCGCCCCGCGTGCAGCGCACCAGCTTGGCCTCGCTGGCCGGCGCTTCCTGGAAGTGCATTCCGCGAACCGTCCCGCGTTTCGTGCTGCGCCCCATATTCGCCTGGACAGGCTCGAACGCGATCCCCTGATCGGCGAATTCCTTGAGACACCAAGCGCGCATGAAACGCCCGCGGATATCGGCATGCGGAGCGGGTTCGATTACCATCGCCCCATCGACGCTTGTCTTCGCGAAGTGCATGCGCCACCTCTAAATTTCTGCCCCCTGTACATCAACAATGCCCGTCATATTTCCGGAGTTCCGGCACAAGACTGTACTCGAATATGAATTTCCTTTTTGAACCGGGGGATTTCGCGACCTCGCCTGCTTGGCATATCGGCTGCCGTGGTAGCGAGCGCCGGGCCCGCGGGAGTAGCAGCTGCGTCAGATGGGAGACGTAGCTCCCGCGTTGCGAAAGAGATCAAGATGCAGTGCCTTCTCACCTGCGATGAGAAGCAGTGCCGCGACATAGGTTGCGCCAAACGAGCCCAGATCCAGCGCAAGACGCGACAGCGGCGACAACGCCGGCGCGGCGAGCGCATGCACCACATAAGCGATCATTCCCGCGACCAGGCTCGCAGCCAGCGGTCTCGCCAGTGTCCCGACAAACTCACGGTATCGAACCCCGGTATCACGCAGCGCCCAAATGGTCACCGGGATCACCTTGAGCACCATGACGGCGGAATAGGCCATTGCGACACCGCGTGGGCCGTAAGGAAGCCCGATCAGCACGCCCGTGATCATAAGTGAGACGGAGAACAGCCCGATATACACCCCGCGCTTGACCATGCCGAGCGCATTGAGCAGCCAGCCGAGCGGATTGGAAATTGCAAAGACCAGGATCGTCGGAGCAAGGATCCTGAATATTTCGGCAGCGCTCGCCCATTTCGGCCCCAAGACCACCACGATCAGATCGTTGGCGAAGAGCGTGCAGACGACCGTCAGGGGCAAGGTCAACGTCACCACCAGCGAATAGGCCTTCAGGAAGAAGCGCCGGAAGCGGTTGAGATCGCTCTTGGTCCGCGACAGCGCAGCAAAAGCCACCTCCCCGATGGTGGTGCTCAGACTCTCGGTCGGAAAATTGATCAGATAGAAACTGCGACCATAAAGCCCGGCGGCTTCGGTGCCCCAGACGCGGCCAAGCAGAAGCTTGTCGATATTGTTCGTGACATAGGAGAGGAAACCGGTCAGCGTCGTGCCGATGCCGAACCGCAGTATCGAACGCAGGCCGGCCGCGCCCCGCGGGCGGCCTGGAATCCAGCGTGTCGATAGCCACAAGCCGATGGTCGTGACGAGCGGCAGCGTGATGGTCATCGACACGATCGCCCAATAGCCGTAGCCGGTCCTGGCCATCTCGATCGACACGGCGGTCGCGATCAGCAAAGCGCAGATATCGACCTTCGCCGAGGTCCCGAACGACATCCGCCGCTGCAGCATCACGCCATGCTGGATGCCCGCGGCGGTGATGACGAAGGTGAAGGCGATCACGTCCATGATCGCGAGAAGGCGCGGCTCGCCGTAAAACGCGCTGACCAGGGGGGAGGCTGCGAGGGTAATCAGCGTGAGCAAGGTGCCGGATGCCATGTTCAGCCAGAACAGTGACGAGGACTCTTCTTCGCTCAACTCGTCGCGCTGAATGGCGGCCTGAAACAAACCGAAGCAACCGACCATATTGAGTACACCGGTGAAGGCTGTCACCATGGTGACCAGGCCATAGTCTTCCGGCGTCAGCAGTCTCCCCAGAATCATGAGCGACGGGATGCGGATCATGAAGCCGAGCCCGCGCGCGCCGACATTGATCAGCCCGGCGCGCGCAGTTCTGTTCTTTAAGTCCTGCATCTTGTTCTCGAGTGCCGGTTCAGAGCATCAACTTTCGGGCATAGAATGCCTCGGCATATCCACTGGGCGCGTTGCACTCGATTCCGCGCAGCCGCATCAGTGCCATGAAGGTCGAGCGGTCAAACCAATGCTTGTTGCTCTGGGATTTAAAGGTATTGAGGATCAAATCGACTTTCTTTTCGCAGACATCGTCTGAAAGAGCATTGAAGACGATCGGCTGCCCGAGATCGCCGTCATACTTCGGAATCTCGTATTCCAGGATCAGGTGACTGCGAAACGTGTTCCAAGTCAGCTCGGCGATCAGCCGGTGATCCTGATGGGAGTCGTGACGGTTGTGCGTGAAGATGATGTCCGGAGACACTTCTCGCTTGAGCTCTTCGAAGACGTTCTTGATGTCGGCTCCGACGAAAGGCATGTAGCCATCCTGAAAATCCTTCAGGATGACCCGCTTCATGCGGGCGGGGTCGACGAATTGTCGCGCTCCGCTTTCCGCTTCCGATGCGCGAACCCCGTTCGCGCTAAAGACAACCCAATGGAACACGGCGTCCGGGCGCTCCGCTGCGAGCTGCAGCACTGTTCCGCCGCAACCGATCTCAATGTCGTCGGAGTGACAGCCCAGGCACAGGACCTGCAAAGGGGCAGCGCCGCCGCCATCCGGCTTCAGGCGAAGCATGATCACCCCACCTGCATCATCGTGGGAGCCGCTTGCGGCATCGTGGGGGCCGCTTGCGGTACCGCGGGAGCGACCGGCGTCGTCGCGGGGCATGAGACGGCGGCGCAGTCCTTCCACACCTTCCACGGTGGATTGGTGTCATTGAGTTCCTCAAGGCGCTGCTTGTCCTTGAAGGTGTCCATGCACTGCCAGAAGCCGGTACATTTATGCGCCAACAAGGCTTGTTGCTGGATCAGCCGCGCGAAAGGCTCCCGCACCAGTTCGTCGCCGGGATTGATGTAGTCGAAGATCTCGTTCCGGAAGACGAAGAAACCACCATTGATCCAGATATCGGAGTGACTCAGCGCCGACACCTCGGCAACCTTGCTGTCCGGCGTCGTCCTGACGATATCGAAGCTCGCCGTCGGCTGCACGAGAAGCAGGGAGCCAACTGCGCTGCTCTGCCGCATCTCCTCGATCATCGTCGGAAGGTGCAGATCGCTGAGACCGTCGCCGTAGTTCGCGAGGAAATACTCGTCGCCACGCAGATAGGGCTGCACGGCCTTCAGTCGTTCGCCGATCGTCGCGTGCAGGCCGGTCTCCACGAAGGTGATCGTCCAGTCGTCGCTGTCGCGGTTGATGAAGTCGATCTTCTGGCCGCCACGGGACCAGACGAAGTCGTTCGAGATCGACTCGTCATACTTCAGGAAGTAATCCTTGATGGCATAACCCTTGTGGCCCAGGCAGAGGATAAAGTCCTTATGGCCGAAATGGGCATAATACTTCATCAGATGCCAGAGAATGGGGCGAGAGCCGATTTGCACCATGGGCTTAGGCACATCATCAACATAGCCCCGGAGCCGCATGCCGGCACCACCGCAAAAGAGCACGACCTTCATGATACTCTCCTTCCGTAAATGCCCGCGGACCGCGGCTCGGCTTTTCTTGTCTCAGGAAGCGGTCTCGACCTTCATTTCTTCAGGCCGTCTGTATCCATAACGTTTCATCGCCGCTTCATCGGCCATGTTGAGCACCGTGCCGATGAATTTAGGCCGGGCCTGACCAGTGGATTGAAAAGCCTGCCGGACAAGCTCGGATTCCGTGGCTCCCCATTTCACGACGAGCAGGAAGCCATCCAGGGACTGAGCAGCCGCCCGCACCTCGGGACCTGCCACGAGCGATGGCATATCGACGATCACCAGGTCATAGGAGCCTTCGGCCGCTCTCAGGATCTCGTCCAGCAGATCGCGCCGCATCGGACGGAGCCTTCCCTCGGGCCGTTCGGCCAGCGGGAGGACATGCAGCCCGGCCTGCGCCTTGACGCTGTGGCCAAGCGCTTCGGTCTGATCTGCTCCAGGACCGAGCGGAGAGCGCGAGAGGCTCGCAACCCAACGCGAGACCGAGGGGTTTTCCGGTACGGCATCGATCAGCAGGACACGCTTTCCCGAGGCTGCCGCCATCTTCGCCAGGCCGATGGCAAGCGTCGTTGCCCCCTCGCCCGCCAAAGTCGACGTCACGCCGATCGTCCGCAGCCCCCGCAGGGAGGTGCCCTGCAACGTAGCAGCCACGCGTCGCAAGACCTGGGCTTCGGATGCGAACAGATGCCGGGCGGCGGCGTCCTCCCCCGATGAACCCAGGCTCGGGAAGCGCGGCACCATGCCCAGGCACTCCAGGTCGAGGACATATTCCATCTGTTGCGCGCTGCGGACCGTATCGTTGATCACGTCGAGCAGGATGGCGGCGGCCGCGGCGGCGCAGAGGCCAAACAACGCCGCGGCAACGAGGATCAATATCGCCGGCGGTCCGTCTGCCTTAACCGGCGGCTCGGCTTCCGAAACCACCTGAGCGCTCGGGCCGAGGTTCTGATAGAGCTCGCGTAGCGTAGGCGCCTTCGACGAGGCCGCATCCGATGCCCGTCCGCGCTCCTGCAGATAGACACGGATCACGCTGTTGACGATGCGCGCAGCCTTCTCGGGGTCAGAGGCTTTGAAACTCACCGTGATCATATGGCTCGTTCCGACCTGACGAACGCCGAGTTTGCTGTTGATCGCTTTCAGCGTCGCGCTATAGGCGGGCCCGTTCTGCGCCGCTTCCGAGGAAGCCTGCGCGGCATCGCCCTTTTGCGGCCCCGACGGGGCCCGGCCATCGGCGGCGAATTCTGGGTCCTGGGTCAGTTGCAGCGCGTCAATCACCTGGGTCAGCACATTGCCGGAGCGAAGAAGCTCCATCTGGTTCTGAACCATCGGAAGATCCGCCCGGCCCGGCAGGACCGCCATATCGGGGCCCGTGAGGACCTGTCTGATGTAGACGAGCAACTGGCTGGAAGCGGTGTATGTCGTCGAACGGGATCCGACATAGATGCCGGCGATCGCCAGACATAGAAGCGCACCGATACCGAGAAGTCGTTTGCGGCTCCGGAGGCTGCCCAGGCCGAACGACGGCCGCGGCCGTCTGTCGATCCGGTAGCCGGCTCCTTCAGCACTCTCTACGACCGGTGGATGGCTGCTCTTGTCCAGCATGGGGCTCAATCAAAAAGAGGGCCGCGATTCCTACGCCCGGCGCGGCCTGACAAACTTGCGGATGAGGAGAAGCACCCTGCCGGCGCGGTCGCGTCGTGATACGACGATAACGTCAGCGCCTGACCTTCCCCCCACCCGGCGCCGTCCGCCTGCAGTGGCATTCACAGAGCAAACGCTGGAGGATCAGCCTCCGTTCCTGCGGTGGAGCTTCAAAGCCGCATCGACAGCACCTGACGACGGGGAGAGAGGCGAGGAAACGGCGGGACGAGCCGACCCCGTCCGGACCTGCTGAAGCCGGCGGCCAGAGCGCGATCGTTGGGCAGCGAAGTCGGCTGGCAGCTTTCGTTGCGACACGGCCGGCCACGCGAGCGCCTGCTCGGCGCTACATGATCATCCGGCGATTTCTATTGGGCGCCGCCGCAAGCATTTCCTCCCGGCGTATCCAGGCACACATCGTACCCATGATAAACCAGAAGTACCAATTGAACGACAGATAGAAGTGCATGTTGTCCGAATAGGACTCAAGCACATAGGCAACGAGAAGGCACAACATCACCAGAAGTCCTGGCGGATCGCGCGGCATCGCCCTCACCAGGCGATAGGCCACCCAACCAATCAGCCAAGCGAACGCAAGAAGACCAAGCAGCCCCAGTTCGAAGCTCATCTGCAGATAGAAGTTGTGGCCGTCGATGCCTTGAGGGCCGATCAGCGGAAAGAAGCTCGGCGTCGCCGGCTTGAACGACTCCAGGCCGTGCCCGAGAAGCGGCCGCTCCAGCGCCTGCGGAATCGCGGATTCCCACAGCGCTTGCCGCCAGACGTATGAGTTCAGCCGGTTGCTTTCGTTGAGTTGGTCGAAGTTGTCGACCTCCGTTGCAGCCGTGATGTCCGTCAACCGATCCATCAGGCTGGGATTTGCGATGAACAGTACCGGAACCAGGAGAAAGCCGGCGAGAAACCGGCGGTCGATCTTGAGCGCGTAAACCAGAAACATCAGGCCGCACGCGCCCCAGGCGCTGCGCGTTTTGGTGAGCATCAGAAATGCTGTCAGGAGCGGGATGTAGAGCGTGACCAGCATGTAGATGCGCGGTGTCACGCGAATGATCCGCGATGCTCTGACATAGAGCGCCAGCCCCAGCACCAGCACGAGATAGAAGGCATAGATGTTCGGATGCGAGAACGTGCTCTGCAGACGGAACTCGGCAAAATCGGAGAGACCGCGTGCAATATCGACAAACGCGTAAAGCGTGGGCGGGATGGACGATCCGATTACCACAAGGACGAACTGGGAGACATCGCGGACCGACCGCAAGATGAAGAACGGAATCGCGAAAAACGCCCAGTAGGTTAGCAGCACGAAAGCAATCCGCGCCGCAGCGGTGAAGTCCGGCGCGTAAAATGTCGAGCCGAAGGCGATCAGCAGGAACGGTCCCCATAGCGCCAAGACGGCAAACGGCGCCCTCATCGGCTCCCGCGCGAGAAAGACGACTGAAAGCGCGATCACGAGCACATTGAAGAGGGCGCCCACGCCCATCGACGAGCCGCCGGCGTCTCCCGTCAGCAGATTGAAGATCGGGTCGGACGAGGCCCGGATCAGCAGGACGCCGAACACCGTGGCGCGCAGCAGGCTCCAGATCGCCTCACTATTGGCCGCTCGCACAGAGGTGGTCGGCGAGACGCGATCCGCGTCGCCCTGAAGCGCACCGCCCGGGACAGCGCCGACCATGCGGAGTGTCGGTTTCATGCTTCCCGCTCCCTGGCCCCGATCCAAGCTCGAGGATGCTGCGTGCTCACCTGGCTGGCATCGCGGATCGGTTGCAGCCAGAGTTCGACCTCCTGACGCCAGGAGATGGGGACCGCGGCCGCGGCGCGCGCCTGACCGAGCCGATCCGTCATCTGCGGCGCTATCAGCGCGGCGGCGACGCGCGGCAGTTCCCGCCATTTGCCGTGCCTGAACGCGAGCGCCGCGAAAATGGTAGCGGCGCGCCACCGCGCGCCACCGCGCAGAAGCTGCCTGGCGAGATAGCGTTCATGCCCCGCCTCGTCCGAGCTGACGCTGTAGGCCGCCGCCAGTGCCGCGTACCGCTCGGCGATGACCAGACGCCCCGCCCGCATGGGATTGATGTTCATCGACAGCGATTGCCGGCCCAGGCGATAGGCAATCAGGGGCCGGTCAACGGCCGCCAGCGGCGAATGCCGCGCCAGCCTGATCCAGAGATCCCAATCCTCGGAGCCCCGCAGCGCAGTGTCGAAGCCTCCGACCTCCCGGACAAGGTCGCGTTCGGCGATCACCGTCGATCCCGTCGGGATCCGATTGCTTTCGAGCAGAGCTGCCAGCACATCGCCCCCCTCGACGTGATGATGACCGATGACGCCCAGGTTCTCGTCGACGACCGCGACACCCGTACACCCCCACCGCGCCGAACCCGCGCGCAAGGCGCCTAGCTGTTTAGCCAGCTTGTCCGGCGCCCATAGATCGTCATCGTCGCAGAATGCCACCCAGCGCCCCGCGGCGCGCGCAAGACCGGCGTTCCGCGCGCCCGATATGAAGCGCGGCTGTTCATGATGCACGACCGCAACGCGCGGATCCGTAGCCGCGAGGCGATCGAGCCACGGCCGCGTGTCGTCGGTCGAACCATCGTTGACCACAACGAGTTCGATTGAAACGCTGTGCTGGCGCAGGACGGAATGGACTGCCTGGGGCAGCATGTGCCGACGATTATGCGTTGGAACGATGACGGTGACGTCAACCACTCAGGCGCTCCTCTTTCCTCTCGTGGCCCATCACCGCGTGATCACCCATTCGCGCAGGCCGAGTGGCCGGGGCGAAGCGTGACCACGTTGTCAGCTCTCGCTCCATGACCCTCGGCGGTCGCCGCTTCATAGGCGCTCGCGGGCTCATCGACCTCGTCTGCCCCGTCAATCGGCGCCGGATCAAACGCCTTCGCCCTGAAGAGAGCTGCCAGCTTCCGGCATTCCTGGACGATGTCGTGCTGCTCGAGCACGCGCTTTCGCCCGGCCGAGCCCATGGTCTTCACGAGTGTGTCGGGAGCCATCAGACATTGCCTGATCGCGCCCGCGAGTTGATCGATATTTCCGGCCGGCACGAGCCAGCCGCAGGCCTGCTCCGTGACCAGCTCGGGAATGCCGGCGACATAGGTCGTGATGACCGGGCGGCCGAGCGCCAGCGCTTCCATCAGGACCACCGGCAATCCCTCGGCGAAGCTCGGCAGAACCAGCGCCCTCGCCTCGCGTATCGCGGCGCGGACCTGGGCGTTGCTCATCCAGCCCGCCAGCACGACCTGCTTGTCCAGCCCGAGTTCCCGGATGCTTCGCTCCAGTTGCGGCCGCAGCGGACCGTCTCCGGCCATGGTCAGCCTGAACGGCACGCCCTCGCGCGCCAGGACCGCAAGGGCATGGAGCAAAACCAGTTGCCCCTTCTGTTCGCTCAGGCGGCCGACCGTCACCAGCTGCGATTTCGGAACGATTTTGAGCGGCTGCATGTCCAGGAAATCGGCGTCCAGCCCGCAACGCACCAGCTTGATCTTCGACCACTCCTCCGGGGGGATCCAACGGCAAAGCTGGCTTCCCGTAAACGAGCTCACGACACAGACGAATGCGGCATGCTTCACCTTGGCGGGCAAGCCAAGATATTCGGGCCTGTCGAACTCATCCGGGCCATGTATTGTGAAACTGTAGGGCACGCCGGTGAGAATATGGCAGAGCATGGCGACTTCCGCGCCATTCGTTCCGAAATGCGCGTGGACGTGCTGAATGTTCTCCTGCAGCACCCATCGCGCGAGGACCAGCGCTTCGGCAAGATAGGCGAGGTGCAGAGGTGCCGGGCGACTTGAGCGCCGCATCATTTTCAATGCAGCCCAAGTGGCTTTTGCCAGAGCTTTTGGCCTCTGCACCAAGGCGTCGGCAAAGGCGGCGGCGAACTTGGCGCGGTTGCCGTCGAAGATGTAGCGCGTGCGACCCTTCTCGCTAACGTCGTCCGGATCGACCAGCTTGCGGCCACTATTGCGAAGCGAGACGCGGAGAACGGAGATCCCGTTCTTCTCGAGCTCGACGATCTCGCGCCGAATGAAAGTGTGCGAGACCGCGGGATATTCAGATACGAAGTAACAGATCCGCATCGACGCTTCCCTTGTCGCTCAATATGCGTTGGTGTACGCGCGCTTCGATATGACGGTCAGGACCATGATCTTCAGATCAAAGAAGAATGACCAGTTATCGACGTAGTAGAGATCGTGTTCGATCCGATTCTGCATCTTCTCGAACGTATCGGTCTCGCCGCGAAGGCCGTTGACCTGAGCCCAGCCGGTGATCCCCGGCTTGACGTTATGCCGGCGGAACATTCTACGGATCTGGTCTGCAAACATGTGATTATGGGCAACGGCATGCGGCCGCGGCCCGACGATGGACATCTCGCCCCTGAGGACATTCAACAGCTGAGGCAGCTCGTCGATGTTCGTCCGCCGCAGCACCCGTCCGATGCGGGTTACGCGGGGATCGTTCCGGACGGCCTGACGAAACTCGTTGGTCGCGTCGTCCAAAGTCGTCATGCTGCGGAACTTCAAAACCAGAATCGGCTCATTGTTGAAACCCAGACGAGTCTGCCGAAAGAGCACCGGGCCCCGCGAGTCGAGCTTTATCAAGGTTGCGATGACAACGAAGAGCGGCCACAGGAGGGTCAGTGCCGAGGCGGCGACGATGATATCGAAACTGCGCTTCAGCAGCCGATCCCGCAACGAGCATGGCCCGCAGAACAATTCGAGCACCCGCTGCTGACCATAGTGTCCGATGCGGCTGCGGCGCATGAGCTCGGCCAATTCCACCGGCAAGAGCTGGATGCGTACTGGAAGCTCCGACAGCGCCCCAACGGTGCCGGCGACAACCTCCATATTGTCCGAGCCGAACAGAATGAGCACCGCGTCGATAGGCAACGCCCGGCATTCGCGCCGGATCTCCGAGAGCTGCTCCTCCAGGGAAGCATTGCCACCCGCCTGCCCGGACGCCGAGGGAAAGTCGTACCACCGCAGGATATGCTCGTGCCGTGCCGCCAGCCGCGCGCGAATATCGCCTACGGCCTGTGCGCCGGGCATGATCAAGACGACCATACTTTCCCGGCGCCATTGCCCGCGCCGGCGCACATGATCAATGACTTGCCAGAGAACCGCTCTGATCGCGATCTGGCCCAGCAACGCGGCCACCAGCTGCGCGAGGAACGTGCCGCGAGAATAGTCGTCGAGATTGTCGGTCACGTAGCCGATCGTCAGCAAGATGACGAATGAAAGACCGATAGCGGCGCCGCCCCGCGAACGGCTGTGCTCGTTCCATTCCGGGCCGAGCAGATCATACTGGTTGTCGGCGAGACACAGGGCGACGTACAGCGCTCCCGCCGCGACGGAAGCCAGGGCATATTCGGCCCGGAAGAAGATCACGCCGTAGACAGCCGCCGAATACGCGACGAATGCGCCATAGGCGCAAGCAACGACCACGACCATCTCGAGGCCGGCCACCACCACGGTCCAAAACACCTGCGTCCTGTGATTGAGCGCAGTTGCGGAATGATGCTGGGTTCCGGGAGAAACAACATTTGTTGACATTGGCTCGCCAAACGCTCCCGCAGTTTTCCAAAGCCTCTCGACGCCCGCACAAGCTCAATGCGGGCGAGAGGCGCGGGTTCTTTACGTTCGGTGAAGTTTGGTCTTCGCACGAGATCGTGAGCGTAATCGCCGACCAAAAGCGCAACCGGTTGCGCATTTGACCGACCCAATTCGATGCATGACGCAACGTCATCATTCCCGCTTTCTTGGCGATAAGCCAGATCATCCGCGCCAGCGGCAAGTGGCTCGCGGCGAACAAATCACCGACTCCGACCGTTAGCTATTCAGACGGCGTGCAGCGCAAATGCGCGACGCCCCCCCGCCGCGAAGGCTGGTGATTCAGCCATTGCCTTCGCTTGAGCACTTTTGCCTGAGGGATTTTCCATGCCGTCAGACACAGCTCAGCTTGCCTCACCTGAAGCAATACCTCCCGACCGGACGCAGATTCTGAATGGTCGCTTCGACAAGCTCTCCACGGAGCAGACCGTGGAAGAACTCATTCGGGCCATCCAGGCGGGAGAGCGCGGCGTCCTGGCGACGGTGAACGTCGCGATCCTGATGATGATGCGATCGAACGCGCGGCTGCAGCGCTTCGTCGATTCATCGCGCTGGACGGTCGCCGACGGACAGCCGCTCGTCTGGGCCTCGCATCTCTGGCAACAGCCTTTGCCTGAGCGCGTAACCGGTATCGACCTGATCGACCAACTCTGTGCACGCGCCGCGCAGGAGCGGATCGGCGTCTATTTTCTCGGCGCCGAGAACAGCACAGTGCGCGCGACGGTCGAGGCGCTGCAGAACCGGCATCGCAGCCTCGATGTCCGCGGCTATGCCGATGGCTATTTCGGGCCCGAGCAGGCCGAGGCCCGCGCGAAAGCCGTGGCGGAAAGCGGAGCCGGGCTTCTCTTCGTCGCGATGGGCGTGCCGCGACAGGAATGTTTCATCGAGGAGCAGTGGGACAATCTCGGCGCCCGGATCGTCATAGGGGTCGGCGGCAGCTTCGATGTCATCGCCGGCCTGCGAAAACGGGCGCCCGCCTTCGTCCAGCGCATCGGGCTCGAATGGGCGTATCGACTCGCCCAGGAACCCCGCCGGCTGTTCAGGCGCTATCTGGTCACGAACTCCCAGTTCCTCGGCCTGATTTCCTGGAGCGCGATCGCCCAGGCTTCCCATTTCCGGCGCGTGACCCCGCGACCCTAAACGAGGGCTGAGATGGCTTCCCGCAAACGCATTCTTGTCGTGATGGGCACCCGACCCGAGGCAATCAAGCTTGCCCCCCTGATCCTGACGGCGCGAGCCGACGCCGAGCGCTTTGAGATGCTGGCGGTGCGCACCAGCCAGCACAAGGAAATGCTCGATCAGGTCGTGGCCTATTTCGACCTGCCGATTCTCGCCGACCTCAACGTCATGCGCAAAGATCAAAACCTGGCGCATATCACGATGGCTGCGCTGGAAGGGCTGCAACGGGTGATCTCGGAGGTCCGACCCGATGTCGTCGTCGTACAGGGCGACACGACGACAAGCTTCGTCGGCGCACTGGCCGCATTCTATGAGAATGTTCCCGTCGCGCATGTCGAAGCCGGGCTGCGAACCTACGACAAGCAGGCCCCTTTCCCCGAGGAAGTCTATCGCCGCCTAACGAGCGTCATCGCCGACTATCATTTCGCTCCGACCGAAACGGCAAGGTACAACCTGCTGAAGGAGAATGTTCCGGCAGAGACGATATGGGTCACCGGAAACACCGCGATCGATGCGTTGCTGCTGACTCTCTCGAAGTCGGCCCCTACGCTGGCGCGCGCGTCCTCGCCGACCTTGCTTCTGACGACGCATCGCCGCGAGAACCATGGCGAGCCGATGCAGCGCATCTGCGAGGCCGTGCTCATCCTGCTCGAGCGTTTCCCGAATTTGCGCGTGGTCTGCCCCGTGCACCTCAGTCCGCGCGTGCGCCAGGTCGTGGAGCCGATGCTGGGCTCGCACGCACGCGTCTCGCTCATCGAGCCGCTTGCCTACGAACAGTTCGTGCTCGCGATGAACAGCGCCCACATCATCCTTTCGGATTCCGGTGGCGTTCAGGAAGAGGCGCCGGCTCTTGGCAAGCCCGTCCTGGTCCTCAGGGACACCACTGAGCGTCCGGAGGCTGTCGAAGCCGGCACTGCGCGCCTTGTCGGCACCGAGGTCCATACAATCGTCTCGGCCTGCGAGGAACTGCTTACCGACCCCGAGGCGTATCGCGCGATGGCGCAGGCCAAGAACCCGTTCGGCGACGGCCACGCTTCCGAACAGATCCTTGACGTCCTGGCCAGGTCGCTGGGCGGCACCGAACGCCGCGGCAAGGCCGATCCGACAAAAGCACTCGCGAACCTCCCGCGCGATCGAAGCGTGCCTGCCGAAGCAATCCTCCAAGCGGCACTCGCAGCGGAGGCGACGGCACGGATGCCAGCGAACGTTCCGGGGCCAGGGTCATCATGACGGCCGTGATCGGAACGGTCACCTTCGCATTGGTCATACTGGGTCTCCTGATCGCGATCGCCGTCGCTTTTCTCGCTATGCAGATTGGCGCGGCACTCCTGCCGACGCGGCGGTTGGCGGCAGCGCTCTCGACGCCCTGCCCACGCTTCGCGATCATCATGCCCGCCCATAATGAAGAAGCGATCATCGCGCACTCGATCGCTTCGATCATGCCTCAATTGCCCCCGGTCGGGCGCCTGCTGGTGGTGGCCGACAACTGCTCCGACGACACCGCGCAGGCGGCGGCGCGCGCAGGCGCAGATGTGACGATCCGCCGGGACACGACGCGGATCGGAAAAGGCTATGCCCTCGATCACGGTGTCCGGGCGCTCGGCTCCGATCCGCCGCAGATCATCGTCATCATCGACGCCGATTGCGAAGTGATGCCCGGCGCGCTCGAAACCCTGGCCAAGCAATGCGCTGCGACGGGGCGCCCGGCCCAGGCGCGATACTCGATGCTGGCGCCTCCATCGCCAAGCCCGGCGGACAAGGTTTCGCGGCTGGCCTGGACGATCAAGACCTTCGTGCGGCCATTGGGCTCCGCGCGTCTGGGGTGGCCGTGCCAGCTGATGGGCTCGGGGATGGCGCTGCCCTTCTCCCTCGCCAGCCAGCTCGAGCTCGCAACGGGGCATCTCGCGGAAGATCAGAAATTCGGTGCCGAGCTTGCCATTGTGGGAAAGCCGCCATCCTTTTGCCCCGACGCGCAGATCGTCAGCCAGCTTCCCCAGGGCGAGACCGGAAAGCGCCAGCAACGCACGCGATGGGAGCATGGCCATCTTGCGATCATCGGAGAGTTCTTTTTTCCGCTGATCCGGCACTCAATATCAAAGGGCAGCCTGAATCTGTTCGCCTTCACGCTCGACCTCTGCATTCCGCCGCTGACGCTGCTGGCGTTGTCAATCGTGGTGATGTGGGGCCTGAGCCTGTCATGGTTCGTCATGACGGGGGCTGCGAGCCCGCTTGTCGTCGCCTCGAGCGCGCTCGCCTGCTTCGCAGGGGTCATCGGCGTCGCGTGGTGGCGTTTCGCACAGGAGATCATTTCCTGGCGTGAGCTGGCGGCGGCGCCAGCCTATTGCCTGCGCAAGCTTCCATCGCTCATCCGCTTCTTCGTCAATCGCCAGATCAATTGGGTCCGGACGGAGCGATGAAGGCGTACCGCCGCCTGGATACGGGGGCGTTTTTTTGAGGCAGTCGGTCGATGGGATCGTATCGCATATCGCAAAGCCTGCGAGCTCTGCCCTTCCCGGTTCTGGCCCTGCTCGCCTGCCCATTCGCGATCGCTGTCGCCGCATGCTGGTCATCCGCTTCAGCAGACGACACACGGATCGCCCTCGGCGACAGACCGGGTGGTCAGTTCACCCTCGGCCAACGGCCATTCGCGGCCAGTTCGTCGTGGAACACGCCCATCGCACCGAACGCCACTTTCGAAGCGATCGATTGGCCAATGGGCGCCCGCTTCGGCGTCGCCTGGAGCAGCTATTCTCCCGCCATTCATGTGAGCTCAGCATCGGACCCCGTTGTCTCCGTCGAGCATCCAGCAAGCTGGGGGCTCCCCGCCGGCACCCTCAAGATCCGCATTCCCGCGTATGCGGATGGCGCGCCGGGGACAGACGGAGAATTGCTGGTGATCGACGGCGACACCGTTCATAACTTCTGGCAATTCAAGCGGTCGGGCCCCGAGACGGCGGCGGCTCAGTCCTACGCCGCAACGAACCTCGTCACCGGAGACGGCTGGGGGCGCAGGTCGCCCTTCCTGGGCGCCGGCATCGTGGCCACCGGATCGAGCCAGCTCGCCGGCCTGTTGGTCGAGGCGGAAACCGATCGCGGCGATATCCAGCATGCGCTGCAGATTGCGATCGATGCGACCTATGCGAGACCGGGCAGCGTCGGCGAGGCGATCAATGGCGACGGCAGAAACCCGGACGGTCTGGTCCAGGAAGGAGAGCGCCTGGGCATTCCAACCGGCGTTGCGATGCCGCGAGGCCTGTCGCCTCTCGGGCAAAAAGTCTTTCGCGCCTATCAAGTGTACGGTGCATTCGTGATCGACGTGGCCGGAGGCGTCACCAATTTGCGCGCCCAGGCAAATGGCTACGACCGGATGACGATCGTCGCGCTGCAGCAGGATCTCGCCCGGATCTCCCCGCTGCTTCAGCGCCTGGGGCAGCGGCGCCAGGGAAATCCGTGACCTCCGGATGACCGCAAGCCAAGGCCCGCTCGAAACGAGCGCCCTGAGAGCATTGCATCAAACGCATAGCTGTCAAACACTCGCGCTTGAGACTTGCGCCCCGCGCATCTCATGTCCATTGTGATTATCGGGAGAATCGTTGATTCTATAGAGCGTTCAGCCAAAGAAGCGGATCATATAGTTAAGATATCCCCAGATTTTTGTGCCCAAACAATTTCATTTTGGCATCACATTCCAAACACGATATCTGGCCACGTTCGCTGGTGGATGGGCCTTTGATTCGCCACCAGATATGGCGATGACCCGTCATCCGACCGCTAATCGCGCGGCGTGCCTGTCTATTTCGCTGCGTTTCCATGGAACGGCGAGGACTACCCGGCTGGCCTACTAATTCCGCTCCCGTTCCTTTCTATATAAAACTAAGGAAAATAGGCTTATGACCTCACTCGAAACTCGGCCATTTACTGCGTCTTCGAGTTGGAATACACAAGTTGCTAGTGACGCAACATTCACAAAACTCAATTGGCCCGGATCAACTGGATACAATTACGGCGCCGCCTGGAGCAGTTACTCACCTTCGGTTTATGTTGCTTCATCTTCCGATCCACTTGTCCAGGTCACGTATCCACCGGGATGGGGATATCCTGGCGGCACCATCAGCATTCACATGCCGGCGGCCGCGAACGGCGCCGCGGGTACCGATGGCGAACTGATCGTCATCGACGGTGACGTTGCGTATAACTTCTGGCAGTTCAAAAGGACGAGTAACACGACCGGTTCGGCCGCTTCGTTCGGGGCCGAAAACGTCGTCACCGGTGACGGGTGGGGCAGCAAGTCGCCCTTCCTCGGCGCGGGCATCACGGCTGTCGGCGCGAGCCAGCTCGGCGGCCTTATCGTGAAGGACGAGACCAACGATGGATCGATCGATCACGCGCTGCAGCTCGCGGTCGACTTCGGCCTCGCCAAGCCCGGCGCTGTCGGCCAGGCCATCTCCAGCGACGGCAGCAACGCTTCGGGCATCGTCCAGGAAGGGCAACACCTCGCGATTCCGCCGGGTACGCCGATGCCGGCTGGCCTCTCCGCACTTGGCCAGCAAGTCTTCAAGGCCATGCAGCAGTACGGCGCCTATGTCGTCGACGTAGCCGGCGGCACGACCAACGTCCGTATGCAGGCCAACGCCTTCGACGAGGCAACACACTCTGCGTTGTTGAAGGACGTGCAGAGCATCACGCCGTTGCTGCAAGCCGTGAGTGGTGGCACGCCGGGCTCGGGAAATCCGGGGACCAATCCTACCAATCCGACGAACCCGACGAACCCGACCAACCCCACTACCCCAACCAACCCGACAACCCCGACCACGCCCGCAGCCGACACGACTGCGCCGACGGTGCAGTGGGTTGCGGCCAACGGGACGGGGGTCACGAATGGTACCGGCACGGTCAAAGCCGGTGACACCGTGAGCCTTACGCTGAAATTCAGCGAGTTGGTCAACGTCAGCGGCACGCCGACCTTGTCGCTGAACAGCAACGGTACCGCCAAGTATGTGGGTGGTTCCGGCACCGACACCTTGCGGTTCGACTACACTGTTGCCGCGGGCGAGAATGCCGCCGATCTTGAGATCAGTGGTTTCAACCTGTCGGGGGTGAAGGACCTGGCCGGCAATGTTGCCAATGTCGCCTACGCACCGCATCAGCCTGCCGGAACGCTGGCTGTCCAGACCCAGGCGCCGATCGACCCCACGCCCCCGGTAAACCCAACGACGCCGGTCACCCCCACGACTCCGGCCGATACAACGAAGCCCAAGGTGCAGTGGATCGCCGCCAACGGCTCCGGTCTCACCAACGGCAACGGGACGGTTCGCGCCGGCGACACCGTTCGGTTGTCGGTCAACTTCAACGAGGCGATGACCGTCAACGGCACGCCGACCTTGTCGTTGAACAGTAACGGCACCGCCAAGTACGTCAGTGGCTCCGGCACCAACACCTTGCAGTTCGACTACACGGTGGGTGCCGGCCAGAAGGCCTCGGACCTCGCGGTCACCGGCTACAATCTGGGCGGCGTCACGGATCAGGCAGGCAATAGCGTCAACCTCTCCGGTGCGCCACTTCAGCCCGCCGGAACGCTTGTCGTCAGCGCGACGTCGTCGGCCGATACCACCAAGCCAAAGGTCCAGTGGATCGCGGCCAACGGATCCGGTCTCACCAACGGAAACGGCACCGTTCGCTCTGGCGACACCGTGTATTTTTCGGTCAACTTCAACGAAGTGGTCACCGTCAACGGTACGCCGACCCTGTCGCTGAACAGCAACGGCACCGCCAAATACGTCAGCGGCGCCGGCACCAACACCCTGCAGTTCAGCTACAAGGTGGGAGCCGGTGAGAAGGCCTCCGACCTTGCGGTGACCAAGTACAACCTGGGTGGTGTTGCGGATAAGGCAGGCAATAGCGTCAACCTCTCCGGTGCGCCACTTCAGCCCGCCGGAACGCTTGTCGTCAGCACGACGTCGGCCAGTCAACGGACGACAGCGCTCACCTCGTCGGCGACCGCTCTTGCGGCCCCTGCGACGGTGGCGTCCACTGTCGACCCGTCCGCGACCGCTTCGTCGTCGGCTTTGCCGACGACATCGGACGCTTCACTTGGCAACACCAGCCAGGCGAATCTGACGGACCTGACGTTCGGCAGCCGCAAGACGGTTGGCTTCCCCGGCTTCCAGGACAATGGTGCAAGCGCTGCACCGTCCGACAGCTCGGTGACGCCGAAGCTTGCCCTGTTGAGTCAGTACGCGGCCTCCAGCTTCGCCGCGCCTTCGGCGACGTCCACCGCTGCTCAGATGCAGGGATGGTTGAACAACGTCGCCCAGACGCTCGCGAAGTCACACGCGTAATGCATCGGCCCGAAAGGTGGGTTTCCCACCTTTCGGGCATCCGACGCGTCAAGACTGACGCCGTGCGTCCGCAAGGGCGCACGGCGATCCAAGACGACGATCCAAGTCAGCGAAACACCGAATTCTGGCGTCTTCGTATCAACGCGGCATGAGAGCGTTTTGACGCTCGTCGTAGTGTGCACGTGGGCAACTCCCCGCGCGCATGCGTCAAACGATTTATACGCGGGACAAAAAGCTTGAAAAAGCCCGATAACGATACCCTTCCGTTGCCTGATGGCGGCCTGGCCGCGCTCATGTTCATCCTGAGCAGTCAGGGCGTGAGCGTAACCCCGGAGCAGATCCAGCATCAGTTTCCAGGTCGCCGCATCGGCGTCACGGAGATGATCCGCTGCGCCAAGAGCCTGGGCCTCAAGGCCCGCTCCATAACGACGAATTGGGAGCGCCTGGCGCATACGCCGCTCCCCGTGATTGCCGCCATGCGCGACGGGAGCTTCCTGCTGCTCGGACGCTGCGGCGAAGACAGCATCCTCGTCCAGGCGCCGAACGCGCCGCGGCCGAGCATGATGTCTCGGGCCGAGCTGGAAGCGGCCTGGGACGGCCGGCTCGTGCTGATGACGAAGCGGGCTTCGCTGACCGATCTCGCCCGCCGTTTCGACGTCACATGGTTCATGGGCGCCATCCACAAGTACCGGTGGCTCCTCACCGAAGTTCTGGTGGCGTCGTTCTTCCTCCAACTCTTCGGCCTGATCTCGCCGCTGTTCTTCCAAGTCGTCATCGACAAGGTTCTCGTGCATCGAAGCATGAGCACGCTGGACGTGCTCGCTTTCGGCCTCGTGGCGATCGCCGTGTTCGAGGTCGTCCTCGGCGCCTTGCGAACCTACCTGTTCTCCCACACCACGAACCGGATCGACGTCGAGCTCGGCGCGCGCCTGTTTCGTCACTTGCTGGCGCTGCCGATCGGCTATTTCCAGGCGAGACGCGTCGGCGACTCTGTCGCTCGCGTGCGCGAGCTCGAGAACATCCGTAACTTCCTCACCAGCTCGGGGCTGACGCTCGTCATCGATCTGTTCTTCACGGTCGTCTTCGTCGCCGCGCTGTTCTTCTATTCGCCGCAGCTGACCTGGATCGTGCTGGCGTCGCTACCCGTCTATGTCGCGATATCCGCGGGCGTGACGCCGCTCTTTCGTCGGTACCTCGACGAGAAATTCGCCCGTGGCGCGGAGAACCAGGCCTTTCTGGTCGAGAGCGTGACGGCAGTCGAAACGCTCAAGGCCATGGCGATCGAACCCCAGATGCAACAGCGCTGGGAGGAGCAGCTGGCGGCCTATGTCGCAGCAAGCTTCCGGGTGCTGAGCCTGGGTAACGTCGCCAGCGAGACCGTTCAGCTCGTCAGCAAGATCGTGACCGCAGCGATCCTGTATGTCGGCGCGAAGCTGGTCATCGGCGGCAGCCTTTCGGTCGGCGAGCTCATTGCGTTCAACCTGCTCGCCGGGCGCGTCAGCGGCCCCGTGCTGCGGCTGGCGCAAATCTGGCAGGAATTCCACCAGACGCGGCTGTCGATCGCCCGCCTCGGCGATATTCTCAACACCACGCCAGAGCCGGCCTACAACCCCAGCCGCACGGCCCTCCCCTCGGTCCGCGGCGACATCTCCTTCGAGCATGTCACGTTCCGTTACCGGATCGACGGGCCGGAGATTCTTCGCGACGTCAGCCTGAATATTCCGGCCGGGCAAATGATCGGCATCGTGGGCCCGTCCGGGTCAGGCAAGAGCACCTTGGCCAAGCTCGCCCAGCGGCTCTACGTGCCGGAAAGCGGCCGGGTTCTGGTCGACGGGGTCGATGTCGCCCAGATCGATCCTTCCTGGCTGCGCCGCCAGATCGGCATCGTCTTGCAAGACAATATCCTGTTCAACCGCTCGATCCGCGACAACATCGCCTTGGCCGACCCCTCCCTTCCGGCGGAAAAGGTGATCGAGGCCGCGACGCTGGCAGGCGCGCATGAGTTCATCCTCAAACTGCCGGAGGGCTACGACACGATCGTCGGCGAGCGCGGCGGCAGCCTGTCCGGCGGGCAGCGCCAACGCATCGCCATTGCCCGCGCCCTGGCGACCAATCCGCGCATCCTGATCTTCGATGAGGCAACCAGCGCGCTCGACTACGAGAGCGAGCACATCATCCAGCAGAACATGGCGCAGATCGCGCGCTCAAGGACGGTGCTCATTATCGCGCATCGCCTCTCCACCCTGCGGATGGCCGATCGCATCGTGACCATCGAAGGCGGCCGCCTGATCGAGGATGGCACGCATGAGACGCTGATGCGGACGGGCGGGCGCTACGCCACGCTACACCGCCTCCAGTCCGGACTGCCTGAGGCCGGAAGCCCGCCGGCGACGGCGAGCCACACGGCCGCTCGATCCGCGACCGCGAACACCATCGACTCGACCGCCCTTTCCGTAGCCCAGGGGACACATGCGGCGCGCTGATTTCCCGGAGGGAAGCAGCCGCGGCGAAGCAAACGCCATGCACGCGCTCACAAACGATCAATCTGGCCTTCTTGCCCTGGAGATGCTGCTGCGACTGCGCGGCGTCGCCGCCACGGTAGAAGAGCTTCGCCGCCATATCGGCAACGGAGCCGTCGGCATCGCCGAGATGCTGCGCGGTGCACGGGCCTATGGCTTCGCAGGGCGGTCCCAGTCCGTCACCTGGGACAAGCTGTCCGAACTTCCGCTGCCCTGCATCGCAGAGCTTCGCGGCGGCGGGTTCCTCCTGCTCGGCAAGGTGGGAGAGGAAAAGGCCGTCGTCGTGGCCTCAAACCTCACGGAGCCTACCCTGCTGACGCGGGCCGAATTTGAAGCCCAATGGGCCGGGCGTCTCGTCCTGCTGAAGCAGGCCGAGGCCGCTGCGGGTCTCACGCGCTTCGACAAGGCTGTCGCCATCCGGGCCAAACAGGCTCTGACGACGACGGCACAAGGCCTCGCGACCCGCTCGCAAGCCCTTCAGAAGGCCATTGTCGCACGATCCATGAATGAAAACCGTATGAGATCTCAGGAGCTGGCGTTCCTGCCCGCGGCGCTCGAGATCGTCGAAACCCCGCCTTCGCCTTTGGGACGCACCATCGGCCTGACCATCATCGCCGTCTTCGCCGTCGCGCTGGTGTGGGCCTGCATCGGTACGGTCGACATCGTCGCCGTTGCCCCCGGCAAGATCATACCCAGCGGCCGCACCAAAACGGTCCAGCCGTTCGAGACCGGCGTCGTTCGGGCGATCCGGGTCCATGACGGCCAGAGCGTCAAGGCGGGCGAGGTGCTGGTCGAGCTCGATACGACCACCTCCGATGCCGAGCTCGGACATCTGCAAAACGACCTGATGGCTGCACGCCTCGACATCGCCAGACTGCAGGCGGCGATCACCAACAAGGACGATCCGCTTTCGGCCTTCGCCCCGCCCGAGGACGCTCCGCCGGATCTGCTCCGGATGTACCGCGGTTTCCTCGTCAGCCAGAACGGCGAGCAAAAGGCCAAGCTCGCTGCCATCGACGGTCAGCTCGCGCAAAAGGGAGCCGAACGCGACACGATCCAGGCTTCCGTCGACAAGCTGAAGTCTACCATCGTGCCGCTCCAGCAGCGCGTCGAAATCCGCGAGCAGCTTTTCCAGAAGGAGCTTGGCTCCAAGGTGACTTACCTCACCGAACTGCAGGACCTCGTCGGCCAGCGCCAGGATATCCTCGTTCAGGAGAAGCGCGGCAACGAGACGAATGCTGCAGTCACCGCACTCATGGAGACACGCACGAAAACCATTGCCGAGTATGAGCGGACCCTTTTCGACGAGCTGACCAAAGCGCAGCAGAAGGCCGCGGGCCTCAAGCGGGATATCGTGAAGGCCGAGCAGCGCAAAAACCTGCAAAGGCTGACGGCACCTGTCGACGGCATCGTGCAGCAGCTCGCTATCCACACGATCGGCGGCGTGGTGACGCCTGCGCAGTCGCTGATGCTCGTCGTTCCGGCGGAAAGCCGGCTGGAAATCGAGGCGATGATCTCGAACCGGGATATCGGCTTTGTCAGCGCGGGCCAGGAGGCCGCGATCAAGATCGACACCTTCAATTTCACGCGCTACGGCCTGCTGCGAGGAACCATTCTCAACGTGTCGCAGGATGCCATCGCGCGCGACAAGATCCCCGACAGCTCAGCCGACAAGACGTCGGGCGCGAACACCGACAGCAGCGAGCCGCGCGGCCAGGAACTGCTCTATTCCGCGCGCGTCTCCCTCGACCGCACGCAATTGGCGATCGAGGACAAGCAGGTCAATCTGTCGCCCGGCATGGCCGTGACGGCGGAGATCAAGACCGGAAGGCGGCGGATCATCAGCTATCTGCTCTCGCCGCTCTCCCGCTACCAGCACGACAGCTTGCGCGAACGGTAAGCGCGCGGCGGTCTCGCACGGGTTCCGTGCGAGACCGCTCGGAGATCGTAAGGTACGGCGCCGGAGCCTCGATTCTCCGGCGTTCAGAAAAGCCACCGCGTGGAATCCATGCCCTGATGGCCGACCATGACCGCGCGGGTCTGACTGTCGGAACCGATCTCGGCTACGCTATCGATCGCAAGCAACGCCGCCAATCGCGAGCGAGCCCGGTTGATCCTGCTCTTGATGGTTCCGGTCGTGGTGCGGCAAAGCGTGGCCGTATCTTCGTAGGATAGCCCGGCAGCCCCGACCAGCAGAAGCGCCTCGCGCTGGTCGAACGGAATCTCTCTCAAAGCCGCGCAGAATTCCTGATATTCCAGCTGGCCTTCCTGTTCCGGCGCGGAGCGCAACGCCTCGGAATAGCACCCGTCAGCGTCCTCCACCTCATGGCGGCGGCGCCGGAGATCGGAGAGGTAGCAGTTTCGCAGGATCGTCGTCAGCCAGGCGCCAAGGTTCGTGCCCGGCCGAAAGGTGTCGATTTTGCTGATGGCGCGCAGCAGCGTTTCCTGAACCAGATCGTCGGATCGGTCAGCGCTGCGGCTGATGGACATCGCGTAGGCACGCAGCTGCGGCTCGAATGCCAGCATCTGCTGTTGAATCGAGAGCCCGTCACCTTCCCTCGTCTTCCCGTAGTCCTTGTCGCCGAAGGCCATCGTCGATCTCCCACTCACATCAGCGCACGCAACAATCCATGACTCAAAAGCAAAACGGGGCCGGGCGCACGGCTACGCAGATCGCGCAGCCGCGCTGCTATTGCTTGACCCGAGCAGGCACCATGATGTTGGTCTGTTCAGGCGCGCCTATACCCAGCCCGCTCGGAAGGATGCTCCTCTGAACCCTGAGCACGTCTCCGGGCAGCAGTTCGGTGCTCTCCTGCGCGTCAATCGTCTGCGCCTTCCCGTCCTGCATACGCACCACCGTCAGGCTGCGGGTTTCGACAGTGGCGTCGGAATTGCCGACCAGGGTCGGGATCGTCACCTGGGCCTCGACGAGAAGGCTCCGGTTGGTCTCGAACTTGACGCTGATGTCATCGAGATCCATCCGGACTTTCTGCACTTCGGCGGTCAAGGACGCATTCCGCTCGCTCTTCAGATCGAAGATCCTCTGATCGACCTGCGTGATGTTCTGGCGCGCCCGCAAGATCAGCGTCTGCAAGCCCTGCTCGTTCATGTCGAGCTGAGCCTGCATGCGTTCAAGATTCGTCAAGCGGCTGAGGGTCGACAGACCACGCCTGACCAGATCACGAACTTCCACGAGCTCCTTTTCAGCGCTTGCGTATTGAGCCTTGTTGGCTTGGATCTGGCGTTTGACTGCGTCGATCTCGCGTTCATACAGGTCGCGATTCTGCTCGAGGCTCTCGATCTGCGTCTTGAGTGCGTCGACGCGGATGTTCAAAAGAGAGCGCTCTTCGTCGATGAGTTGCCGCAGCCCGGTGTCGTTCTGCGACCGCATCATAAGATCCGGCGGAAACTGGATATCGGCCTTCATCACCAGTTCTGCGTTCAGGCGAGCCCGGCGCGCCGTCAGCTGCTGGTACCGCTTGACGAGAGTCCGCATTTCACCGGTTATGGTGATGCTGTCCCGATCGAGCCGCATGAGGCCGGGGTCGTTGAACCGCAGCCACCCACCGGAGAGGCTGACGACCTGCAGGACGGTCATCCCTGGTCGGAATGGATACTCACCCGGCTTCTGCACATCGCCCAGGACATAGACCGGCCGCGTCTCGAGAATTTCAACCGACGCGCCAGGCTTGTCGGAGATCCCCGCCCGCACGAAACGATCGGAAATCTGGTTCGCGATCTCGTTGGCCGAAAGGCCGTTGACCGGAATATCTCCAACGGGCGCGATGGAAATCGTACCGTTCGCGCGAACAGTGTATTCGCCGCTCAACTCAGGATATTGGAAGATCTTGATCTTGAGCTTGTCGTTAGCGCGAACGCTGTAATCAGATGTCGCACGGACTGCGCTTCCACTCACCACGCACAGAACCAGAGAAATTGATCCCGCGACATTAAGCCATGAACGGTTCCGCTTCATCGTAGCACCTTTCCGATTCATGATTGCCCCGCGACAGGCTCCGCTGGCATCGCCAGTCCGAAGAGGCCTCGTCGAATTGTCGTTGCTGCTTCCGCCTCCCAGAGCTTGTCCCCGAACTGTCCGATCATCCGATCGTCCATCATGTTCAGGACTGCTCCGATGAAGTCCGATGGCATGGCGCCCGATACCGCGAAGGCGCGCTGGACCTGCTCCATCTCTGTTTTACCCCATCTGATAACGAGCAGGATTCCGTCGAGGTCCTGCGCGGCCATGCGGAATTCGGCTCCGCGTTCAAGCGGCGGCAGGCTCACGATGATGAGGTCATAATCGGCCGAGAACTTTTGATTGCTATGCATCCACCAGTTCGCGGGCGCTTCGATGCTGTCCCAGGCCGCAGTCACAAGAACATCAGGGCCGCTTGCACGATTGCTCCGACGAGTACCGTCGCTCGGCCGCTCATTCGTCCCGGAAACAGGCACTCCGCCCGGCGACGGGGCCTGAGCGAGGGCGCGCGGCGTCTCGTTTCGATCGAGCTCCACAAGCAGCACTCTCCGCTGGCTGCGAGCCGCCATATGTGCGAGCTGCCTTGCAACCGTGGTCGCCCCCTCGTTCGCGACCGAAGACGCAATGCCGACGACGCGCGCCTTCGATGCTTCAATCGCGACCGTCATCCGGAGCAAAGTCTGATTCAGCAGCGGAACAGGCAGAAACGGATCCTCCCTCCCCTGCTCCTTCGTCGAGCGAGGCGACCGCGAAGCCGCCGAAGCACCGCATTTGAGCAAGGGGATCGCGCCGATGCATTCCAGGCCGAAATCCTCAACCTGCGCGGCGGTGCGGATCGTCTTGTCCTTGAAGTCCAGCAGCAGAGCCAGCATCGATCCGGCGACAAGTCCAACAATGAAGGCCCCGAGGATGACGAGGAGCTTGCGCGGTCCGCTCGGCCTGTCCGGAGCAAGGGCCCGCGTCATCACATAGACGCTGGGACCCAATCCCTGCAGGCGCTCCCGCAGCAGCGGCGACCTGCTGCCGTCCTGGTCCGCGCTGACCCGCGCCTGAAGCATGACCTGGCTGATGCCGTTCGCGATCCGCTCGGACTTCTCCGGGTCGGAAGTCGTTACGTTGACGAGGATGGTGTGGCTCGTTCCAATCCGCTTCAATTCGATGCGCTTGGTGAGCGCGTCGACGGCGAGTTCCTGTCTGTTGCGGCTTTCATCAGACGTCGCCGACGGCGCGCCGAACAGCCATTGCGCGATGCTTTGCAGGGACGTCGCTGGCGGAACGAATTCGGGATCCTCGGACAATTTCAGCGACTGCGCCACTTTGGTCAGCGTGCCGCGCGAGCGGATGATCTCGATCTCGTTCTCGACCTGTGTGAGATCGGCACGCCCCAGAAAAATGACCAGGTCCGGCCCCGGCTGGACTTCCTTCACGTAGATCAAAAGCTGCGTTGAAGCGGTATAATTCACCGGCCGGAGTAACGAAAAAAGCAGTCCGAGCACCGTTGAGAATACAACACAAGCAGCAACCAGCTTCCAGCGGCGACGGAGGCAATCTAAGCCGGACGGCATTAAAGATTGGCGCTCTCCAAAATAGACCGTCATTGGACTCCCGATCTCTATTCGTCTGCTGCCAATGCCCGCTCTCGGCTCGCTCGATACAGCGGCTATAGTGCCATCACCCTACTTCGGCACCGCAGGCAATTAACAAAAAGCACGCAACAATATTCACTGCAATTTGGCTGGCAGCGCCTCAAAGTTCTGAGGGGCGGGCGCGTTTGATAGTGTGAGCTCTACCCGTTCGGAATCCACGATCTGCGCAGCTCTCATCCAGACGAAAGCCCGGTTCCAAACCTCCCAACTCGTTTCTTCCATGATCGTCTCGTAGTCTTGCGGGCTGAGACGGCGAAGAATCAGCTCAGCTACCGCCCGTGCTCGATCGCCGCCGGCATTGCTGCGTTTCTCTTCAGTCGTCTTCAGAGTTTCAGGCTTGGAGAAGAACGACGAGGACATCCCTTCGCGTATCGAGCGATCGCCGGCGTCCGCCTTAGCCGTCGTCCTCGCATCCGAAGCCTGAGAATAGATTTCGTTGCGCGAGATGCGCTCGCCGTTCTCGAGCCGTTTCAGGATCGTACTACGGACCGCAGGTGGGATTTTCTTGGAAAGGTAGACGCGCAGCGTCGACGGAACCATCAGCGCGACGAGCTTCTCATCGGAATGCGCCTCACGCGCGAGCTTCATCAGGTCCTGCGCGGTTCTGATCTTGAACTCGCACGCCTTTTCGACCCACTTAACGAAGGCACCGTGAGGCATCTTTTCTTTAATGCTGAGTAGTTCACGCCCGATTTCCACAGCGTGTTCGGTCGCGGCCTTTCGAAGTTCCTTGATCCTCTGCGCGGTATCATGCAATTCCGTCGCCGAGATTTCTGCGCTCGATGCCACGATTACATCCTCACTACTCAACCCACGAGAGCAATGAGCTTACGCTTGGAGCAGTGCACAACGAAGCGAGCAAAGGGATTCCCGCCCGCACACATGAGGTAACCCTTCCGGATTACCTCAAAATTCGTCCGGCTTCTCTGAGACGCAGCCAAGGCATTGGACGAAGGCCATGAACGACTGCAGATCCGCTCCCCAAAATGACCACAGTCGCATTCCGGCCCGCTTCGGAGCCCCCAGAATGAGGCATGGATCAACGACGTTGCATTTTGGCTGATACGCGCAGTTCGCGGCGTCTGAGCCGAGCCGCCGTCTGTTCGCTTCGCGGACCTTCGGTTCGGCCACATCCGCAAGCGTCCAGGACCAGTGCGTGTTCAGGTCTTCTCCGTGGAAGCACCGTTCGCGGGATCAGGCACGACGATGGGTCAGCGCCGCCCCGCGGACGCACGACCGAAGCCAACATGCTGGCCAATGCCGGGACCTGCCCATCACTTTCTTGCTCGGCAGCCGCCATGCCGCTGATTGCACCAAAGGAGGCGGTCTACTCCGGCAAATACTTCCGCGCGCCCTTAGGCGCTGCGCCATGGCTCAAACGCGCAACGGGTTGCGCTTTTGCTCGGCGTGGGCTCCGACAACCGCCTTGTTGGCACAGATCGAAGCCCCCAAGCTCCCGGATTTCATCCGACAACGAGAAATGCTTCCAAGGCTGGGTGGTGGTCAGTCGTCCGGGCCGCAGAATCGCGCGTCGAAGCGACTCGCTCAGCCTGTGATCTCCGGAGAGTATTCGAACCCGATCACGCGCCACCGCGTTAAGCAAAGAGGGGCAATGGAGCCATCAATTCACCATGGAGAACCTTCGGGGAAAATCCATCCACGCCGGGCTCACAAAAATAATAGCCCAAATTGGACGAGTCATCATAAAAATACTGTCAACAATGGTGCTGGCGCGCCTGATTGCACCGAGCGACTATGGCTTGATCACCATGGTTGTGACTTTCACTGGCTTCTTAGGACTTTTCAGCAGCCTGGGGCTTTATCATGCTGCGATCCAGTGCGACTCGATCTCGGCGGATCAATCCTCGGCTCTTTTCTGGATAACCCTCCTCTTCGGCTTGATCCTTTTCGCCGTATGCGTCGCACTGGCCCCTGCTATCGCCTCCTTCTACGGCGACCCCAGACTTGTTGCTGCGACGATCATCATCGGAACTGGATTCATATTTTCGGGTGCCGGCATACAACATGGGGCGATGATTTCCAGGCAAATGCGCTACGGTAGAGTAGCGATAATTGAACTTACATCCGACCTGATCAGCGCAGCAGTGGCCATTTATTTCGCCTGGATCGGGTACGGGTATTTTGCTTTGGCATATATGATTGCTTTGCAGCCACTCATCGCAACTATTGGTGTGTGGTACAGCGCGAGATGGGTTCCCAAAATTCCGGGTATCGACGTGCATGTTACGATGATGTTGCGCTTCGGCAGGACCATGACGCTTACAAGCGCGATAACTTACTTCACCAGCAATTTGCAAAATGTCCTGATTGGAAAATTCTGGGGCGAAGAAGCGATAGGACTCTATGGACGCAGCAACTATTTAATATCGTTTCCAATAGATACTTTAAATAACGCCATAGGGGATGTCGCGTTCAATGCCTTGGCCCAAGTCAAGCGGGATCGCGCCCGCTTGCGGCGCTCATTCCTGCAAATCTATACATGTGTTGTTGCGTTGACGCTCCCGCTGACATTCGCTTGCGCGCTATTTGCGGACGATGTGATCGCGGTCCTCCTAGGCCCGAGATGGAGCGAAGTCGTGCCCATATTCAGGCTTTTGACGCCAACAGTGCTGGTTTTCGCAATCAACAACCCGATCGGATGGCTATTGAGCGCGCTTGGGATGGCTGAAAGAGGTTTGAAAATTGCGCTGGTCTCAGCCCCCCTGGTGCTGGCCGGGGTGATGATCGGACTACCTTACGGACCAGAGGGCGTCGCCTTGTCATACTCCGCCGTAATGATGCTGAAGGCCATTCCAATAGCCACTTGGGCACTGCGGGATACGGGAATTCACTTTCGGGATATCATGACGGGGCTGAGCGGCGCGCTTGTCGCGACTATCGCTGCCGGAATCCTATGCTACGTATTGGAAGCCGAATTATTGTCGTCAATGACGCCGCTCCTTCGACTGGCGATGCTGTCGCTGGTTTTTGCCGTAACTTACGTGCTCGTTTTGATGCGATCCGCGACGCACAGGGCGGTTTTTGCTGAAGTGCTGCAGGAAGCAAGAAATCTCGGTGTCGCTCCTCGAAAGTTTGGTTTCAAGCGCGCAGCTTGAACGGCAGGAAAGCGACTAGGGCGACCGAGTGCGCGCGCTCCGGGCCAGGCAGGGGGAAGAGTCCGAGCTTCTCGATTTCCAACTCAGCCGCGCGATCAACGCATCCGTGCTGCTGTTCGCAGCCCCTCCCGCGCGGAGACCGCTCTGGAACAGCGGCAATCGGCTGTCGTTATTTTTTTGAAGCTCAGGGGGACTGGAGCATGCGTCGCCAGGCAATGAGCCGCTCGCCAGATGCGACCCAAAATCCAAAGGCGCTGAACGCATCGAGGATGAGCACAGCAGCTCCAGCCGACCCCACACTGCGCCGACCAGCGACAGAACTCCCCCGATACCCCGGAACTCGGAATGATAAAAGCGCCAACCGCTCCTGCGGCTGGCTCGGACAAGACTGCACCGAATTCTAAACTGAACCTGCCAAGAGCCTCCTGGCATCGTCAGATGACCTTGATAAAGCGGATGGATGGAGTTTCCAAATGGCAACGCCAAAATTCAGCGTCTTGATTGCAAACTACAATAACGCTCACCTCATTCGGCAGGCGCTCGATAGTGTCCAAAAACAAACAGTTCAAGATTTTGAAATTATCGTCGTCGACGATGGGTCGACGGACAATAGCCGGTCAGTCGTCAATGAGGCGTCCGCATCGTTCGGCGGCAAGCTTCGATACATATATCAAGCGAACAAGGGCGTTTCTGGAGCGCGAAACACCGCCATCGGTGCGTCGATCGGAGATTACATCACGTTTTTGGATCCGGACGACTATTGGCATGACCGACGCCTCGAGGCTCACGCGGATGTTCTGGACAAGCATGAGAACGTCGATATTTGTTGTAGTGACTTCGAACGCCTCCATGAAGACGGCCGCTCAGAACGACACTTCAGCAAATGGGTTGCATTTCCGGACTTCCCATTTGAGAAAGAAATTTCGCGACAGGATGCGGTGAGATGGCTCCTTCGCGTCAATTTTGTAGGAACCAATGGGATTACCATTCGAAGATCATGCGCTTTGGCGGTGGGATTGTTTAACGAAGATTTGAAACAAGCCGAAGATTATGATTATTGGTTGAGATGCGCGACGAATTCGAATTTCTATGTTATTCCGCGCGTCTTACACACATACCGCATTCATCAGGGTGGGCTGACGAAGAATTTTCTTGAGAATTGTGAATATAGCCAGCGCGTCGTGCAGGAGTATGAAAGGGCCTATGGCAGTTTCATAAAATCGCACGGGCTGGAAGACGCGATCAAAAACTCGATCTCGCAACGGTGGTACGAGATCGGCAATTTGAACTTCGACAGCGGGCAGACGAGCAGAGCGTTTCGCTCGTATGTGACGGGACTTCAAGCGGAAATGTCGTTCGCGAACTTACTGCGGTTTATGTCGGTAACATTGCGCAAGACGGCCCGGCTTGCCACGTTCGATGCTCTCTCAAAAGAGCGCCTTGCTTATCGCTCCTGATCGGCAAATGGCCGCCTCTTGCCCCGCGGGATCTGCCCCCGCACCCGCCCCCCCCCGGGGGCGTTCGCCGGGGGCCATTTCTGCGATCTGCGAAACATGATCGCGGACGCGGCGACGCGTGAGGGGCACTCCAGCTCCGAAAAGCTTGGGATTATCCGGCTCTTAGACCGGTCGCGTCTGCCGCTACGCCAAAGGCTCGCCTATATTGGTCATCCAATTCGTCGCGAAACTCGAGCACTTTTTGCGCGATTTGGGCTTTGACGTCGCTGGCATCGGCCGTCAAGAGCTCGAAAGTTTGGATGAGCGCGTCTGAATCCAATGCGTGTATGTCCAAACAATAGGCCGACATGCCCATCGCAGCCATCAACGATGCGCATTTGTGATGAAAAGAAATGGCAATGACCGGCTTTCCGCCGAGCAACGCCAGCAGGACGTTGTGAAAGCGGGTCGCCACGACAAAATCCGATACGGTAAGCGCCGACAACAAGCTCTCGACCGAGGTGACAGGCTCATCAATGATCGCGTCGTCGTCCTGTGCTTGTGCGCCTTCGCCCAACAATTGAATAAAGCGGTCCCTTGCCGATACGTCCACTGTATCGCCGATGAGGGGCCTCACATTATAACCCTGGGAAATCAGCCATCTGGAGAACCGAACCAACTTGTCCCAGTAATCCTGGTCAGTCGATGCGCTGGGATTGGGGACGCTGTAATTTCCCGCGTAGCTCATGACCCCCAGGCCGATTTCGTGGGCCTTATTTCCCTCTGACGGCAAGGCCGGGATCGGCAGGCTAAATGCGAGATCCGGGTAGACTGGATCGCAGCCGGCCTTGAACCCAATACTCGCGAGGTATTCGCGGCTCGAAATCTCCCGATATGAGCGGAAATCAGCCAGCGATAGAGCCGACTTCGCGAAGAACCGGCCGAGCCGGCGGTAGAGCGGCCCTACACCTACACTCAGAAACAGCAGCCGGCATCCACAGAGCTTCGCAATAAGCGCCCATCTGAAGAGGCCGTAGGGCCCGCACCCCCCCAGCCCGAAGACATCCGTGAGCAATCCCGTCCCCGGGACGATCAACATTTGCGCGCGTCTCAGCACCATAATTGCGGAAATGCACCGCCACAGCTCGGCGGGAAACCCGAGAACGGCTCTGCGCACAAGCCGCCCCAGGGACGTCTTGGCCACCCAGAATTTGAACAGCTCTTGGTTGACTGGAACGGCTTCAACGTCGTCAGCTTTTGCAGCGTTCTCGTGATCATCGGTTATGCAGATAAATTTCGAACCGGGGTATAACCGACGAAGATTGTACAGAGCGGCCTGAAGACTACATTCATTTCCAAAATTCGTTGAGTTGAAATGACCGAAGAAAGCGATGGTCCCAGGCCCATTCCTACGCATGGCCTTGCCTTCCAAATATAAACGCCGCTTGACACGAAATTAACGCAGTCGCACATTAGCATATCTTCATGTATTTCTCAATCTGATAACGCCCTGACGAACCATCTGATCCCGCAGGCACCGCCATTTCGATAGCGCGGGCGTTACAAGGGGGGCGGGCCTATTGATCGGCAACCGCGATGCCCAGGCGCAGATGGCCGTCAACGAGCGGATGCTGTCCCCCCCCCATCTGAGGGATGCTCTCGGGAAACGCACGATCGCGGGGGGCGCCATTGCGATAGGCGCCCAGTTCGTGCGCCTCGCGCTGCAGCTGGCCGGCTCGGCCATGCTTGCGCGCCTGCTTGAACCGAGCCAGTTCGGGCTTGTCGCCATGGGCAGCACGGTGACGGCCTTCGTCATCGTACTGACCGAACTCAATGTGGCGACGGCCGCGGTGCAGCGAGAGGAACTCGACCAAAACACAGCCAGCGCCTTGATGTGGATCGCCCTCGGCATGGGATGCTTGGCGTTCCTGCTCTCGGCGGTCGCTGCGCCAGCATCACTTTGGTTTTTCGAAGACCGGCGCTTACCGCTCGTTGTCCTCGGGCTCGGCCTGAACGCACCGATTTATGCGCTCGGCGGACTGCCCACCGCCCTGCTCACCCGTAACATGCGCTGGCTCGATCTGCAGATCGCCTCGCTTGGCGCTCTTGCAACCGGTCTCGTGGTCGCCGTCATCGCGGCTAAGCTGTTCTCCGCCGGCTATTGGGCGCTCGTCATTCAAACATGGGTGACGGCCTTCACGACGACGGCGGCGGTCTGGATTCTTTGCCCCTGGCGGCCAAGCATTGTGAAAGACTGGTCGGCCGCGAAAGCATCACTCAAATTTGGCTTCCATCTGACCGGCGCGATGATTCTGAATTACTTCCATCAGCAGCTCGATAATATTCTGATCGGAGCCCGTTGGGGTTCGGTCGAACTCGGCTTCTATTCGCGGGCCTACAATCTACTGGTGATACCGCTCAACTTTCTGAGCGGACCATTGGGCTCATCAATGGTGCCAGTGCTGAGTCGGCTACGCCGAGAGCCCGCAAGGTGGCGCGAAGCCTATCTCGATGCATTGAGCGTCGTCACGCTCGTAGGCGCTGCGATGGCCTGTCTCCTTTATGGAGGCGCCTCCCCTATCGTCGACATCGTGCTCGGCCCCCAATGGCAGCCTGTCAAGCTGATCTTCAGCTGTCTGGTGCTCGGCATGCTGGCATCCGTGCCGATGGGCGCGACCGGTTGGATCTATATCTCGACGGGTCGCACCGATCGCATGTTCTATTGGAGTCTGATCGGTGTCCCGATCTATGTCAGCTCGTTCTTGATGGGGCTTCCATATGGCCCGGTGGGCGTAGCGCTGTGTTACAGCATTTCGCGTTACGTCGCGTTCTTTCCTTCGATGCTCATGGCCACTTATCAGACGAATATCAGTATTTTCGATATCCTCGCCGTGATCGCCGTGCCGACGCTAACCGCAGCCGCGATCGGCTTCGCGCTCTCGCTGATAACCGCAAGTCTCTCGACGGCACCTGCGCTGGCAGCCATTGCGGCCGCCGGGCTGCTTTACGCAGGGGTTTGCGCCCTCGCCGTGCTGCATCTTCCAGTGTATCGACGCCTGCGAAGCCGCGGCCTTGACACGCTCAGCAGCGCCTATGTGCGTCTTCTACGACGCCGGCCGACCGGCTGAGATCACGCCGCAATCTTGAGCAGATCCTCGAGCCAGGTCTCGCCACGGAAATGGCGATATTGCTCAGCGCGAAGCGTGTCGGCTAGCCGTCCGGGCGGCAGGACGATGTCGTCATATGTCAGGACCTCGTCCTTCGCGATGTCGCGGACGAGGCGGCAGCCGGCGACCAAACCCTCTGGCAGATAGCGCCCGGCGCTCATTTCATCGACATTCACCGCTTCGCCATAGGTCATGTACATGCCGTAGTCGTCGAGCGTCTCGCCGGCCTTGAGGTCCCGCTTGGCGATCGCGCAGACCTCGACCACCGGGCCTCCGAGCGGCGGCGCCAGCTCATCCCGGAACAGAACCACCCGCGCAATCGACAGCGGCGTCTCGAAATGGACGAGGTGGTAAGGCGTGAAGAACGAATAGAGCGGCCCTTCGCCCATCTTGTAGAGATTGAGGTAGTGCTGCTGTTTTGGATCAGGATGCTCCGCGAGCACGAAGACTTTGGTGAGGGGGGTGCCGACGACATAGTCGATGGCGCCGCCGAGCTCTCGCAACTGGTCGATGTCGTATAGCTTGCCTATCGCCATGACGTCGTCGCGGTATTCGCGCCCGCGCGACATGCCCCGTTGAAGCACTTTGAAGCCGGTGGCATTTGCGACGATGGATTGCTCAAAGCTGATCTTGGAGCCGTCGGCGAAGCTCGTCACCATCGCCGCATTCTGCCCCCAGCGCTCCGCCCAGGCTTTTTGAGTGGTCGGGGTGCGGTACGGATCTTGTAGACCCTTGATGTTGCCGATGAGGCGAGGCGTCAGCCCCAGGCCCCGCACCCAGCGAACCAGATTCATCTGCACGCCCGGTTCATCGCCGTCGCAAGCGGAAAGAATCCGGCCATATCGGTGCGCATGCACCCGCAGGATCGGCCCGATGGTGGCATCGATCTCGGCGTTCATCAAAACCACGTCTTTGCCGTGTTTGAAAGCTTCCAGCACGAGGTGCGCGCCGAACTCGACCGAGCCGGTCGTATCGACCAGCACATCGATCTCCGGCGAGCGCGCCAATAGCATGGCATCTTCCGTTGCCGCCGGCTTTCCGGAGCGGATGATCTCATCCAGCTCCGTCTGCCTGTCCGATAGCTTGCTGTTCTCGAAGCCGGCATAGGCAAGAACGTTCAGGGCCCGCTCCGGACGGCGATTGGAGATCGCAGCCAGGCGCATTCCCGGCACGGAATGCGCGAGCTGGTTTGCAAGTCCCTGACACATGAATCCCGCGCCGAGAATGCCGACTCGGATCGGGTTGTTCTCTTCCGCACGCCTCTTCAGAGCAGTATCGACGATCAGCATGGCGCTCTACCCCTGTTCCTTCAGCCGGCCACCGACACTGGCTTGGAGCCCATTTTGGCCTTCAACTCGGTCTCGACCGCATCGAACGGCGCAAAAGCCTGGTCTTTGGGCGAGATGACCGTCACGGGCAGCGGCCATGTCAGGCCCAGACGCGGGTCGTTGTACATCAGGCCGCCTTCAGCGCTCGGCGTATAGAATTCGCCGACCTGATAGCTGGTGTCCGTCCCGTCTTCGAGCGCCTGATAACCATGCGCGAAACGCTCCGGCACGTAGAGCGCACGACCGTTCTCCTGGCTCAGCTCCACCTCGATATGCTCCAGGAATGTGGGACTCTCCGGACGCAGGTCGACGATAATATCGAGGATTGACCCGCGCGTGCATCGCACGAGCTTGGTTTCCGCCGCCGGGGGATATTGGAAATGCATGCCCCGCAGCGTGCCCTTGTGGATGTTCGAGGCGAGATTGGCCTGTGCGATCGTCGCCTTGAGGCCGTGAGCTTGGAATTCGTTCTGGCAGAAGGTCCGTGCGAAGAAGCCTCGTTCATCCTCCCTGCGTTCGAGCTCAAGGATGAACGCCCCCGCGAGCTTAGTAGCGACGAATTTCAAATCAGCCCCCCAAGATTCAGTTAAATGACACTGGCGAGCGATCCCTGCGGATCAGATCTAAGACTATAGCAAGCTTCGAAGCTTGGGCGCATAAAAAATGATCCCTTGCGACCTAAAAATCATACGCCAGCGCGGCACCGAGACATTCTTCCCTTAGGTAATTAAATCTGCTAGTAATAAGTCGCGATTTTGCGGCATGATGATCTCGTTGAGCAGCGTGTCGTGAGGCAGAGGCGTATGTGCTTGATCAGCCAGGCCTGCGGCTTCGAAGTCCCGGATCGTGCCGATGCGTGAACTCCACGCCGGCCTCCTTTGCTTCAGCAACTTAATCCACGATATGCCGGTGCGAGCGGGCTGTACCGCTGGCCAACCCGATCGCCGGATAAAGGGGTGCGCTGCCATGTGAAGCTTTCGCGCGTTGGTATGTTGGGAACAGATTAGCTGGTTTCTGATGGCTGGGGTCTAGACATGCGTGTGCTGTTTACTGGCGCAGATGGATATATCGGCGCGCTTCTTGGTCCGTATCTGATCGAGCAGGGTATCGAAGCCGTTGGCCTCGATACCGGCTATTACCGCCAGGGTTGGCTCTATCCGATGAGGGGACCGCGCCCGGCAGTCATCACGAAAGATTTGCGTGAAATCACAGCCGAAGACCTTGAAGGCTTCGACGGGGTCGCGCATCTCGCCGAACTGTCCAACGATCCGCTGGGGCAGCAGGACCCCCAATTGACACATGAGATCAATCATGGCGGATCGGTACGGCTGGCACAACTCGCGCGCAAAGCCGGTGTCAAACGCTTCGTCTACATGTCCTCATGCTCAGTTTATGGGGTCGGCGCTCCAGACCAGATTCTCGACGAAGAGAGCCCGGTGAACCCGCAGACGGCCTATGCGGAATGCAAGGCCAAGGTCGAGCACGATGTCTCCGCCATGGCCGGGGACGACTTTGAACCCTGCTTCTTGCGCAACGCGACTGCTTATGGCGCCTCGCCGCGCCAGCGTTTCGACATTGTGCTGAACGACCTCTGCGGCCTCGCATGGACCACCAAGCAGATCAAACTCCTCTCCGACGGCTCACCTTGGCGACCGCTCGTTCATGCGCTCGATATGTGCCAAGCCGTGCATCTGTCGCTGACCGCACCACCCGATCGTATTCGCGGCCAGATCTTCAATGTCGGTTCGAACCAGCAGAACTACCGCGTTATCGAGATCGCACGCATCGTCGCGAACGAGTTTTCCGGTTGCGAGTTGATTGTCGGCGAGCCGAGCGCGGATAACCGTTCCTACCGCGTGAATTTCGACAAGATCGGCCACGTGTTGCCGACATTCGAAGCGCGCTGGACTGCGGAATCCGGCGCCCGCCAAATGCATGATGTATTTGAGCGTATCGCCATGAGCGAGGATGACTTCCGTGCGCCGCCCTATACCCGGCTCAAAATGCTGATGAAGCATCGCCAAAGCGGCCTTCTCGACGACAAGCTGTTCTGGGCTTATCCATAATACGTCCATTTGGCGCTCGCCGGATCGTCGCCGGCGAGGCCGACGCAAACATCACCAGAGGCGGCCAAGGCCAGGAATCGCGAGGAACTCACCGAGCGCTTCTTCGACCTGGACGATCACGCTTCGATCGCCTCTTGTGAGACCTGTGCGCGGGTAGGCGTAGACGGCGCGGATTTGGCGGTTTGCGGCCCGCTCGATGCGAGTGTTGGGCGCTGGGTTACAGTGGCCTTTTCCGCGCTCAAACGGCTGCCATGACGATTGAGCGGGTCCGTTTGAGATTGTAGGCGATGGCGGTGAAGTGAACCTGGGCGGTGGCTTTGGCGAGGCCACGCCATCGCTTCCCGCGCCTGCCATAGCAGCGTTTCCAAATCGCCCCGACGCCCCGGAAGCAGAAGAGATGCACGCTCATGCTGGAACAGGTGGGCCGCTCGGTCGAGCGCATAACGACCGCGCGGGCATTTCTGCTTGGACAACGGCGCGCGCCTTTACCTTGGCGCCGAGCGATTTTTACTGAGATTCGAAACCGCAAGAAGCCGCCCCGTCAAGGCAGCACGACCTATGTCCTCACCTGGGATATGAGGTTCAGATAGAATGTTTTCTGACCCATTACGACAAGCAGCATTGCCGAATAAGTTGCTGCCATGACGCTCGCGCTGAGAGCAACCCTCAACAGAGCAGGCTCTGTGTGACCGACGAGAGCCTCAACCGCGACAGCGGCAATCGTCGCGACAATCGCCGAACCGAAAGGAGGCCAAATTGCGCCAAGTAGATCGGTCATCGTGATGCTTGTGCCTTTGACGCACCACATCATGTGYGGAACAAGCCACAAGGACAGCGCGATGGAAAAAGCCGCAGCCACACCGGTCGGTCCGTAAGGCAGCCCGGCGAGATAGGAGACAATACAAATCGGTGCGAGAACCAACGCAATATTCAAGCTTCGCCGTTGCAGGCCGCTCGACATCAGAAACCAGGCGAGCGGATCGACCAAGCCAAAGAACAGAACGGTTGGCGTCAACAGGCGAAAGATCGTCGCCGCGGCCTCCCAACGGGGGCCCATTACGACGCGAATGATGTCATCCGCGAATACGGCAGAAAACAGTGTGATTGGAGCCGTCAAAGCAACGACGAGCGAGTAACCTTTGATGAAGTAGTTCTTATATCGCGCAGGCTCATTCTGAAGGCGCGACAAGGCGGAGAACGCCACGCTTCCAAGGGCACCGTTCAGTTGCGTCGTCGGGATATTGATAAGTTGATATGCTCGCGAATAAAGACCGAGCGCATCAGCTCCCCAGAATCGACCGATCAAAATCTTGTCGAGGTTATAGGCGATATAAACGACGAGGCTATTCAAGCTCGTCGTTCCGCCGAATTTCAGCATCGCCATCACCTTGGCATCGCGGTGCGGCCAACCCGGCCTCCAACCCACGACGAGCCACATCACGACAGTATTGATAACTGTTATTCCAACCGAGGGTACAACGAGCGACCAATAGCCCCAGCCGGTGGCAGCCATCGCGATTGCTGTGACCGTATTCACGAGAACGCTGAAAACGTCGATCAGAGCCAGCGTGACGTAACGCAACTCGCGGTGCAGTATGGCCGCATATTGCGCACCGGCGGCGCTGAACAGGAAGCCGCCGGATATCACCGCCGTGACCCCGAAAAGACGAGGTTCTTGATAAAAGCGAATGAGAATTGGCGCAGTCAACAGGCAAAGTAGGGTAAGGGTCGCGCCTATGAGCATGTTGACCCAGAACAGCGTGGACTTTTGCTCCTCGGTGACGGTTGCTTGTTGGATGGCGGCCGCCGAAAGGCCCCCGTCCCGAAACAGGTCGTAAATTCCGGTTATGACTGTGACCATGGCGACAAGGCCGAACTCCGACGGCGAAAGGAGCCGCGCCATCACCACGATGTAAAACAGCCGCAGCGCAAACGTTATCCCCTGGCCGACAAGCTTGGCGAGGCCGCCTCGAATTGTACGCTGCTTCAGGACTTCCATATGCTTCCGTTCCCGGTGGGTCGGGCGGTGATTTCGAGCCGCGAAGGTCTTCGTTCGCAAAGTTGTTCGCGAACCCTACGTCGTGTCGATGACGATTACCATGGAATTTTCCCGTCAAATTGGATATCGTCTGGGATCACCGCGCCTCCGGGTGGGCTTGATCGAGCGAACCACGTATCAACAGAAGGAGCTCAACATGAAGATGCGAGCCGGTGACTGGGTCGAGGTACGAAGCAAGGAGGAGATCCTTGCAACGCTCGATAAGGGTGGCCGCCTCGATGGACTGCCGTTCATGCCGCAGATGTTCGAATACTGTGGTCAAAAATTCGAGATCTATAAGAGCGCACACAAAACCTGCGACACGGTCAGCGGAGATTATGTCGGCCGCCGGCTGCCTGACAGTGTCCACTTGAATCATCGGTGCGACGGCGCGGCTTACGGGGGGTGCCAGGCAGGATGCCTGATCTTCTGGAAGCAGGCTTGGCTCAAACCCGTCGAAAAGGGCGAATTCGCGGAAATATCCGACGCCGGGCGCCTCTCAGCAGGCTGCACCGAAGAGGACGTGTTGAAAGCGACCCACGCATCGGACTCCAAGCAAAATACAAGGTATTTCTGCCAGGCCACCGAGCTTCTACAGTATACGCGGCCGCTCAAATGGTGGGACGCACGCCAGTATATCGAGGACTATGCGTCCGGAAATAATTCCCTGCCCAGGATGATGCGTGGTTTTTTGTACTTCGCATTCATTTACATGACCATGGCCAAGAGGCGAAGGTTGGGCCGTCCTGGACGTTGGTTCTACGATCGGGTTCAATCACTGTGGGGCGGCGTTCCGTTTCCCAGGCGGGCAGGAGACCTTCCGCCTGGCGCGATCGGGCCGGTATCAGACCTTAATTTACAAGCCGGGGACTGGGTCCGGGTCCGATCCTTTGAGGAAATCCGGAAAACGATCGACGCGTCCAATCAGAACCGAGGCATGAGATTTGATGCTGAGCTCGTTCCCTATTGTGGTAAGGTTATGCAGGTAAAAACGCGCGTGGAGACTTTCGTCGATGAGAGGACCGGGCTTATGCGGCGGCTCAAAACACCCGCTGTCATTCTGGAGAATTCGTACTGCCGCTCCAGTTACAGCGAGAATAGATTGTTTTGTCCAAGAAATATATACACGTGGTGGCGAGAGATCTGGCTAGAAAAAGTTGACGCTGTAAACGGCAGTGGAGAGGTAGGGAAATAAATTTCGTCTGGGACTTCGCGCTAACATGAACTGAGAGAAGCGGATCATGCGCTCAAAGTCGGCATTCCCGCTCGTCGTCATCGCGACGCCGGTCTACAATGGCGAGAAGTATTTGGCTGATACCATAGCGTGCGTGCAATCGCTCGATTATCCAAATCTCGTTCACGTCATTCTGGACAATGCTAGCACGGACGCCACTCCGGAGATTATTGCGCAGCATGCGAATGGCCGAGTCCCGATCCTGAGCCATCGTAATCCGAGCACGATCCCCATGGCGGCGAATTTCAACGCTGTCCTCAATCTTTTGCCGGCCGAGGCTGGCTATTTCCGGCTCCTATGCGCCGATGATTTGATGACTACCGACTCTATTCGCCGACAAATCGAGCTCGCAGAACAGCATCCCGATGTGGTTGCGGTTGGTTGCCTCGAATACTCCGACCACCTCCGCGACGAAAACATTCCTCGAAATCAGACCGTTTTCGACGGAATATCAATTATTCGCGCCTATTTGCGCGAGGATAATACGGTATTTTCGGGGACGCATTTTCTGTTTCGTCGATCCCTGATCGACATGAGCCGTTCATTTTATGACGAAAATCTTCTTCCTTACCTTGATGCTGAGGCTGCTTTACGCGCTTGCCTGCATAACAACCTTGCGTTTATCCATGAAGGTCTGGCAATTAGGCGGATTCACGATAGCAATGCCTATGACGTTCATGTAAAGCTCGGATTTGCGCTTCTCGATCGGCTGCAAATTTTAGTCCGGTACGGCCCGATCGTGCTGGAGCAGGAAGAGTACCGTCACCGTCTCGTTCAGCAGAGGCGGCGCTATATTCGCCGCCTTCTTCGCCTGCGTTGGTTCGAACGTGACAAGGCTACCTTCAGCAATCACTTGGAAAGGCTGAGTGCCACCGGCCATCCAGCCCGTTGGTTCGATTTCGCCGATGCCGTCGCCGATTGGGCCTTTCTTGCGATGGCAGGGCGCAGACACTTGGCAAGGGGGAAAACGTAACAAGGCTGTAGCGTCGGGTGCCCATTGCCCGATTGGTTCGGGACAGGAAGCGGTCTCCTCGCAGCAATCGCCGGCTCGGTTTATCTGAACAGTTTCCGGCCTGTTGCTAAGTGGGTTCCAGCCTCGATTATGCCGCAGCCGGGATTGGCAGCAGCGTGTTGAAGTATGCTTGGTCGGGGGTTTGGCGCCCCAGCCCCTGACAAGGCCTCCGGCCGTTGTAGAAGTCGAGATACCGGCCGATCGAGGCGCACGCCTCCGACACGCTGGCATAAGCGCGCAGATAGGCCCCCTCGTATTTCAGCGATTTCCAGAGGCGTTCGACGAAGACGTTGTCGCGCCAGGCGCCCTTGCCGTCCATGCTGGTCCTGATATTTGCGCCGATCAGCAGGCCGGTAAACTCGCGGCTGGCGAACTGAGTGCCCTGGTCGGCGTCGCCGCGACAATGCCGCGGCTGAACCAGTCGATGACAGCCGCGAGATAGACGATGCCTCGCGCCATCGGGATGCAGGTGATGTCCATCGCCCAGACCTGGTTGGTGCGGTCACCGGCAGCTTGCGCAGCAGGTGGGGAGAGATCGGATAACCCGGAACCCGCTTCGAGGTGTTCGGCCTGCGATAGAGCGCCTCGATCCCCATGCGCCGCATCAGCGTGACAACATGCAGGCGCCCCACGACATGACCCTCGGCATACAGCAGATCGCGGATCGTGCCGATCTGGTTCTCGACTCGACCCTTCTCCGAGCTGGCCGCCGATGTGCAGGCCACCGGCTCGACCAGGCGATGCGGCAGAGCTGAAGGAAGCGCCGGTTGAACTCCCGGGCGCGGCCGACGAAGGCGGTCTCCACCGCCGTCTTCACGTTGTCGTAGATGCCGCCGGCAACCCCGCCACAGAAGGCGAAGGCCTCGTCATGCGCATCGAAGACCATCTCCTGCGTCTGGCAAATAGGCGCGCACGCTCGGCATGCGGCTATAGGCCAGCCACATCTGGGCGACCTTCACGACGACGGGCAGCCCGTGGAGTTCGATCGCCTCATGGCTCCAGTCGAACTGATAGGCCTCGCCGGCATCGAAGCGCAGCCGAATGAAGGCCTGCGCCGGCATTCGTGCGCGGTCGGCACGCCAGCCCCCCTGTAGCGGGGGACAGAAATGGGGGACATCGCGGGGAACACCCTCGATTTTTCGCATCATTTTATCGTTTGATTTCAGCTACTTAAGCCACCCTTAAAAGAGTGGCGCGACCTACGGGAGTCGAACCCGTCTCCCCAGCGTGAAAGGCTGGTGTCCTAACCGATAGACGAAGGTCGCTCTGCCTCGAACCGGGAAGGTTCGTGCCGAAGCGGGGCGAGGTATAGTGGCAGGCCTGCCGCTCTGCAAGCGCCCGTTCACAAGAAATGTGGATGACTCGGTTTCGATGACGATCTGCTAGACCGGGCGAGCGAGATCGAGGATGCGCAGCTCCGCCGTCTCGTTGCCGCCCCAACGATTGAGCGAGAGCGTCGCCGCCAGATGTACGGTTTCGCCACGCGCCCCGAACAGAGCCTGCCCTAAGGGCTCCTGCGCCGCGCGAAAGGCAATCCCGCCAACGCTGGCACCATCGCCCGAGCGCAGCTTGATGCGGACATGGCCACCGCTGCCGATCTCGACGGCGTCGGTCAGGCGATGCGCCGGGAAGACGAAGACCGGCTCCGGGCTGCCCGAACCGAACGGCCCGGCCTTCTCGATCTCGGCGATCAGCCGCGGACTCGCGCCGCCGGCGCTGAGCGCCGCGTCGACGAGCAGCGCCTCGGCCTCGCCGGCGGCGCCGACCTCGCGGGCGAGATGGTCGTTCAGGAACGCGTGGAACGGCGCGGCCTGCCCGCTAGCCAGCGTCACGCCAGCCGCCATGGCATGGCCACCGCCCTTGACCGCGAGCCCCGCCTCGACGGCGGCGCGCACGGCCCGGCCCAGATCGACGCCAGCGACTGACCTGCCGGAGCCGGTCGCCCCACCCTCCCCGTTCAGCGCGAGCGCAAAGGCTGGGCGGCGGAAGCGCTCCTTGAGCCGTGCCGCGACCAGCCCGACGATGCCGGGGTGCCAATCGGCGCTGCCGGTGAGCAGGACCGGCAGTTCGGCCATGCCGGCGAGCTCATGCTCGGCCTGCGACACCGCCTCCAGCACGGCGAGCCGCTCGATCTCCTGACGCTCCTGGTTGAGGCGGTTGAGCTCGGCGGCGATGCTGCGCGCCTCGACCTCGTCATCGCTCAGAAGCAGGCGCGCGCCGAGCGCGGCGTCTCCGATGCGTCCGCCCGCATTGATGCGCGGCCCGAGCAGGAAGCCGAGATGCCAGGGCTGGATCGGCCCATCAAGGCCGGAGACATCCATCAGCGCCGCGAGGCCAGGGCGGGCGCGGCTGCGCATCATCGCCAGCCCCTGCCGCACGAAGGCGCGGTTCAGCCCCTGCAGCGGCACGACGTCGGCGACCGTCGCCAGCGCGACGAGATCGAGCATCGCCAGCAGGTCGGGCTCGCCGCCGCGCACCGCCCAATGGCCCTGCCGGCGCAACGCCCGGCTGGTGGCGACCAGCGCGAGGAAGACCACGCCGGCAGCGCAGAGATGGCCAAGTCCCGAGAGATCGTCCTGCCGGTTCGGATTGACCAGCGCCTCGACCGGCGGCAAGCGCTCCGGCGCCTGATGGTGATCGAGCACCACGACGTCGAGGCCGAGCCTGCGGGCCTCTGCCAGCGGCTCCTCGCTGGTCGTGCCGCAATCGACCGTGACGAGGAGCGTGGCGCCCTCGCCCGCGAGCATCCGGATAGCCTCGCTGTTGGGGCCGTAGCCCTCGATCAGCCGGTCGGGGATATGGATGCGCGGGCGCGCCCCGCCCTGTGTCAGAAGGCCGGCGAGCAGCGCGGAGGAGCAGGCACCGTCGACGTCGTAGTCGCCGAAGATCGCGACGCGCTCGCCACGCATCGCCGCCTGCGCCAGCCGCGCCGCCGCAGGCTCCATGTCGGTGAGGACGGCCGGGTCCGGCAGCAGGTCGCGCAGCTTCGGCTCGAGGAAGCGCATCGCCTCGGCCGGCTCGACGCCGCGAGAAGCGAGCAGGCGCGACAGGATATCGGACAGCCCCTCGCGCTGGGACAAGGCCTCCGCCCGGCCGAGACCCGCCGTATCGAGCCGGTCGCGCCAGGGACGACCGAGCACCGAACGGGTGACGCCAAGGAAAACACGGGATTGTTGCATCGGACTCATTGTCCCAACGGCGTCGCGCAAGCCGGGCGCGAGGTCAACCAGTGTCGAGCTTGGCCGTATTGGGAGCGGCCGTCATATTGCGTGCAAGCCACCGGCAGAGGCGGCATCCCGGGGGGATCATGCAGCACGAAACCGATGTGGCGATCGTCGGCGCGGGGCTTTCCGGCCTCGTCGCCGCCTGCGAGATAGCGGAAGCCGGGCGCAAGGTCGTGCTGCTCGATCAGGAACCTGAGCAATCGCTCGGGGGGCAGGCCTTCTGGTCTCTGGGCGGGCTGTTCCTCATCGACAGCCCCGAGCAGCGGCGGCTGCGCATCCGCGATTCCCGCGAACTGGCGCGGGACGACTGGTTCGGATCGGCTGGCTTCGACCGGCCGGAGGATGAATGGCCTCGGCGCTGGGCCGAGGCCTATCTCGACTTTGCCGCCGGCGAGAAGCGCAGCTGGCTGCACGGCATGGGCATGCGTTGGTTTCCGGTCGTCGGATGGGCCGAGCGCGGAGGCGGCCTCGCGACGGGCCACGGCAACTCGGTGCCGCGCTTCCATGTCACCTGGGGCACGGGTCCGGGGGTGCTGGAGCCCTTTCTGCGCCGGGCGAAGGATGCGCAGGCCAAGGGCCTGCTCGCCTTCCATTTCCGCCACCGCGTCACCGGCTTCACGCGCAGCGCCGGGGCGATCGAGGGCGTCGAAGGCGAGGTGCTGGAGCCGAGCCATGTTGCGCGCGGCGAAAAGAGCGGACGCGGCGTCACCGGCTCCTTCCAGTTGAAGGCGCAGGCCGTCATCGTCACCTCCGGCGGCATCGGCGGCAATCACGAGCTCGTCCGGGCGCGGTGGCCGACGCGCCTTGGCAAGCCCCCGTCTCGGCTGCTCTCAGGCGTGCCTGATCATGTCGACGGCGCCATGCTCGCAGTGGCCGAGGCGGCCGGCGGGCGGCTGATCAACGGCGACAGGATGTGGCACTATGTCGAGGGCATCGCCAATTGGGCGCCGATCTGGCCGCGCCATGGCATCCGCATCCTGCCCGGCCCGTCCTCGCTCTGGTTCGATGCGCGCGGCAACCGTCTCCCGGTTCCGCTCTTCCCCGGCTTCGACACGCTCGGCACGCTCGAGCACATCATGACGACCGGCTACGACTATTCCTGGTTCGTGCTGAACCGCAGCATCATCGCCAAGGAGTTCGCGCTGTCGGGCTCCGAGCAGAACCCGGACCTGACCGGCAGAAGCTGGCGGCAGGTCCTCGGCCGCGCCGGCGGCGGCGTGCCCGGCCCGGTACAGGCCTTCATGGACAAGGGCGAGGATTTCATCGTCGAGAGCGATCTCAGCCGCCTCGTCGCGCGCATGAATGCGCTGACCCATGAGGCGCTGATCGACGAGGCGCATCTGCGCGGGCAGATCGAGGCGCGCGACCGGGCCCTCGCCAATCCCTTCGCGAAGGATCTGCAGATCACAGCACTGCGTGGCGCGCGCAACTATCTCGGCGACAGGCTGATCCGCACGGCCAAGCCCCATCGCATCCTCGATCGGGCCCATGGTCCGCTAATCGCGGTCAGGCTCAACATCCTGACGCGAAAATCGCTCGGCGGGCTGATGACGGATCTGTCGTCACGGGTCCTGGATGCGGCGGGCGAGCCCGTGCCGGGGCTCTATGCCGCTGGCGAAGCGGCCGGATTCGGCGGCGGCGGCGTCCACGGCTATCGCGCGCTCGAAGGCACCTTCCTTGGCGGCTGCATTTTCTCAGGGCGCGCCGCCGGCCGCGCGGCCGCTACGGCCATAGCCTGAGGGCGCAACTCCTTCCTTCGACAACTTACGGCGGCGTGTTTCCGAAGAGCCGCGCCACAGCCTGCGCGCGGCTGCGGGCACCGAGCTTACGCTTGGCGTTCTCGACATGGCTGTGGGCGGTCGTCTGCGCAATGCCCAGCTTTTCGGCAATCTCGCCATCGGACAGGCCATCGGCGACATAGGCAAGGCAGTCGCGCTCGCGTTGGCTGAGGCCAACCGCAAGCGGGGTGGGCATCGTCGCGAAGCGTGTCATCCGCTCATGCGTCAGCACAGCCGCCAGGGCGATAATCCGAATGTCTCGCGGCGAGAGATCCAAGCGCTCGAAGCCCATGCTGATGACACCGACGCGCCCGCCCGGTTCATGACAGGGAACGGCAAGGCCATCCTGCAAGCCGATCTCGCGCGCGAGCTTGAGGCCGCGCCAATCCATCAAATCGGGAAAGCCCGGATCGCTCCAGCGAAAGGGTGAAACCCGTCTGGCAGGAGCGAAGATCACGGGATTTCCGCGGTCGAGGCCGAGCCTCGTATATTCTTCGAGCCACCCTGGCGGCGAGAGCTGCGCATAGCGCCGACCGCCCGCGACAATGCGCTCCACGGGCAAAATCGGAGAAGCGGGAAATGAGCCCGCGAAGAAACCGCAATTTCCAAACGGGGCAAGGGCCTGACGCAGAACCAATCCCGCAGCCATTGGCGATGCGGCCTGATCGAGGCCATCGACCAAATCGAGCGCTCGGGCGAATGCGGACAAAAACAAACCCCGGAAAGATTGCTTTCCGGGGCTAGCATACGTTCGGTTATGTCAAAATGTCATTCGACATGCGCAACGCGCTCAGTCGAGCTGGAACTTCGAGAACTCACGGTGCTCGCCATAGATGCGGCGGACCGTGCCGGTGATCGAGCGATAGACCAGCGTCTCGGTCTCGATCACGTCCTTGCCGAACTTCACGCCCGAGAGCAGGCCGCCATCGGTCACGCCGGTGGCGCAGACGATGACGTCGCCCGAGGCCATCTCCGACATGTCGTATTTCTTGTTCGGGTCCTTGACGCCCATGCCCGCCGCGCGCACGCGCTTCTCCTCGGTGTCGAGGATAAGCCGGCCCTGCATCTGGCCGCCGACACAGCGCAGCGCGGCCGCCGCGAGCACGCCCTCGGGCGCGCCGCCGATGCCGAGATAAAGGTCGATGCCGGTCTTCTCTGGCTGGGTGCAGAAGATCACGCCGGCGACGTCACCGTCGGTGATCAGGCGGATCGAGCAGCCGGTCTTGCGGACCTCCTCGATCAGCTTGGCATGGCGCGGGCGGTCCATGATCAGCGTCGAGATCTCATGCGGCTTCACGCCCTTGGCCTTGGCCAGCGCATTGATGTTGTCGGCCGGCGAGGCGTCGAGGTCGATCACGCCCTTGGCATAGCCCGGGCCGCACGCGATCTTGTCCATGTAGACGTCGGGTGCGTAGAGCAGGCTGCCGGCGCCGGCCATCGCCATCACCGCGATCGAGCCCGGCATGTCCTTGGCGCAAAGGGTCGTGCCCTCGAGCGGATCGACCGCGATATGCACCTTCGGCCCCTGCTTGTTGCCAACCTTCTCGCCGATGAAGAGCATCGGCGCCTCGTCACGCTCGCCCTCGCCGATGACGATCTCGCCGTCGATCGGCAGACGGTTCAATTCGCGGCGCATGGCATCGACGGCAGCCTGGTCGGCGGCCTTCTCGTTGCCATGGCCGCGCAGGCGGGCGGCGGAGACGGCAGCGCGTTCGGTGACGCGCACGAGTTCCATCGAGAGATAGCGCTCGATGATCTGATCCGGGGAGATGCGAAGATCGACGGACATGAAATGGTTTCCCCTTGCAATGTTACGGGTAGAATCGACCCGAAGGCCTATTCCCGCTCTATGCGGATAACTTGCGGCGGTTCCGCGACATGGCCGTCCGCGGTGACCTTTTCGAGCGCGGTGCGGATGGCCGACTCGCTCGTGGCATAGGTGATCAGCACGACCGGAACCGGCGCGCCGGAACGGCCTCCCGGATCGCGATTGGCGGCTTCGGGCGAGCGGCGCTGGACGATGCTCTCCAGCGAAATGTCGGCCTCGGCCATGCGGGTGGCGATCGCGGCCGCCGCGCCCGGCCGATCCGCGACGGCGAGGCGGACATAGTAGCCGCCTTCGTGACGCTGCATCGGCGCGCGCTTGGCTTCCTCGAGACGGGCAACGGGCAAGCCGAACGGCAGGCCAGCCGTGCCGCGCGCGACATCGGCGATGTCGGCGACGACCGCCGAAGCGGTCGGATCGCCGCCGGCGCCGGGGCCGACCAGCGTGATCTCGCGAACCGCATCGGCGTCCACGCTGACGGCGTTGAGCACGCCCATCACCTGCGCGATGGCGGAGGATTTCGGCACCATGGTCGGATGCACGCGCTGCTCGATGCCAGTCTTGGTGCGCTCGGCGACGCCGAGCAGCTTGATCCGGTAGCCGAGCTCATCGGCCATCTTCAGGTCGAGCGGCGTGATCGCGGAAATGCCTTCGACATGAATCGCTTCGGCGTCGATCTTCGTGCCGAAGGAGAGGCTGGTCAGGATGGCAAGTTTATGGGCGGTGTCGAAGCCCTCGACGTCGAAGGTCGGGTCCGCTTCGGCGTAGCCCAGGCGCTGGGCGTCCGCCAGGCAGGCCTCGAAGGTCAACCCTTCCTGCTCCATCCGCGAGAGGATGTAGTTGCAGGTGCCGTTGAGGATGCCTGAGATGCGGCTGACATTGTTGCCGGCGAGCGCCTCGCGCAGCGTCTTCACCACCGGGATGCCACCGGCCGACGAGGCCTCGAAGGCAAGCGCCACGCCGTTGCTTTCGGCCAGTTCCGCCAGCGCGACGCCATGGGCCGCGAGCAGGGCCTTGTTGGCGGTGACGACATGCTTTCCGGCCGAAAGCGCGGCTTCGACCGCCGCCTTGGCCGGGCCGTCCGAGCCGCCCATCAGCTCGACCACACAATCGACGTCGTCGGATTTCGCCAGCGCGACAGGATCATCGAACCAAACCAGGCCGCCAAGATCGACGCCGCGGTCGCGCTTGCGATCGCGGGCCGAGACTGCAACCACACGGATCGACCGGCCGCAACGTGCCGCCAGCGCATTCTCCTGCCGTTGCAGGATCTTCAGGACGGAGGCACCGACCGTGCCGAGGCCGGCGAGGCCGACACGCAGAGGCCGGGAAGCGTTCGAAAGTGCAGCGCTGGTCATGGGCGCGGGGTCGCATGCGGCGCGATGCGAGTCAACGGAGGGCTAAGCCGTAACGCCCCGCAAATGCCGTCAGAGCTACTCGCGCTGGGCCGAAACAACGAAGGCGGCGAGGCCTCCTTCGATCGGGCCCAAGCCGAACCGGCGCTCCAGCGCCTTCGCGACGGCCTCGGTCGCCGCCATGAGCCCCGGCCCGCCTCGTGCCTCGATCTCTCCGCGGATCGGTGTCCCCTGGCAGAACGCCGTCGCGACATCGATCGCGGAATCGGCGCGGGCGCGCTTCTCGACACGCTCGATCGCCGGCCTTGCGAAGCCGCCGGCCATGAGATCGAGCTCTATCGTCCCGATATCATGGTAGCCATGCGGCGTGCGCTCGATGAAGCGAGGAGGATCGGCCGGGAAGGTTTCGGCGAGCGCCTCCAGGAGCACCACCGTGAAGTCGTTGCTGGCGACCGCGTCCCAGACATTGAACAGATAGCGTCCGCCCGGCCGCAGAACACGCCACACGCCGCGATGGCTTTTCGGCTTGTCGGGAAAGAACATCACCCCGAACTGGCAGGCCGCGACATCGAAGCTCCCATCCGCGAACGGCAGATCGAGCGCGTCCGCCTGCTGCCAGGCGACCCTGCCATCGCCCGCAAATTGCGCGGCGGCAAGGTCGAGCATCGGCTGATTGAGATCGGTAGCGAGGATGCTCGCCCCGCCGAGACGCGCCGCCATCGCCCGCGTCAACGCGCCCGTGCCGGCCGCAAGCTCGAGAATCTGCGAGGGCTGCGATGCCATGACGCGGGCGGCCAAATCGTCAGCATAAGGCCGAAAGATCAGAGGTACGAGCAGCCGATCGTAGATCTGCGGGATGGGACCGGCGAAAACCTTGTCCGTCGCTTCCATGGCAGCACCTGTGGCAGCGCCCCCTGGACAACATAGCTCAGCGCCTGACGCAACGAAACCGCGTTGTCAAAGCTGTCGCGCCCGAAGGGCGCAGGTGAAGCACCGGCCCCAAGGGCGCAGCGCCTCGGCGATTTCAGCAAGCGGTCTCAGCCGAAATGGCAGACCACTTCCGCAGCGACGCGCTTCACCTTTCCGTCCTCGAAGCCGAGATAGATGCGCAGCAGGTTGCTGCCGAAGGCCGTCGCCTTGATGGTGTGCAGCGCCTCGATGGAGTTGCCTTCGGAAACCGTGCTGTTCTCGACCGCCGGCGTCCAGAACCAGGGTTTCGGCGGATCGATCGTGATCTCGGTAAGCCTGCGCTCGGCCTCGGCCCGCTCCGTTCCGACGGGGATGAAACGGGAGACGATATCGGTCGCGTCGCGGGCGCATTCGCGCCCTTTCGTGACCGACAGCACTTCGGAAACCAGCGCCGAGCGCGTCTCCGGGATGCGCCCCTTCGAGTAGTCATAGGTCGCGACGAGGCAGACCAGGGCGAAGACGGCGAAAGCAACGCCGAGCAAGCGGCCTTTTCGGAGCATGGAGACGGGCCTCGGACGCGGTGCGGAGCAGGCTGTCCGCACCGCATCGGTTCCCATGTTTTGCGCCTCCGAGTCCAGAGGCCGCAGCACCACAGTCCCGGAGAACCGCCCTACCCCGCCTTCGGCATCTGGATGACGTTGTGCAGCGTCGCGTCAGCGCCCTTCAGGAAGCGGCCGATATTGCGCGCCGCCTGGCGGATGCGCTGCTCGTTCTCGACGATGGCGATGCGGACATAATCATCCCCGTGTTCGCCGAAGCCGATACCGGGAGCGACAGCGACCTCGGCCTTCTCGATCAGAAGCTTCGAGAACTCCAGCGAGCCGAGATGGCGGAACTTTTCGGGGATCGCGACCCAGGCGAACATCGAGGCCTCCGGCGCCGGGAAGTCCCAGCCGGCCTTGCCGAAGCTCTCCACCAGCGCATCGCGGCGCTTGCGGTAGATATCGCGCATCTCGCGGATGCAGTCGTCCGGGCCGTTGAGCGCCGCCGCGGCCGCGACCTGGATCGGCGTATAGGCGCCATAGTCGAGATAGGATTTCACCCGCGCCAGCGCCGCCAGCAGGCGTTCGTTGCCGACGGCGAAGCCCATGCGCCAGCCTGCCATGGAGAAGGTCTTCGACATGGAGGTGAATTCGACCGCAACGTCGATCGCGCCCGGCACCTGCAGCATCGAGGGCGGCGGGTTGTCGTCGTCGAAATAAACCTCGGCATAGGCGAGGTCCGACAGCAGGATGATGTCGTGCTTCTTCGCGAAGGCGACGAGGTCCCGGTAGAAGTCGAGCGTCGCGACATAGGCCGTCGGATTCGCCGGATAGCAGGTGACGAGCGCGATCGGCTTCGGCACGGAATGCGCCATCGCCCGCTCCAGCGCCGGGAACATCGCCGGCGTCGGCTCGGCCGGAACCGAACGAATCACGCCGCCCGCCATCAGGAAGCCGAAGGCGTGGATCGGATAGCTTGGATTGGGCACGAGCACCACGTCGCCCGGCCCGGTGATGGCCTGCGCCATGTTGGCGAAGCCTTCCTTGGAGCCGAGCGTCGCGACCACCTGCGTCTCGGGATTGAGCTTCACGCCGAAGCGGCGCTCATAATAATTCGCCTGGGCGCGGCGCAGGCCGACAATGCCCTTCGAGGCGGAGTAACGGTCGGTGCGCGGCTTGCCGGCAGTCTCGACCAGCTTCTCGATGACGTGCTTCGGCGCCGGCAGGTCGGGATTGCCCATGCCGAGATCAATGATGTCGACGCCCTTGGCGCGCTCGGCGGCCTTGATCTTGTTGACCTGTTCGAAAACGTAGGGCGGCAGGCGCTTGATACGATGAAAATCGGTCATTTCGAACAGGTCCTTGGCCGGGGGCGCCGGCAGTCATCCTCAGGCGCTGGTCACTTCTTTGCGCCAGAGGTGCTTAGCACCGCATCTTTCGTCCGCACAGAACAAAAAACGCAATATTTTGCCGCTGCGACGAAATGGCGACACGCGCGCCGAAAGCCCTCCTTTCGCCGAGGCTGGAAATCAGTTCTGCGGAATCTTCGCAGGCTGGGGAGCCGGCGTCTCGCCCAGCGACTTGGCCTGCGTGCCGGCGCTTTCGTTGGCCTGGCGCTTGGCCTCGAGCTGGGACTCGATCTTCTGGAAGTCCGAGCGCTTCTTGCAGGGATCATTGGGGCCGCGGGTCGGCTTGGGCGCCGCAAAGCGGGCCGCCTGCCCCGTCGGCACGTAAGGAGCCGGCGGATTCGGGCCCGGGCAAAGCTGATCGACCCCGATCGTGCTGCCGACGGGAATGTATTGCGCGTCCGCGGGCCGTGTCTCCCGGACGAAGCTCCTGGCCTCTTGCGGCGTCGTCGCCATGCCGGCCGCTTCCGCAACGCCCTTGATGCCCTCATTCCCGGCGCAGCCCGCCAGGGCGATGCCGGCAGCGGCCATCACCACCGCGATCCGGAGCGGCTTCGTCGCAGGCATCTCGATCGGCATGGGTTCTTCCAGCAGGTTTGTCGAATGTGCTTGGTAAAGCACAGCGGTTGCGTCCTTAATAGGACCAAAATGGGAAGCCATGCGCTATCCTATGACGACAAGGGGGAAGACGACTCATGAACCGCCATGTCGACGACCGCGCCAAGGACCACAAAGGTTCCGCCGAGTCCCCGGTTCCTGACTTCGACCAGTTCGCGCAGAACATGGGACGGCTGGTCGAGGAATACGGCAAGGTCACCGCCGCCTATCTGAAGCCCCTGGAACGCGGCCAGCCCAAGACAGGCCAGGCCGATGAGGCGAGCGACATGGTCAAGACGCTCGGCCGCGTCGCCGAGCAATGGGTCAATGATCCCGCCAAGATCATCGAAGCGCAGGCTTCGTTGACCCGCGACTTCATGAATCTGTGGAGCGCGGCGCTGAAGCGCGCCAGCGGCGAGGAGGTAGCCCCGGTCGCCGAGCCAGATCAGCGCGACAATCGCTTCAAGGATCCGGACTGGACGAACCTCCCGACCTTCGACTTCATCAAGCAGGCCTATCTCATCGGCTCGCGCTGGGCCGAGACCATGGTCGAGAAGGCTGACGACCTCGACCCGCATACGCGCAACAAGGCGCGCTTCTACATCAAGCAGATCGCCGGAGCGCTCTCGCCGACCAATTTCGTCGCGACCAATCCCGAACTGCTGCGCGAGACCTTGCAGCAGAACGGCGAAAATCTGGTGCGAGGCATGAAGATGCTCGCCGAGGACGTCGAGGCCGGCGGCGGCGAGCTCAAGATTCGCCAGTCCGATGCCAAGGCCTTCGAGGTCGGCGTCAACATCGCCACGACGCCCGGCAAGGTGGTCTTCCGCGACGAGGTCATGGAGCTGATCCAGTACGCGCCGTCGACGCCGCAGGTGTTCAAGCGACCGCTGCTGATCGTGCCCCCCTGGATCAACAAGTTCTACATCCTCGACCTCAATCCGGAGAAGAGCTTCATCCGCTGGTGCGTCGAGCAGGGGCTGACGGTGTTCTGCATCTCCTGGGTCAATCCCGACGCCCGGCATGCCACCAAGGATTTCGAAAGCTATATGCACGAGGGCATCTTCGCCGCCCTCGATGCGATCGAGCGCATAACGGGCGAGAAGCGCGTTTCGGCCATCGGCTACTGCGTCGGCGGCACGCTGCTCGGCATGACGCTGGCCTATATGGCCGCCATCGGCGACAAGCGGATCGAGAGCGCCACCTTCTTCACCACGCAGGTCGATTTCTCGCAGCCGGGCGAGCTTTCGGTCTTCGTGGACGAAGAACAGATCCACGCAATCGAAGAGCAGATGGCCAAGACCGGCTATCTCGATGGCTCACGCATGTCGGGCGCCTTCAACATGCTCAGGCCCAACGACCTGATCTGGTCCTATGCGGTCAACAATTACCTGAAGGGCAGGACGCCCGCGGCATTCGACCTGCTCTACTGGAACTCGGATTCGACCCGGATGCCGGCGGCGAACCATTCCTTCTATCTGCGCAACTGCTATCTCGACAACACACTCGCCCGGGGCGAGATGACGATCGGCGGGAAGAGACTCGATCTGCGGCGCGTGACGATGCCGGTCTACAATCTCGCCACGCGGGAGGATCACATCGCCCCGGCACAATCCGTCTTCAACGGCTCGCAATGCTTCGGCGGCCCGGTGGAGCACGTCGTGGCGGGCTCCGGCCATATCGCCGGCGTCGTCAACCCGCCCAGCAAGGTGAAGTACCAGTACTGGACGGGCGGGCCGGCCAAGGGGAGCTATACCGACTGGCAGGCGAAGGCCGAGGAGCACCCGGGCTCATGGTGGCCGCATTGGTTCGCCTGGCTCGAAGCGCAGGCGCCGAAGAAGGTGGCGGCGCGCGAACCGGGGGGCGGCAAGCTGCCCGCGCTCGCCGATGCGCCCGGCACCTATGTCAAGGTCCGGGTCTGAGACGATCAAGGGGATGCATCGTCGGCTGGCGAGGCCAATGCGCCGCGCCGACCTTCGCCACCTCGCCCGCGTCATCGCGCGGGCCCTGCATCGGGACCCGGCCATCGGCCAGTGGATCGGCACGCTCGCGAAGAGATGAATCAGCGGGATCTTGGCGACTGATCGCCGAGATCCCCGGAACCCTTGCTGGCGGATCGCCTCCGGCAACCTTGCCGAAGTCGGAAACAGAAAAGCCGGCCTGTCGGGCCGGCTTTTCCGAGCGCGTTCTGCGCCGAAATCAGTATTTGCGCACGACCGGATGGACCGGCACGGTCTGGGTCGGGTCGTCCCAGCGATAGGTGATGCCGACCGAGGCGATGTTAACATAGGGCTTGGCCTCGGCGGTATAGAACACGGCGCCCTGCTGCGGATGCGCGCCGTCGTAATTCACCTTGGCCTTCTTCACGTCGATAAAGGTGTAGCCGAGGTCAAGCTTGATCTTGTCGGTGAGCTGGTAGCTCGCACCCGCCGAAAGCCAGAGGCGATCATTGTCCGAGATGAAGATCGTGCGGTTGCGGTCGTTGACCGCCGAGAGTTCGTAGCCGACACCGGCGCGCAAAGTCAGCGCATTGCTGTACTTGTATTCCGCGCCGAGCGTGAAGAACCAGGCGTCGTCATACTGGAAGTTCAGGCTCGTCACCGGGATGCCGCCGAGCTTGCTGACGACCGGGATGTTGCGGAAGCGGCTCCAGTTCGTCCATTCGACGCCGGCATGGACCTGCCACTGGTCGTTGATCACCTGCGAGACGCCGAACACAACCGAGTCCGGCAGGTTGAGGTTCGCCTTGACGGGAACGACCGCGAGCGGCGTGCGGAAGGTGCCTTCCAGCGTCTGGCGGATTTCGGAACGATAGGCCAGGCCGATGCTGGTGCCCTGGAACGGCGTCAACGTGAAGCCGAAGCGGTAGCCGAAATCGATCGTGTCGCCTTCGATGATGACCGGCGGCGCCGTCGGGCCGATGCCGGCGGCCTGCTTGAGGCTCGCGCTGAAGTACTGAACCTGCAGCGCGGCACCGATCGAGAGCCAATCATTGACCTGATAGCCGACGGTCGGCGAGACGTTGATCGTCGTCACCTTGGCGGAGCGGCCATAGATCTGGGCGGCGTGCACCTGGTCGTCGGGCTTCGACCGGAGGCCGTAGGGCGCCCCGGTGTGCATACCGATCCAGAGCCGGTCGGTAAGCTGCCAGGCCGAGTAGGAGGCCGGGATGAAGCCGCCATCGCCCCCGATATTGCCCGTGCCGTTCTGGATCGGGCTCGCCGGGCCGTTGGGCGAGCCGAGGCGCGTAACCGAAGTCGGATCGTAGCTCGCATTGGCGTTGAGGTAGGTGAAGTTCCAGTTGCTGTTGCGGCCGGGGAACATCGTGATGGTCGCCGGGTTCCAGGCCATCGAGCCCATGCCGATGCCGCCGGACGCCGCACCGGCATAAGCCATACCCAGGCCTTCGGCGCTCTGGCCGCTGCGGATCGCGAAAGAGCTCGCGGAAGCGGCGCCAGCGGCGAGGAGAGCGGCAACCGAAACCGTGGCGGCTGCAGCAGTACGAACAAGGCCCTTCATCGAATCCATCCCGGTTAAGCTTTTCCGAGGCGCGCGGACCTCGGTTGATTCGAAGCATGACGCGAGCCGTTTCCTGCCGCAATCCCGCCTGCATCGCCCAAAATCCGTCTCCGGATCTCCTTATTCGCGGATACGAACGGCGAAAAACGGCCAAAAACTGCCCTTTCTGCGATGCCGACTGGCCGACCGTTCAGAAAAGGATGGTTTACATGCAAACTATTGTGGGTTTTGCGCGGGGGACATTCATGCGGGCCGGTTGCGTGCTCGCGGTTGAGAGAGTCGCTTTGGAGCGCGCAGTTGCAATCGGGCAACATCTTGGGCACCCTCCTGCTGCGGACGGCCATGCACAGAGACGGACTTGTGTTTCGCCGACACATCCGGTCAGAGTCGAAAGCCCATTTAGATCGTTTGAAACGGGGGAAACACCTTGAAACTGCTCCGCTACGGCGCGCTCGGCCAGGAAAAGCCGGCCCTTCTCGATGCCCAGGGCAAGCTGCGCGACCTGTCCGGCGTCATCCCTGATGTTGCCGGCAAGGCGCTGAGTTCGGCCTCGCTCGCCAAGGTCAAGGCGGTTTCGGCTGAATCGCTGCCACTGGTTTCGGGTTCGCCGCGCATCGGCGCCTGTGTCGGCGACGTCCGCAACTTCATCGCCGTCGGCCTCAATTTCGCGGACCACGCTGCCGAGACCGGCGCGGAGATCCCGAAGGAGCCGATCCTTTTCAACAAGGCGCCGAACTGCATCGTCGGCCCCAATGACGACGTCATCATCCCGAAGGGCTCCAAGAAGACCGATTGGGAGGTCGAGCTCGCGATCGTGATCGGCGACGGCGGCTCCTACATCGAAGAGAAGGATGCGATGGCCGCAATCGCGGGCTTCTGCGTCTGCAACGACGTCTCCGAGCGCGAATTCCAGCAGGAGCGCGGCGGGCAATGGGCCAAGGGCAAGGGCTGCCCGACCTTCGGTCCGCTCGGCCCCTGGCTGGTGACCACCGACGAGATCAAGGACATCCAGAACCTCGGCATGTGGCTCGAAGTCGACGGCGAGCGTGTCCAGAACGGCTCGACCAAGACGATGATCTTCGGCGCCGCCTATCTCGTCCACTATATCAGCCAGTTCATGCGCCTCGATCCAGGCGACGTGATCACCACCGGCACGCCTCCGGGCGTCGGCCTCGGCTTCAAGCCCCCGCGCTTCCTGAAGGGCGGCGAGGTCGTGGCGCTCGGCATCGAGGGCCTTGGCGAGCAGAAGCAGAACTTCGTCGCCTACAAGGGCTGAGTTCTCTCGCCTAGCGAGCCAACCGCCACTCAGGAACAGCATCGGACGCCGGCCATTGCCGGCGTCTTTTTTGGCGGTGGAGGCGGATAAAAAACGCCGCCAGAGCCGCTTGACCCGGCTTTGACGGCGCAAAGTTTCGTTCGCGGACGGCAAAGCCGTCTCTGCCTCGACACTCTCGCCCGCTTTCGCCGGGCTGGCATCCCCCAAATGGGGGGTCCAAGGCTCACCGCGGCGGCGCGGCGCTCTTGAGCAGCCCGACGAGATCCGCCTGCCGGCGCGAGCCCGTCTTCGCCAGAATGCGCTTCAGCGTCGTGCGGGCCGTCGCCTCGGTCACGCCGAGGCGCTGTGCGGCTTCGCGGGGCGTATGCCCGCCCGCGATCGCGGCGGCCAGACGCGCCTCCGCCGGGGTCAGGTCGAAGAGCCCGCCGATCAGGCCGGCCTCGAGCCCGGCCCCCGCCGTCACCGGCGTCGCGACCACGATGGCGCTGGCGAAGGAAAACACATCGCGCGCCTGCCCGCGCACCGGCGAGAGATGCAGCACCATCGGCACGCCGCCCCGCCGTGCCGGTATCGGGAGGGACCGTACCGGTTGCGGCAGATCGGGCCGCGACAAGGCCGCGATGGCCGCGGCCAACAGATCGTCCGCGGGGGCGTGCGCAACCGCGAGCCTTGCCGCGCGATCCTGGAAGACGCCCGGCATCAGATCCTGAAACAGCGCGTTGGCGTCGATGACCTGCCCCCGCAACCCCAGCACGGCCGCGGGGAGGCCCATCATCTCGAGGGCCTGCGACGCGGCTCGCGCCCGCTCCATCGCCAACCGGCGCCCCAGCAAACCGGCGCGCGCGAAATGCGACCGCAGGCTTTCCAGGGCGGAGATGCCTTTTGCATCCACATAGCCTTCGGTCACGGACCGCTCGCAATGAACAATCGTCAGGTCGCCGGACGGCGCCGCTATGGCGGTGGCGACAGCGGAACCATAGCCGGCCGGAATCAGGATGTCCTGATAGAGCGGCGCGCTTGCGATCTCGTCCTGGCTGAAAACGTCCTTGTCAGTGATGAAGCCAAGCCGGCCATGGACGAGCAGACGCTGCGCCCGCTCGTTGATGCCGAACGGGATGCGCCGCAGCAATTCTTCATAAGCTTGCCCGAACTCGGGAGAGGACGCGATCAGGCGGGCGTCGTCATCGAGGACCGTGCCGAGCAGCGCTTCCTTGCAACCGGCGAGCCGGGCCGTATCCCGCAGGACGCGGGACCAGCCCTCAGGCACGATCGCGGCTTCATAAATGCCGTCGATCAGCGCGTTTTCGAAATCGCTGCCCGCCACGTCTTCCTCTTTGACCGGCAGCATAGTCTTGCCACGACAACTTGGCCTCCCCTGTTTGGGGGAGACCAACTAAGCCTTTCGACGCAATCGGCGGTTGAAGTGCCCCGCGCGGCCTCAGCCTTCCGGCAGGCCGAGCATCAGGCGGATATTCTGGACAGCCGCGCCCGAGGCGCCCTTGCCGAGATTGTCCAGGCGCGCGACGAGCACGGCCTGGCCGAGATCGTCCTGCCCGAAGACGCGCAGCTCGAGCTTGTTGGTATCGTTCAGCGCTTCCGGCTCGATCTTGCCGCCCATCCCCTCCTGGGAGTGCACGCTGACATAGCTCGAGCCGGCATAGCGCTCGGCCAACGTATGATGAAGATCGGCGATGCTCGGCCGCCCGGGCAGCGTGTCGAGATGCAGCGGAATCGAAACCAGCATGCCCTGCCGGAAATTCCCGACGGAGGGCACGAAGATCGGCCGCCGCGTCAGCTTGGCATAGGCTTGCAGCTCCGGCAGGTGCTTGTGGCGCAGGCCGAGGCCGTAGAGCTCGAAGGCCGGTGCGACACCGGTCTCGTACTCCTCGATCATCGACTTGCCACCGCCGGAATAGCCGGAGACGGCATTGATCGTGACGGGATGGTCGTGCGCCATCAGTCCGGCATCGACGAGCGGGCGCAGCAGCGCGATGGCGCCGGTCGGATAGCACCCCGGATTGGCGACGCGATCGGCCTTGGCGATCTTCTCGGCATGGCCCGGCTCGAGTTCGGCGAAGCCATAGATCCACCCCGGCGCGACGCGATGGGCGGTGGCGGCGTCGACGATCTTGGGCGCGTTCGTGCCGAGTTCGTCGGCGAGCACAACCGATTCCTTGGCGGCGTCGTCCGGCAGGCAGAGCACGACGAGATCGACGCTCGCCATCATGTCCTTCCGCGCGGCCGGATCCTTGCGCTTGCCGGGGTCGATGCTCTTGACCGCGACCTCCGGCACCGCACCCAGCCGCTCGCGGATGCCAAGCCCGGTCGTGCCGGCTTCGCCGTCGATGAAGATGGTTTTCAGGTTCTGGCTCATCAGGACCCCCGATCGCTGGGTAGGCACGTCAATGGATGGGCTTCAGGCATAAAAAAACCGCGCTTCTCGGCGCGGTCGCGGGCGTTCGGTCATCGGCCGAGCGTCATCGCGGGCGCGCCGGAGCGGCCGAGTACGGGCGACGTCGGGACAGGTTACTGACCATCGCTTCGATATGAGGGAGCCACCGGGCCCTGTCAATAACGGCAGGCTTCGGCCCGAAGCATAACCGCACCGCGCCACGCTCGTGCCGGTTCGGCGGATCGAAGGCGGCGTTCCTCTTTTCCGAGTCGCCGCAACGGCTTGCGGGCAGCGGCTCGGAATTCGATTCCACCTGTTCGCAAACCGATTCAACCCGCCTGCTTCAGCGCCAGTGCCTGAATGTGATGCTGCACGATGGTCGAGGCGGCGATCGCGGTGATGTCGGCGTGGTCATAAGGCGGCGAGACCTCGACGACATCCATGCCGCGAATGTCGAGGTCTCGGAGCGCCCAGAGGGCACGCAGAGCCTGATCCGCACTGAACCCGCCCGAGACCGGCGTGCCCGTACCCGGGGCGAAGGCAGGGTCGAGCGCATCGATGTCGAAGGTGAGGTAGGCCGGACCCTGCCCTACCCGCTCCCGGATGCGCTGCGCCATCCCGGCGACGCCGAGTGCGTGTGCCTCATAGGCGTCGAGGATGGCGATGCCGCAGTCGCGCGGTGCGACGGTGCGGATGCCGATCTGGATCGAGCGCTCGACATCGATCAGCCCTTCGCGGACCGCCTCCAGCACAAAACTGCCATGACCGATCCCGCCGGGGCCGTCATCCCAGGTATCCTGATGGGCATCGAACTGGATCAGCGCCAGCTGGCCATGGCGGGCGACATGGGCGCGCAGCAGCGGCAGGGTGATGAAATGATCGCCGCCCAGCGTTATCAGATGCGCGCCGCCAGCAAGGATGGCGGCGGCCTCCGCCTCGATCGCCCCGGCACAACCCGAAAGGTCACCGCGCGGCAAGGCACAGTCGCCGTAGTCCATGGCCGAAAGACGGGCGAAGGGGTCGATACCCGACGGATATTGCGGATCGCCGTCGAAGATCGCGCTCGCGCGCCTGATCGCCTGCGGGCCGAACCGCGCACCGGGCCGGTTGGTGACGGAAAGATCGAAGGGCACGCCCCAGATCACGAGATCGCAGCCCGCGACATCCTTGCCATAGGGCCGGCGCATGAAGGAGAGCGCGCCTGCATAGGTCGGGTCGGCCGCGCCGCCACGCCGCTCGCCCGTGAAGGCGTGGTCGATCGGCGGCTTGTCGCTGGCTTCGCTCATGACGGTCCTTCGAATCAACGGCGCGCGTTGAACCAGACGAAGAGGCACCAGGGCAGGATCAGCGCCAGCGCCGTCAGCACGAGACGCAGCATCGTCCAGGCGTTGGGGTTGTTGATCGCGCGCCCGTCGAGCTCCGGGACGCCATGGATGAAGCCGAGCGCCACCGCCGGAGCGAGGAAGATGGCCAATGCCCTGCCTATCCGCCGAGCGCGCGGCAGATCCTCTTGCGCCAGCATCAGCAAGGCCGGCACCGCGATCATGCCGAAGGCGATCAGAATGAGGAGGACGCGCATAGGCTCTTGCTACATCAGCGGCGAACGACGCGCGAGAGGCGGCGCTCCCTACGCCCCGTCGGCTTCATATGCCTCCGTATAATAAGCACGCACATCATTGTGATCCTTGCCGCGAAAATGCCACGGATCAAGCTGCGGAGCGTCTTTTTTCCGGAAGCATCCTTGGGTGTTCCTGCAAGCGTGCAGGAACGAATAACCCCTTGCTTATCGATGCAGTGGTTTCGGAGACAGCGATGAAGAAGACACTGGCCGCAGCGGCGTTCGCCCTGACTTTTGCCCTTGGAGGCATTGCCGTGCAATCGGCAGCCTCAGCCCATCCGGCAACGCCGAATCCGACGCTGAGCAGTGCCGGCAATCTGGTCACCCCCATAGCCGCCAAGGCACATCAGCCGGCTGCGAACCAACTCGCTCCGCAACCCCAGGAGGAGCCGCAGGAATATCCAAAATACCATGATCAGGCGACGGATGCCTATTACTCGCCGCCCTTGAAGGCCAATCCCTGCCGATTCACCCAGGCTCCCATCGATGGCGCGATGAAGCAGGTCGAGGTCTGCGACTGACACTGTCGGGGCCCGAGGAATTCCTCGCCCCGCGACGAGTTGTTGCGTGCAAAGTAGCGTTGCGTAGCGTCGCGAGCGGGTCGTCAGACCCGCTCGCTCCCTGATCGCCCGCCGCGCGCTCCCGAAGCGGCCGGGCTCCCCGCTCCAGCGCAGCCCGGCATCGGCGTCAGCGGCCGCCAGATACTTTCAGGATCACGCCCGTCGTATAGCTGGATGCCTCCGACAGGAGGAACAGCACCGCCTCGGCGATCTCTTCGGCGGTGGCTGCGCGCTTGAGCGGGATCAGCGGCGCGATGCGTGCGACGCGGCCGGCTTCTCCGGTCGAAAGAGCGTGGATCTCCGTCTCGGTGATGCCGGGCGCCACCGCGTTGACGCGGATGCCATGAGGCGCCAGCTCCTTGGCGAGGCCGAGGGTGAGGGAATCGACGGCCCCCTTCGAGGCCGCATACCAGACATATTCGCCGGGCGAGCCGAGTTCGGCCGCGACCGAGGAGATGTTGACGATCGCCCTCCCCGGCGCCGCCTCATGGGCGATCAGCGCGCGGGCCGCCTCGCGCGCGACCAGAATTGCACCGGTGACATTGACGTCGATGCACTCACGGATCACGGCGGCATCCGCTTCGACCAGGGAACTCGACTTGCCGGTGATGCCGGCATTGTTGACGACATGGGTGAGCGCACCGAGCGCCGCCCTGGCTTCAGCGAAGACGCGGATGATGTCGGAGACATCGGCCATGTCGCCCTGCAATGCGAGAGCCTTTGCGCCGGCCGCCTCGCAGGCCTCGACGACCGCGGCTGCAGCCTTGCCGTTGCTTTGGTAGTTCACAGCAACATCATAGCCGCGCCTGGCCGCCATGATGCAGGTCGCCGCGCCGATCCCGCGGCTGCCGCCGGTGACGAGGAGGACGGGACGGCTCACGGCGGACTCCGGCTGATCTGGCGCGAAACTGCAGCCAATACGAAAAGGGCGGCTCTTGCGAGCCGCCCTTCCGCATAACGGTAATTCCAGAAACGATCAGCGCTTCGAGAACTGGAAGCTGCGGCGGGCCTTGGCCTTACCGAACTTCTTACGCTCGACGACACGCGAGTCGCGGGTCAGGAAGCCTTCCTTCTTGAGCGGGCCGCGAAGCTCCGGCTCATAGAAGGTCAGGGCCTTGGAGATGCCGTGGCGGACAGCGCCGGCCTGGCCGGAGAGACCGCCGCCCTTGACCGAGACGATGACGTCGTACTGGGTCAGGCGATCGACATGCTGCAGGGGCTGCTTCAGGACGAGACGCAGCACCGGACGGGCGAAATAGATCTCCTGATCGCGGCCGTTGACCGTGACCTTGCCGGAGCCGGGCTTGATCCAGACGCGGGCGATGGCATTCTTGCGCTTGCCGGTGGCATAGGCGCGGCCCTGGGCATCGACCTTCTTGACGTGGACCGGAGCTTCCGGCTGAGCGGGCTTGGCTGCATCGCCAAGCTGGGAGAGAGACTGAAGAACCTCGGCCACGGTCAGACCCTCTTGTTCTTGCTGTTGAGCGCGGCGACGTCGAGCGCCTCCGGCGACTGGGCAGCGTGCGGATGCTCCGCGCCCTTGTAGACGCGCAGATTGCCGAGGATCTGGCGGAAGAGCGGGCCGCGCGGCAGCATGCGCTCGATGGCCTTCTCGACGACGCGCTCGGGGAAGCGGCCTTCCAGGATGAACTTGGCCGAACGCTCCTTGATGCCGCCCGGGAAGCCAGTGTGGTGGTAGTACACCTTCTGGTCACGCTTGCGGCCGGTCAGGGAGACCTTCTCGGCATTGATGACGATGACGTTATCGCCGCAGTCGACATGGGGGGTGTAGGCGGCCTTGTGCTTGCCGCGCAGACGCATCGCCACCACGGAGGCGAGACGGCCGACGACGAGCCCGGAGGCGTCGATCACAACCCACTTCTTTTCGACATCGGCGGGCTTGAGCGAGACGGTCTTCATCGCGGGCACCCTTCGGTTGCGTAAGAAAAGGACAAGCCGCCGGAGGTCCGGCGGCGGTGTGGGCTGGCAATAGGAGGCGTGGAGCCGGCTGTCAAGCCGCTTCTAAAGTGCAGGTTTCCGAAAAACGCAATTTTCTCATAGCGATGAGAATAAAGGTATCCTGATACCGCATCATTCTTCCACGCAGGACCGGGGATCAGCGTGCGGGGATCGAATAGGTCCCCGTCGCGTGGCAGACCATCTCGGTCTCGCCCTGCGAATAGAGGCAGACCTCGCCGACGGCGAGCCGCTTGCCGAGCTTGAGCAGCTTCGCCTCCCCGATCAGGGCTGCCTGCCCGGGCTTGCGCAGGAAATTGAAGTTGAGGCTCGTCGTCACCGCGAGACCGACCGGGCCGATCTGGGCGAGGATCGCCGCGTAGAGCGCGAGATCGGCCAGCGCCATCATCGTCGGCCCCGAAATGGTCCCGCCCGGGCGCAGATGCTTCTCATGGTAGTCGCAGCGCATCCGGGCCGTCATCGGGCCGACCTCCTCGATGAAGTAGGTGCGGCCGCCATGGTGGAGCTGCGGAAAGACCTCGTCGAGATAGCTCTCGATCTCGGCGGCGCTCATGCGGATCGTCATGCGAAAAACCGAAGGCTAAGGCGGAAGTTCTCCCCTTGCAGCATGGCCGGCTGCCCCCGACAATAGGCCTAAACGCGAAGGCGGCTCGCGCAAATAGGGCAGCGCAGGCGGCGCCGGGAAGGATCGTCATGAACGCGCATCACCAACCGGCCACCGCCATCCTCCTGCGGCGGGATGCCGAGGGTATCGCGACGCTGACGCTGAACCGCCCGCAGGCTCGCAATCCTCTGAGCGAAGCAATGCTGACCGCGCTGAGCGAGGCCTTCACCGCGATCGCCGCCGACCGCTCGGTGCGCGTCGTCATCCTCGCCGCCGCCGGCCCCGTCTTCAGCGCCGGGCATGATCTGAAGGAAATGACCGCCCATCGCGCCGATGCAGATTGTGGGCGGGCCTATTTCACGGATATCCTCGGGCGCTGCTCAGGCGTGATGCAGCAGATCACCGCCCTGCCCCAGCCGGTGATCGCGGCCGTCGAGGGCACGGCGACTGCCGCCGGTTGCCAGCTCGTAGCGAGCTGCGACCTTGCTGTCGCCGGCAGCGACGCCCGTTTCTGCACGCCGGGCGTCCATATCGGCCTGTTCTGCTCGACGCCGATGGTCGCGCTCTCGCGCAATCTCTCGGCCAAGCATGCGCTGGAGATGCTGCTGCTCGGCGAGATGGTGCCGGCAACGGAGGCAGCCCGGATGGGGCTCGTCAACTGCGTCGTGCCGGCCGGCGACGCATTGGCGGAGGCGCAGCGGCTCGCCGGCATCATCACCTCGAAATCACCGGCAACGGTCAAGATCGGCAAGCGCGCCTTCTACGAGCAGCGCGAGATGGGGCTGAAGGCCGCATACGACCACGCTACGGCGGTCATGGTCGAGAACATGCTCGCGCGCGACGCCGAGGAAGGGATCGGCGCGTTCATGGAAAAGCGCGCGCCGATCTGGGAATCATAGCAGGCCCGGCGCATCGACTGCCGGGCTTATCTGCAGCGCATTCAGACGATTTCCCGATAGTGGTGTTCCACGACCGGCGCAGGCGTGGCGGCCTCGCCCTCGCGCGCCGGCTCGGCCGGCAATTGCAGGACCGTGGCGCACTGACCCTCCACCAGGCTCGTCACCATGACCAGGCGTCCATCCGGCAGCTCGAGTGCGTCGTGATGGACATAGGGCTTGTCGAGGTCGACCTGGCGGAACCGTGCGACCCGGGCGCGATATCTCCGGTTCGGCAGCAGCCCCATGCCACGATCACACTCGATATCGGCCGCGAAGGCCAGCTCCGTGCCGGGCATCACGCAGACGGCCACGTCCGGCCGGCCGACAGCGCAAAAGCCGCGGGTGCTCGCTTGCGGAAAGCGGGTCGAAACCAGTTCGTCGCCGACCTTGGCTGGAGTGGACATCACATTGTGCAGGCTATAGTCGCACATGGCAGGCCCTCCGTTTCTACTGACAAGTCGGGGGCCATCCCCGACGCGCCAGCAAAGCACCAAAGCATGGCGGGCCTATGTTGAGCGTACGTTGATATGCCGTTGGAGCGTTCCGGTACCCTTCACTTTTCTGCGAGTGCCCGCAATTGAGCCACGAATCCTACGATGACACCGCGATCCGTCGCATTCTGCGCGAAACGAAGCGGATCGCGCTTGTCGGTGCCTCCGCGAATGAGGCGCGCCCTAGCTGGATCGTGACGAAATACCTGCTCGACCGCGGTTACGACGTCGTTCCTGTCAATCCCGGCCTCGCCGGGCAGACCATCCTGGGCAGGACGGTCTACGCCTCGCTCAAGGAGGTTCCCGGCCCGATCGACATGGTCGAGATCTTTCGCAACTCTCAGGCAGCTGGGCCGATCACCGACGAGGCATTGGCGCTCGATCCCCTGCCCAAGGTGATCTGGATGCAGCTCTCGGTGCGCAACGACGAGGCCGCGGCCCGCGCCGAGGCGAAGGGCGTCACAGTCATCATGAACCGCTGCCCGAAGATCGAGTATGCTCGGCTGTCGGGCGAGATCGGCTGGCAGGGCATCAATTCGCGCATCCTCTCCGCCAGGAAGCCTGCGCTCGCAGGCAAGGGCTTCCAGAAGCTGACGATCAACCGGCCGGGGACATAAATCCGCGTCATTCTCGGGCTTGACCCGACCATCTCGGAGACCAGAGAGCTGGTCACGAGATTCTCGGGTCAAGCCCGAGAATGACGCGCAAGGGAGAGGCAGGACAATGCGCGAGCTTGCGACGACCTGCTGCATCGCCGGCGGCGGCCCGGCGGGGATGATGCTGGGCTTCCTGCTGGCGCGGGCCGGCGTCGATGTGACGGTGCTCGAAAAGCACGCCGACTTCCTGCGGGATTTTCGGGGCGACACCATCCATCCCTCGACGATGCAGCTGATGCAGGAGCTCGGCCTGCTCGACGACTTCCTCAAGCTGCCGCATACCGAGGAGCGCAGCATCGTCGCCCGCTTCGGCGATCAGGACGTGCCGATCGCGGATTTCAGCCATCTGCCGGTCGCGGCGCCCTATATCGCCTTCATGCCGCAATGGGACTTCCTCGATTTCCTGGCCGATCGCGGGCGCGAGCTGCCGCACTTCCATCTGCTGATGCGGGCCAAGGCGACGGGGCTGATCCGCGAGGGCGGGCGCGTCACCGGCATCACCGCGCAGACGCAGGATGGCGAGACGACGATCACCGCCGATCTCGTCGTTGCGGCGGATGGCCGCCATTCGGATCTGCGGCAGGCCGGCGGCTTCTCGGTCCACGAGATCGGCGCGCCGATGGATGTGCTCTGGTTCCGCCTGTCCCGGCGCGCGAGCGATGCGGCGCAGACCTTCGGGCAGGTTGCGCGTGGACGCTTCGCCGTGATGCTGAACCGCGGCGACTACTGGCAATGCGCCTATGTCATCCCGAAAGGGGCGCTGGAGAAGCTCCGGGCTGCCGGGCTCGACGCCTTCAGGGCGAACCTCGCCGAATTGCTGCCGATCCTGGCCGACCGTACCGGCGAGATCGCGAGCTGGGACGATCTCAAGCTGCTTTCGGTCGCGGTCGACCGACTGGCGCAATGGTGGCAGCCGGGGCTGCTCTGCATCGGCGATGCCGCGCATGCGATGTCGCCGATCGGCGGCGTCGGCGTGAACCTGGCGATCCAGGACGCGGTCGCGGCCGCCAACCGGCTTGCCGCGCCATTGCGCGAGAAGCGCGTCGCCGACAGCGATCTCGCCGCCGTGCAGGAACGCCGGGCCTTTCCGACAAAGGCGACGCAAGCCTTGCAGGTCGCGATCCAGAATCGCTTGATCACCCCGATCCTTGCCGGCAGCGGGCCGGTGCAGCCGCCCTTCCCGCTCAAGCTCCTCCGATGGTTCCCGCTGCTGCGCCGCATCCCGGCGCGGCTCGTCGGCATGGGCTTGCGGCCGGAGCATATCGGGCCGGAACTGGCGCCCCGCCCCTGAATTGACGCTGCCGACCGCGTTCGTTAAATCGAACGAACGGTTTCGTCAGAAGTGCCAGGGAGAACGCCATGTCCGATCGCGCACCGGGTTTCAGCACACTCGCCATCCATGCCGGGGCGGCTCCCGATGCGGCGACAGGCGCACGCGCCACGCCGATCTACCAGACGACCTCCTTCGTCTTCGACGACGTCGACCACGCAGCCTCGCTGTTCGGGCTGCAGGCCTTCGGCAATATCTATTCGCGCATCGGCAACCCGACCAATGCCGTGCTCGAAGAGCGTGTCGCGGCGCTTGAAGGCGGCACGGCTGCTCTTGCGGTCGCCTCAGGCCACGCCGCCGAATTCCTGTGCTTCCACGCACTGATGCAGCCCGGTGACGAGTTCGTCGCGGCCAAGAAGCTCTATGGCGGCTCGATCAACCAGTTCAACCACTCCTACAAGAACTTCGGCTGGAGCGTGATCTGGGCCGACTCCGACGATCTCGAGAGCTTTGCCGCCGCCATCACGCCCAAGACCAAAGCGATCTTCATCGAGTCGATCGCCAATCCCGGCGGCGTCGTGGTCGATATCGCCGGCATCGCGGCCATCGCCAAGAAGCACAACATCCCGCTGATCGTCGACAACACGATGGCGAGCCCCTATCTGATCCGCCCCTTCGAGCACGGTGCCGACATCGTCGTGCACTCCGCCACGAAATTCCTGGGCGGCCACGGCAATTCGGTCGGCGGCGTGATCGTCGATGGCGGCTCGTTCAACTGGGTCGGCGACGAGCGCTATCCGATGCTGTCCAAGCCGCGGCCGGAATATAACGGCATGGTGCTCGGCGAAACCTTCGGCAATTTCGCCTTTGCCATCGCCACCCGCGTGCTCGGGCTGCGCGACATGGGTCCGGCACTCTCGCCCTTCAACGCCTTCATGATCCTGACCGGCATCGAGACGCTGCCGCTGCGCATGCAGCGCCATTGCGAGAACGCGCTGACGGTCGCCAAGCATCTGTCGACCCATCCCGCCGTCGATTGGGTCAGCTATGCCAGCCTGCCGGGGAACAAGTATTACGAACTCGCCCAGCGCTATTCGCCCAAGGGCGGCGGCGCGGTCATGACCATCGGTCTGAAGGGTGGCTACGATGCCGGCGTCAAGCTGGTCTCGGATCTGAAGCTGTTCTCGCATCTCGCCAATATCGGCGACACGCGCTCGCTGGTGATCCACCCGGCCTCGACCACGCACCGACAGCTCAGCGATGCACAGAAGACGGCCTCCGGCGCGGGCCCGGAGGTGGTCCGGCTCTCGATCGGGCTCGAGGATGTCGCCGATCTGATCGACGATCTGGATCAGGCGCTGGCCTGAGCTTCCGCGTCTTGGAGCGGAGCCACGCACCTCCCGAGACCTGCAGACCAAAAAGGCGCCGGCGACGGCGCCTTTCTGTTTATGCGACGGTCGGCGAAAATCTCAGCAGCGCGCCGCCTGCTCAGTGCGCGTGAGGTGCACCACGCCCATCGCCAGAACGGCGAAGCCGAGCGCCTGATGGGCGAGCCCGGCCCAAAGCGGTACGACCAGCAGCAACGTAACGATGCCGAGCGCCGATTGGGCCAGCACGAGCCCGGCGATGGCGGTCGCGCGCTTGGCGCTGCCCGATCCCGGCGCGGCGCGGCGCAGCCGCAGGACGTTCCAGAGCGCGACGGCAAAAAGAACGTAGGCGCCGATGCGGTGGTCGAACTGCACGAGCGCAACATTGTCGACGAAGTTCTCCCAGAACGGCGTCTGGGCGAAGAGCAGCGAGCCGGGCGGGACGAGCGTGCCGTCCATCAGCGGCCAGGTGTTGAAGGTGAAGCCCGCCTTGGAGCCGGCGACGAGGCCGCCGAGCGCAACCTGCACGAAGAGCAACAGCAGGAGCAGCCAGGCGGTCGCCCTGCCCCGCGCCGGTTCGACCCGCCGCAGCGGCGTCAGCGTCGTCGCGAAGGCCACGACCGAAGCAAAGAACAAGCCGGCGAAGGTGAGATGCAGCGTCAGCTTCACCGGAGCGACCGCGACCATGCCGGGCTGGAGGCCGGACGCGACCATGATCCAGCCGATCGCGCCCTGCAGGCCGAGCAACAGCCCCATGCCGAACAGCGTCGCGATCTGCCGCGCCGGCAGCAGGCGGCGCAGCGCCACGACGAGGAAACCGGCGAGATAGATCAGCCCGATCAAGCGGCCGAGCTGGCGATGGCCCCATTCCCACCAGTAGATGAACTGGAATTCGCCAAGGCTCATGCCGTTGTTGAGGATCTGGTACTGCGGGCTCGCCTGATACTTGGCGAACTCCTCGGTCCAGGCCCCGGCCGAGAGTGGCGGCAGCGCACCTGTGATCGGCTTCCATTCGGTGATGGAGAGGCCCGAGCCCGTCAGCCGTGTCGCGCCGCCGACGACGACCATCAGGAAGACGAGGCCCGCCACCGCCCAGAGCCAGCGGCGGATGCCGGCATGAGCGGCCTTGGCGTCGGCGCGGGTCTGGTCGAGGGCGAGGGTCACGGGCGGGCTTTCGGTCGCAGATGCTGGCTGGCGCTTCACAAGCGCTGATTGCGGTGACATAGACCCGTCGCGACAGCGCGACAACGCCTGCAATGCCGCAGGAGCGATGCAAGGCCCGAGCGAGCGGCGGAGAACCCGATGAGACAACGCAACCGCAAGCTGCTCGGAACGGTGCTGATCCTCGTCTTCGTCTGCGTCTACGCGCTGGTTGCGATGGCGCTGGCGCAGGGCCGGATCACCGAGGCGCCGAAGCTCGTCCAGACGATCGCCTATGTCGCGCTCGGCCTCGCCTGGGTGCTGCCGCTTCTGCCACTGATCAAATGGATGGAGCGCAAGGACGAGGCCTGAGCCTCGTCAGGCGATATCAAGGCTGCGTCCCCGGTTCCGCAGCCAGAACGGCAGCCCTGACAACAGCGCCCGCAGCGCAGCCTCGTTCTGGTGGAGGCCGTTGAGCGAGACGCGCGGCAGGGCATGGAGATGGGCGGCGTGCTCGGCAAAAAGATGCCCCGGCCGCGTCGTGACAGCGCTTTCGAAGCCCGCCTCCCGCGCCAGCGCGAATTCGCGCGGCCCAGCCGAGCCGGGATCACCGACAGGATAGGCGAAATGGCGGATCGGCATTGCCAGTTCCGCCTCCAGCCGCGCCTTGCTCTCGGCGATCTCGCGGCGCGCGGCCTCGGCATCATGTTTGGCTAGCATCGGATGCGTCAGGGTGTGGGCGCCGATGGTGATGCCCGGCGCGCCGGAGAGCGACCGTAGCGTCTCCCATGGCAGGCATTCGCGCTCGACCAGAGCCGTGGCATCGATGCCGGCCTGCGCGGCAAGCTGGGAAATCGCCGACAGGAGAATCGTCTCCGGCCCTTTGCGCAGACGCCAATAGAGCCTGTCGAAAGCACGATTCTTCTCGGCGTCGGTCTCGGTGCGGGCCGTGCAGGGGCCTTCAGGCAAGGCGATGTCGAGCCGCGGCAAGATACGGATCGCCTCTTCCAACTCCAGCCACCAGAGCCGCGCCGTGCGATCGGCAAAGCCCGGCGTAACGAAGAGCGTCCACGGCGCGCCATGCTTCGCCAGCACCGGCCACGCGTGATCGACATTGTCGCGATAGCCGTCGTCGAAGGTCAGCGCGACGAAGAAACGGCCGCGCTTCGGCTGCTGCAGGCGCAGGACGGCCTCGTCGAGCGAAACGATGTCGTAGCCCTCGGCCCGGATGAGGCTGAGAGCCTCGTCGAGAAACTCGGGCGTGATCTCCAGCAACGCGTTGGGCGCGAAGCCACGCGCCAGCCGCGGACGGACATGGTGCAAGGTCAGGATCATCCCTGCGCCTTGCGCAAAGCTGCGGCCCCAGCGATCCGCGCCCGTCGCCGCCATCAGCTTGAATGCGGCCGCGATGGCCTTGTGACGTCCGTTCATCGCCATTCCGTGCAACCACCCGCTAACGCTGTTGCACAATGGCGCTGCCGGGCCGGAGGATCATGACCGATCCGTTCACAATGACGGGTTAAGGAGGATACGCCTCAATCCGCCGAGGGGCCGAGAAGCCATGCCTGCCATCGCCGCCGAAACATCGCACCCGCGAACCGATGCCGCTGCCAGCCATGCAGAGATGCGGCCCTGGGCATCGATCTCCGTGGAGAGCGACATCCGTTCGCTCGAGGGGGCCTGGCTTGAATTCGAGGCGCAGGCGCTGGTCACGCCCTATCAGGCCTATGGCTGGGTCCGCCCTTTCGTCGAGACGGTGGGCGCCGCCGAGCTAATGACATTCCGCTACGCGTTGCTTCGCGACGCGCAGGGAGCGCTCTGCGCGCTGCTGCCGCTGGTCATCACCCGTCGCAACGGCATCCGCTTCGCCGAGTTCATCGGCGGCAAGCATGCGAACTACCATATGGGTCTCTATGCTCCTGCCTTCGCCGCCAGGCTCGATGCAGCGCTTGCGCAGCAGATGCTCGCCGAGATCGGCGCGGCGATCGGCGGTCTGGACGCGCTCGTCTTCGTCAATCAGCCGGCGCGATGGCAAGGCCAGGCCAATCCGCCTGCCCTTCTCGCCGCCGGCCCGAGCCCGAGCCGGGCCTACAAGCTCGCGCTGATCGCTGGCGACGGCGATGCCACGCTGAAGCGCTCAATGAGCAGCCATGCGCGCAAGAAGCTCAAGAACAAGCACAGCCGCTTCAGGGATTTCGGCCCTTCGACGATGATCCGCGCGGGAACGCCCGACGAGATCGAGCGCGTCCTGTTGGCGTTCCTAGAACAGAAGGCGGCGCGCTTCCGCGCGATGGGTGTGCGAGATCCGTTTGCCGAGCCGGCAGTGCGCGCATTCCTGTCGCGCGCGGCAGTCGGCACGGATGAGGCGGCGCCGAGGATCGAGCTCTACTCGCTCGATCTGGCGGGGAAAAGCGTCGCCACCTATGTCGGCGCCGCGCAAGGCGAGCGGTTCTCGGGGATGGCGACCTCGTTCGACATGGACAGCGAAACCATCCGGACCAGCCCGGGAGAATTGCTGCTGGCCGAGCTGATCCGGCAGAAATGCAATGATGGGTCGGCCGTCTTCGATCTCGGCGTGGGCGAAGCACGCTACAAGACCACCTTCTGCGACGACCATGACGATCTGGTCGACACCTTTCTGCCGCTCACCTTGAAGGGCCGGCTCTTCGCCGCGACGGCCCGGGCGAAGCGGGAGCTCAAGCGGCGGATCAAGGCCTCTCCCTTAGCGCTCAGGCTGGCGCAGCGAGCATCGGGCTGGCTGCACGGCAAGAAGCGCGACGAGGAATAAGCTCCGCCGAGGCGATCATGCCCCGGCCGACACCTCGGTGCGCGGCGACGAGACCGCGGGAACGCCGCCTTCGGCATCGAGGACAAGCGTGACCGGCGCCTCGGTGAGCTCGCTCAGGCGATAGGCCGCTTCGAGGGCGTGGCCATTGCCGAACTGGCCGCTCATCACCAGCCCGCCCTGGGCGCGGCGGGCGACGGGGCTCAGCATGGCGCCATCGTCGCTGGAAGCCGCGGCGACCAGCACCCAGTCATAGGTTTCGCAGAGCGCATCGAGTGCTACGTCGACGAGATCGGGCGCCGCCAGCACGGCGGCACGGCCGGCACGGCCGGGCCCGATGCTGTGCAGGCGTGAGCCCGGCGCGCGCATGATGATGTCGGAGAACAGCGCCTCGCCTGCAAGGAGCTCGGAGAAGCCGGGCTCGTCGTGCTCATCATCTGCCGCCAGGTCGATAAGAATGCAGCGGCAGCGCTGCGCCAGCAGCTTGGCAAGGTCACGCGCGTTGGCAGCCCCCTCTCCGCCGCCATCGAGCACGAGCATCATCGGGGCCATGCCGCGCGGCGCCTCCTGCGTCCGCTCGGCGATCTCCGCGAGCACCCGCTCCGGCCGGTCGAGGTCGAGCCGCAGCTGACCCAGGCGCCCGGCATGGGTCAGCAAGCCGGCGACCCGCTCGTGCCGAGGCTCTTGCGGCGCAGGCCTTGCCTGCTCCGCCTCGTCCTCGTTCGTGCCGGCTGCGACCCAGCGCGGCCGGCGCGGAGAGTCCGGCAGCGGCCGGCCCTGGCCGTCGAGCAACTCACGCGTGACGATCGTCGCCAGCGCGACCAGGAAGGTCGCGAGCGTGGCAACCAATATGACGGGAACCTTCTTCGGGAAGGACGGCTCGGTCGGCTCGACGGCGCGCGAGATGATGCGGGCATCCGCCGGCGTGGCATTCAGCGTGTCCCGCGCCACCGCCTCGCGATAGCGCTGCATATATTGCTCGAGCTGATCGCGCAGGGTGCGCGCCTCGCGCTCCAGTGCCCGCAGCTGCACCTCGCTGTCATTGGCGGACGACACATTCTTCTTCTGTCCGTCGAGCGCCGCCTGGAAACTCTCGACGCGCTGGCCCGCGATCTTGGCTTCGTTCTCCAGGGTCCGCACGGTCCGCTCGGCTGCGGCGCGCAGCTGCCCTTCGAGGTCGAGAAGCTGGGCGTTGAGCTCCTTGATCCGTGGGTGCTCGGGCAGGAGACTGCGCGATTCCGCCGCGATCTGCGCGCGCAGATTGACCCGCTGCTCGATCAGGCGGCGGACGAGGTCATTGTTCGCGACATCGGGGATCTCGAAGGTCCGCCCCTGCTTGATCGCATCGCGGATCAGGCCGGCCTTGGCCTGCGCCTCGGTCTGCTGGCTGCGGGCGGCCGAAAGCTGGCTCGAAAGATCGGTGAGCTGCTGCGAGGTGATGGTCGTGTTGTTGGAGCCGACCAGAAGGCCGTTTTTGGAACGGAAATCCTCGACTTTCGCCTCGGCCTCGGCGACGCGCTTGCGCAGCGGCTCGATCGTGGTCGAAAGCCAGTTCGAGGCGCTGCGGGCATTCTCCTGCTTCGCCGCCTCCTGGAACTCAAGATAGGTCTCGGCGATGGTGTTCGCCGCTTTCGCAGCCAGAGCCGGATCCACCGAGGTGAACTCGATCGACACGATGCGTGAACGGCCGACAGGGAAGACCAGCAACCGGTCAAAATACTTTTCGAGGACGCGATCCTCCGGCGAGCGATCGGCGGGGTGCCCCCCCAACCCGATCATGACCGCCAGCTTGCGCACGCTGCTCAGCGCGCCGACGCCGGAATCGAACTCGGGGTTCCCGACGAGACCGATGCGCTTGATCGCCTCGCGCGCCAGATCGCGCGACATGATGACCTGGACCTGGCTCTGCACCGCCTCGGCATCGAACTGACCGGAGGTGTCCGGCAGCGACTGGCCCGGCAATGCGTAGAACGTGCCGCGGCTTTCCAGCAGCAGCCGCGCCTCGCCCGTATAGCGCGGCGTCACGACGTTGACCGCAAGGAACGACAGGCCGAGCGCCGCAACCGTCGGCCCGATGATCCAGAGCTTGCGCCGCTTGATCGCGGCCCACAACGCGGAGAGGTCGAGCATGTCGCCCCGGCCATCGCCGACGCTGCGCGCTTCAATCCCTGCCTGAGCGGTCATGACACACCTCTGAACGCAATACTCACGCCTCCCGGACAGGGACGCGGCCGTCATTGAAGCCTCAGTAAGGTTATTGCCCGGTTAAGACGGCCTTCCGCCGCTTAACGCAGGCGGCCGGGAAGCCTTTTTTAACCATATGGCGCCTAAAGCTCGGGCGTATTCTGCACGGATAGCCTTGTGATGAGTCGACGCCTCGCCTCTCTCGCTTTGGCCGCCGCCATGCTGGCGGGCGCATGCGCGCCCCAATATGTGGCGTCGGACTATACACTTGCCGAGCCGGCGGGCCCCTACAGGCTCGCCAGCGGGGACAGGCTGCGCATTATCGTCTTCGGGCAGGATAATCTGTCGAACATCTATGCGGTCGACGGTTCGGGCCGGATTTCCATGCCGCTGATCAACACCGTCGAAGCGCAGGGCCGCACCACCCAGCAGCTCGCACAGGCGATCGAAGCCAAGCTGCGTGGCGGCTATCTGCGCGAGCCCAAGGTCTCGGTCGAGGTCGACACCTATCGCCCCTTCTTCGTGCTGGGCGAAGTCACCACCTCGGGCCAGTTCCCCTTCGTCAACGGCATGACCGTGCAGACCGCAGTTGCGATCGCTGGCGGCTTCACCCCGCGCGGACAGCGCTCCTCGGCAGAAGTCACCCGGCAGATCGACGGCCAGACTGTCACCGCGACCGTGCCGATCACGTACCCCGTCCAGCCCGGAGATACGATCGTCATCAAGGAACGCTGGTTCTGAAGCACAGCGGATTCCTGCCATGACGGACGCTGCCGGCACGCGCCCCTTACGAATTCTGCATGTCTTCCGCGCGCCCCTCGGCGGACTGTTCCGGCACGTCCTCGACGTGGCCCGCGGTCAGGTGGAGCGTGGGCACGCCGTCGGCATCTTCTGCGACTCGAACACCGGCGGCCCGAGAGCCGACGAAGTCTTCCGGGAGCTGTCAGGCCAGTTGGCACTTGGCGTGACGCGCGTGCCGATGTCTCGCTATCCGAGCATGACCGACGCCAAGGCGCAGCTCTCAGCCGTCGCAGTGCGGCGCAGATTGGCCCCCGACATCGTGCACTGCCATGGCTCGAAAGGCGGCGTCTACGGCCGGTTCCCGGCGCTTCTCTCGCCCGGACGACGCTATGTCACCGCCTATACGCCGCATGGCGGCAGCTTCAATTATAACCCCGGCAGCCGCGAGCACGGGGTCTATATGGCGGTCGAACGCCTGCTCGAGGGCGCAACGGACATGTTCCTGTTCGAAAGCCGCTTCATCGCCGGGCGTTTCGAAGCGCATATCGGGCATGCGCCGCGGACCGGCCATCGCGTTGTCCTGAACGGGGTCTCGGATGCCGAATTCGAGCCGATCGATCATGCGCAGGCCCAATTCGATCTGCTGTATCTCGGCGAACTGCGCTCGGCGAAAGGCGTCGACACGCTGATCGACGCACTGCAGCTGCTGCGTCAGCGCGACGGGCTGAAGCCGCGCCTCCTGATCGTCGGCTCGGGGCCGGACGAGGCCGAACTGCGGCAGATGACGCATCAGCGCGGCATCGCCGATCAATGCGTGTTCGAACCTCCGGGCCCCATTCGCAAGGCGCTGGCGCAAGCGCATGTGATGGTGATCCCGTCACGCGCCGAGTCCCTCCCCTACGTCATCCTCGAGGCGGCGGCCGCGGCGCAGCCGCTGATCTCGACAGATGTCGGCGGGATCGCTGAAATCTATGGAGAGCGGCACCGCAACCGGCTGATCAAGACCGACGATCCGCAGATCCTCGCCGGTGCGATTCGTACGATGCTCGAAACACCGGAATCGGAGCGGCTGGCCCAGGCGGTCGATCTGGCCGCACATGTCCGCCAGAACTTCTGCATCCATAACATGGTCGACGGCGTCATCGCCGCCTATCGCGACGCCATAGATCGCCGCGCGTCCTATCGGACGCGGTAACAGCGATCTATCTATTTGTTATCGAATCGGATTTTTTCGAAAAGTGGATTCCACTTTTCGGTCCGATGCTATGGTCGCGCGCGGCATGGCCTGAGGCGGCGTCAGACCAGCTTCAGCGCGGCGACGCCGGCAACGACCAGCACAATGCCGAGCCAGCCAACGGGCCGGATGCGCTGACCGAAGACCAGCGCACCGACGACCGCCGTGATCACCAGACCAGCGCCGCCCCAGACGGCATAGGCGACAGCCAGATCCATGCCCTTGATCGCCTGAGCCAGGGCAGCGAAAGCCCCCATGACGAAGACGATGCCCCCGGCGCCGGCCACGCGATGGCTCATGCCGTCCGACAGCTTCAGCAGATAGGTGCCGGCGATCTCGAAAGTGACCGCCAGCAGCAGCCAGAGGAAGGGGGCGGCCTGAATGAACGAGACATTCACACAAGCCTCCCCTCAGCGACCGGCTCATCCTGCTTGCGGCCATGGCCGACGCCGTTCTCGATGAGCAGGATGCCGCCCAGGATCGAAGCAAGGCCGAGGGCGCGGCCGGCCGTGAGATGCTCCCCGAAGAGGAGATGGCCGATGACGGCGATGCCGACGATGCCCACCCCCTCCCAGACGGCGTAAGCCACCGCCATCGGGATGACGCGCAGCGCAATGCTGAGCAGGATGAAAGAAAAGCCGATCAGGACCAGCGGCAGGGCGCCGATGAGCCAGGGTGCGGAGACGGCCGACTTCAGCGCGGCCGTCGCGACGATCTCGACGGCAATGGCCGCGAGCAGAACCAACCAGTGAAAAGACATTTTGCACACGGGCGAAGCCGGCGCTGAACATCGCAGATGCGACGCAGGGACAGCCAAGCAATCGTTAGAGTTTTAAATCGACAGTTCCGAAAAGAAGCGATTGCGGAGGCTTGACCTCGACAATCGGCGCAAGGAGAAAAATAACGCTCCCGACGCCATGCCCCAAGCGGGCGATATATGCTTCTCAGACACTCATCGCAGAGGAATATGCCGGCGCCAATCGCGATTGTCAACTCTCGATAACTTGCAATAACAACGACTTACGAGAATCCGGCTGATTTTTACGTAGCTTTACCCCCGAGCAAGCCATTGGCCCGCCACGACAAAATCGGGTTTTCGCATTATGCTTTTTCAGGCCCCGTCGCACGGGGCATTTTGAGGTCAGGGACGCCTCCGTCTCGCCCGATCCCTTTCCGATCCTGCGAAAGAAGAAGCGGCCGGGTTAAGCGTTCCGTGAGCAATTTCGGATAGACCGCGACCGGGACCGCCGCGCCCGGCGCTGCGATCCGGCTTGAGGATTGGACGCTATGGGGACTTTCGATGTCCGCGATATGATGAAGGCGGACGCGGCCGCCTCGGCAACGCCGACGATGTTCGGCGGGGCGGAAGCGGGCCAGACGCGGCGCTTTCACCCCCTCGCCGAGCGCATCGCCGCCATCCCGGTCAAGCCGACATTATCACCCGTCATGATCGAAGGTGTCGCCCGGCTGGTCGACGCGTTCGCCGTGATCGCAACAGGCGCCCTGATCTACTGGCTCTACGTGGCGGGCAGGCACGAATATGCCCTCCCCTATCAAATCGCCATCCCGGCACTCGCCGTTTCAGCTCTCGGCACCTTCCAGGCGTTGCAGCTCTACCCGATCGGTGCGCTGCGCAACCTGATCGCCAGCGCCGTGCGTCTTCTCACCGGCTGGACGATGCTCTTCCTCGTCACAATGGCGGTCTTCTTCATCCTCAAGATCAGCGATCAGGTCTCGCGCGGCTGGTTGGTCGGCTTCTACTTCGCCGGCGCCGCCGCCTTGTTGAGTGGCCGGATCGTCGTCATGCTCGGCGTGCGCCACCTGACCCGCAACGGCCGGCTGGAACGGCGCACCGCGATCGTCGGCGGCGGCGAGGCGGGCGAGGCGCTGATCCGGGCCCTCGAAAGCCAGAAGGATACGGGCCTGCGCATCTGCGGCGTCTTCGACGACCGCAACGACGAACGCTCACCCGATCTTGTCGCCGGCTACCCCAAGCTCGGCACGATCGACGACCTCGTCGAGTTCGCGCGCCGCACCAAGCTCGATCTGGTGATCTTCACCCTGCCGATCTCGGCGGAGGCGCGGCTGCTGACCATGCTGCGCAAGCTTTGGGTGCTGCCGATCGACATCCGTCTGTCGGCGCATCTCTCCAAGCTGAGGCTGCGGCCGCGCTCCTACTCCTATTTCGGCACCGTGCCTGTGCTGGATGTCTTCGACCGGCCGATCGCCGACTGGGACATCGTCGTCAAATGGATATTCGACAAGGTCGTCGGCGTGCTGGCGCTGATCGCGCTTTCACCGGTGATGCTGGCGACAGCCATCGCCATCAAGCTCGATTCCAAGGGACCGGTTTTCTTCCGCCAGAAGCGCTACGGCTTCAACAACGAGATGGTCGAGGTCTTCAAGTTCCGCTCGCTCTACCATGACAAAAGCGACTATGCGGCGGCCAAGCAGGTGACGCGAGGCGATCCGCGCGTGACCCGCGTCGGCCGCTTCATCCGAAAGACCTCGATCGACGAGCTGCCACAGCTGCTGAATGTCGTCCTCAAGGGCAACCTGTCCCTGGTCGGGCCGCGCCCGCATGCCATCCACGCCTCGACCGCCAATCGCGCCTATGAGCAGGTCGTCGACGGCTATTTCGCGCGGCACAAGGTGAAGCCCGGCATCACCGGCTGGGCCCAGATCAATGGCTGGCGCGGCGAGACGGATACCGACGAGAAGATCCAGCGGCGCGTCGAGCACGATCTCTACTACATCGAGAACTGGTCTGTGCTGCTCGACCTCTACATCTTGTTCAAGACTCCGTTCTCGCTGCTGACCAAGAACGAGAACGCGTATTGAGCACCTTCGCCGAGCACCCGTCGCATGAGGCGCCGGGCCCCCGGCTCGCGATCTCATATGCGGCGATCCAGCGCGGGACGCTCTGGCTCCTCGGCGCCTCCAGCGGCTTCGCGCTGGTCGAGCCCTCGCCCTACGAACTCGTCTTCCTGCTGACGCTCTTCGTCTTCGCCCTCGCCGGCATCCGCTTCTCGCAGAAGCTGCTGCCGCTGGCCGTGCTGCTGCTCCTCTACAACATCGGTGGCATCTTCTCGCTCATTCCATGGATGGACGAGATCGATTCGGTCCGCTTCACCGCCGTCTCCGTCTATCTGATGATCACCGGCATCTTCTTTGCGGCAATCATGGCCGAGGATGCGACGAGCCGGCTGGAGACCCTGTGGAAGGGCTACCTCTTCGCTGCCTGGTATGCGGGCATCGCGGGCGTGCTGGGCTATTTCGACGTCGCCGGCCTGGGCAGCCTCTTCACGCTCTATGGACGCGCGTCCGGCACCTTCAAGGATGCGAATGTGCTGGGCCCCTACCTCGTCCTGCCGATCCTCTATGTCCTGCACCGGATCCTGACCGGCCGGTCCGGCCTCCTCCGCGGGCTCACCTTGATCAGCGTACCGTTGTTCGCGCTGTTTCTGACTTTCTCCCGCGGAGCCTGGGGCAATCTGGTCGCTTCCGCGCTGCTGATGATCGGGCTCGCATTCCTGACCGCCCCCAATGGCACGCAGCGCAGCCGCATCGCGCTGCTGACGCTTGTCGCCTTCATGGCCGCGGCAGCCGCACTTGCCGTCGCGCTCTCCTTCGAGAACATCCGCAGCGTCTTCGAAACCCGTGCGAGTCTCGACCAGAGCTACGATCAGGGCGTGACCGGGCGCTTCGGCAACCAGTTTCGCTCGATCTCACTTCTGCTCGAAGCACCGAACGGGTTCGGTCCCCTGCGCTTCCGCTGGCATTTCACGGAAGATCCCCACAACGTCTACATCAACGCCTTCGCTTCCTATGGTTGGCTGGGCGGCGTGGCGTGGCTCGGGCTGATGGCCGCGACCTGCTATGTCGGCTGGCGCCTCGTGTTTCAGCGCCGGCCGTGGCAGCAGCATGCGATCGTGCTGTGGCCGGTCTTGTTCGTGACGATCCTGCAGGGCCTTCAGATCGACACCGACCATTGGCGGCATCTCTATCTGATGATCGGCCTCGTCTGGGGGCTCGCGGCCTTGCCGAAGCCGGCCTCACCGGCAGAAGCCGCCGCGCGGTACGAATCCGGCCGCAATCAGCGATAGCGTCGATAGTCCTGCGGGCGCCGGCATGGACCCAAGCTGCGAGGGCGACAGCTCAAACCCCGGCTGCGCCGCATCCGATCGGATCCGCCACGATGACGCGGCTCGTCTTGCGCGCCTGCTCCGCCCGCAGAGCCAGATCGACATGACGGCGATACTCTGCCCAGGTGCCTATCCTGTAGCCGCAATTGGCGCATGAAACGATGCTGGCATCGGTGAGAGCCTGGGGAATCGACACCCCCGGCGAGCCGCAATCCTCGCAATGGAACCAGTCCAGCCTCAACACGACCTCGCCTGCATTCACTTTCGCGCGGCGACAAGGCGTCGCCGACGGTCGCATCAGAGGCGGCAGCGGATGACTGATTGCTGAACGGCCGCTTCGCCGGCAAGAGAATCGGGCCGCCTATTCGCGGGAGCGCGACGATCCCTCGCCTCCGCACGTAGCCTTGAGATGCTGGATGTTGTCGTTGGAGAAAACCAGACGGAGCTTCGGGCGCTCGGCCTCCTGAAGCCGGGATGCGTCCTTCCTGCTGGCGGCCGCGCGGCGAATCTGGGCACGCCGCACGATCAGCGACATTTGATGCCTGCGTTTCATGGATGTTCATTCCCGCGCCGCGCAATGATGATTGCAGCAGGGGGCTCGATCGGCACCCCCCATATGGGGGAGGCCGTCCAGATTTTTGCACTGCGAAACAAGGCTGGGTGCCGCCCGGGAATGGCCATTCTTCCAATGCGTGCAAGATTGCTGCGAAGCGCATTGCATCTGCCGCGGCCGGCCACTATAAGCCGAGCCGTCGGAGCGTAGCGCAGCCCGGTTAGCGCACTTGTCTGGGGGACAAGGGGTCGGAGGTTCGAATCCTCTCGCTCCGACCATAAAAATCAAGCACTTAGGCTTTGACCGGAGCCACTGGCTAAAAACTTTTTTAGCCACATCGTAGCCAGCCCCCCCAACGAATCCCGCTAGCGCTTGCAATTGAAGCGCGGACGCTCGAAGGGCGGTTGCAAACCAACCTGGCGCAGTTTTCCCGCGCGCCACTGATTGAACCCTCCTGCTTTGCTGCCACCGCGGAAGCTGTCGCCTCGGCACTCCGGCCACGGAACTGCAAGCTTGCCGAAGGAATCTGCCTGGTTATCGCCTGTCTGATGGCCGTGGGCACCTATGCCCGTTTCCGGAGCGCCGGAAGTTCGAACTGGGCAGTTTAGGTTGACGGCGTCGGAGACAATTTTCCCTTTGGGCACTGTGGGTGACGGTTTCGTCATGCATTGCGGGAGGATATCTCGCCGGCCGGATGCGGCAACCAAGCTTCGACGCGACCAGCGACGAGCGGAAGCTTCGGGACGTGCGCCACGGCCTTCTCGTATGAGCGACTGGCGCATTGCCGATTTCGGTTCTCGCAACGTCTTCCCGGCCAGGATGGGTGTCGGGCATCGGGACGAGAATCTGGCGGCCGAGATGGAGACGGAGGTTTAGCCGACGGTCGGTCGCTGGCTGAGCCCGCAGATGCGACGACGACAAGGCAGAGAGGATTCCGAGAGGTGTTCGATTTCGGACATCGAGCAAGGGCTGGAGGCCCGTGAACCCCGGCGTTCGTAACTCCCGCACCAACTGATCGATTCCATAGGGAACCAATTCTCGCTCTGTTCGTTTGCCACTCGTTTGTAGCGGTGACGTTGATGGTCGCGCAGCAGTGCTGCCTAGGTTACGCCTACTTTCTCGTCTCAGCCAGGAACGTCTCGCGAAAGAAAGGAAGATTGTTTCGAGTCAAAATCCGGCTTATGTTATTGATATGACAATCAAAAGCCAATAATATCGATCTTTCCTTCGGGGGTTACCTTTGACCGTTCGGCCCAAAATGTTTGTGGCTATAGAAGGACTTCGAGGCATCCTTGCCTGGTCGGTCGTGTTTTCTCACCTCGCCTACATCTCGGCGTTCAACGCCAATGGCGTGAGCTCGCTTCTTCGAGCCGTCGGTCTTCCGTCCGTGCTGGTCTTCATTATCATAAGTGGGTTTGTCATAACCCATGTCATTCTGGAGAAGCAGGAGGGCTATGTCCCCTATATTATTCGAAGGTTTGCTCGAATTTTTCCACTGTTTGCGGTGACATGCTTTTTCGGTTTCTTCACAAGTGAGTTGCTTGCGTCGGCCCTCAGCGCGCCGGGTTTTGGCGATCCAGAGTTCGCAAGAGTAGTGAACGAGGTCGCATCGAGCGATCGAGCTCATYTGCCGATGCATSTATTCTCTCATCTTTTCATGATGCATGGCGCCATTTCAAATAACATCCTTAGCTATTCCGAATACGCCTTCAACATGCCGGCTTGGAGCATATCGCTTGAATGGCAATTTTATCTGGTCGCGCCATTGATCCTATTCGTGCTGCGTGACAAGCGGCAATGGGTTATTCCGATGGCGATTGCTGTTGCGGCTTCAGAAGTGGCGGTMCGAAAATTTGGCCTCTCAACCGTCCAGCCYGGTGCCTTGCCCCTTGCGGCTTCCTATTTTGCAATCGGCATCCTAAGTCGCCTGATCTATTCGGAGAAGCTCTGCAATCCGCAAGGACTGTTATTCGCTACCGCGCTGGCCATCGTGTTGTTGCCGTTTGAGCCATTGCGTCCCGTTTTGGTTTGGAYGGTCGTGTTYTTTGGCCTCTCCAACACAGCAGTTCACCACAAGACAGCGTTGGATGAACTCTATGCGGTTACTCTCAAGAGTCCGGCTGCGCTATATTTTGGACAACGATCATATTCAATTTACCTTTGTCACTATCCGGTCATYTCGGGCGTCGCGTGGGTGCTCTTTCGGTTGTCTGTGCCATCGAACATGCTCGTTCTGACGATCGTCAGCATCCCCCTCATCATTGTGACCGCCGATCTGGCGTACCGGTGGATCGAGAAGCCGGGCATTGCAGCGGGCAGGATACTCGCCGCAGCAATCCAGAGAAGGCAATCGATGGGGCCGTCAGAAGCAGACGGGCTGGCAGGACGAACTGCGCAGCAGGGAGAGGCCGAGATGGCAGAGA
>NZ_JBFRDM010000003.1:0-539137 GCF_052113585.1 Allobosea sp. TAF32 | reverse complement strand
AGGCAAGGCAGGACGTGTTCGACTACATCGAGATGTTCTACAACCCAAAGCGCAAGCACGTCAGGAACGGGATGCTGTCACCCGTCGAGTTCGAACGGCAGCACCAGATGTAGCCCGACGGCGTCTACGAAACTCGGGGCTATTCAATCCGCGAGATCAGCCCGGCCGCAGCGCGTGCCGTGGTCGGCATGGTCAAGGGGTACACCTACAAGCTCAAATCGTCCGGCAAGCTGACCACTGGCGTGCTCTCGACCGAAGTCGCCATGGCTGTCCCGGCTCTCGTCACGAAGGACCCGGAAGGCTTTGATCAGGTCGGCTATGTCGGTCTGATCCCCTATTCGATCGTCGCCGCCAACGACGCCCATGAGCGTCTGAACGACCACAATCTGGCGATCTCCAGGCTCGCGGCCGATCTCATTGAGCTTCGTGGCGAAGTCGAGCTTCTTCGGGCGGAAAACGCGGCTCTGAAGGCTCCCGGCAACACTGAGGGCTGATTATGGCCCTTCCATCCGGCGATATCCGTTTCAGCCAGATCATCAGCGAGTACGGCGGCTCAGCCCGTTTCTCCCACTATATCCGGGGCGGCTCGTATGTGCCGAACACCGCGCGCAATGCTGCGATCTCCGCGAGTGTTTCCGGCCTTCGTGTCTCGCAGTTCAGGAACACCTCACGGGTCGTTCCCGGCTCGGTAACGATCTACTCGTCCCAGGGCTTCACGTGGCCCTACTACAACCAGATTATCTTCTACACGTACGGCGCTGGCGGCGGCGGTGGCGGTGGTGCTCGATACGACCGGAACGGCTGGTACTTCTCCGGTCAGAATGGTTCGCCCGGTGGCGAGAGCTATGTCCAGTTGAACGGCTTCAACCATGGCTCGACCGGTGGCGCGGGCGGTGCGGCCAACAACGGTGGTCAGGGCGGCTTCGGTAGCGGCTACAACGGCAACAGCAACAGCTACGGCGGCGGCGGCACTGGCGGCGCTGGTGAGAGCTACGGCGGCAACGGCGGTTCCGGCTATCGCGTCGTGAATTTCGGCGACGGAACCGGGTTCACCCCTGGAACCATATCTTGGATTTCGGTCGGTCTAGGCGGTGCCGGTGGCGGTCACGGCGGTTGGGAATTCGGTGCGCCGTATGGCTATGCCAGCGCGGGCGGCAATGGATGGGTGACGATCTCCTGGGCGTGATGTTCGGGGGCGTCTCTCGATAAATATCATCATGCCTTCAGTAAAAGTACGAGATATCGCCAAATTCGGCGTCATTTGCGACACAGACAGCTACGCCCTGCCGATCGAGAGCTTTTCCTGGGCTCAAAACGTTCGTTTCGAGGATGGTTCGGTCACTTCTGGACCAATTTTCCGCCGTGTCGGTACTGTTCCGCAGGATGCTCGTCATCTTCTCAGCTTCAATGACGCCAACGAGACCAACCACACCTTCTATGTGAACTCGAACGGCTACCTTCGCGAGTGGCTCCCCTCTGGAGAGACTGATCGGAGCCCCGCGAGCGGCTGGACGCCCAGCGTGTCCGACGCGGTGATCACTTCGACCCGCTTGCAGGGCGTCACCTACATCAACCGCAGCGATCGGACGCCTTGGTATCGTCCAGAAACGTCCACGAGCGCGTTTTCGACGCTCGAATCGTACAATTCCGGCAATGGTCACGCTCAATTCAGCAGTTCTTGGCGCTTCAACGCGCTTCGAGCGACCGCGAACCTGCTCATCGGCATCAATGTCACGAAATCGGGCGTGAATTTCCCTACCATGATCCAGTGGAGCAACTTCGCGACCAATTTCGGCACGCCTCCAAAGGATTGGGACGGCACGGTCACCGATGGCTCAGCCGGTGAAGATATCCTCGGCGAAATGGACGGTAATCTTGTCGATGGGTGCCGTCTCGGAAACAACATGCTCTTGTACGGGACCAAGGAAACTTGGCTGCTCGAATATATTGGCGGCAATGACATCTTCCGCCCCCGTCGCCTGTTCGGTTCCGGCATTATCAACGTGAATTGCGTGATCGAGCGTGACTCCGCGCATTACGTGTTCGGGACTGAGGACCTCTTCGTGACCGATGGCACGCGCCGCGAGTCGATCGCGGCCGGTCGTGTGAAGAAGATGGTCTTCAACAGCTTGGTCCAGGCCGAGCGCAACCTGTTCTTCACCACCTACAACCCGATGCTCGACGAAGTGATGTTCTGCTATGTCTCGGCAGACAAGCATTGCGCCTTCCCGTACGGTCTTCCGTTCAACAATCGCGGGTGCAACCGTGCTGCTGCCTATTCGATCCGCAATAAAAACTGGACTTTTTACGACCTTCCGTACGTCACTTCGGCGGCGCTTGGTCCGGCTGGCACGACCGGCCTGACCTGGAACACGTCCGCGACCTGGGACTCGATCGGCGGCTCGTATATCGGCTCTGGCGACGACTCGAAGGACGCGGTCCTCTTCGCCGCCTTCCCGTTCAATCACGCGGCTGGTGCTCAGCCGTCCGCGATCCGGTCGTTCGAACTGTTCGGCGCGGGTGCCACGGTCTCGAACCTCGATACGGTGGCCACGAGCCCGGCATACATGGAAAAGACGCAGATCGACTTGGACGAGACCGGAGCCGATCTCAGTGGCGTCAAGCTGCTCTCGCATATCTGGCCCGAAATCCAGTTGGACCCGGACAGTCAGGGCCTGATCTTCGAAGTCGGTTCGGCTGAGCATTCAAATGGACCGTTCGAGTTCAGCGGCGAACAGACCTTCACCGACGAAGAACCGCGCCTCGATTACGACTGCGCCGGTCGATACCTCTACATGAAAATTCGAAGCGTTCCGGGTGACCACAGGGCTTTCACCATGACCGGCTTCGACCTGGACCTTCAGATTATTTCCGACCAATGACCAAGAGCATCACCCCTTACAATCGCTCGCCACTGCCAAGCCTTCCGGGCTCCGATCGCATCTGGCTCGAAAACGAACTCCAGAAGCTGGAGACGACCAACCGCGAACTGATCGCGTATATCGCGAAACTTGAGGCTCGGATCGTAGCCTTGGGAGGCTAATGCGCCTCAACCTCGAAAACGCCGTCTGGATCGAGGGCAGCAAAGACGCTCTTGGTTACCGTTCGAGCGAACGTGTTCTGCTTCACGACGGAACCGAATGGATTGCGGAAGCGCATTGGGTGGATATGGAAGACGGTCTTCCTCCCCGCGTCTTCTTCCATCTCGAAGTCTTCTATCTGTCCGCGTCGATCATGCGGGACATGCTGAAGCAGTGGAGGGTATTCCGTGAAGAGTACACCGGCCCGCTCTTCACGATGGCCGATGCGGACACTCCGGCCCTGGACCGGCTCCGCGAAAAGTTCGGCTTCCAGGTCCTTCGACACTCAAACGATGTCCCGCGAAGGGTTCGCGGCACTGACGGACGGTGGCACAAAATATACGTCCACGTCGTCTAAATAACAATAATAATAAACTTGAATAATAAACTTAGGAGTTAGTGATGGGAGGCGGTTCAAAGACCACGACCACAGTTGAAAATAAGGAACCGTGGGCCGGTCAGCAGCCGTATATCAAGGACGCCTTTGCTGAAGCCCAGGCTCTTTTCGACACGAAGAAGGCCCAGAACGATCCCGGCTATACCGGTGAATTCTACGCTCCGGTGCGACCTGAGCAGACTGCGGCCTTCGAAAACGGCCTGAACTTCGCGAACGGCGTCGGTGCCCAGGCCGTGAACACGGCCATGAATGCGGGCACGGGAGCGACCAATACGGGCCTTGGTGGCTCGATCGGAGCCCTCCAGGGTCTCTTCGGCCTATCCGGCAAGGACAATACCGCCTCCAACATCGCAGCCGCGAACCAGTACGCGAACAACCCGATGCTCGACCAGATGGTTGACGCGGGCATGATGGATGCTCGCCGCCAGTTCTCCGAGCAGTTGATGCCGGGAATGGAGCGTCAGGCTGCGGCGAACGGCAATGTCAATTCGACCCGTCAGGGCATCGCCCAGGGTATCGCGGAACGTGGTCTTGGTGAGCAGGCTGCGGCTCTCCGCGCTCAGCTTCAGGGCAACATGTGGAATGCTGGTCTGTCCGCCGCTCAGAACGATGCGGCTCAGCGTCAGTCGGCTTTGACTTCGGCCGGTGGCCTCGCCTCCAGCCTGTTCGGTCAGGGTATGTCCGGGCTCCAGGCCGGTACGGACATGGCGCAGAAGAACAACGATCTGGCGACTGTTTCGAGCAGCATGCTCCAGCAGCTTGATCAGCAGAAGATCGACAACGACATCGCGAAGTGGAACTATCAGCAGGACAAGGATTGGGACCAGCTTGCTCGCTATTGGGGCATCGTGGGCGACAAGTCTTGGGGCTATCAGGGCACTTCGGTTAGCAAGACCAAGGACGACCCGTCGCTCATGTCTACGATCGGTTCTGGCGCAGCCATTCTGGGCTCGCTGTTCCGCTGCGATATTCGCGTCAAGACGAACATCAACTTTACCGGCGACTACTTCGGCAACTTCAAGGTCTACACGTTCAAGTACACGGGCTCGGATGACACCGTTCGCGGTCTCATGGCCCAGGACGTGGAAGCAATTTATCCGGAATGCATCCATGAAATCGACGGAGTGAAGCATATCGACCTCCTCAGCGTGGTTATGAAGGAGGCCGCGTAATGTTTGCAGCTAATCCAGTCACTGAAGGTCTTGCGCCGTGGCAGACCGCTCTTCTTAACACGATTGCCGGACCAGAATCGGCGGGCAAGTACAATATCCGCTATACTCCGAACGGTGGCGCGACCTTCGACGGATACGACCAGCATCCCGGAATCTTCGAGGCAACCGCTGACGGCAAGCGCTCGTCTGCGGCCGGTCGCTACCAGTTCACGAAGACGACCTGGGACGATGTTCCGGCAGAGGCCAAGGGCGACGGCAAGTTCACGCCTGAAAATCAGGATCGTGCTGCTCTCTGGCTCGCCAGCCGCGACTTCAACTCTCGGACGGGCCTCGATCTCGGTGAGGTGCTCCAGCGCGACGGCATGACGCCGGACGTGGTGCGCGCGCTCGCGCCGACGTGGCAGGCGTTCGCGAAGGGTGACCCGTCCAAGTTCATCAGCGCGTACAACACCAACCTGACCAATCCCGGTCTCGGTGGTGGTAGCTCCGACCCCGATGCTGCGAACAAGCCCGCGCCGAATGCGCTTCGGGCTCAGTTCAACGCGCCTGGAAACACTCCGGGCGGCTTTGCCGTGCCGCCTGCCCAGGAACAGTCGATTTGGGAGAAGCTCGCGAGCGGTGGTCCCGGCGCGCTGTTCGGCAAGCCTCAGCAGGGTTGGAACTTCGGCGACACGATGATGAACGTCGGTATCGCCCTGATGGCTCGTGACAATCCGAACGCCGCCGCAGCGCTGTCCCGCAGCATGGCTCAGCAGAATGCTTCGGCCCTGAAGATGGCCGGAAACGCCACGCCGACTTACGACACCAAGACCGGTCAGATGATCGTCGGTGGTCGTGCCATGCCTATTCCGGGTTGGACGAAGCCCGCCCCTGAGGCGAAGGACCAGACCTATAAGACCCTGGACAAGTTTCAGGCTGGCGCTGACACCGCGTACAAGGCGGCGTCGGGTGGTCAGGAACTGCTTGGCCTCATTGCTGACGGCAAGCTTGATCCGACCCTTTTCAACCGCATCGCGGCGAAGGGTCGTGGCTGGCTCGGCATGTCCGATCCGAACGACGTTCAGTTGACCAAGCTCCAGTCCTGGGCTGAGGCCGCGCGTCAGGCGATCATGAACGAGGAAGTCGGTGTCCACACGGATAGCGACGCCAAGCGCGCGATCGACCAGATCGCGTCGGGCGAAGCCATGACGGACCCGCGTCGTCTGTCGGCTGCGATCCAGACGGCGGTCAAGGGCTACAACACCGCCTTCGAGCGCAATGCCCGCAGCGTCCAGAACCTGACGAAGAAGTATTCGGCCGATCTCGATCCCGATGGGACGATCGCAGGCCAGCTTGATCAGCGCCGGAAGTCCTTCGCGGATACCGACGCCCAGCTTGCACCGCGTATCAAGTCGATCCTGGAAAACCCGAATCCGGGTGGCATGGGTGGTTCGGCTTCGGATGCCAGCCCGCGCACCAATCCGGGCCGGTCCGGCTCGATCATCCGCGACCAGGACGGCACGATCCGCCACCCGAACGGCGTCGTCATTCGTCCGAGGTAACGGCAGATGGCGAACTTTTCGATCGAATATCAGGGCAAAACCTACGACGTAGAGGCCCCGGACGCAAACGCGGCTTACAGCGCATTCTCCGAGGCTTTCAACCTGGGCGATGCTGCTCCGAAGGGTGAAGGCGACGGCATGCTGGCGACGGCCCGCAAGGCTATCCAGCACGGCGTAGCTGCCCAGGCCGAAGGCTATGGCAACACGGCTCGCGCTGCTGGCGCATCGGATACCGGCAAGGCCGTCAACCGTGTCGGCCGCGCTCTCGAACCGTCCGACTATGATCCGGCGATGCCGAAGGTCGGGCTCAACCCGTCCACCTGGAGGAATATCCCTCAGGCCCTGCTCGAAGCCTCTCCGGGCCTCGCGACCGACTTGGCTGCTGGCGCTGCCGGTGGTGCTGTGGGTAGCCTTTTGGGTCCGATCGGCACGGGCGTCGGCTCGCTCGGCGGCTTCGGTGCCAGCTTCGCGGCGCGAAACTTCGGCAACAACGTCCAGGACCGCGTGAAAGCGAACGACCCGAAAAAGGACATTGAGGACGCCACGACCAGCGACATGCTCGTAGCGGGCGCTTCGACCGGTGCCGAGGCGGCATTGAACCGAATTGGCCTGGGCAAGGCCCTGGGCAGCGTCCCGGTTGGTGCTGGCGTCGGCAAGGTTGCTGCTCAGCTTCCCGGTCAGATCGCGAAATCGGCGGTTGCGGAAGCGGCCGGTGGTGCCGCAGGCAACATCGTCAATCAGGTTGGCCGAACCGCTGGAACGTCCGGTGGCCTCAGCATCGACCCGAATGAGGTTGGTGCGTCTGGCGTCATGGGCGGTGCCACGGGTGCCGCTGTTCGTGGTGCCCGTGTCCCCAAAGACCTCACGCAGGCCAACCGCCTCGCTGGCTTCGAGGCCGATCCAGCCGCGACCAACCGTCTCGTCACCCGCCTCAACGAGAATGAGAGCGGTGTATCGAGCCCGAAAGAGGCGTACCGCGCTGTAGACAATGTCCAGCGTGATCTTGCTGAAAAACGGAAGACCGCTCGCTCTGAGGCCAAGGAATTTCTCGAAAACGAGACTGCGGCCCGCGAATTGGTCGATAAGCAGATCAAAAAGCTCGAAGACGGGCAGCTTCTGACCGCGCGCGAACTGGACGATCTCGACGCCCGCCTGGGCAAGCACTCGGACACGGCCTCGCTGCTGGAGAATATCCGCGACCAGAACCAGACGAACCGGCTGATGAAGCTCGGCCACTTCGACCAGTCCGGTGAGACGTTCGGTGGTGGTCTTCAGAATTCGGCCCTGGGCCGCGCGACGAACCCTCTCGCGCCGAAGAACCTTGGCCGTGGTGGTGTTGCCGATGCTGTCCTCGCCATGCTCCCAACCCTCGCCGGTTCGGCCTTCGGCCTCCCGACCGGTTCGGTCACGGCTGCGGGTGCGGGTCTCAACGCTGGCATGCGCGGCCTCGACGCCGTACGCGGCACGAAGAACCCGACGCAGGAACTGGTTCAGCGCTTCGCCAATCGTGAAGTGCCGGACGCTCCTGCCCAGGAGCTTCCCAGCTATGTCAGCCCGCAGCGTCAGGCCGATGAAGCTGCCTATCGTCAGGCCCAGATCGACAAGCTCAACCGTCAGGAAGCGACGGCGGACGCTGCTCGTCAGCGCGACGCTCAGCGTGAGATTGCTGCTGAGGAGAAAGCCCGCGAGGCCGCATTCAGGAAGGCGGAGACCATTCGTCGCTCCGATGAGGCGGCTGCTCGGCGTCAGTCCAATCAGGAAGACCGCGCCTGGGCCAGCCAAGCGGAAGACCCGCGCGTGAAGACGAAGCAGGAAGATCGCGCCTGGACGCAGAAGGAGCAGGCGGAAGCCCCTCCCCGGTCGCGTCAGGACTGGAGCGACAACGATGCGGTGAACGCCATCCGTCAGACCTTGGCAGCCCGTGACGCTGCGATGAAGCTCGCTCAGAAGGGGCAGGCTCCGAAGTCCGAGACGGCAGAGGCTGAGCCTCAGAAGCCGACGTGGACGAAAGCGAAGGAGCAGCCCGCTCCGATCGACGAAACCCACTTCGAGTACAAGGGCCTGTTCCACCCGCGTCCCGACAAGACGATGAACAAGCGCGGTTGGGAAGCCGCGACCCGGAAGAACCAGGAAACGATCATCCGCCAACTCGATCTAGCGATCGGCGAAGGCGTTGAGGTGAAGACCGGCGACGCGGTCCTGAAGCACACGAACGATCTGCGGACCGCTCGTTCCCAGGAAGAGGCCAAGATCGTCATTGCGCGCATCTTGAAGGATTCGGACCCGGACGATCGTGGTCAGGTCCGCAAGGCCCTGCTCGATCCGACTTTCCTCGCGACGTGGAAGAAACCGACCCGTGGCGAATAAATTCAAGATGGGCGGGCGTTTCGCGCCGAAAGCCCCCTGGGAGGGATACGAAAAGCGGCCGGTTCGCCAGCCGCGTCTTGGGAACGGTTCGCGCGGGCGAATTCCGTATGCCGCGACCGATCGCGACCAGTTGGCTCGGAAGTGGAAGACACGCCGCCCAGGCTCGTACGAGCGACATAGTCTGCTCGCCCAGATGCGCGGTGATTTCCGCCTGGGCCGTCGTGGTAGCCGTTACGGAATCCCGACTGGCTATCTGAAAGAAGAAGCACTCAAACATATGGAGGAAGCGAAGGTAAAATCCCAGATTCACTTCGCACTGATTATGAAGAAATTTCCCGATACCAACGAGATTGTCCAAAAGGCGACACAAACCGCTCTCGACATCCTCAACAACCCGACGCAGCAGAAGCTTGCTCTCGACGCTGCGAAGATGCTGATGGACAACTATCACGAGAAGCCGCGCTCGAAGAGCGAAGTCACGGTCAAGCAGGCCGAAGATTGGCTGGCAGAACTGGCTAACGAAGTACAGGAAGCGGAACAGGCCACGCCGCAGCAGCACTGATTGTCCGACACAGCGAAGCAAATCAGGCTTCGACTTCGAGACGATTTCGAATTCTACGCTAAGACGTGCCTGAAAATTAGGACCAAGGAGGGCGAGCTTCGCCCTCTTATCCTGAATAAAGTCCAGAGAGAACTTCTCAAGGTCATTGAGGAGCAATATCGCACGACCGGAAAGGTCCGCGTTGTCGTCCTCAAAGGTCGTCAGCAGGGTCTTTCGACGGTTTCGGCGGGCTACCTCTATTTTCGACTAAGCCAATCCTTCAACAAAAAGGGACTGATCGCCGCGCACAAGCACGACTCGACCAAGTCCATCTTCGACATGATCTCGAAGATGCATGAGCAGTGCCCGGCAGCGCTGCGGCCATCTGAAAAGGTCTCGCGTCGTACCGAGAAAGTCTTCGATCGTCTGAACACCGGCCTCATGGTCGCGACCGCAGGCGGCGACGGCGTCGCGCGCGGTGAGACGATCACCCACGCCATGCTTTCCGAGGTGGCGTTCTGGTCGGCCGGAACCGCTGGAGAGGTGTTCAACGCGCTGATCCAGTCGATCCCGAACGCGAAGGACACGTGCATCATCGTTGAGAGCACGGCCCAGGGCTACAACCTGTTCAAGGACATCTACGACGGCGCTTGCCGGGGCGACACGGGCTTCATCCCGTTCTTCGCGCCTTGGTACTGGACCGACGAATATCGCGAGACGCCTCCCCCGCATTGGGAGCGCACGATCGAAGAGGAAGAGCTTGTAGAGGAATACGGGCTCGACGATGCCCAGCTTGCTTGGCGGCGGATGAAGATCGCCCAGCCGGGCGGTCGCCTCAAGTTCGAGCAGGAATTCCCGATCAGTCCCGAAGAAGCCTTCAAGGCTTCGGGCTCGCCTGTCTTCAATCCCAAGGATGTCGAGTACCAGCGCGAGAACACGAAGCACATCCATTCCACTATGCGGATGAACCCGACAAACGGGTTGTTCGAGGAATTCCCAGGCGGCGACCTGACCGTCTACGTGCCGCACGACCCGACCGATCGCTATACGATCGGGGCAGACGTGGCCCAGGGCAATGCGAAGGACTGGTCAGTTGCCCAGGTCCTGAACTCGAAGATGGAACAGGTCGCGATCTGGCGCGGCAAGATTTTCCCGAAGGCATACGCTCATCTCTTGGACGGCCTTGGTCGCTATTACACGGGCGCAGGCGGTCAACCCGCTCGACTAGCCGTGGAATCGAACAGCTTCGGCCATACTGTTGTGACCGAACTGAACGAACTCGCCTATCCGAACCTTTTCACTGAGGTGAAGGTCGGCACGCTCGAAGGCGACATTCCAACCGAAACGATCGGCATCAGGACCACGCAACGGACGAAGCCGCTGATCATCAGCCGGTTGATGGGCGCTCTGAGCGATAAAGAAATCAAGCTCAACGACAATCAGACGATCGACGAGCTTTTCACCTACGTGATCGACGAAAATTATAAGATGAAAGCGATCTCTGGAAAGTACGACGACTGCGTGATGGCGCTAGCCATCGCGACGTACGCGTGGGAAGGCATGCCTGAACTGATCGATTACGAGTGGATCGCGAATTCATACTACGACGCCATTTGACAATAAATAAAAGATGATTTTCGCCCCCTCAAAAGGAAGCCGTGGCTAAAAATAAAATTGATTTTGAGGCGCTCGACCGCCTCGTAGACAGCAAGATTAAGGAAAGCGTTGGTTCGAACTTCTCTCGCCTGAAAAAGGAGCGCGAGACGATCCTTCACTACTACAACGGCGAATACCCGAAGAAGCAGCACCCGGCTTCCGCCTCCTTCACGACTTCTGACGTGTACAACGGCGTAGAGATGGCGAAAGCCTCACTCGCCGACATCTATCTTTCGAACAGCCAGATCATCGAATTCACCCCGGAAGGGCCTGAGGACGTGCGGGCGGCTCAGATCGAGAGCCAGTACACGCAGTTCGTCTTCTTCCGCCAGAACAAGGGCGAAGAGAACATCATCGACTGGCTCGACGATGGCCTGAAGGCGCGCATTGCCGTTGCCGAAGTCTATTGGAAGGACGATCAGGAGATCGAAGAGCGTGAATTCGACGCCTCCAAGGCGATCGACGGCGACACGATCGACGCTCTCGTAGATCATCCTGAAGTCGAAGAACTGGACGCTGAGCGCGACCCGAAGACCGGTTTCTTCGAGGGCACGATCTCCCGCGTGAAGGCGAACCGCTCTCAGGTCGTGGTCGATATCGTTCCACCGGAAGAGTTTTTCTGCGATCCCTACGCCCGCAATCTCGTAGACGGCTTTCACGGACGGCGTACCCGCATGTCCAAGGCCGAGATGCGCCAGCAGGGGTGGGACACCTCGAAGCTGAAGGACGTGAAGCCTGACGGCGACGATCTTTCCGATATCGCGATCGAGTCCCAGGCCCGCGTTTCCCAGATCGATACAGGCTTCCGCTCGACCGACGATCGCTCGAACGGCTTGCAGGAACGATTTTGGGTTTATGACTGCTATGTGCCGGTCGATACCGACACCCGAACCTGCCTGTACAAGGTGGTCAGGGTCGGGAACGTCTCGCTGGAGCGCAAGGAAGTTAAGCGCTCGCGCTTCAAGACCTTCGCGCCTCTCCGCGTCGCTCACAGCGTCTACGGCAACAGCTTCGCTATGCGGCTGGTCTCGACGCAGCAGGCTCGTACGACCCTGTCGCGTGGCATTCTCGACCACACAGCGATCACCACCAATCCGAAGATGATCATCCGTGCCGGTGGCTTGGCCAATCCGCGCGAGTTCTACGACAACAAGGGTCTCGGCGGCTCGGTCCAGGTCAACATGGACGGCGCGATCCAGCCCATGCAGTACCCGTCTCTCAACCCCTTCACGTTCCAGACGCTCGCCGCGCTCCAGAGCGAGGGGGAGCAGACGAGCGGCATCAGCGCGCTCATGCAGGGTCTGGATAAGGCTGCTATCAGCACGCAGAACAGTTCGTCGCTCGTCAACACGATGATCGACGTTGGATCGACCCGAAACAGGCTCATTGCCCGTCATTTCGGTCGCTTCCTGAAAGAAATCTTCCTCGAAATCTCGGACCTGATCCGGGAGAACGACCGTGAGATCAAGCGCAATTTCCAGGACGTGACCGGCGACTATGTCGATGTCGATCCGCGCACTTGGAAGGAGCGCAAGGACGCTGAGGTGACCATTCACCTCGATCCGGCTGACGCCCAGGCCGAGAACATGCAGATCGGCGCAACGCTTCAGATGGCCATGCAGAACGATCAGTTGGCTCGGATGATCGGTGAAAAGGGCCTGTACGCGTTCGGCAAGCGCTGGCTCCAGAACATCGGCTTCAAGGACGTCCCAACCTACATCACCGCCCCTGATCAGTTGCCGCCCGCTGAGCCGGACAAGATGGCGGTGAAGCAGCTTGAGCTTCAGGAGCGTCAGATCGCGGCCCAGGAGACCGCTGTTCAGACCGAACGCATGAAGGTGCAGGCCAAGTACGAACTTGAAATGTTCCAGGCCCAGCAGGACGCCAAGGAAGCAGAATTCCGCCGCGAAATGGCGCGCCGCGAAGCTGATCGCAAAGACCTCGACGTTGCCTCGCGCATCGAAAACAACGGTATCGAGACGCAGCTTCTGGTTGATGCTGCCAAAAATGCCCCGCCAGAGACGCGCGGCATCATTTCCCCGACCTAATTTATTGGAGATAAACTTAAATGCCACGCCCAGCTTGGGATAAGAAGCCTCGCTTCAACAAGAACACCGCGAAGGTTCAGAACCCCGCGACCGCAGCCGCGACCGTGAAGGCTGCTGAGAAGGGCGTGGCGAAGCCAGCCTCGAAGAAGAAGGTCGCGCCCGTCATGTCGAAGACCGCGACCAAGGCCGTGAAGAACCTGGAGAAGGAGGCGGCTCCGAAGAAGAAGTCGTCGGCTCCCCCGGCTCTGCTGGCCTCGTTCGAGAAGGATGAGCGCTGATGAACCCGTTCAATCCGTACTTCAACAACCGGAACCCGGCCTTCAACCGGCCGCGCATGCAGAGCCCGTCCGACCCGGCCATTCCACCGGAGCCGCTGCGGATCGATCTGCCGTGGATTCCGCCTGCTCAGGCCCCTTCCCCGCCGATGCTCGATCCCGACCGTATGCGTCGTGATGGTCCGTTCGCGCCGAATCCGCAGCCGGACGAAGGCGGCAACCCGCTAATCGTCAATGTGCGGAAGCGTCCGCCGAACCCGACTTTCACGTCGGCTCCAGCGGCTGCGCCGCAGGCTGCTCCTGCCCCTGCACCTGCCCTGCCGAAGCCTGATTGGGAGACCTTCCAGGCAGAGGACGACATGGGCCGTGGTATCTGGCAGACGCGACCGGCTGGCTATCAGGGTGCCATGGGTGGTCAGCATCAGCCGGGTCAGTATTGGAACACCCCGGTCATCCCCGGCTTCAAGAACCCGGCCGCCCAGGCTCTCGCTTCGCAATTCAACGGCGGCACGGGTGTCAACGACTTCGGCACGCCTCAGCAGCTTCAGACTGCGTCCCTTCCAGATGGTTCGAGCGTGCCTCTGCCGCCGTCCCGTCCGAACGACCTGAACGTCAACACCCCTGTAGGTGGTCAGGGTGGTCAGGGCCAAGGTGGTCCCGGCTTCAACATCGACCCGAACTCGACGGTTGGCGGCATGATGCGCGCCTTCGGTGCCGGTGGCGCGGGCGGCACCCAAACGTCAGCTTTCGACTGGCTCAAGGGCCTTTTCGGTGGTGCAGGCTAAATAATAATAATGACGCCATCCGATATCTTTGATCTCGGAGCGAAGGCCGAACGCATCCTTCGTTCCGACGACTTCCTCGATCTTGTCGATCACCTTTCCAAAGAACTTGGCAACCGCATCCTCGCCACTGCTCTCAACGAGACCGCAGAGCGCGAGGAAGCGTATCAGACGTATAACGGATTGCGTTACTTCTCCAATTCGGTTCAGGACCTCGTTTTGCAGAGAGATAAACTGCTTGCGGGTGAAGAACTGTCTGGAGAGCCAAACCAGGACGATACCGACGATCCTTCCGGTATCTGATTTCTACTCCAGATATAAATAGGTAAAATGTCAGAAGACAACACTATCCGCGAGGACGTGACAGTTGAAGACCTTGGCACTGGTGAAACCGGTGCGGATGAATTCCTCAAGCGTTGGATGAAGGCGGACGGCGAAAGCCCATCTGCCCCCGAAGAGGACCCGTCAGAAACGGATGACGATGAGTTGGAGGATGGTGAAGACCTACCCGAAGGCGAGTCCGATGAAGATGATGACAACGAGCCCCATGATGATGACGGCCGAAGGAAGGAAAGCACTAGCTATGCTGACATTCCCGACGACAAGGTCATCAAGCGCAAGATCGACGGTAAGGAAGTAGAACTCCGCATCGGCGACCTTGTGAAGTCTCATGGTCTCGAACAGGCGGCCCAGCGCAAAGCGCAGGAGAACGCCGAACATCGCAAGACGCTAGAAACTCATGCGGAGAACCTCGTTGTTCGCGCAAACAAAGCCTACCGTCGTGCGCTTGATCGCTTCGAGCCCTACAAGAACTTGGACTTCATTGCCCTAAGTCACCAGATGAGCCCGGACGAGTACGAACGAACGAAAGAGGAAGCTATCCAGGCGGCAGAGGACGTTATGGTCTTCGAAGAAGACTTGAAAGCCACCCTCGACGAAGCCAAGGTGCGTCGCCAGAAGTCGTTCGACGAATACATTGAGACTACGGCGAAGGCCACCCACGCGCATTTTACGCGACCGGACAGCCCCATTCCGAATTATTCGGAAGCGCTCGTGGACGAGATGTTTGACTACGCCGTGACGCAATATGGAATTCCGCAGTCGGAGGCACATGCCGCCGTCGAGCCCTGGAAAATCCAGTTGTTCCACGACGCGATGATGTATCGGAAGGGCCACAAGGCCGTCGCACAGACGAGCGTGGTTCAGAAGAGCAGCAACAAGGTGGTCAAGTCCAAGGTCACATCTGATCCTTCCCGCGTCGGCGAAACCCGATCTGGCAAGGCTCTTGATAACTTCAAGAAGAACGGCGGCTCTGACTCCACAGACGCATGGCTCGATCTTTGGCGTGGTAAGTGACAACAGAAAAAGAACATTACCACGGCTAGAAATAGTCCAACGATAATAAGGAAAAAATGGCTACTTATACCACCTATGATGTGGTCGGCGCGAAGGAAGATGTCTCGGACATCATCACCAATCTCAGCCCGGCTGACACCCCTTTCCAGTCGATGATCGGCAAGGAAAAGATCAAGAACAAGATCGTTCAGTGGCAGGAAGACGCTCTTCGTGCTGTTGCGGTCAATGCGAAGACTGACGGTCACGACGCGGCTGACGTGTCGATTGTCCCGACGACCATGCGTCAGAACTATTCTCAGATTCTGTCTGAGGCGGTGAAGATCGCTGACGGCCTTGAGGCTATCGATCGTTACGGTCGTGCCAAGGAAGCCGCGTACCAGATGGACAAGACTTCGAAGCAGCTTAAGCGCGACCTCGAACACGCGTTCGTTGGTACGAAGCAGACTGCCGTTGTCGGTTCGTCCTCGGTTGCTCGTCAGCTTGCAGGCGTCCAGGCGCAGATCGCGGCTGGCAACATCGTCGTCACTGGCGGCGCTTCGACCCCGCTCAGCGCTGCGAACGTGAAGACCGCTCAGTCGATCTGCTACACCGCAGGCTCGAACCCGGACATCCTCATGGTCACCCCGGCCGATACCGACACCGTTGCCGGTTTCAATATCTCGGCTGGCCGTACCCGCTCGGTCATGAACGGCACCAAGGACCGCGCTTTCATCGATCGCGTCGATCTCGTTGTCGGCCCGCTCGGCGAACTCGCTGTCATCCCGAACCGCTTCCTGGCGGCTGGTGACTCGCTCGTGTTCGAGACGGACATGTGGAAGAACCTGGAACTGCGCCCGTGGACCCGCGAAACGCTGGCCAAGAACGGCGACGCCACCACGTTCTTCGTGAAGGGCGAGTTCTCGCTGAAGCACAAGCATCGCGAAGCTTCGGCCCTGATCCGCCGCTCCACCTAACCAATAGAGGGAGAGCCTCCGGGCTCTCCCTTTTTCACCCTTTCCTGCCCTCCAGCATATGAAATTCATCGAAGAACAGACGCATTTCCATGACGGCGACGAAAAAGGCTCGCTGATCATCGAAAATACGCAGGAAATCACTCAGGACCACCTCGATTTCCTGAAGGATATCCGCAACGAACAGGCCGGACGCCGCTACGGCGAAGGCTATACCGTTCAGGTCTCGGTTCCGAAGGCCATCTACAACAAGTGGATGCGCGAAGGTTTCGACATGCAGAAGGAAGGAGCCGAACGAACCAAGGCTCGTCTTCGTGCTGAGGGCCTTGACTGCTTCATCATTGATCACCGCAACATTGGATTGAAATGAGCGCATATTTTAAGCTTAAAAAGGCCATCGCTGATGGCTCCTTTGAGGATGTCTATCACTTCGAGGTGACCACTACGGACGAACTGGACCGCCTGAACGAGATCAACTCTCACTACGCGACGTATGCCGGTTCGAACCCTGGCCAGTACATCGTGGAAGAGGTTCACGGGCCTCTCGACGGCGTCAGTATCGAGAAATCCCCGCTGAAATCGAAGCGTCCGAAGAAGACCGCGAGCGGCGAATAACAGACTTTCAGACCCGGTTCGTCCGGGTCTTTTTTATTGGTCCTCGATAAATACGTCTATGAATTATGGTGAAATCCTCGACATCTTCGCGAAGACGCTGAAACGCAATATGACCCCGCCTGCCATGTACAAGGCGTGGGTTGAACAGTCGATCCAGAGCGCTCAGCGCCTGATCATCGTTCCTGCCGCCGAAGGGCTGCTCCATATCGATGTTGGCCCGGCTTTCGGCGCTCTCGATATCCCGAACGACTACCTGCGCCTGATCTCCCTCCAGGTTGATGGGAAGGAAGTGCGTCGTAGTGATGTGACGACCGTCAAAAGCCTTTCCCAGACGGTTGGTGTTCCCCGTTACTTCGTTCGTGAAGGCGCTCAGTTCCTGATCGGTCCGAAGCCGTCCGAGAACTCGGTTATCACGATCAACTACGGTCGGAACTTCAGCAATCTGGTCGATCCGTCCGACTCCAACTGGCTCACCGACATCGGTAGCGACATCATCATCGCGGGCGCGATGGTCAATGCCTGCCGCTACTACCTGGACCAGCGCTTGAACCTCTTCCAGGACCAGTTCGTGAAGGGGATTGCCGACCTCAACAATCAGGCCGCGTACGATGAGCTTTCGAACGCTCAGCTTGGCAGCGCCTACAGCTTTGCGTTTGACGAACACGACTGATGGCCAATTCTTCTTTCTACGGGAACAACCCGTCCGTCTCCGATCTCAAGACCGCGATCGATCTCCTGGCCGAAGTGAATGCGGCGAAGGTATCCGCGACGGCTTCGGCTGCTTCGGCTGATGCAGACGCTATGGCCGCCCTGGCCTCGCAGAATGCGGCTGCGGCCTCTGCCCTGGCTGCGTTCAACAGTGAGAGTTCTGCGGCCAATTCGGCAGCGACCGCGACCACGAAGGCTTCAGAGGCTTCCACCAGCGCGACGAACGCGGCCAACAGCGCTTCGGCTGCTCTGGCCTCGAAGAATGCTGCGGCCGTCTCGGAGACGAACGCTGCGGCTTCGGCCTCTAGTGTGCTGGCCTCTCAGAATGCAGCCGCAGCCAGCGCTGCGGCGGCTCTGGCGCTGAAGAATGCAGCAGCCACCAGTGAGGCCAATGCATGGACGAACCAGCAGAATGCCGCTGCCAACGAGGCGAATTCCTATACCAACCGGCTGGCCGCTGAGGCTGCAAAGGCGGCAGCGGAGACGGCTAGGGATTGGTCGGCTGGTCACGCCAACAACGCCAACAACTACAAGGACGCTGCCCTCAACTATCGCAACGACGCGGAGACGGCTCGAACTGGTGCAGAGGCGGCGAAGGCCGGGGCGGAGACGCACCAAGGGTATGCTTGGGGCTACGCTCAGGAAGCGCTCGGCTACCGGGACACAACGCTTGCCTATCGGGACGACGCAGAGAACTTCAAGAACCTCGCGGCGCTGAGCGCTGCGGCTGCCGCTTCGTTTGATCCTTCATCGTACTACACCAAGGCTCAATCTGATGTTCGGTTTGCGCCTGGAGACGCCCCCTATAAGCTCAAGACGGCTTCGCAGGTCCACGGTGGCGGTATCATCTCGGTCAGTAACGACTATCGGGTGAAGTGGTCCGCTCGCTTCATCACCATCGCCAACGGCGGCGCAACGTGGGTTGATATCAATTGCCCGACATCCGGGACCGTGATCACGTGCACGGACGGAACCACTGTGACGGCTGATGCGAACGGCATCCCGTTGGAGGATTGGGCCTCCATTTGGTTCGATCCGTCCTTGTTCTACGCGAATGGCGGCGGCTTGGCTCACGGTATCCGCATCGTAAGGCACAACCACGGTGCGGCCTACCCAATGCCGGATTGGGTGCCGCTGTGTCACAAGAATGGTGACAACGCCGTTCTCTACTTCCCTCGTGGTATCGCGCTCAAACAGAACCAGAGCCGCGACACAGGTAAAATGGATTGGCACGAAGGTAACTTCGATCCGAACACCAAGGCGTCACTTTGGGCAACCGTCAACTTCGAGTCGGTCGGCGCATCCTCGTTCACCATGTCCGGCGCGGATAGTGCATTTAATCTGCATTCTCGCGAGGGCGGTGGAAGCCTGTTTGCCAACTACACCTACGGTAACGCCCTTCGTTGGTATCGCGCTGGTTTCTCTGGAAAGGCTAACAAGGATGTCGCTTGGCTGTCCAATGACGGACATTTCGGTATCGACGGCAATTTCTATGCGGATATGGGCACAAAGATTGTCTGGCACGCTGGCAACTTTGATCCGGCCACGAAGGCCAATATTTCGCATACGCACGTCATCGGGGATGTGACGAACCTTCAAAGCACCTTGGATGCCAAGATCACCAAGACCGGCGACACGATGACCGGCGACCTGACGATCAACAAAGCAAATCCAATCCTCAATTTCTATTGGGGTGGAGTAAAGCACACGCAGATTTGGTTGGATGCATCGGGTACTTTCATTGTCCGAGATGGTGGTGGTCAGAACCACTTCTACGTTACTCCGGGCGGTGCAATCTGGACGCAGCAGCTTGGCGATCTGAACACGCGGATCGAGGATCGAGCTAACGCGTGGTCAGCCGCGCGTCGCGATGAAGCCAACAACTACGCGGCCAGCCTACACAGCAGCCAACAGTCTGATGTTAACGACCGAATTCATCGTATTCGCATGGTCGGATACGGCGAATACGGCGGGACTGGTGGAATGGGCAGCGTAGCACCCGGCGTATTCACTGGAGCTTCTGGCACACTCTACGGTGCTCAGACTTTCGCTTATCGTACCCTTCAGCAGCACATCCCGGCTTGGGGCGGATGGGTCAACTGCTTTGTTGAGTAAGAACTGAACATACTATGAACTATATCGATCTCGGCTCTTGGGGGCCGCCTCTTAAAAGCGAAGCCGATGGCGTTGTATTTGCCCGGTATCAAAACGAATCTGGCGATGACTGGTATCAGACCGTTGCGCACGCCCCGTCGAGACCAACCGGTCTGGCTCTGTGCTTGAACACGGACGGACAGGTTGTTTTCCGTGGTGACGATCTGGATCAACTCAACCCGGCCAACTCACGCGTCGTCGTCCTGACCGATTGGACAGGGTCCGTTGAGGACAAGAACGCACTGTTCAGGAAGGTCTTCGACTTAGCAACCGGTGAGTTCATCGACCTCCCCCCGACCGCCCCCGCCTTCGTAACGCGCGGTCAGGCGCTCATGGCGCTCTACAAGGGCGGACTGCTTCAGCCGGTACGGGACGCGGTTGCCGCGCATCCGCTGGAAGAAGTCCGCATCTGGTTCGAAAATTCGCTGAATTGGGAGCGATACAATCCCTACGTGATGGCGGTCGGCATGGAACTCGAACTGACCGACGATCAGATCGACGATCTGTTCATCGCGGCTGCGCTGGAAGGCGTCTGAAGGCTTGTTTCGGCTGGTCGGGACGCTCTAAGAGGCAAACTCAATTGCCCCGTCTGGATTCGCTATGGTTGCTGTCGTCATCGATACGAGCGTTCTCAAGGGAGCGGGCTGGAACTCGGCGCGGATGCTCAGCTTGTTCGCTTTGGCGAAAGACGCGTCGATCGAGTTGTACATCCCCGAAACCGCCTATCATGAGGTTCGGACGCAGTGGCGTCATGCGTATGAAGAAAATCACGGCCTGCTGATCAAGTCGCTCAAGGCGCTTCGAGCGGCCTCGCTCCTACCCGATTCCGAGAAGTCGATCCTCGAAGCGCTCGATCTGGAAATTCAAAAGGCGACCAACGCAGAAGATTTGTCTCAACTCACGTTCAAAAATCTCTGCACCGAGAACAGCATTCAGGTACGCGAGTGCTCCCCTGAGCAGATGGCTCGCGCCTGGGCATCGTACTTCAAGGGCGAGCCGCCATTCGTGAACGCCAAAGATCGCAACGACCTCCCCGACGCCCATATCTTCGAGACTATCAAGGATTTAGCCAAGGAAAAGCCGGGCCTCTTCATTTTGTGCGCCGATAATCGACTGACTAAAGCGTGCGAAACCCTCCCCGACGTAACGGTCTTGGGGAAGATCGACCACTTCCTGGCTAATCCGATCGTGAAGAATGCAGAACACCAAACCAAGCTAACCAAGCATTGGGACTCGGTGAAGGACGGCCTCACGGCTGTGATGGACGAAGAGATTGCCGATTACGTCATTGCAAATATTGATACAATTTTGATTGGACGCACGGTCCGAGACGTTAGCCTTCCGAGCGACAATCAGGCGGCTGACATCCTCATGTACGGCGATGTTGATAGCCTCACGATCGACCAAAAGCATGAATTTTCTAAGGGACTTCTCTCGTGCACGGTCTCGTTCACGTCGGAGTGCTTGATCGGCTTTTACGTCTTCAAGTCGGAAATCTATGATCTGCCGGAGTGGGTCAGCGTGAGTGCCAGCGATCCCGAAGAACATTATGTCGAAGCAGAAGGCTACACCGAGGTCGCCGTTTCGCTCGAACTCACTTTGAAGGTCAATTTGCGCGAGGATTACGACGACGGCGATCCGATTTTCGGCGACATACAGATCAGCGGAAAGCCGCACCTCTATCTCGCCTAGCAGAACTGACCTGACCCACTTTTTGGGCCATCCGATGCTAAATATTGGATGGAATTGTCAGAGCGCGGTCTCGCGCTAATCAAGCAATGGGAAGGGTATCGCTCGACTGCATATCAGTGTGACGCTGGTAAGTGGACGATTGGTTGGGGCACGACCACGGGCGTCCAGCCTGGAATGAAGATCACCAAGGCCCAAGCGGAGCGTATGCTTCGCGAGGACCTTGTTCGTTTCCAAGCATGCGTCACCAAGTCAGTTCACGTCCCGCTCACGCAGGGCCAGTACGACGCTCTTGTCAGCCTCTGCTACAACATTGGCGAAGGCAACGACCCGACGACCACAAAAAAGAAGCGCGGGCCGGTTGGTTTCCGCGATTCCACGCTGGTCAAGCTGCTCAATCAGGGCCGCTACGATTCCGCCTGCGCTCAGTTCGATCGTTGGGTGATGGTCGGGAAGAAGAAGAACGCCGGTCTCCAGAACCGTCGCGACGCCGAACAAGCCATGTTCCGATCCGATAGCGCCGAAAGCCACGAGCCGGTGAGCCCGTCCGCCATGATCGAGGCCACCAAGGGCGAGACCACCCTGACCGGCAAGCAAGTCGCGGCAGGCGCGACGATCGTCACGGCTGGCGGCAGCGCGGTCATCGATAAGGCGAGCGATCTCGCCGATAAACATTCCAGCCTGATCGACACGATCTTCTCCAGTCAGGCCCTGGGCATCTGGTGCGGCCTGATCGTCGCCGGAGCCCTCGCCTATCTCGCCTATTCCCATTTCAAGGATCAGGAGGCTCGTCTGTGAACCTCCTGTCCATCCGCATGCTGATGATCGCCCTCGCCGCTCTAGGCGGCCTGGGCATGTTCGGCGTCTGGCGCTTTCAAATCCGCCAGACCGCCAAGAACGAAGTGGTCCAGCAGATCACCACCCAAGAAATCGACAAACTCAAGAAGACTACCAATGCGCAAGATCGTACTCGCCGCGATCACTTGCGTAGCCCTGACCGGCTGCGTGAGCACAACGACGGCTACCGTAGAGACTAACGGGCTCGTCTGCTCCGCCTGGACACCAGTGACATGGTCGAAGAAGGATACGGATCGAACCATCACCGAAGTCAAAGAAAATAACGCCCGGCAAAAGGCATGGTGCAATCCCTAATTATGTCCGACGATAATTTTCAGCGAACGATCGGCAAGCTCGAAGCTACCTTGGAGCTTCTGAACGCCCGCCTCACCGACATCGACCTCACGTTGAAGACCATCTCTTCGACGACCGCCAAACTCGAACCAAAGCTGGATTCGGTGGACGAACGCGTAAAGAAGCTCGAAGCCGCCAATTTCTGGATCGTCACGAAGGTTCTCGGAATCGTCGTCACCGCCCTTATCAGTATGGTCGTAATTAAATTCAGCGGCTGGATGCCTAAATAATAGTGTGGCTTACGACCCGCTCCTCACCTGTATCATTCGGTACAATCACGCCATCAGCACGCTCAACGACATCCTCGTTGATCTCGCCGAAATCTACGCCAAGCGTGAGAACAACCTTTATACGGACTTTCGTGCCCTCGAAGAGATCGGCAAGCTTCTTCAGTCTGACCGGACCGTAGCTGCCGAGAATGTCATCGCGAGTGCCAAGAGCGCGGAAATCTACGCCCTGGCCTTCCACCAACTCGCAGAGAATGACAAAAACATCCCGCAAGACCCCCCGTCGTCTGCCTGAAGACGACAAGCCTCGCCGCAAGCCGAAGTTCGAGGCAGAACGCAATCCTCCCCCGATCATCCCCCGCACTGAGAACCAGAGCCTGTTTTTGGAGGCGCTTCGGTCCTCGGAACAGATCATCGTCACCGGCCCGGCCGGTTGCGGCAAAACCTGGATTCCCGCGACCTGGGCGGCTGATCGCCTGCGTGCCGGTGAGATCGACAAGGTCATCATCACCCGCCCTGCCGTCAGCGCCGCGAAGGGCATTGGCTTCCTGCCCGGCACTCTCGACGAAAAGTTCCTGTTCTGGTGCCAGCCCGTGGTCGAAGCCATGTCCGAGCGCATGGGCAAGGCCGCGTTCGAGATCGCGCTGAAGAACGGCCAGATCGAGCTTGCCCCGATGGAATACATGAGGGGCCGCAGCTTCCACGACGCCTTCGTGCTGGTCGATGAAGTCCAGAACCTCACCCCGCACGAAGCGAAGATGCTGATGACCCGCATGGGTGAACGGTGTCAGGTCGTCTTGAACGGCGATATCCAGCAGTGCGACTTGAAGGAAGGGTCCGGGCTCCGCGCGATCGTGCATCTGGCGAAGAAGTACAGCATCCCGGTCCCGATCATCGAATTCACCATGGACGACATCGTCCGGTCCGACCTGACGGCAGCATGGGTGAAAGCGTTCTATCGCGAGGGTCTGTGATGGACGCCTTCCTTCAGCTTCGCACCCCGCTCGATTTTCGCGACGCGGTTCATCTCCTCATGCTCGGACACGACGTGGCGTTCGAGCCGGTCGCGGGTATTCTCACCGGCCTTTTCCGGGCACCTGCGATTACCTTCGGGAAGCAGCCACTTGCCCCGGTCAGCGCGTTCAACGTCTGGATCACCGACGATCCCGCCTCGATCGCGGATGCCGCCTATCGGCTGCTGACGGCCAAGCATGAATTCGACAAGCTCAGGCTGATCGTCGAGCCCGGTCCTCGCCACGATCTGCTCAAGACCGCCTTCGACGGCTTCGCGACCTGTCTTTCTCACCGCTGCTACCGCTGGTTCTCGACGACCGACATCGTCGATCTCATGTCGTGGTTCATGCCGCTCACGAAGAGCAAGGCCGATGCCCAGCTTGCCTTCGGCCATGACGACTACGGCCCGTTCGTTCGTCGGGAGACAGTCGATTACGACATGGGCTGGACCACCCCGGACCGCTCGTTGATCAGCCGGTCGCTGGTGTTCTGGACTGATCCTGACCCGGTCGATCTCGAACAGGTCTTGTCCTGCGGTCCCATCGGGATCATCCGGGCCACGGCTTTCGCTCGAAAGTACCCCTGGGCGATCGGGACCAACGTGTCCAAGACCATGCTGATGGGCGCGTACACGAGCGGCAGGATCGTCACGGCGGCGTCCGTGGACGATCTGCGGCCAGCCTCAGCCCGCGCCTGGGAAGAGGCTGGTGAGCCGCTCCCTGACGGCCTGCAATCGATCTGGAACGAACAGCGTGTGCGGCTGCGGCTCTATCGAGTGGTCCTCGACCATGTTGACGTTGACGGTGACCGTGATCTTCGCGAGGCGGTCTTCGCATCCTGCTACGACACGGCCGATCAGAACGGCGGCTTCCGAACCGCCCCGGTCCATCCGCAGCCTGAGGGCGCGGTGACGGTGGGTCCTGACGATCTGCTGGAGCGTTGGGAGAGCTTCGTGGGGGCTCAGGTTTCGTCGTCGTAGACAAAGCCTTCCGGGAACACTCCAGTCGCCCTGGGCGGCAGGTTGTAGCGCTCTCGAAGGGTCGTCATCTGCTCGATCAGCGCGGCAATCGCGTCGTTCGTTTCTGCGGGAAGGTTCGGGTTGGCCTGTTCGAGTTCGTTCAGGAAGAACAAGGCTTCGACGGCGTCCTCCAGCTTGAGGAGCCAGTCTTCGATCGTGCCTTTCGGCTCCCATTTCAGGAGCCAGATCAGTTCACGACGATACCGTTCGCGTTCACGACGGTCTTTGAGATCGATCACCTCAACCATTGTTCGACTCTACTTCGTCGCATAGAAAATGCCACCCCTCCGGGGTGGCATGATGGTCAAGATCATGTGGAGCCGTCCCGGAGCCGCATTCGGGGCGGCTTTTTCGTCAGCGCCACCTCAGCTTGAAAAAGAACGCGTGCTGCTCGGTCTTGAGACCGAACATGTGGAGGACCGGGCGCGTGTTCAGACCCGCGCGCCAGATCGGCGGAATGCGGTCGGTGAAGTCCTTCCCGCTCAGATACAGCCAGTCGTCGCGCTGCTTGCCGATAGTCTCCTTCAACCACGGCCTCATGCCCTCGCCGGTCACGCTGACGGGCGTCTGGACCTGATACGGGTAGCCAAGTAGTTTCAGAGCGTCGCGCATGGCCTGGGCGATATCCTGATCGGTGACCGTGAGCCCCCGGCCGCTCCGCAACTTCTGCGACCGCCACCAAAGCACCTGTTGCTTCGCACGGTCGCGCGTGTCCGGGTTTGCGAAGCAGTCCAGGATTTCCTGCTCTGACAGATGATTGATCAGCATCTTGTCGAACCGCTTCACGGCCTTCTTGACGGTATTCGGCTGGAGCCCTGCGGCCTTCACCGCAGCAATCCATTGCGCAACCAGCGGGAGCGGGACGCCGCGCTCATGACGATGACCGGCATTGTACCAGCGCCAAACATCGTCCACGGTTTGGTTGCGACAGAGGTCAAGCGAATCCCATCGCTCGTCATCCTCCTGCTGGAGCGCATCAGCTTCACGCAGACGCGCGATACAATCCTCGATCGAACGCTCCCGCCCGTAGATCAGGGAGCACCAGACGTGGTGGCTCACCTTATGGTCGTCCTTGAAGCGCTCCATGACTTCGAAGCCTTCGGTGAGCCCGAAGGTCTCCTGAGCAAGGACTGCCTCCGCAGTCGGCGACAGCATCAGCGCCACCTCATCGTGATCATCATGGCCACGTCGGTCCGGGTGGTGCTGACCAGCCCGTCTTCGCCGATGGTAATACCTTGGCTGCGGAACCATTCCGCAATCGTGCCCATCGCCTGCGGCGCTGAGCGCCAGCCCCCGGTGAAGCTCTCGATCCATTCGACGCCGTAATTCGACATCACCTTGAACTGATCGAGCCTGATCGGACTACCGTCGAATTCCTCGATCCCGATGCTAAGAGCCGCAGTCGCAAGCTCCACGGTCTTCGGGACGGGCTGGACGCCGCGCTCGTAGTTCGAGACGGCGTCCCGGCTGATGTTCAGCTTCGAGGCCAAGTCGCCCTGGCTCAGCTTGTTGGCAGACCGCCATGCTTTGAGTTGATCGCTGTTCATGTCGCCACCATTACGGAACTCATCCGCCTCGTCAAGCCTCATATGCCGAACAGTTGCGCAATCACGTTGACATATACCCTCTCGATCCGTAATGGTTCCGCACCAACGACAACACGGCGGGGCCTCACCATGATCCAAGAATTGAACGGGATGTTTCACATCCGCCTGGACGCGAGCGATCGAGCGGACGTGCTCTTGGTCCTGAACGAAAGCGAGATCACCCCGGTCTTCTTCAGCGCGTCCGGCCCTGACCTGCTCGTCGTGCTCCGCAACCGGGAAGACGCGGTCTACCTCACGATGATGTTCAGGTGAGGCCGGGGGGCGAAAAGGCTCTCACGGATTCGAAATCCCGCAACTAATTTGAGAGCCGCCAGAACAAAAATGGTTAATTCGAGAAAATATAGTTGCGCTCCGGCTTATCCGTGAGATCGTTCAGTTGTCGAAGCCAAACCCGACCCTAAAGAAAGGTGAGCGGGTCAACATAGAAAGAAGATGACATGAACGTGTTCTCGAAGAAGGACCACAACCCCAATTTCTGGCCGTCGTTCGAGCAGATGAACGCTCTTCGCGGCTTCGTTTTCGGAGCCATCGAAGACGATGACTTCATCAACACGGGCGAGGTGTTCCCGGACGTGAGCTTCGATTGGCTCCAGCGGAATGTTCCGGGCGCTCAGCAAATCCTCTTCGATCTGGTCGCGAACGGGTTGGTCTGGTACTCGCAGTGGGAGGCTTGGGAAGGCGCGCGCGGCATGTGGGAGAACTTCGGGCTCACGGAAGCTGGACTGCGTTATCTCCGGGAATATGCCGGGATGCCGCACAATCTTCATCCCCGCGATAACGGCTTGGTCGCCCGTCTCCTCAGTCTCGTCAGATGAAGCGCCGGTCTCCGAAGCCCCGGTCCACCACCGAATGGGTTCGGCAGATCAGCTACAGCCCTACGGAAGCCTTGAAGGCGATCGGATGGGCCGAGACGGCGGCTCGCAATGGACGGCTCGATCCAACCTCGCTGCCCGCCATCAAGGCGCACATCACCCGGCGCATCGTTCGGCACTAAGAGCGAAACAGCCGCACCACCCCGACGATCGCGCTGACGATCGCGCACATCTCCAGCACCCGCTTCCACCAGAAAGCCGCCCTTCGGGGCGGCTTTTTGCGTTTGGTCGCTTGGCTTTTGGTTGAGTGCGCAATACAAAGATACATCCCGGTGGTGTCCTTGAACTTGCGGACAGCGGCCTGCGTCTTGCGGTTCATCACGAAGGAAGCGTTCTGGCGATAGCCGGCCTTCAGCGCGTAGACGAGGTCGACCAGCACGTCGGACGGGTTCGAGGCGGCGAAGGCGCCGGCCACACCGGTGTGGAGCACGCCGATATTGCCCCAGGCCCAGCTCGCATCGGCTACGGTCGGGTAGGCGAGGAAGCCCTTCGGCTTGTCGGTGCCGTCGCCATTAACGAAGGCGGCGCCCTCCTGCTCGGCGAAAGCGCTCTCGGCCTCTTCGGCGATCCACTGGTCGATGTTGACGATGGCATCGTCGAGCAGCGTCTGCGTCGCGGCCGGCATGGCATAGAGTTCCATCGCCGGGAAGGAGAGCTCGGCCAGGGTGGGCGAACCCGTCTGCGGGCGCGCCGCGGTCTCCGCGACCCAGCCCGCGGCCGGGCCGGTCGTCGAGAAGGCCTTCTTGTAGGTGCCCGACGAGATCGTCCGCACTGTCGCCAGCGACCGGATCGGCGAGACGCTGGCCAGGCGGCGCAGGATCTCGCCCTCGACGGTCGAAGGCGCCAGGTAGCCGCCATCCGGGCCGGAGCCGGTGGAAAGCGCCTTGGCCTCCAGCCGCTTCAGGCCGCCGGCCTCGCCGGTGCGGACATAGGCCGCGAAGGCCGCCTTGTGCTCGGCGACGAGCGGGTCGCGGGCCGGGCCGTCCTGGCCGAGCGGCGGGCGGGCCCGGTCGAGAGTCAGCCGGTCGATGCGGCGCATGGTGTCGTCGAGCGCGGCATCCATGCGGATGAGCTTCTCCTCGGTCAGCGGATCGGCACTGTTGCGAGCTTCGATCCCGGCGAGGCGCTCGTCATTGGCGGCGCGATAGCTATCCAGCGTGTAGCGCAGATCCTCGAAGGCGAGCGCGAGGTCGGCGCCGGCCGCCTTGGTCTCCGGAGCATGGTCGAGATGGGTCATGGATTCTCCTCGGGTGAAGGTCAAAGGAAAGCGAGGTTGCGGAAGGCCGTCTTGACGGCGCTGATCCGGGCCTGGGGCAGCATCGGGAAGGTCACGATAGAGACCTCCCAGAGATCGACGCGCTCGAGCCGGCGCAGCCCGGAGCGGGGCTCGTTGCGGGCGCGATCGGGGCGGAAGCCGATCGACAGCCCGTCGATCGCACCTTCCCGCATCAGGGCATGGATTTCGCGAGCGCGGGCGACGGCAAGCGAAAGCCGGCCGCGCACGAAGAGGCCGCGGCTGTCCTCGCTCAGGCTCAGCCAGCGGCTGAGCGGCTCGGCCGGGTCGTGCTGCCAGAGCAGCTTGACGCCGGAGGGCCCGCGCCGGGCGAGACTATCGCGGAAGGCGCCGGGCTCGACCACGTCCTTCCCGAGATCGGGGATGCGGAACAGGCTGGCATAGCCCTCGAAGACCCCGTCCGGCATGACGCGCGCCGGCTGCAGCGGCAGCAACTTGGATTCGAGTGGAAGCCGATGCGGGCCGTTCATCGGCCTCCCTCCGCGCCTTTGCCGGCTTGCGGACTCCCTCCCTCCAGCTTCGCCAGCGTGCGGACGAAGCTGCTGAAGGTCTCCGTCGTCACGCCTTGGGGGCGCGCCTTGGCCGGCTGTGGCCGGCCGGTTCCCGGCCTGGTCGATGGCGGTTTGGCATCGCTGCTGCCCTTCATGATGGATCCCCCTCGTGGCGCGCGTTGAAGCGGTTGAGTTCGCGGACGAAGTCGTCGAAGCGGCGGTTCGCCGCGGTCAGTTCGCGTAGGACGAGCCAGGCGAGGCCGGAGGCGCTCGCGGCCCAGAGCAGCAGGCCGAGATGGCCGACATCGGCCCGGCCGATGAAGGCCGTAACGATTTGGTCGAGCATGTTCATGATTGCTCCTTCCCGGAGGCGCGCCGGCCGTAGCCGACCGCTTCGCGTTTCTCGTCGTCGTCGAGGAAATTCGCCGCGCCGACGCGCCGCCAGAGCGATTCGCGCTCGTCTGCGAGCGCCTCGACCGCATCGAGATCAGGTTCCAGCAAAAGGTCATCGCCGAAGGCGGGGCCAAGCCATTGCGCCAGCGACTGCGCCGTGCGTCTCACCAGTGGGATCACGGTCTGGCGCCAGAGTGCGCGGTTGGCCTCGGCGAAATTGGCGTGCGTGTTGTCGCCGGGCAGGCCGAGCAGCAGCGGCGGCACGCCGAAAGCGAGCGCGATCTCGCGCGCCGCCGCGCCCTTCGCCGAGACGAAATCGAGTTCCGCCGGGGTTAACGAGAGCGGCTTCCAGTCGAGACCGCCTTCAAGCAGCAGCGGGCGGCCGGCATTGCGCGCCCCTTGAAAGGAATCCTCCAGCTCCTGCTTCAGCCGGTCGAACTGCGCCTCGGTCAGCGTCGCGCCTTCCGGCCCGTCATAGACCAGAGCGCCCGAGGGCCTTGCGGCATTGTCGAGCAGGGCCTTGTGCCAATTGCTGGCGGCGTTGTGGATGTCCAGTGCACTCGCCGCCGGCTCGACCGGCGAGAGGCCATAGTGGTCGTCGACCGGGTGGAACAGCGTCAGATGCAGGATCGGCGGCAATTCGCCCTCATCCTGCCTGAAACGCACCGTGTCGCCGCCGACGGTGTAGTCATAGCCCTCCGGCCAGCCGTCGCGGCCGGGCACGACGCGCATCCGGTCGGGCCTCAGCGCATAGAGCTCGCGCGGCTCGCGACTGGTGCTCACCGCCTCGACATAGGCGTTGCCGGCAACGAGCAGATGGCCGAACAGCATCTCGCGGAAGGCGATGCCGCCCTGGCGGGGATTGGGCCGCTCGACCAGCGCCAGCGCCGGATGCTCCGGCATCTCGCGGTCTGCGACCTTGGCGACGAGCGGCGTCTGCGCCGCGGCCTCCGCGATCAGGCGGATGCAGCGATGCACCACCGGGTTGCGCTCATAGCCCTCGCGCGACAGGGCGACATAATCGCGGGGCGTCCAGACCGCCCGCCCCGCCTCGTGCAAGGCGATGAGCGGCCCGACGCGCGAGCGCTTCTGGTCCGGCGCGGCTCGGCCGCGCAGGTTGCGAAGGAAATCGAACATGGAGGTCTCGCTGTTGGAGCGTGAAACGACGTGGCGTCATGGTCGGGCTTGACCCGACCATCTCGGAAACCAGCGCCCTCTCGTCATGAGATTCCCGGGTCGAAGCTTCGCTGCGCCCGAGAATGACGCCTCTACATCCCCCTCACCCGCGGCCGGCCCTTCGGCGCGAGCATCAGATGGGTCAGCGCCCAGACGAGCGCGTCGAGCCGGTCGGGCGAGCGGCCGCCTTCGAGGCCGCGCGGCCCGAAGGCGCACATCTCGTCCTCCAGCTCCGGGAAGGTGCCGGCATGGCGCACGCGGCACTGCGCATAGAGCGCGGCGACCGGCTCGGCGCGCAGGTATTTGCCGCGCGTTGCCCGCACCGAGAGCACGGGAACGCCGGCATCGACCTCGCGGATCACGCTCTCGACCATCTCGCCGCCTTGGTTGACCTCAACGACCAGCGCATCCGCCTCGTGCCGGCGATAGAGCGCCACGGCCCTCTCGGCCCACTCCTGCGGCCGTGCGCCGGCAAGCGTCGCATCCTCCAGCACATGGCCGATGCCGTCGCGATCGATGCCGGCCACAACCAGCCCGCAGCGATCGGCGCGCTGCGAGGAGGAGGCCGGTGGATCGACGGCAACGGCGATGCGGGCGAGCGGCGGATGCTGCCGCTCGCGAGCCGCCTCGATCATCGCGCGGGTCCAGAGCGCGTCCGGGCTCTCCTCGACGATCTCGCCATCGAGCTCCTGCCGGCCGAGGCGCGTCCCGCCATAGGTTTCGGTGACGGTACGGACGAAGTCCGCGGCGAGGTTGAAACGATTGTCCCGCGTCTTCGCCCGGCTGACCGCGACATGCGGCTCGGCCAGCAGGCGCTTGACCAGCGGCACCGGGCGCGGCGTCGTCGTGATGACCTGTGATCTGACCCATATCCCGCGCATCCCTTCCCCCCATTCGCCGAGGTTTCGCCGTCCTCTAGGGCCCATAAGCATTCACCGGTTGGACTCATAAGCTGCGCTCGCATCCGGGTTTCGACCCATAAAGTGGAATGCGGTTTCGCGAGGTTTTCCAATCTCAGGCATGCAAGTGGCTAGAATTCTTCGGGACCGTTGCCCGAAAGGAATTCACGGGTTCGGCTGCAAAGCGCTCGGTCCGAAGTTGACGGCGCCGATGGACCAGGAGGAATGCCAGGGGCGGGCTGGTTGAACGGGCCTAGTTCATCGTAGCATCATTCCGCGTGGCGGCGGCCATTGGAAGTTTGGGGCGAGATAGGCAGCCATGGCACTCAACGATAAGCGCCTTTGTGTATTCTGCGGCAAAGTGCCGAATACAAAGACGCGAGAGCACGTCGTGCCCTATTGGCTCCTCGAGGCGACGGGCGATCCAAAGCGGGTTGTGAACTTCGGACAGAACTACGCCAAGGGAAAGGAAATCATAAAATACTCTTGGTCCAACTTCGTCGCGCCTGCCTGCGATGACTGCAACAACAAGTTCGCGAGCCTGGAAGCGCGCATAAAGCCTGTCGTTGAAACGCTTATGCGCTGCGAAGCCCTAACCGTCGCCGACTACGTCGAGCTCCTGGACTGGCTCGACAAGGTGCGCATCGGAGCTTGGCTCGTTCGCCATATGATCGAGAACCACCCGATCGAGATAACGCCCAACTTCCACATCTCGGCTCGCATGGGCCAAAAGGACCGCATGGTCGCTGTGTATGTGTTCGATAGCGACAACCAGGGCATCAATCTGCTCGGAAGCGATAGCCTGATCTTCAACAGCATGCCGAGCTGCTACGGCCTCAGGATCAATAACATCCTGCTGCTGAATGCGTCGTCCGACTTCTTCTGCTCGAAAGGGTGCGGCCTGCCCTACCCCAAGAGCATGACCTATCTCGCCGACGGTCCGGATGCCGGGCGCCTGGCCCTCAACGACTTCGGGTACGAGAAGGAGATCAGCGACCCAATCACGGAACTGAAGCTCTTCAAGCCCGTCGTCTGGCTATATCAGCCGATCAAGCAGCCGACTGACGATCCTGCCTTCCAAGGCGGGTACCTGGGGCATTCGAACCTATTTGATTCGAGGATCGCAGAACGAACGCTTGGCGGTGCGGGCCGCTTTGGAGCGCTTTTCCGGCAGTACGCCGACCATATTGAAATGCTGGGCAATCCGGACACGCCCATCGACTTCGATACGGTGACGGGGGCTGACTCCGTCACGCAGAGCGAGATCGCCGCATCGGTTTACGACCTCCAGGTCAGCCTGTTCAGCTCGGTGCCCTACAAGGGCCAGCCGAGCGAATTCGACATGGCCTACCGTCAAGCAAAGCTGGACGATGCCGAGGCTCATGCAGCCAAGTACCGAGAGCGAAGCCCTGACCAGAATGACGGGCACGCAGACCAAGCCCTGGCTGAGAGCTAAGGCCTCTGCGAAACTGAGCGAGCGAGTGCCGAGCCCGGCGCCAATGTCACATAGGTTCCTTCCGGAGGACGACACTCGACTCGCCAATCCTTAGGCGGCCATCCTTCCTGGTTTAGATAAGCCTCCACGTCGGCTCGCTTGTAGAAATTGCTTGCCGTCGACGGCGGCGCGTACGCGGGCTGGAACCCAGCGGCTTCGAGACGATGCGCCAGATACCTTACGCTCGTTTTCAGCCTTTTCGCATACGGGCCGAGGTAAGTATGGACGCGGAAGAACTCGCACGCGACCTCCTTGTCGACCTCCCACGCGTGACCACCCCTTTTGGCAGCGATGGCGCCGATCTTCAGAAGCCCGGCAGCATCCTCTCCACTGACACCATACGTTCTGATGATGTCGCCAGCGGTCATGGTTTCGGAGGTAGCTATACGGCGGGCCGTCCGCTTCCCGGCGACATCGACAAGGATTGAGTTCAACCCTCTTTCTTCCTGAAGCACACCCACGGCTGCGATCGACCCCGTCAGGATTTCCGCCACAACATCGGCGATGCTGATCCCGAAAGATTTGGTGGCGAGCGGAATCGGCTTCCTCTGTCCGGTATCGGCCTCTGGCGTTACTGCGGACAGAAGTCGGCTCATCAATACCCGAGCCGTATCGGCGGGCATGAGCATATATGATGAACCTTTCTTGTCCAGGATCGGCTGAGGGATGACCCCCGCCTCGATCAATTGTCGCACGCGTTGCAGCCCTACGTTCAGCTCGTCGGCAACACTCTTGAACGTCACTGCTCCTCTCAGCGTGGATGCGATCTCCTCGATGACGCTTCGTTCGAAGCTTGCCGAGCGATCGAAGGCCCCCGTGGGCAAAAATCCTTTAGAATTGAGAATCCGCCTCATGCGCTCGTAATTCACACCGCAGATTGCGGCGGCCTCGATCAGGCCTACCCTCTGCCGGTCAACCGCGGCGCCAAAAAGCGTTGGCGTTTGCAGCTTGAGATGGCGCGCTGCGTGCGCCCGCACCTCGGTCGACAGGGCGCCCCGAAGGGATGCCGGTTCTTTATCTGCCAGCCAACGCGAGAAAGTGTGTCCGTAGACTCTATGCGACCCGAACTTTCCTTCCGGCACGACGGCTTCGGCCAGCTTGCTGTCCAAGAGCGCTCGAAAGGACGACGGAAAGCTTTCCACCCCCTCGTACCCCGCGTCGAGCAAGCGCCGGAATCCCATCTCGGTCTCAAGCGCGCGCCTCTTCGCCATGGGCCTGATGGAAAGGTGGCCCACATTTCTTAGGACCTCGATGACATCCAGCAGGGGAAGACGATCCAGAATCGGCACCCGCTTCGGGTCAACGCCCGTCAGCCTTCCGACGACATAGCGATCACTCGATCCCTCGTCTCCAACGAGGCTCACCGACGCAGCCTCAGCCAGAGGGCGGCCGCAATTGCAGCGACTGAAGACGACTTGGCGCTTCCAATGGATCTCCGAGCCGCAGGAACAACGATCAACCAGGGCGACCCCGTGCCGTGGGCACGTGGTTACGATGGTCAGGTCCCACCAGCCCAAATGGCAGCCATGCTCCGACAGACAGACGGAACACCACCGTCGGCGAGAGACCGTGAAGTCGTCGCGCCGAAACCGCTCGCGGAGCACGGTCGCATATTTCGGCCCGCCCCAGGGCGTAGATCGTTCCAGGGCTTTCGGATCGGCATGGCACAACCGCGCGATCTCAGCGACGTTGGCCTTGTCGACCGAAATCGGACCATATGCACCGAGATCGGCCAATCGCGCAGAGAACGTGCCCGGAAGGTTTTTCTCGATCGTTCGAGCCAGGAGACCGTAGGCTGGTTCCTCCACGTGGTGACGGAACCACAGGGGGTATGGCCAGAGTCGCGCCGCCCTTGCCGACGTTGGCTTAAATGGCTTCCTTTTCCTCGGTGTGACGGTCATCTTGAGAAACTCGGGCGCGGCAGGCGGCTCTTGCGCTTTGAAAGGCTTGTCGGCTCCGACTCATCCGAACCGGTGGTGAGCAGCTCCTCGGCGCCGTACCCGTTGGGCACGCGAAATTCGCCAACGAAGGGGTTCACCGTCACCCCCACGCGCTTGAGCACCTCGAATGCTTTCCGGAAGTGCTCGATCGTAATCGTCGCCGCCTCCGAACGCAGCGCGATGTCCGCCGCACGGCGCACCAGACGTGAGGTCAATCCGACCAGACCATAGGTAGCGTAGTTGATGCGCCTACCGAGGTCATCGCCGTCCAGTGGCGGACGGATCGAAAACATACCAAGGGACACCGTCTGATCGGCCAACTCGGCCAAATAGTCCAGGTAGTGGGCCTGTTCGGACTCCGAGAGCCAGTCATATCTTCGCATCTCGAACTCGTCGGCTTTTCGCCCGTCGAATTGCAGGTTCACCGCCAGCGCCTCGAGCGAGATGTCCAGACCGGCGAAGACGAACTGGCAGGCGTTCATGCTGAGAAAGTTCTTCAGGACGTCGGCGGCCGCATAGGAATAATTGTCGGTCTTGCGATCGACGACGTGCTGGAACTCGTCGAGGATCAGCAACTCCACCCTCTGCTCTCGGAGGTGACGTCCCACGTCGTCGATTAGCTCGAACACTTTGCGACTGCCGATCACCTGAACCTTCAAGGCTTTGAGGATTTCCCTCAACAAGGCATACGAGCCGCCCTGCGCAGGTGCCCGAACGTAGAGCACCGGTCGGATCCGCCCCCCTTCCCCTTTCCGCGTGGGGAACTGTCGCCTGAAAAATTTCAGGAGGTGGGATTTGCCGGCTCTCTCACGCCCCCTCAGCAGGAGGAACCCCGCCTCCGCGTCCAGATGCGGATCGAACCCCTGGTGAATCCGGGCAAGACTGCCCAACCCCTGTTTGAAGTGATGGTGCGGGATGACGACGCGCGCCAGATACCCCAGCTCTCTGGGTTTGACCGGGATATCGCCTTTTTCAAGAAGTCCGACCACAGCGGGAGGAAGCGGGGTCGGACCGAACTCATGCGCGTCACCCATCGATCGCCCCGAGTTTGCGACGCCCGCGCGGTGCATTTGCTTCGGCCAGGACACGGGTTCCCAATTCCTCGGTAGTCATTAACATGTCGTCCGCGCGACCAACATTGCCCGGCGAAGCTTCGGCCTTCTGGCCTTCGGACTCTCTGTCAGGCTTGCCGAGCTTCGGACCTTCGCTGGGCGCTCGCGTCTCCTCGACCTCCTCTTCCCGGAGGTCGAGGAGACGCTGCGACGCATCCCCGTCATAGGACTCGTTGAATTCGGTCAGGCGCTTCTGACCGACACCCAGGTATCGCGCGACCTTCACGTGTCCGCCGCTCGCCTTGCGATCTCCCAGAATTCGATCGGTGATGGCGTTGAGTTCGAGGCGCGCGTCGATGAGCTGGTTCACGGTGATGCGACCCATGGGTGCCTTCTCCTTCGCGTATTCCTTGATGACGAGGTGTTGGTGGAGCGTGAGGTTGCCGTCGGCGTAGTCCGGTTGCGTGCACCAAGCCTCGACGGCGATGGTGTTGCCCTTTCTCTCGGGGTCCTCGACGATGGCGTTGACAACGCTGATGTCCGCGTCGTCGAATTTCACGTCGACGTCGCGCAGGCGCCCCTCGTCCTGATCCTTGGCGAGCATCTTCCGAAGCGCACCGAGGCCGGGGGAGTTGTATTTCAGGCCGTTGATCCGGATACCCTGGTCATCGATCGTCCGGGTGTCCCAATGGCCGACGCAGAGCTGCATGTCCTTCGGACTGGGCGGTGGGATCACGGGCATCTTGGCCGCCAGGTCTTCCCAGGCTTGCGCCGGAGACTTGCCGAGGGCTTCATGCCGCTTTTGGTGGTAAATCTCGACGATCCAATAGGTGAGGATCAGGCGGAGCTCATCGAGCGTGAGCACCATGGTCCTGTCGTCGGGCAGGGTCTTCAGAGCCGGAACGAGGCCAAGGACGCGACCGACCTTGCCGTGTTTCAGCGTCCTGATGAAACGCTCGACCTTGCCCTTGAGCTTCGGCGCCCCCGGAATGAGCGGAAGCAAGTTCATTCCCAAGCGGAAGCATGCATCCCGCATCTGGCCGCTGATGAAGTCGGACCCGAGATCACACGGGATCAAGAAAGGTCGGCCGAACATTGGCCACCCGTGGGTGAGGACCGGAGTGCCGTCCGGCCGCTTCCCCGTCCACGAAAGGTCCTTCGGCATGACCGCGTGCTTCAGGCACTGCGCCACGGTCTCGCCGCTGGGTGGAAGGAAACCGATGTGCAGACCGATAACTGCCCGGCTGGCCGTGTCGAGGAGGACCGTGACCCACGGAAAGCCGAGCGGCAGGCGTTTGACGGCATCCACGATGAACAGGCCGAGACGAAAGTTATCGATTTCCGCTCGGTGGAGGAGCCGCCTCGACTGAGGCCCCTGCCCGGTCACGGCGAACATCTCCTTTCCGTCCTCGGCGCCATGAATCATGCAGGCGCGCTCGATGGCGGTCCTTCGGGCGATCGATCTACGCACGAAGTTGGCGGTGACGAGCCTCGCCCAGTCGATCGAGTCGTCCTCGCATCGCGGGATCATCGAGACGGTCTCGTATTCATCGGTGCCGATGATTTGCCGCCTGCGGGTGTAAACACTCAGGTCGGCCGGCAGCATCGACCTCGCAAGGCCGATAGCCGTATCGACCACCTCGGGAACGGAACCCTTTCCGGTGTAGTCTTGGTCGATGGCTGTCTCGATGGCATCGACTACGAAATCCGGCTTGCGACGATCGCGGTTCCCCTTGAACCTGTCGCGCGGCAGCAGCGAGGCCTGGTTGCGACCGGAACGCTTGTAAATCCGGCGATGGCGCCGAACCGTCGAGGTGCTCGGAATCTTTATTCCATTGGGAAGCTCGAGAGCGGCGGCGATCTCCGACCATGTGGCGGAAGCCGACGATCCATTCCGCCGGGAGGCTTCCGAAGTGTCCTCGAACGCCTCCACCAGCTTGAGCCTTCCGACTGCAAGGGCAGCATCCCCTTCCTTTCTAGCGGTGGCGACGTGCATCCCTTCGTATTTTGCCACCTCCACGACGGGGGCGTGCGCCGTCGTCGGGCCGATCACCAGCGAGCCGTCCGTCAGCTTCCCGGGAACCTCGGAGCCGCGGAGCACAAAGGGTTCCGTCGGGTTGCCCGGAGCGTCGACGGGTCGAACCCAGTGCCCTCGCGGCTCTAGCGAGACGGCATCGACGGTGACGGCGAGACCGTCGAGGGTGAGGCAGGTACCGCTCGGCAAATACAGGTTCGTCATGACACCCTCCAGATAATCGTGTCGGGGCCGACGGGGCGGCCATTCTCCATGCTGACGATCCGACGCCAGACCAGGTTCATCGCCGCGGCCAGGCAGCGCCCATAGGAGAGGCCCGTGCGCGCAGCGAGCGTGTCGACGGTTTCCCGGCTGCCGCCCGTGAGATTTTGGAGAACGTCGACGCGATCTGCCTCGGGCACGCTGCCACCTGCGCATTGGCAGACGACCTGCGCATTCCCAAGGCGGGGTTCGATCCGGATATGAAGTCGACCGAACACCACCATCCGACGCCCGGCAAGCTTGGCGGCCCGGCGGACCGGGCGCAGGCTATCCGCGACCTCCGCCTTGCTCTTCCCGGCCGACGGATCCACCTCGACGAGCAGGGGACCGTCGTCGAGAACGATCTCGAAGGAGGGAAAGTGATCCTGCCACGCTCGGCCGTCATGCCAGCGGACCGGTTCCGGCCGTGCCCGCATTCGTTGAACGCGCGGGTCGACTTCCATCAGCGTGAGGAAATCGAGCTGGACGTCATTCCAGTAGTGGACCGTCATCCCCGAGCGATACGAGGTGAAGGTCCCAGGCGTGGTCCAACGTCCCTCGGGCTTCATGTGAGCGGGATCGGGTGTTCGGTTGCGGTGGGGGATGTCGGTTCTGCGCAGGCCGAGACCAGGCTTTTCGATCCGCGGTGAGGCTGGGCGGCGGCGCGTCATTGCCTACCTCCCGCGCTCTGGCGTCGGCAGCGTCGTGGGCGCCCGTCGGAGATCGTCTTGGTTTCGCGGATTCCCACTGAAACCACCGTCCTGGTGAGCGCGTCCATGACCGCCCGCACGATGAGGCTCTTGCCTTCGGGGGTCAGAAAGTCCGGTCCGTCGTCAGTAATAATGTGCTGCGGGATCGCAGCGTTATGGCTGTTCATGGTTGCTTCGCTTCGGTCGGCGTCGGACGGCCTCGCTAGCCGTTGGACGCAAGGGATCGTTCCGGCGGACGGATCCGCAGGTTGCTCTCGTCGGGAGCGGAACGCGCTCCGGCGCGTCCGGTCAGGGAAGTCCTATCGGTCGCCTCGGGACCGCTTCGAGCGGTGCGGGGGACCCGGTAAAATGGCGAGGCCACTGCTTCGTCGACGAGGGCGCGCAAAAGCCCTTGCGTTTTCGGGAGTTCCGGAAGAACGTCACGAAATCGGTGGTGCCCAAGCCGACGGTTCCCGTCACCTGGCTCCATTGTAAAAACGGGCAAGCGTTTTTCTTCTCGTCCGGCAAGGGTTGGCTTTCTGACCTTGGCCCTGTCGGAACGATGCTCCGCTTTGCGGTTGTGATCGGGCTCGGTCGGGTGCTTCTACACTCGTCCGGGCTCGATCCGTTTTGCGATGTGCACCTCCTTCGCGCATTCTGGATGCTCTGACGGGCGTTCAGCAGCGATGACGACGCGAAGGGAAGCGTATCCCCGGGCTCCGGGCAAGCTCGCCAGCCCGACGTTGCCTCCGTAAGTCGCTCAAATCGGCGCCCTGCGATCACGGCCGAACTCTCTTGCCGGAGCACGACGCCTGGCGCCGAGAAGACGCGCGAGGGCGGCCGAGCGTCGACCGCCGGGCGATGACCCGCGCTCCAACTCATGGGATTCGCAAGGCCGGCTGGCGACCGGCCCCTTCGCCCCCCTGTCAACATTTCATCCGGCAATTGTTGACAGGCGCCCGCCCCCACCGTTCGAGCGATCGAACCGACGCAAGGACGCCCTCCCGGGAATCCTTGGAGGCGGGAATTGAATCCCGGAGGAGGACGACGACAAGATCGGGATTCGAGCCGCGAGCACGCCCCGCTCCCTCTCCGACGTTTCGACGGCAATCCGGTCATCGGGGTGCCCTCCCCGGGGCGGCGGCCGGGGCATGCGAATCCTTCGGATGAATCCCAGGATCGACGCCGCGCCGTCCGCACCGTGGGTTCAAGGTTCCGCTTCCCACCCGTCTCGCGACGACGACGGGCGCAGCCACCTCGCCGGAAGCCGACGAAGACTGGTCGGAGGGTCGGACCAAACCGCCCTCACCTGCGTCAACCCGCCGCAGGCCGCCAATACCTCTGGAAGAGTGAAATCCGGAGATTTCCGGCCCGATGGACTGAACTTGGAGCATGGATACGCCTGTCCTACAGCGGACCGGTCATGTCCCGCGTCCGCGTTCGACATCTCGGATGGAACGAGATCAGCGTATGGCTATGTGGAAGCTCGACGGGCGCACGGCCGCGAAGAGCGCTGGGCGCTCATTCCGACGGCTGAAGGCGATATGCTCGTGCATGGCGAGAACAAACAATGAACAAGACGCGACGTCAAGTTCATTTTTCATGCCTCTCCGGGAAGAGGTATCGCGCGGCGGATCGGACCGTTGTGGACGGAAACGGACCTGGCACTGCAATGTAGCTCTGTTCACGTTATATTCGCGTGAGTTTCCGCTGCCCTTCCGACCAGAGGATGATGAATGGCCGACCCGATCACTATCGCGACGCTGCTTCTCGCCGGCGCCACTGCGTGTGGCAACGCGCTGGTCGAGGAGATCACCAAGGAAGCCTACGGCAAGTTGAAGGAGAAGGTCGGATCGCTGTTCGGACAGCGCGCGTCGAACGCGATCGCCAAGCTGGAGAGCGAAGCGACCCGCGAGGAAGGGCAGCGCGATCTCGATCGTCACATGGGCAGTGAACTTGAACCGCAAGAGGCAATCGAACTTGAGCCTCTTATGCGTGCCCTGATCGAAGCGTTGGCTGCTGACAAGACCGCGAAAGAAGTCGTTCACGCCCGGATCGGTCTCGACCTCGACGTCGGCGGCGACGCGCTGCTGAAGGATATCCAAGGGGCCCGCGAGGTGGTCGTAAAGGCCAAGACAGCCGGCAATTTCACGCTCGAGGGCGTGAAGATGGATGGCGGGAAAGAGCCGGGAAAATAGTCGGCGCGCTCGACGGTCCGGATCGCGCGCCGGAACCGAATAAGGATCGAGACTCCCCCGTCATCGCCATTGATGCGACGGCGGGCGGAAACAACGTCTTCAATCTCACCGTAGAATGCGATGGCGGCGAGCTTCGAGCCGTTGCTGAGCAAACTCGGCGAATCCAAGAAGTTGCCTTGGCCAACCAGGCAATGCTCCAGGCGCTGCTGCAACGCGATCAATGCGTAGTGGCATTGACCACGGACGCCACGACAGCCATCGCCTCCGCACTCGAAAGGCACCTCGACGTCACGATCGACGGGTGCCGCGATACCCTCCTTCGGGGAAAACCGCGAGCAGCTCTCGCTGTTTTCGAGGCTCTTTTCGAGAAGCTTGAACCGGCAACATCGGACCGGATCCGTTTTCGGATCAAGGCCAACATGGGCCATTGCCTACTCGGCCTCGGACATGAGGACGCGGCGGCAGACATGCTCGACGAGGCCGTCGCGTTCGCCCCCGACGATCCGAAAGCGGTCGCCAACAAGGTACTGGCGCTGGCCCTTCGGCGAAATCACCAAGCTGCCTTCGACCTGGCTCGCGCGGAACTCGAGAAATCGCCGGACAATGACACACTGGCCTTCTATCTAATCCAGGCGGCCCAATTCCTTTCCGGTGTCTCCGATCCGCTTGCCTTCATCCCGGCTCCGCTCCACGAGACGAAAATCGTCCTGACCGGGCTTATCGACTTCAAGAGAAGCCGGAATGAGACGACCGAATGGTGGGAACTGGCCCATAGCGCATCATCGACCTTTCCGGATGACGATGCGCTGGCACAGCATGCCGCCGAGGCCACGCTCGATAGGATCGCGAGAGAGAGCAACCTGGGGGCATGGAAACTGACCGCGGCAATGCGCGAGGATGTCGCGAAGGCTCGGGACGTACTCGCCAAAGGCTGGAAGCGGGTCGAGGAATCCGAAGCGCCCGACCGCCCCGACCACCTAGCGCTCTGCGGCAACCTCGGCCTGGCGCAACACTTGGCCGGAGACTCGCCGGCCGCCATCGCGACGATCGAAGCCGGACTCCGATACGCTCCGGCAGATGAGCCGTTACTGGTTCGGCTCGCGCTCGTTTCATTCGAGAGCGGCGATGCGCAGCGAGCAAAATCCACGTTCGACAAGCTCCCCGATCAGGGAGAGGCCGTCCAAATCAAATGTCAGATCGCCGCGCGCACGGGCGACTGGGAATACCTTGCCAAGGTGGACCCAGAGCTGATTCAGGGATTGCCCGAAAGCGAGCGGGCGCCCTTCAGGACGTTGCTCGAAAGCGCCCGCCTCCTCAACGACCGCCCGCCAAACGCCCAAGAGCAGTTGCGGCAAATGATCGACAAGGCCGTCGGAAACGGCCGGTCATCGATTCTGCTCGCGAAATCCGCCCGAGACCTTGGGATGCTCGCGGAAGAGCTGGAAGCCTACGGCAATGCCATCTCCGCGGTCACGGACGAAACCCACATCTCCGGCCGGAGCATGATTGCCGATTATGCCTCACGGCGTGACGACGAGCAGGTCGTCGTGGCGATGCTGGACGGACACGTCTCGAGTGATATCGACAACGATGAACTTCGGATGCTCGCGCGGGCGTTCGCGCACATGCATCCTCCCACCCAGCGCGGGATCGAATTTTTCCACGAGCTTCCTCCGGCGATCCGCGAGCTCGAGCATTACCAGTCGTGCGAAGGCATTCTCCACTTTCAGCGCGGCAGCCTCGAGGATGCGGAACGCTGCTTTCGCGCCCGGCACCTGCAATCGCCAAGCGATCTCTGGGCGATCTTGTGTCTCTTCCAAACCTACGAACGAGCGGGGAAATCCCAAGAGATCTTCAGGCTCATGGAAGGGCTGTCGTCCGGCAATGTTCAGGGAACCGCCGATCAGCGGATGGGGTTCTCGCGTGCCTTGCTCCATGTCGGTCGTGACGCGGAAGCCCTTGCCCTCGGCTATGAGATGCTGCGGGCGAACCCGAACCTGCCCGATTTCCATCTCCGCTATATCGGCCTGATCATCGGTACGGGCAAGTCACCCGAGATACCGCAGCCGACGAAGGTGGACATCGGCTGCTGGGTGCTGGTCGACAACGAGGTCGGCGAGAAGCACGAGCTATTGATCGAACGAGGAGACGACCGCCCAGCCGACAACGTCTATTCGCCGTCCAACCCGCTGGTTCAGGCTCTGTTGGGGAAGGCCGTCGGTGACGAGTACGTGGCCGCAGGGGCCCTGGGAATGGTCCATAAGGGGCGTATTCTCGCGATCAAGCACCGCTATCTCCACGCGCTGCACGATGCCTTGGAGAACTTCAACCGCCGCTTCCCGGGACATCCCGGCTTGCGCCGCATCCTGACCTCCGGCAACGATATCTCGGAACTCCTCGACGTGGTTAAACGTCAGGGCGAGCATGTCGAGCAGCTTCTGAAGACCTACGCTGACAAGTCATTGCCAATGGCGTTCATCGCCCAGGGATGGCGCCATACGATGGCGTTCGCGGCAACGGTGAGAGCTTCGGGAGGCACCGTCTATGCATCGTTCGGAAATCTGGAGGAACGCCACGCAGCATTCGAGAATATCGCGCAGGCGAAAGGTGCGGTCCTCGACACGTTCACTTTCTGGACGGCGGCCGACCTCAATGCACTCGATGTCTTGAAGCTCATTTTCCCTCAACTTGCGGTTCCACGGTCAGTGGCTGACGACCTCGCCAGCCTGAAGCCGAATGTCGGCGCCGATGGGCAGGGCCGCATGGGCTACCGGGACGGGCAGTATTTCCTTCATCAGGAGCTTCGCGAGGACATTGAGGCGTTCGAGCGGGATATCGAAACTAAGCAGAATACCTTGGGCGAATATTGTGAGATTCTTCCGGTCGCAGCGCCGGGCGAACTACCCAATCTCGCTCGAGTTATACTGGAGGCTTTCGATAAGCAGGTCCTCGATCCATTGTTCCTGGCGAGCGAGCGCGGTTGGCTGCTGCTCTGTGAGGAACTTGGCTATAGAAAGATCGCGGCTCAAACATTTCCCGTGAAGACGGCGTGGCTTCAGGCGGTTTTTCTGTACGCCGCCGGCAAGGGGCTGATCACTGTCGGACGATATGCCGAGCTCGTCGCTGGGCTTGCGCGCCGAGGGCATTCGCATCTGGCCATCGACGCCAACGTATTGCTTCTCGCTCACTGGTCAGGTGAGGAAGGCCGCTTCAACGCTGTCGTTGATCACATCGGCACCAAGTACGCCGAGATAATCTCTCATCTGCAAGTGAGCATCGAGTTCCTCACCAAGGTGTGGAGGCGGCACAATCCGAATATCCGAGACCAAGCGGCCACGGGCAGACTTCTCGAGTGCCTCGTTCGCCATCGCCCTGGTGAGACTTTCGAAATCCTCGACCTCGTCACCGCAAAGGCTCCGGCTACCAAGCCCTATGTTGTGGGCTGGGCGAAGGGACACTTTCTGCCCTGGCCGAGACCGGTGGCGGGGAATGCCGCCACCGTGTCGTTGCAAACCAAGCCCCGCCGTCCTCGAAAGAAGGCGCGAGCGCGCCGAGGGTGAGCGCTCACGACTGTTGGCTTCCTAATTTTCACCCACTGGAATGCATTCGCTCGCCTCCAAAGCTCGCTCGTACTCGTTTGCGCTTTGCCGAGCCGCTAGAGCGATATCGACCATCGACCGGATATGGCTTTTAGTATGATCGGCCATCACCTGCATGCGCCATCGGCAGGCGTTCCGGGCGACGGCAGGGAACTCGACCAGATTCACGATCCCGCCTTCATCGGCCGCGTATTTCGTCATGAGCCGTGAGATCGAAGCATTGCCGAGAACGACGGGCACGATCGCACTCGGCCGCCCCATGACCATGAAGCCTTCGGCCGCAAGTCCGTCACGGAGCAGCATCGTGTTTGCGAGTAGGCGCGCCCGGCGCTCATCGCCTTCCTGACTGTCGATGATCGAAAGCGCCGCGTCGATGACGGCTGCCTGGATCGGCGTCATCGCATTGGTGAAGGTCGAGGGTCCGCAGCTCGACCGCAAGGCGAACTTCAGGCCAAGATCGTTGCAGGCGACGAACCCCCCGGGCGAGGCGAAGGTCTTCGAGAACGAGCCCATCAGGATGTCGACCTTGCCGACCATGTCCTGAGCGTGAAGGACGCCGAGCCCGCGTTCGCCGAGTGCTCCGAGGTCATGGGCACAATCGACAAGTAACGTCGCGTCGTAGCGACGACAGAGAGCCTGAAGGGCTGCGATATCCGGGATATCGCTGTCCATGGAGAACAGGGTTTCGGTCACCACGAGGATACCGGCCCGCGGGTCGCTATCCCGAATCCGCTTCAGACGCTTCTCGACAGCGTCGGTCGACAGATGCGGGAACCGACTGACGTTGGCCGTTGCGGCTCGGGCACCCTCCTGAAGACAGGCGTGGGCGAGGACATCGATGACGACGTGATCGGTCTCGCGGACCAGCGTCTTGATGATACCGTAGCCCGCAGCCCAGCCGATAGGGAACAGCGTGCAAATCTCGTATCCGAGAAAGCGGGCGAGACGCTCCTCCAGGGCCACCGATAGGGTCGTATTCCCCATCAAGGCCGCAGAACCGGCGCTATGGACACCGAAGCGATCGATCGCTTCCGCAGCGGATCGAACAATGGAAGGATGGCTGGCCAGGGAGAGATAGTCCTGGCTCGCGAAGTTGACCCCAGCGAACAGAACGCCATCCCGGAGAAAACCCTTCACCTCAGGCCCTATTCGCCCTGAGGAAACCTTCTGATACGGATCGAGTCCAACGTCCCCACGTTCAACGAACCAACGTCCGAGTGCGCTCCACCGTGAGATCAGATTTGTCCGACTACCGTCGATGTGATCGGGGATTGAGGAAGACCGAACATCGCGGGACATATACTGAGTCATTCACCACTCGGCAGGACGATCGGAACCAATGCCTACATCGCCGTTAGGTCATGCTCGCGCGCATCACCCCGCTGGGTGACGATTGACGAAGTTCTCGTGGTGCCCCATCAGCGGAAGGCGGCTTGGGGTGGCGATGAATGCTGGATGCGGATGAATTCGGCGATGCGGTGGCGATGCTCTACGAGGCCGCCGCGGTGCCAGAGGTCTGGCCTACTGCCATTGCTCGCCTGGCCCAGATCGCCGGCTGCACTGGAGGGCTCCTCTTCGCCCATTCCAATCTCGGCACCAACTGGGTGACCTGCAAGGAATTCGAGCCGGTATTCAATCGCTTCATGGAACAAGGCTGGATGAACCGGAACTCGCGCATGGCAGGCTTGCTGGCGCATGGCGGGACGGGTTTCATCACCGATTACGACATCTTCTCCGAAGAAGAGCTGGAAACGGCTCCGATGTACACGGACTTCCTTCGACCTGAGGGCTATGGCTGGGGAACTGCCACCCATGTCCGTGCGTCGTCCGGCGAGAACATCGTGTTCACCCTAGAGCGCAAGCTGGAGCTTGGACCCGTATCCCGTCGCGAGGTCGAGGTCCTGGACGGAATACGACCTCATCTGGCCAGGGCCGCGGTCCTGGCTTCGAAGCTCCAGATGCAGCGCGCTCAGGCCAGTCTCGCGTCATTCGAGCAGGCTGGATCTCCTGCGGCACTGATCGATGCCAGGGGAGGCGTGCTGGCGACCAATTCAAGCTTCGAGACGCTTTTCGGGCAGGTCGTGATCCGCGCCAGGGACAAGATCGCGCTCGATGACGATCAAGCGAACGCCTTGCTTCAGAAGGCGCTGTCGGAGCTCGCGCAGGATCGCCTTGGCGACACCCGTTCGATCGCGGTTCCAAACCGTGATGACCGGCCCGCCTTCATCATCCATGTGTTGCCTATCCGACGGCAGGCGTTGGACATCTTCTCGCGTGCGCAGGCGATGCTTGTCGTAAGCACTGCGGATCGAAGCTTACGGATTGAGGCGTCGCTTCTCTGCGAGCTCTACGATCTAACCAGAACGGAGGCAGCTATTGCCAATGGCATGCTTGCGGGTCAGACGGCCGACGAGATCGCGGTCTCCCGAACTGTTAGCCGAGAGACGGTCCGCAGTCAGATTAAGAGCGTTCTTGCGAAGACCGGGTGCCGTTCACAAGTTGATTTCATCAGGCGGCTCGCGAGTATATCTGCATAATCTGAGATCAATAATTCAATCTATTTTTCCACGACCAACGTTCCTGAAATACTCGTATCGTCGCGAGTGAGCAATTGAATATTTATTAAACCTTTTTTTGCGCTAGAATACCTCAGCGAGGATGTTCCTGATTTCTCCTTTCCTGGAAAACGCACAGAGCGAAAAGTGCCAGTAAAACCCTCATTGTCGGGAGACAATTCAAACTCCAAATAGCTGTAGTCATTCTTAAAAACTGCTATTTCCTTGCTTTGGCCTCTCTCCACCTTTTCGCTTAGCGGGGATTCGTCGAATACGCATACGAGAATGATCTCACCCTTGCGGACGCCGCACATTAAGAACCCTATACCTACTAAATCACGATTTTTGATGTCTATCGTGACTTGTCCAACGTAGTTGCCCTCACCAAGGTCGGTTAGCTTATTTTTTGCGCCCTGGCTGGCGTGCGGTTGTTTGGGCGGAAATGGCTGGGAAGGCGGATCTTTCTGTTCGGGTGACATTTTTGTATACAGAGAAGATCCGGGACAATCCTTAGAGGAAGTGGGCTCGACTAATCGGAAGCCAGCCTTCGATTCGTTTATGAACGTGACATTATATGAACAGGATCGGCTTTCACTCTCGAAACTAAAATTTGCTCCCGCTTTTGCAGTTTCTGAGACGCGCCCCAACAGCGATCCTCTAGTATAGGCGACAACATTTCTGTTTGGCAAAATATCGATCTGGAAGAAATTTGCCTCATTGTACCAAGACCCAACCATTTTTGGAAATTCGATCTCTTGCGCGCAAACGGGATTGGATATTGCCGTTAAAGCGAATACGCTACAATAACCAATAATTCTCAAAATTGATTGCCTATTCATTGTTTCAGTTCACGCCACGCTTGAAAGTTCCGTCGGGGCACGGGGCCTCTTTGGGGAAGTTCCTAACAAGGCGAAATTGAGCTTCACTGAAATCTCTGGCGAACAAGACATCATATGCGCACATATAATTTCCACCAGAAAACTCACCCTCGAACATAAAATTTGCACCGTAGCTGGTGGTTTCTCGAACCCGACCTTGCAGACTTCCATTGCTGGTAGAGACACGGCTTCGGTTGTCGATCGTGAATGACCTGCTCCTGCCGGGAGACATGTTATCCGTATTTATCCAATTTCCTATAATTCGATTATATTCGGAGTAGGGCTGCGCTTCGGCTGCGCCTGCGAGGCAAATCGTGACCGATGCGATTAAAAGCCCGGCTTTAATCATGAGTTCTTCCCCTATGAGGCGGTCCATCAACTTATATTTTAGAGATCTAGCACGGGTATTCGACGACAAGCCCCTGGATTGCGATGTTGCTTGGGCTTGATTGGTCAAGGCCCAGCAAAATTCGGTACTGATCTATGAATTTGACCAGCGCAGCGATGTGATCTGGAGTTGAGCTTCCGACGGGCAGACAGGCCACATCTCGACTGATCGTAGATGCTATGGCTTGCATGACGCCGTAACAGAGCCCTGCACTGAAAGCCGCGTCGAAGCTGACAGGCCCGTCAAGTCGGTTTTCAGCATGACGTCGAGGGATTGGCACCCTTCCATGAAGCCTTGCGCCGACCAGAGAGATTCCGCGGAGAACGCTTTCATCGGCAACATCGCTGCGATGACGGTCGCGACAAGTAGTGCAGTCCTCATTTGATGGGCCGTGTCTCAGAGTGCGTCGCCGAGAGCTAATTTGGCCCGCTCCTAACCAGCCGACATCACCCTGCGGGGTGACGCCATCTATTTCCCTCTTGGGTTGGCTCCACTGATACCCAAAGCCGCCTGACCGGCTGGCTGATCGCGTAGGACGCGCAGGTAGAGCCGCAAGCGCCTGCGGACACCGATCACCGCTCTCCCGAGGAGGCTACACGCTCTACGAGGCATCCTCCCTCGTCGAGATGACCCGCTTGACAAGCGGTATCTTGTTCTTCATTTGTTCAAGTCATGACGAACGCCCTTCCCTTCAACTTCGCGGGTCAGCGCCTGATGCGCACCGTCGCTGTGCGTCCGTCGCTCATACGCTAATCGCTCCCGACCCCGCCCTTGATCGGTCAACGCGGATGCCCACGGCATCCGCTCCGGGACGAGCGTATCCATGTCCTTCATCAGTCACTTCGCGGATGGTGCCGCGACCGGTCGCGATCCGCTGGCCGTCGTACGCAATACGGCATCGAGCCATTCATTCTCGCCGCGCGGCACCGTTCGATGCGTCGGCCAGCCGTTGTTTCGTTCACAGACTGCCCGCGATCTCGGGTGTCTTTTGGACGTCGACCCATCTGTCGTTTCCTGGTCCTGTCTTCCCCTGGTGTTGGAACACGAAGGACAACGGCATGTGCCGGATTTCTCGGTGACGAGAGCGAACGGCACGACGCTCGCCGACGTTGGCGAGGATGGCGCCATCCATCTTCCTGACTGGGCGGCCGGCGCCGCTCGGAAAGCGGGCCATCAGTACGAGTATCGGCGCGTCACGGAACTTCGTGAGGGCTTCCGTTTCGAGAATGCCCACGATCTGCTGCGGTACGCGCGATTCCGCGCACCGCTCGGTGACCGCATCCGACTGCTCACCTTGATCGATGACCAGGGTCCGCTGCCGCTCGCTCACTGCATGCAGGCGGTTCGGTGCGGCAGTGATGCGATAGCGGTGATCGCCTCGCTGGTCCTCCGGCGGTTCCTGGATATCGATCTCGACGAAGCCCGGATCGGTCCGGATACTCGCGTCTCCCGCTTTCGCGGCTGATTACCCTCCTCTTTGCCCGGCAGACCCTGCCGCCGATCCCCAACGTGGGATCGGCTCCATGGAGTTCAACCATGCTGTATCCCTTCAACGACCGGCGTCCGTTCGCGGACATTGCGACCGATATCGAGCGCCTGCGAAGCCTCGTTCGGGATCTTGAATGCATCCGACGCGGTGAGCACCCCGATGATGCCACGCTCGCGGATGCTCCCGCGCTCCACGATTGGAGCCTCGCGCGTCGCCCCGAGGCCTGCCTCGCGGGGACGATGCTCGGCCATCCCAAGATCCCCGACGGGCAGCCCGGCGTGACGTCGGGTGTGTGGTTTCTCGCGCCCAATCTGGGATATGCGCGGTCACTGACACGCTTTTACGCCCTCGGACGGCCGCTCCCGTCTCCTCTCATCGGTAGGAGGCTTTCGTGATTGGCCGGAAGCACTCCATCGTCGGGGAGGCTCGTTCAAAGCGATCGCCTGATGCCGCCATGGTTCTGGCGCAGATCGAAATCGTGCGTGCCTTGCGACGCTCCGACCTGCATCACGCCCTTCGAGGACTGCCTTGCATCATCGGGTTCCTGGTTGACCCGGAGGACGGCAAAATCTTCGCGGAGGCAGCGAGAGATATCTTCAAGTCGCCCTATAATCGCCGTCGGGACAATGCCTACGAAATCGTCCACTGGGATGCCGAGAATCCCGGAGGTTCCAAAAAGGCGGATGCATCGCTGCGTCATGTCCTCTCGGCGAACAACCGCGTGTTCGGGTTCGCCGCCGAGATCGACGACATGCCGATGCTCTTTCGCCAAGCTGCGGACGCCATCGTCCAGACGAACCCGATCGACGACCGCGCATTGAAGGCCGTCTTCCGCGCATTGACAGGTTCGGCGCCATCATCCGATGCGATCTCCGAGGCCGTCGCGGCTCCGCTTCATCTGCTGGGCATTGCGATCAGGCGTGGGCGAAGCCCCAATTCTTCAATCCGCATGTTGAAGAAGCTGATCGCAACCCGGAGCGAGGCAGCAAAGCCGCCGCAGGTTTCAGATGGCCCCACCCTAGCCGACCTGCACGGGCTGGGTGAGGCTTCGGATTGGGGGCAGCGTCTCGCTGCGGACCTCGATGACTACCGGTCGGGCCACATCGCTTGGGCGGACGTTGATCGCGGAGCGCTGCTTGCTGGCCCGTCCGGGACCGGGAAGACGACCTACGCGCGGGCATTGGCACGAACATGCAACGTGCCGCTCCACGTCCACTCGCTTTTCCATTGGCAAGCCCAAGGTCATCTGGGAGATCTATTGAAGGCCATGCGGTCGGCGTTCAACGACGCTCGGCGGGACGCGCCCTGCATCATGTTCCTAGACGAACTCGATGCGTTCGGCACGCGCAACGGGGCCAGCGACCAGCACGAGCAATACACTCGTCAGGTGATCAATGGGTTCCTCGAGTGCCTTGATGGGATCGCGGGAAGAGAAGGCGTCGTGGTCATCGGAGCGACCAACCTCCCTTCCAAAATCGATCCTGCGATCCTTCGGCCGGGCCGTCTCGACAAGATCATCGTCATCCCCCTACCCGACGCGACCGCTCGCGAGGGCATCCTGCGTTACCATCTTGGCGACTCGCTCGCCGACACCGACCTCTCGGACATCGCAACACGGCTGGAAGGCGCATCCGGCGCGGTCATCGAACAGCAGGTCCGCGACGCGCGCAGGCAAGCCCGATCCGCGCGGAGACCAATCGTGCTCGACGACCTCCTCGCCAGCATTCCGGCTCGGCAACCCCTGTCCGCGGCTTCGTACCGACGGGCTTGCATCCACGAGGCCGGTCACGCGCTCGTCGGGCATCTGTTGCGGCACGACACCGGAAGTGCGCCTCGCGAGGTCGTGGTCTTCCGCGAGATCGCCGCCAACGGCTCCGGAGGGCGGACGACGTTCTCGCTCGACCACGGTCACGACCGGACGCTCCAATCCCATCTGTCGAGGATCACCACCTTCCTCGCAGGACTCGCAGCGGAGAGCGTCGTGCTCGGCGAGATCGGAGACGGAGGGGGTGGAGCGGATGACACGGACCTCCATCGCGCCACCATCATGGCAGCCGCCACGGAGGTTTCGCTCGGCCTGGGAGAGAGTCTTGCATATCTGTCGGCACAGAACTCCGAGGACATCCTGACCTGGCTTCGATGGGACCCGGCGCTCCGGAAGCGGGTCGATTCCATCCTCGACGATTGCATGGAATGGGCGACCGAGCTGATCGCGGAGCGTCGGGAGGCCTTCGACGTCATCGTCGGCGAACTGGGCGCCAGGGGCCGCGTTTCCAGCGAGTTGATCGAGGAGCTCCTCACGGCCCATGGCCCCAGAGATCGGCCGAACCGCTCCGCCAAGGCAATCTCCGCGTTGGTCAAGAAAGCCTCCGAATGAATCCTATCCGTCACATTCAACGGTCCGGCTCGACCAACTCACTCGAACCGGAAGCCGAAAAGGCCACCCTTCGGCGTATCCTTCAGAACGACCGGCAGCACGTGCGACCGGGCGTCGAAGGTTTCCGGGAACGGAAGCGCGTCGAACTTGTCGCTGTTCATCGTCACGAGGTATTGCCGGCCGTGGGCCTCGGCGAACGACCCCGCAATCTCGATGGCGGCGGCAACCTGTCGCGCATCGACGCCATCGAACAGGTGGCTGTCGTGGATCAGGAACCCCGGCCCGCCGAGAGTCGCCGATGTCACCTTGAACAGGGCGTAGTCCATCGCGAAGATCTCCATGTTGGAGATGCCACCGCTTCGGTCGCCCGCAACCGAGACGATGAATTTCGGGCCGGATTCCGTGGCCTCGATACGGAGGGATTTCGGCCGCTCCGGCCCGTAAAGCGCAATGAGCGCCTCGTTCACCGCCAGCACCGCCGCACTCACCGCGGACAGGCGGACCTCCAAATCTTGATCGAGCCGCTGCTTCAGCGCGATGCGCTCGATCTTCTGACCCGCCTTGTCGGCCTCGAGGCGTTGCAGGGTATCCTTCTGCGCCCTGAGCTGGCTGACGCGTTGCTCGGCATCCGCCAGGCGCCGTTGGATGTCCGCGAGATCCGCGAATGCGCCCTTGCCGGACAGGTCCCTCAGGATTTCGGTTCTGCGCGACGTGCTGGTCCGACGCTCGGTCTCCAGGACGGCGAGTTGGTTGCGGCTTCGCTCCAGCTCCATCGCGAGATGCGTCCTGCGGTTCGAGATGACCGCCTCGTGAAACTCGCGAACCTCCTCGAACCCCCTGCGGACGCTGTCGGGAAGCTGTATGCCGACCTCGGCGTAAAGCATCTCGACGGCCTCGATGCCCGGTGCGGTTTCGGCAGCAAGGCTCGCCTCGATGTGGTCGATCACGTTCCGGACCTCGATCGCCGACCTGCTCAGCCGATCCGCTGCGCGTTTGGCAGCCGCCGCCTCCTCCACCAGGTCGTCGTAATGGGCCTCGACCTCGAAGCCCTCGAGCTCCGTCCGAATGCGTTCGGCCCGCTGCTCGGCGAGCACGAGTTCGGCCGTAGCCGCGGCGAGCGTTCCGAGTTTCGGATCGCGTGCGGAGGCAAGTCTCGATTCCGCCTGGAGGTCCTTCCGAGCCAGCTTCCGGCGCTCGAAATCCCGCGAGATCGTCCAATCGAGACCAAACAGGTAGGACAGGGCGAGATGACCCTCGGCATCCGGGATGGCGCTCGCGTATTTCGACGGACTATTGAAGCCATTGTCGCCGCGGCGACGGGCGAAGTAGCCGAACAACGAGCGAAACGTCGGCCCGCCCTGCTCGAAGACGGTGCCCTCTACCGTCAACGGAAGCTTGAAGCAGACGTTTCCCAGCCAGGCGGTCCAATCCTTTACGCTGACGTGGGGAGCGAACAGATCACCCTCGGCACGCAGCGGAACGATCGGTTCGGATGCGAACTTCACGAACACCTTGTCGCGGTCGTTGACCTTTCGCTCAACGCGCAGGCGCGCGCCTCCGAACGTGAACTCGCCCCAGAACGACGCATTCTTGAGCGCATCCGCCTTGAAGACGGAATCGCCGTCCATGCGGCTGCCGAGCAGGAAATGGACGATCTCCACCACGCTGGATTTCCCCAAGCTGTTGCGGCTGTCCTTCGAAGACGAACTGGTGTGCTGGTCGGCCAGCAGGACATTCAGCCCGGGGCTGAACGCGAGCGTGCGAAAGGTGCCGATCGAACTGCCGATGCCGTGGATCATTACCGGGACCGCCCCGCGATCGCGAGAAGCCCGTCCCGCAGTTCGACCACCCCCGTCGCGAAGAGGTATGTTAGGGCGAGCGTGAACCAGTCGAAGGTCAGGCTCTTCCCGGCGAACTTGCGACGGGCCCGCACTCCCTCCCAGACCTCGGTCACCGAGCGTGGCCCGTCCTTGATGACGACCAGGGCTTCGCCGCCGATGAATACCAGAGACCGGTCCGCCGGAAGGAACTTGCTGGGTAGTATCACTGTACCGACTCCGCAGCCACCGCGAGCTTGTCCTCGAAGATCACACAGGACTCGAACATCGAGGCGAGGACAGCCATGGCGGCTTCATAGCGGCCGTCATACTCGTTGACGTACCCGGCGAGTTCCTCGTGCAGATGCTTCAGGATTCCTCCGGCGTCAAACCCCTCCGCTTTGAGGGCCACGTAACGCAAGCGCATGAAATCCGGCAGCACGAGCGGGGCGTTTCCGTCGGGGAAGGATCCAAGGATTCCCTCCACCATGGGGGCATGCAGAAGATAGCGCGTCAGGTTGTCCCTCCAGCGTGAGGGAATATCATTGTAATCGAACTTCTCGACGGGCGGCTTCCCCTGTCGACGATCACGGGGTGGAGCGGCATCGATCTCTTCGATTACCCGCTTGATGATCAGGTTCACGGTCTCCGGGAGGCGCTCGACCGCATTGGCGCTGTAGACGCGAATGCCGATCAGGTCCTCAAGGTCATCTTCCTTCAGGGCGTCCAGCAATTGCCGGAACATCTGCGGACCCAGAAGCCCCACCTCGATCCCGTGGGATTCGCCCGCTGCCCGCACTTCGAGGTAGGCGTCCACCAACGGACGCGGCACGTCTGTCAGATTGTGCGTGAAGAGCCACCGCTTCATGGCAGGAGTGCTCAATCGAGCGGTCTCGAAGTCCGCCTTCATCTTGTCGCAGACACTGTCGATCCGCTCTACGGATCCCTCTCGCGCTCCATAGCACTGGTAGAGAGTTCCGTCGCTCGGACGAAACCCGTCCATGCCGCCGTCGCCGCGGTTTCCGTGGACTCGCACCCGAATGAAGTCCCCGGGATATAGCCTGCTGAAGAAATCCGCGACGAAGTCCTGGAAGGATTTGCCGTCCGACGAGCGGAGCTTCAAATCCAGCATCGGCTTCCAAAGTCGTTTCGACACTTCGCCTCCCCAAGACAAGCAGGAAGCAAGCTATTGGGAGTTCCCCAGCGGCACAACTTCCGCAAGCAACAGTCGCCAAAGTGATGAGAAGCCCGCGATCGACCCTTCTCACGGGATTCGATCCTGATATCGATCACCGGGGGAACGAGCAGCTTATGGGCTAAACGCGCAGGTTATGGGTGAGATCACATGACCTGCCGAGGGTGATCGCCGAGGCGAAGCCCGAATTGCAGCATGTCCCAGCACTCCTGAAGGTTCGGCCATTTCGCCATTTCGTCGGACCAGGCCGCGCCGAATTGCGGCCCGCGCAGCCCTTCCGGGTCTTCCGCGGAGAAGACCTGCGCGATCGCGCCGTTTGGCCATTGCAGGCGGCGCAGCGAGGGCTGCCAGATCGGCCGCTCCCAGCGCGTGTGGATTGCGAGCAGGCCGGAGACACCCTCGATCATCACGTCGCGCACCTGACCCTGGGTCTCGCCGATCAGGGCGATGCGCCCGGTCCGTATCTCTGCGAAGGGCGGATGGCCCAGTGCCATGCCCTTGACCCATTCGGCGCCGGTGCGGGTCTTGCCGGCGCCGCGTCCGCCGAGGACGAGCCAGATCGGCTTCGCAGGTTGGGGCGGCAACTGGTCCGGCCGCGCCCAGATCGTCCACTCCGCCATCACGGTCTCGACAATCTCAGATGGGGCCGTCTCCACCAGCTTCTTGAGCACCCTCACCCGCCTCTTCGGCGGCAAGTGCTTCAAGACGTCGAGCAAGCTCCTGACGGAGCTGTGCGACATGTCGCAGACCGTCCGCAGCAGAGAGTTCATCAGGCTGCTTATCCCTTTTCGCGGTCTGCGGCTCTTCGATCGCGACCAGCTCGCGCACGGTCCGCGCCAGCGTCGCCAGTGCCTTGGCGTCGGCCTCGCTCGCCGGTGCCCCCTTCGGCAGATCGGCGAGATGCTGCTCATGTGAATCGAGCTGGCGCTTGGCGGCGTGCCAGAGCTGGCCCACCACCGCTCTCCGGGAGACCGGCTGGCGTTTTCGCTTCGGTGCGGCGGGCGGTGGCAATGTTTCCATGCTGTCGTCTTCGGCCATGCGTCCCTTCCCGGATGACGGGCACGAAAAAGCCGCCGGCTGAGGGCGCGGCGGCTTCGTTCGGGCAGATTTCGTGAGCGTTCCTGATCTCTACACGATCAGCGTCACGTTGTCAAGATAATATTCCTACAACCTGGAGGCGCAAACTGCGAGAAAAAGTCAGGCTTGTTCCTTCTCGATCCATTTGTAGGTCGCGGCCGGAACGTAGTTCCCCATCCGGTCCAGCAGCGTCGCCGGCTCGGTATCGGTCATCGCCATGGCGCGATGGCTCTGCTTCAGGAAACCAGCCTCGACGGTCTGGTCGAGGAAGGTCGCCAGCGGATCGTAGAAACCCGCAACGTTCAGCAGGCCGAGCGGCTTGGCATGGATACCGAGCTGCCCCCAGGTCCAGATCTCGAACAGCTCCTCGAAGGTGCCGATGCCGCCGGGCATGGCGATGAAGCCGTCCGAGAGCTCGGCCATCCGCGCCTTGCGGGTGTGCATGGTGTCGACCACCTCGAGCCAGGTCAGCCCGATATGGCCGACCTCCTTGTCCTTCAACGCCTTGGGAATGACACCGTGAACCTGGCCGCCCGCTTCCAACGCCGCGTTGGCGACAATGCCCATCAGCCCGACGGCACCGCCGCCATAGACCAGCGTCAGACCGCGCCGGGCGATCTCGCCGCCCATGGCCCGGGCTCCCGCCGCATAGACGGGATCAATGCCGGGATTGGAACCGCAGAAGACACAAACCGATCTCATGTACCAAGAGCCTGCAAGATACGGGCCCAGGAACGCTGGCCCTTGTGGAAGGAGGACATGTCGTACTTTTCGTTCGGCGAGTGCACTCGGTCGTCGTCGAGGCCGAAGCCGACGAAGAGGGTATCGATGCCGAGCGTCCGCTTGAAATCGCCACCGACCGGGATCGAGCCACCGCTGCCGATCGAGACCACGCGCCCACCCCATTCATCGGCGAGTGCCGTGCGCGCCTTCTGAAGCACCGGCGAATCCGTCGGGACCGCCAGCGCCGGCGAGCCGGAATGGCTGATGAACTCTGCGGAGACATCCTCCGGCAGCCGGTCGCGGACGAACTGACGGAAGGCTTCGGCGATCTTGGCCGGATCCTGATCGCCGACGAGGCGGAAGGAGACCTTGGCCGAGGCTTTTCCGGGAATGACGGTCTTGCTGCCCTCGCCGGAATAGCCGCCCCAGATGCCGTTGACGTCACAGGTCGGGCGCGACTGGATCTGCTCGATCAGCATGCGCCCCTTCTCACCGATGGAATGCTTCAGCCCAACCTGCCCGAGGAACTCCTTCTCCGTCAGGTTGAGATCGGCCCACTCCGCCTTCTGGGCATTGGTCGGCTCATGCACGCCTTCGTAGAAGCCGGGAACTGTGATGCGGCCGTTCTCGTCGTGCAGCTCGCCGAGGATCTTCGTCAGCACATGGATCGGGTTGCAGGCCGCGCCGCCGAACAGGCCGGAATGCAGATCGCGATCGGCAGCCGTCAGCGTCACCTCCTGATAGACCATGCCGCGCAGGGTCGAGGTGATCAGAGGCGTCTCGCGGTCCCACATGCCGGTGTCGCAGACCAGCGCGTAGTCGGCCTTCAGCTCGGCAGCATTGGCCTTGATGTAGCCGGGAAGGTTGACCGAGCCGGATTCCTCCTCGCCCTCGACCAGGATCGTCAGCCCGATCGGTAGGTCGCCGGTCTCAGCCAGCATCGCGCGCACGGCCTCGATGAAGGTCATCACCTGCCCCTTGTCGTCGCAGGCGCCGCGAGCCGAGATGACCTTGCGGCCGGGCTCCAGCTCGCGCACGGTCGGCTTGAACGGGTCGGTGTCCCACAGGCTCAGCGGGTCGACCGGCTGCACGTCATAATGCCCATAGAACAGCGCATGCGGCGCGCCCGGCTTCGGCCGATGGGCGAGGACGACGGGGTGTCCGCCGGTCTCGCGCAATTCCGCCTTGAAGCCGAGAGATTCAAGATCGGCCCTCAGCCATTCGGCAGCGGCGCGTGTCTGCGCATTGAACGCCGGATCGGTGCCGATCGAAGGGATTTCGAGCCAGGAAGACAGGCGTTCGAGGGAAGCGTCGAGCCCGGCGTCGAGACGGTCGAGAATAGCGGGGAGCTTGGTCATGGCAGCCATCGGAAGCGATTCAGGTGACGCCATCATGGCAAGAGCCCAAACCGGCGTCAGCCCACAATCGTGCATTGCCGCCCGGCCCGATCGCAGCTCTAATTGACAACGCTTCGCAACTGCATTGACAGCATGCGGAACGGCGGCTACTTCTTATTGCAAACAAGTCGCAGCAAGGTCAGATCATGTCGCAAGGCGCCCCGGAATCCTCGTCGATCTGGCTACGATCGCGGGGCGAGCCCTCCCTGACGGATGTTTTTCGCACCATCAAGGTGACGCCGACCTCCTCGACCTGGCGAAAGTTCCTGGCCTTCTTCGGTCCGGGTTATCTCGTCGCCGTCGGCTATATGGACCCCGGCAACTGGGCAACCTCGCTCGCCGGCGGCGCCCAATTCGGCTACACGCTGCTGGTCGTCGCCCTGGTCTCGAACCTGATGGCGATCATCCTGCAGTCGCTCTGCGCGCGGCTCGCCATCGCCACCGGCCGCGACCTCGCCCAGGCCTGCCGCGACGCCTATCCGCCCTACATGGCCTGGCCGCTCTGGCTGCTGGCCGAGCTCGCGATCTGCGCGACCGACCTCGCAGAAGTGATCGGCACCGCGATCGGCCTCAACCTCCTCTTCGGCATCCCGCTCGAGATCGGCGTTCTGATCACCGCCTTCGACGTCTTCATCATCTTATGGCTGCAGACGCGCGGATTCCGGTGGATCGAGGCCTTCATCATCACGTTGCTCGGCGTCATCGCGCTGTGCTTCGGCATCCAGATCGCGCTCGCCGATCCGAACTGGGGCGAAGTGATCCGCGGCTTTGCGCCGACGACCGAGATCGTGACCAACCCGAACATGCTCTACATCGCGCTCGGCATCATCGGCGCGACGGTCATGCCGCATAATCTCTACCTGCACTCCGGTATCGTGCAGACCCGCGCCTATGGCCACACACTGCCTGAGAAGCGCGAGGCACTGAAGTTCGCGACGATCGACTCCACCGTGGCGCTCTGCTTCGCGCTGCTGATCAACGCGTCCATCCTGATCCTCGCCGCGGCGACCTTCTATAAGGCCGGCCATCACGACGTCGCCGAGCTCGGCAAGGCGCAGGAACTCCTGCAGCCGCTGCTCGGCGCCTCGATCGCGCCATCGCTCTTCGCCATCGCCCTGCTCTGCTGCGGCCTCAACTCGACCGTGACTGCGACCATGGCCGGGCAGATCGTGATGGAAGGCTTCCTGCGCATCCGCCTGCCCGCCTGGATGCGGCGGCTGGTGACGCGCCTCGTCGCGATCGTTCCGGCGATCGCGGTCACGCTGATCTATGGCGAGAGCCAGACGGCGAAACTGCTCATCCTGAGCCAGGTCGTCCTCAGCCTGCAGCTGCCTTTCGCGGTGGTGCCGCTGGTCATGTTCACCGCATCGAAGGGCAAGATGGGCGCTCTGGTGGCGCCGCGCTGGCTCAGCCTGACAGCGGGCTTCATCGCCGCGATCATCATCCTGCTGAACCTCAAGCTGCTGTTCGATCTCGCGACCGGGGCGTGACGGCGGCGACAGCGTTCCGATAAAGAACTCGTCATGCTCGGGCTTGGCCCGAGCATCTCCTGCCAAAAGACGCGCCAGTGCCCTTTCGGGGCTGAGATTCTCGGGTCTGCGCTTCGCTCCGCCCGAGAACGACGCCCGGGCTCAGCGCTTCCCGGACATCGAGCCGAGAATGCCGCGCAGGATCGCGTTACCCACCTGGCGGCCGATCGAGGTCGCGGCCGAGCGCGCGGCCGAGGTAATGACCTTCTCCGCCATGCTCTGCGGCAGCGGACCGCCACGCGAACCCGGCCCTGTCTTCGGGCGCTGCTGGGGCGCGCCGCCGCCGAGCCAGCCGCCGATCGTGTCGAGGATGCCCCCTCCCCCACCGGTGGACGCCTCGATGGACGAGCCGTCCGGATTGAGGTTCTTGCGCTTCATCAGCACTTCATAGGCCGACTCGCGGTCGATCATGGTGTCGTACTTGCCCTTCTCGGGCGAGGCATTGATCGCCTGCTGGCGCTGCTGCGGCGTGCATGGACCGACCTGCGCCATCGGCGGCGCGATCAGCGCGCGCTCGACCATCTCCGGCGAGCCCTTGCCCTCCAGCATAGAGATCAGCGCCTCGCCGACGGCGAGCTGGCTGATCGCCTCTTCCGTCTTGATCTTCGGGTTCTGGCGGAAGGTCTCGGCAGCGGCGCGCACGGCCTTCTGGTCGCGCGGGGTGAAGGCGCGCAGCGCGTGCTGGACACGGTTGCCGAGCTGGGCCAGCACCGTGTCGGGGATATCGAGCGGGTTCTGCGTGACGAAATAGACGCCGACGCCCTTGGAGCGGATCAGGCGAACGACCTGCTCGACCGCCGTCAGCAGCGCCTTGGGGGCGCCGTTGAAGAGCAGATGCGCCTCGTCGAAGAAGAAGACGAGCTTCGGCTTGTCGAGATCGCCAACCTCGGGAAGCTGCTCGAACAGCTCCGAGAGCAGCCAGAGCAGGAAGGTCGCGTAAAGCCGCGGATTGTTCATCAGCTTGTCGGCGGCGAGGATGTTGACGATGCCGCGGCCGTCGCGATCCGTCTTCATCAGGTCGTTGATGTCCAGAGCCGGCTCGCCGAAGAACAAATCGCCCTTCTGGTTCTCCAGTACCAGCAGCGCGCGCTGGATCGTGCCGACGGTCGCGGAGGTGACATTGCCGTATTTGGTGGTCAGGTCCTGCGCATTCTCGGCGATAAAGGTCAGGATCGCACGCAGATCCTTGAGATCGAGCAGCAGGAGCTTCTGCTCGTCGGCGATGCGGAAGGCGATGTTGAGCACGCCCTCCTGCGTGTCGTTGAGATCGAGCAGGCGCGCTAGCAGCAGCGGCCCCATCTCGGAGATCGTGGCCCGGACCGGGTGCCCCTGCTCGCCGAACACGTCCCAGAAGACGGTGGTGAACTGATCAGGTTCGTATTTCAGCCCGAGTTCCTTGGCCCGGTTGACGAAGGCCGGCTTGGAATCGCCCGGCGCCACGATGCCGGAGAGATCGCCCTTGATGTCGGCAGCGAAGACCGGGACGCCGTTGCGGGCGAAGCCCTCGGCCATGACCTGGAGCGTCACCGTCTTGCCGGTTCCGGTCGCGCCGGTCACGAGACCGTGGCGATTGGCGAGCTTGAGCAGCAGGTTCTCCGGCTTGCCGCTCTTGCCGATCAGAATCGCGCCGTCATCCGCCATCACACCCGCCTATGAGATTTCCCAGAACGTCAGTGGAGGGTGTAACCAAACGACGCAGAAGGCGGAAGCCCAAGCCCGTTGGAATCAGATCGTAAATATGTAAACTATTTTTACTGGGCTTCGCGGCGAAGCCGTTTGGCGAGGGGATTGGGACCATGGAAGAATTGCTCACGCGAGTGGCCGCTGCGGCCGGCATCAACGAGGAACTCGCCCGCAAGGCGGTCGGCATCATCCTCGCTTTCCTGCAGAAGGAAGGCCCGGCGACCGAGATCGGCCAGCTGATGGCTGCCCTGCCGGGCGCGCAGGCGCTCGCGGATGCCGAAGGAGGCGCCAAGGGCGGCATGCTCGGCGCGATCGGCGGGCTGATGGGCGGTGGCGGCGGCGTCATGGCGCTCGGCGGCCAGCTCATGGGCGCGGGCCTCTCGATGGGCCAGATCCAGAGCGTGTCCAAGGAAATGTTCGCCGTCGGCCGCGAGAAGGCCGGCGAGGACGCAATGGGCGCGATCGTGGGCGCCATTCCGGGGCTCGGCCAGTTCGTCTGATCCCGATCGATATTTTTGCGCCGTCGCGACGCCGTCCTTGTGCGGCATAGCGGCGGCGTTTTGTATCCCCTTCGTATTTCTGCACCTGCCCTGCGACGAAGTAGGGATGGCGGTGCGCGCCCGCCCATGGCAATCAGCGCTCCACGGCTGCACATTGTGCGGAAGAGGAGCATCGGCGCGCATGAACTCGGCTGCCCCATCCGACCTTCCCTACCTCGACGCCTTCCCGGCGCCGTCGCATGACGTCTGGCGTGCGGCGGTCGACAAGGTTCTGAAGGGTGCGGATTTCGAGAAACGGCTGGTCGGCCGCACCGCTGATGGCATCCGCATCGAGCCGCTCTACCCCGCTGCCTCCCCCACCGCGCGGGCCTTGCGCTCCGAAGCCGGGCGCTGGCATGTCGCCGCGCGGCTCGACCATCCCGCGCCGAAGGAAGCCCAGGCGCTTGCGCTCGCCGATCTGGAAGGCGGCGCCGACACGCTGACGATCAGCTTTGCGGGCGCGCCGGCGGCACGCGGCTATGGCCTCGTCGCCGATGATGTCGCAACTCTCGATGCCGCGCTCGACGGCGCGATGCTCGATCTCATCCAGCTGCGGCTCGACCCTGCCCCGGAGGGCCGCATCAACGCCTTGCTGCTGGCGGCGCTGATCGAGAAGCGGGGCCATGCGCCGGCCGAGCTTTCCATGGATTTCGGCCTCGACCCGATCGGCGTCTTCGCCGGCCTCGGATCGCTCGCCGTCTCCTGGTCGGAGGTCGGGCGCCGCCTCACTGAGACCATCCGCGCTCTCAAGGACCGCGGCTTCTCCGGCCCGTTCATCACTGTCGACAGCCGCCCCTATCACGAGGCCGGCGCCAGCGAGGCGCAGGAACTCGGCGCAGCGCTTGCCACCGCGGTTGCCTATCTGCGCACGCTCGAAGCGCAGGGATTTTCACTGGCAGAGGCGCGCGACACCCTCTCCTTCACGCTTGTCGCCGACACCGACGAGTTTCTGACGGTCGCGAAATTCCGGGCTGCCCGGCTGCTCTGGAAACGTATCCAGCAGGCGTGCGGGCTGACCCCGAAGCCGGCGCGAATCCATGCGGAGACGGCCTGGCGTTCGCTGACCAGGCGCGATCCCCATGTCAATCTGCTGCGCGGCACGGTCGCAGCCTTCTCGGCCGGAGTCGGCGGGGCGGATTCGCTGACCGTCCAGCCCTTCACCGCCGCGCGCGGTCTGGCCGACGCCTTCGCGCGCCGCGTCGCGCGCAACACGCAGTTGATCCTGCTCGAAGAGAGCAATCTCTGGCGCGTCGCCGATCCGGCGGCTGGCGCCGGCGGCTTCGAGGCGTTGACGCAGGCACTTTGCGAGAAGGCCTGGCAAGCCTTCCAGGAGATCGAGCGGCAGAGCAGCGGCGATCTGCGCGGCATCGTCGCCGGGCTCGCCAACGGTTCCGTCCAGAAGACCCTCGCCGAGCAGAGGGCAGCGCGCACGAAGGCGATTGCCACCCGCCGGGAGCCGATCACCGGCACCAGCGAGTTCCCCAATATCGGCGAGGGCGTGGTGACCGTGCTGGAAGTCGCGCCGGTCGTCCGCGGAGAACGACGTCCTCCCGGCAGCCTCGCCGAGCGCAACCAGGGCGAAATCATACGCTCCTTCGTCGGCGGAGCCGGCCGGGCCGATGCCCGGATCGCGCCCGGCGCGGCCCTGCACGCGGATGCGCTGCCCTCGCTCAGATTGTCGGAGCCGTTCGAGGCTCTGCGCGACAAGGCCGATGCCCTGCCGCAACGCCCGGTCGTCTTCCTGGCGACGCTCGGCTCCATCGCCGACTTCACCGCGCGCGCCGGCTTTGCCCGCAACCTGTTCGAGGCCGGCGGCCTTGCCGCGCCGAGCGGCGACGGCTTCGCCACCGACGGCGCCACCGATCTCGACGCGCTGGTCGGGGCCTTCCGCGCCTCGGATGCGAAGCTCGCCTGCCTGTGCGGTTCGGAACCGGCCTATGCCGCAGAAGGCGCTGCCGCGGCCGAAGCGCTCGCCGCGGCCGGTGCCACGGTCTGGCTCGCCGGCCGCCCCGCCGACAGCGAAGCTTTGAACAAGGCCGGCGTATCCTCGTTCATCTTCATGGGTTGCGATGTGGTCGAGGCGCTCGAACACGCGCAGGCCATCGCAAGGGCCTGATCGGAGACATGAGTTTGACTGCCATCGCCCTCACCATCGCCGGCTCGGATTCGAGCGGCGGCGCCGGCATCCAGGCCGATCTGAAGACCTTCGCGGCGCATCAGGTCTATGGCGCCAGCGTCATCGTCGCGCTGACCGCGCAGAACACGAAGGGCGTCAGCGCCATCCACGCCGTGCCGCGCGACTTCGTCGCCCAGCAGATGGACGCCGTCTTCGAGGATCTCGATGTCGGCGCGGTCAAGATCGGCATGCTGGCGACTGCCGAGTTGATCGAGACAGTCGCAGCCGGCCTGAAGCGCCACGGAGCGAAGAACGTCGTGCTCGATCCCGTCATGATCGCGGCTTCCGGCGCGCGGCTGCTCGAGACATCGGCGGTCGAGGCAATCCGCAAGCACCTCTTTCCGCTCGCGACGCTGATCACCCCGAACCTGCCCGAGGCCGCCGCCCTGCTCGGCTCCAGCATGGCGGAGACCGAACAGGCCGTCGACGAGCAGGCCGAGAAGCTTGCAGCGCTGGGCGCCGCCAATGTCCTGATCAAGGGCGGCCATGGCAGCGGCGATATCAGCAGCGACCTCCTGTTGCTCGCTGGCGGCGCGCGCCAGCGCTTCAATGCGCCACGTGTCTCGACCCGCAACACGCATGGCACCGGCTGCACCTTGTCCTCTGCGATCACCGCCAATCTCGCCAAGGGGCTGGCGCTGCCGGAGGCTGTCGGTCACGCCAAGACCTATATTTCCGCCGCCATCGCCGCCGCCGACGAGGTTGCGGTTGGCCACGGCCACGGACCGGTGCATCATTTCCACCACTGGTGGGACAGGACCGACGGGAGCCAGCCATGACCGCGATCCCGGATTTCACGAAGCTCGCCTTCGCCGACACCCGGACGGCGGCGTCTGCAGACTTAGCGGCGGCCGAACCCTGGATGACACCGGAAGATATTCCGGTAAAGCCGCTCTATACGGCCGCTGACCGCGAAGGGCTGCCCTTCGTCGAGACGCTTCCGGGTATCGCGCCCTATCTGCGCGGCCCCTACCCGACGATGTACGTCAACCAGCCCTGGACGATCCGGCAATATGCCGGCTTCTCCACGGCCGAGGATTCGAACGCCTTCTATCGGCGCAACCTCGCCGCCGGACAGAAGGGGCTCTCGGTCGCCTTCGACCTCGCCACCCATCGCGGCTATGACAGCGACCATCCGCGCGTCGCTGGCGATGTCGGCATGGCGGGCGTCGCGATCGACTCGATCTACGACATGCGCACGCTGTTCTCCGGCATCCCGCTCGACCAGATGAGCGTGTCGATGACGATGAACGGCGCCGTTCTGCCGGTTCTGGCGCTCTATATCGTCGCGGCCGAGGAACAGGGCGTGCCGCAGGCCAAGCTCTCGGGGACCATCCAGAACGACATCCTCAAGGAGTTCATGGTCCGCAATACCTATATCTACCCGCCCTCGCCCTCGATGCGGATCATCGGCGACATCTTCGCCTTCACCTCGGCGAACATGCCGAAATTCAACTCGATCTCGATCTCCGGCTACCACATGCAGGAGGCGGGAGCGACGCAGGACCTGGAACTCGGCTACACGCTCGCCGATGGCGTCGAATATATCCGCGCAGGCCAGCAGGCGGGGCTTTCGGTCGATGTCTTCGCGCCGCGCCTGTCGTTCTTCTGGGCGATCGGCATGAACTTCTTCATGGAAGTCGCCAAGATGCGCGCCGCCAGGCTGATCTGGGCGAAGCTCGTCAAGGACTTCGGCGCGCAGAACGAGAAATCCCTGCCGTTGCGCACGCACTGCCAGACCTCCGGCTGGTCGCTGACGGCGCAGGACGTGTTCAACAACGTGCCGCGCACGATGATCGAGGCGATGGCGGCGACGCAGGGGCACACCCAGTCCCTGCACACCAACGCGCTCGACGAGGCGCTGGCGCTGCCGACCGATTTCTCCGCCCGCATCGCCCGCAACACCCAGATCCTGCTGCAGCAGGAGAGCGGCACGACGCGGATCATCGATCCCTGGGGCGGCTCCTATTATGTCGAACGGCTCACCGCGGAACTCGCCGAGAAGGCCTGGGGCCATATCCGGGAAGTCGAGGCGCTCGGCGGTATGGCTAAGGCGATCGAGGCCGGTATCCCGAAGCTGCGGATCGAGGAGGCCGCCGCCAAGACCCAGGCCCGCATCGACGGCGGCCAGCAGGCGATCATCGGCGTCAACTGCTTCAAGCCGGAGAATGAGGCTTCCATCGAGGTGCTCAAGGTCAACAACGCCTCGGTGCGCGCCCAGCAGCTCGACAAGCTGAAGCGCCTCAAGGCCGAACGTGACGAGACCGAGGTGCAGGCTGCCCTAGCTGCGCTCACCGATGGCGCGGCCGGCAATGCCAATCTGCTCGACCTCGCGGTCAAAGCGGCGCGCGCCAAGGCCACTGTCGGCGAGATTTCCATGGCCATGGAGAAGGTGTTCGGGCGCCACAGGGCCGAGATCAAGGCGATCTCGGGGGTCTACAAGCGGGAGGTCGGCGAGATGAACCCAGCCGTCACGCGGGTCCAGCTGATGTGCGGGGCTTTCGAGGAGGCCGATGGGCGCCGCCCGCGCATCCTCGTCGCCAAGATGGGGCAGGACGGGCACGACCGCGGCCAGAAGGTCATCGCCTCGGCCTTCGCCGATCTCGGCTTCGACGTCGATATCGGACCTCTCTTCGCGACGCCCGATGAAGCGGCGCGCCAGGCGGTCGAGAACGACGTCCACATTGTCGGCGTGTCCTCGCTGGCGGCAGGACATCTCACGCTGGTGCCGGAGCTGAAGGCGGCGCTGGCCAAGGCGGGCCGGCCCGACATCATGATCGTGGTCGGCGGCGTCATCCCGCCGCAGGATTTCGACGCCCTGATCGAAGCGGGCGCCTCGGCGATCTTCCCGCCCGGCACCGTCATCGCCGACGCCGCCGAGAAGCTTCTGGAAGAGCTGAACCAACGGCTGGGCTACGCCCAGCGCACGGTCGCTGCGGAGTAACGAAAAGGCGGGCGCTGCCCTCGGACCGCGCCCGCCCCATGGTCACAGCCGGCGTGGCGACACTTACCGCCAGCCGTAACCATAGCCGTAGCGCGGCGGAGGCGGCCGCATGCCGTAACCGTCGTAGTAGCGGTGCCAGCGACGCTGGCCCCAGAAGCCATGGACGGCGGGCGGCGCGGGCCGCCAATCGGCGCCATAAGCCGGGCGCTCATAGGCGGGCTCGTAACGGCCGCCGAAAGCCTGGGCATTTCCTGCTCCGGCGAAGGTGGAAGCGGCGAGCACGATGCCGCCCAGTGCGAAGGCCGCGAAACCTAAGCGGGCGCGATTGCGGAACATGGTCCCTGTCCTGTCTCGCGGCGGGGAGAATTCCCCTGCCGTGAGAGGAACATTCGCAAAACCCGGCTGAACGCGCTTTGAGGGCGCCGTTCAGCCACCGTTTAACTGCCGGAAAGCTGCTCGCGCTTCAGCAGCAGCGAAGCGGCGATCACGACGATGGCCACGGCCCCGATCATGATCGTGCAGGCGGCATTGATCTCGGGCGACACGCCGAGTTTGACCGCCGAGTAGAGCCGCATCGGCAGAGTGGTCGCGCCGGGGCCGGTCGTGAAGCTCGCGACGACGAGGTCGTCGAGCGAGAGCGTGAAAGCGAGCATCCAGGCCGCCGCCACCGCCGGCCAGATCAGCGGCAGGGTCACCGTCCAGAAGGTGACGAAAGGCGTGGCGCCGAGATCCTGCGCCGCCTCCTCCAGCGAGCGGTCGAAGCCGGCGAGCCGCGATTGCACGACGATACAGGCGAAGCCGAGACCGAAGGTCGCGTGGGCGATCGTGACGGTCCAGAAGCCGCGCTCGACATCGACGGCTACGAAAAGCAGCAGCAACGACAGGCCCGTCACCACCTCGGGCATGACAAGCGGTGCCAGCACCATGCCGGAGAACAAGGTGCGCCCCATGAAACGGCCATGGCGGGCGAGAGCCAGTGCCGCGAGCGTGCCGAGAATGGTCGCCAGCGTCGCCGAGACGACGCCGAGGCGGATCGAAAGCCAGGCCGCATCGAGCAGCGGCTCATTCTGCATCAAGGCGCCGTACCAATGCGTCGAGAAGCCGCCCCAGACCGTCACCAGCCGCGAGGCGTTGAAGGAATAGGCGATGAGCGTCAGGATCGGCAAATAGAGGAAGGCGAAGCCGACGATCAGCGCGAGGATCAACCCGGGGCCGAGCCGGCTCATGCCGCCATCTCCCGTCGCAGCCGCGCCCGCTGGAGCAGGACGAGCGGCAGCACCAGCACGACGAGCAGTACCACCGCCACCGCCGAGGCCAGTGGCCAGTCGCGGTTCGAGAAGAACTCGTTCCAGAGCACCTTGCCGATCATCACGGTGTCGGGGCCGCCGAGCAGGTCGGGGATGACGAACTCGCCCACCGCGGGGATGAAGACCAGCGCGGAGCCGGCGAGGATACCAGGCAGCGAAAGCGGCAAAGTCACCGTGAAGAAGGCTGTGACGGGCGTTGCACCGAGATCGGCCGCCGCTTCGAGCAAGCCGCGATCAAGTTTTTCCAGCGTCGCGAAGAGCGGCAGCACCATAAATGGCAGGTAGGAATAGACCATGCCGAGCAGCACGGCCGTCTCGGTGTTGAGCAGGCGCAGCGGCTCGATTTCGAAGCCGAGGAAAGCAAGCGCAGCGTCGAGCAGCCCGTCCGGCCTGAGGATGCCGATCCAGGCGTAGACGCGGATCAGGAACGACGTCCAGAACGGCAGGATGACGAAGACGAGCAGGAGACCGCGCCAGCGCGACGGCGCCGAGGCCATTGCATAAGCGAGCGGATAGCCGATCGCGAGGGCGAAGAGCGTGGTCAGCGCCGCGATGCGCAGGGAATAGAGATAGCTCTGCCAATAGAGGGGGTCGTCGCCGAGCAGCTTGAAGTTCTCGAAATCGAGCTGCGACAGGAACGCGCCGAGCTGCGCGAGCCCCTCGAAATGCGGCGCATAGGGCGGCAGCGCCGTCGCCGCCTGCGAAAAGGCCATGCGCAGCACGATGGCGAAGGGCGCGAGGAAGAACAGCGCCAGCCAGAGATAAGGCACGGCGACGACGAGGCGGCGAAGCCGCTGCAGCGAAGCGACCGCGCTCATGATGTCACTGCGCCGTCGTGCTCGGGCTTGCCCCGAGCATCTGGTGACATGAGAGGCTGCAGCGCCTCCTTCTGCCAGAGATTCTCGGGTCTGCGCTTCGCTCCGCCCGAGAATGACGCCCCTGCCCCAGCGCGCCTCATGGCGGCAGCACCACGCCGGCCTCGACATCCCAGGAGAGCCAGACCTTGTCGTCCCAGGCGAAGGGCCGCGCCATGCGCCGTGTCCGGTTGGCGAGCGCGACCTTGACGAGCTGACCACCCTCCCCTTGAGCGTTTTGCCCGCCGAGCATCACCTGGATCATGGTGAAGTCGCCGAGATAGCCGATATCCCAGATCTCGCCCGCGACCTTGTTGACCGCCTGGCCCGGCTCGTCATGGGCGATTTCGATCTTCTCCGGCCGGATGCCGATGACGAGCGGTTCGCCCGGCTTCAGCGCCGGTGCGTCCTCGTCGAGCTCGACGGTGCCGACATGCGGCACCTCGGCGCGGACCAGTTCGCCCTCGACGGCGGCGATCCTGCCTTCGAAAATGTTGATGTCGCCAACGAACTCCGCGACATGCCGGTTGGCCGGCGCCTCATAGATCACGTCGGGCGGGCCGATCTGGACGAGCTTGCCGTGGTCCATCACCGCCATGCGGTCGGCCATTGTCATGGCCTCGTCCTGGTCGTGAGTGACGACCATGAAGGTCAGGCCGAGCTCGCTCTGCAGATCCATCAGCTCGAACTGGGTCTGCTCGCGCAGCTTCTTGTCGAGCGCCGCCATCGGCTCGTCGAGCAGGAGCAGTTTGGGCCGCTTGGCGAGCGAACGCGCGAGCGCGACGCGCTGGCGCTGACCGCCGGAGAGCTGATGCGGCTTGCGCCCGCCGAGGCCGGAGAGCTTGACCAGCGCCAGCATCTCCTCGACGCGCCGGTCGATCTCGGCGCGTGGCAGTCCCTCGCGCTTCAGCCCATAAGCAATGTTGTTGGCCACGCTGAGATGCGGGAACAGCGCATAGGACTGGAACATCATGTTGATCGGCCGCAGATGCGGCGGGATGCCGGTGATGTCCTGCCCGGCGAGCAGGATCGTGCCCGCATCCGGCGTCTCGAAGCCGGCGAGCATGCGCATCAGCGTGGTCTTGCCGCAGCCGGACGGACCGAGCAGCGCAAAGAACTCGCGGGGATAGAGCGCGAGCGAGAGGTCGCCCACCGCCGTGACGTCGCCAAAGCGCTTGGTCACGCCCCGGAACTCCACCAGCGGCTTCGCCGCCGGGTCGTTCCAGGGCTGGAAGGCCCGGCGCACGCTGCCGGGCGAGGTCTTCTTCATGGGGCCGGCGACCTGTCCGAAACCGGTCACTTGCCGGTCTTCACGCGCGTCCAGAGCCGGTTCACCAGCCGCTGCGCCTTCTGGTCGTAGGGCGTGATCGTGTAGAGCCGCGCCATCACCGCATCCGACGGGTAGATCCCTGGGTTGTCGCGCACCGCGGCCGAGAGCAGCGGCTTCGAAGCGATGTTGCCGTTGGCGTACTGGATGAAGTCAGAGTTCTTCGCGGCCATCTCCGGCCGGTTGACGAAGTCGATGAACTTCAGCGCCCCGTCGACATTGCCGGCATCCTTCGGGATCACGAAGGAGTCGAACCACATCAGCGCGCCCTCCTTCGGGATGGAATAGGCGATCTGGACGCCGTTCTTGGCCTCCTCGGCGCGCTTCTTCGCCTGAAGGATGTCGCCGGAATAGCCGACGGCCAGGCAGATATCGCCATTCGCCAGCGCGTTGATATATTCCGAGGAGTGGAACTTCTGGATGTGCGGGCGGATCTTGCGCAGGAGCTCGCCGGCCTTGTTCAGATCGGCCTCGTTCTTCGAGTCGGGGTCGAGCCCGAGATAGCGCAGCGCCGCCGGGAACATCTCCTCGACCGCATCGAGCACATGGACGCCGCAGTTGGAGAGCTTCTTGAGTTGCTCGGGCTCGAAGACGATCTTCCAGCTGTCGATCACCGCGTCGGGGCCGAGGCGTTCCTTGATCTTGGCGGTGTTGTAGCCAATCCCCGTAGTGCCCCACATGTAGTTCACGGCGTATTTGTTGCCGGGATCGTATTTCGACAGACGGGTCTGGATTTCCGGCCAGAGATTCTTGAGGTTCGGCGCCTTGTCCTTGTCGATCGGCTGGTAGAGGCCGAGCGGGATGTGGCGCGGCAGGAACGACGCGGTGACGACGATCAGGTCGTAGCCGGTCTTGCCGGCCAGAAGCTTGGTCTCGACCGTCTCCATCTGGTCGAAGGTGTCGTAGACGACGGTGATGCCGGTTTCCTTCTTGAAGGCATCAAGCACCTCCGGATCGACATAGTCAGACCAGTTGAAGATGCGCAGCTGCTTCTCCTGCGCGGCCGCCGGTGCGGCGAGAAGTCCCAGCCCGATCGCGCAGGCGGCAATAGCCTCGGCCAATCGCTTCGTCGTCTTACCCAATCTGCCCCTCCATCAAGCTCAGGCGCGCGCACGCTAACAGCTTTCCCCCCGGCATCAACCGGCTTCAGGCGCGCTCCGATGCGCGCGCACAGCCCTGGGTTGCCAAGAGGCCCTGCAGCATGTCGGCGCGGGGTGACGCAAGCGTGATCGGCGATGTTCTTGCCGGCTTCAGCAGCCCTGCACATACCGTGCCGGATGCGCTTCCTCCGCCGCTTCCTGCTTTTCTTCGTCATCGCCTTCCTGCTGCCGCTCGCGACCCATGCGGGCTGGTGGATCTGGCAGACGCATGCTCCCGACTGGCGGCGGGCCGACTGGACGAGCGCGAAGCTTTTGCCCGCCGCCGCGGTCGAGCCCGAAGCGACGGTGCATCTCTTCGCCGCGCGCGTCGGGCGCTGGCGCGGAATCTTCGCGCATCATTCCTGGATCGTGGTGAAGGAGCGCGGCGCGAGCGCCTATACGCGCTTCGACGTCGTCGGCTGGGGCATGCCGGTTCGGATCAACCATCGCGACGCCGATGGCCGCTGGTTCGGCAATATGCCGGAACTCGTCGCCGAAGTCCGCGGCGATGCCGCCGAACGGCTGATTCCGCGCATTCGGGCGGCGGTTGCGAGCTACGCCTATTCGAGCCCGGACAGCTATCTCGCCTGGCCGGGACCGAATTCGAACAGCTTCGTCCAGCACGTTCTGTCGGAGGTGCCGGAACTCCGGCAGGCGCTGCCGCCGACGGCCATCGGCAAGGACTGGCGCGCCGACGGGCTGTTCGCCGGCCTTACCGCCAGCAGGACGGGCATCCAGGCCTCGGCCTATGGGATTGCGGGCGTCACGGTGGGCTGGGTCGAGGGCATCGAGATCAACATCCTCGGCCTCGTCGCCGGGTTCGACCTGCGCAGCCCGGCGCTGAAGCTGCCGGGCTGGGGGCGGATCGGGGTTTGAAGCCGGTCGTCATTCTCGGGTGAAGCGAAGCGCAGACCCGAGAATCTCCCGCCGGAGAGGGCACTGGTTTCCAGGATGCTCGGGTCAAGCCCGAGCATGACGCACCTTCTCTCAGACCGCCTCGAAAGCCTGTGCCAGATCGGAGATCAAATCCTCGATGTTCTCGATGCCGACCGAGATGCGGATCAGCGCGTCGGTCAGGCCGATCTCCTCACGCAGCTCCCTGGCGACGCCGGAATGGGTCATCGCCGCCGGATGCGAGACCAGCGTCTCGGTGCCGCCGAGGCTGACGGCGAGCTTCATGATCTGGAGGTTGTCGAGGAGCGCGAAGGCTTCCTTCTCTCCGCCCTTGACGTCGAAGGCGAAAGTCGAGCCCGCGGCGCTGCACTGCCGGTCGAAGACGGCCTTGCGCGGATCGCTGTCCTTGAGGTTGCCGAGATAGTGGACCTTAGCCACCTTCGGGTGGTTTTCGAGGTACTCCGCCACCAGCTTGGCGTTCTCGTTGGCGCGGCTCATGCGGATATCCAGCGTCTCCAGCGAGCGCATCAGCATCCAGCAGGAGTTCGGGTCTGCTTGCGTGCCGAGCGAGCCGCGCCAGGCCTTCACCTGCCGCACCAGCGCCTCGGAACCGCTGATCGAGCCGCCGACGAGATCGGAATGGCCGCCGACATATTTCGTCAGCGAAAGCAGAGTGAGGTCGGCGCCGAGGTTGAGTGGCTTCTGGTATTTCGGGCCGAGCAGCGTGTTGTCGACGACGACCGGTGGACGGTGGCCCTGCGACTTCTCCAGCTCGTCGGCGATCACCTTGCAGGCGGCGAGATCGACGAGGCCGTTGGTCGGATTGGCGGGGGTTTCGACCATGATCATCGCGACGCGGCCCTTGGCGGCAGCCGCCTTGGCAACCTCCCGCATCTGCGCGATGTCGAGCCCGTCGGTGAAGCCGAACGGCGTGATGCCGAAGGCGCCCATCTGGTTCTTGAGCAGGGTTTCCGTGCCGCCATAGAGCGGACGGGAATGGAGGATCGTGTCACCCGGACGCAGGAAGGCGAAGCAGGTCGTGGCGATCGCGGCCATGCCGGAGGCGAAGACGGCGCATTTCTCGGCCTCGTCCCAGATCGCCAGGCGATCCTCGAGAATCTCCATGTTGGGATGGTTGAAGCGTGAATAGACCAGCCCGGGCTTCTCGCCGGGTTTCGGCTGGCGCCGCCCCGAGGTGAAGTCGAAGAAGTCCTTGCCCTGCTGGGCGTTCTCGAAAACGAAGGTCGAGGTCAGGAAGACCGGCGGCTTGAGCGAACCTTCCGACATGGCCGGCGAATAGCCGAAGCCCATCATCAGCGTCTCCGGATGGAGCTTTCGGTTGGCGATCCGGTCCTTGTGATAGCTATCCCCGTTCATGAGCTGTCTCCCTTTTTTCGGCCGCGCCGTTGAATCCCTGCCTTTGAGAATAATCTCATCAGAGCGCCATTGCTTGGTCGATAAAGCTCACCGTAAACTCACGATTGCAGCTTCCTGCTCACAAACCTGCACAGCGGAGCATATCATGCTCGACACGATCGATCGTCGGATTCTCTCGGTGCTCCGCGAGGACGGGCGGATCACCAATCAGGATCTCTCGCAGCGGGTCGGGCTGTCGCCGACGCCCTGCCTGCGCCGGCTCAAGCGGCTGGAGGAGACCGGCGTCATCCAAGGCTATGCGGCAGTCGTCGACCCCAAGGCTTATGGCCTGCCCTTCAGCGTCTTCGTCTCGGTGCGTCTCACCCAGCAGAACCAGGAGCAGATCGCCGAATTCGAGAAGGCCGTCGAAAGCTGGAGCGAAGTCGCCGAATGCTACCTCATGACCGGCTCGCAGGACTATCTGCTGCGCGTCGTCACCGACGGCATCGAAGGCTATGAGCGCTTCCTCAAGCAGAAGGCGACGCGGCTGAAATGCATCCAGTCGGTCGAATCCAACTTCGCGCTCGCGACGATCAAGAAGCGTTCGGGCCTGCCGCCGATCTAGGGTCTGGCCTCGTCAGGCGCCGCGATCCATGGCGCGGCGCACGACCTGAGTGACCTCGCTGTTCGACAGGAACAGGTCGTGGCGCAGCATGCTCCAGCCGCGGCCGGACGTATCCGCGACGCGCACGCCCAGCGCATCGAGGCGCGAGCGGTCGGCAGCACCGGCGCGTGCAACGCCGCCGGCGATGCGCGCCGAGACCGCAAGCGCCCGGTCGCCGGGATCGATGATCACTGTCATGCGCTGCGCCAGCGGTCCGAGCTTCTTCACCGTCTGCTCGAAGGCGTCGATGTCGACATCGGGCGAAGCCAGCACGACGGAGCCGATCCGGGCATAGACATCCTGGGAATCGCGCAATTCGCGTAGGCCTTCCAGTGTCAGGAAGGTTCCCATCGAGTGGGCGACGATGTGGATGCGTCCGACCGTCGGGTTGGCAACGAGCGCCTGCAGGCTCTGGACGAAGCCGTCGCGCGACCAGAGCGCGCTCTCGCGGTCATAGGCGTAGTCGAACAGCTTGCCGCCGGACGGCCAAGTGAAGAGCGCGGTGCGGCCCTGGAATTCGAGCGAATGCGAGAGCTGGCCGGCGCTGCGCGCGGCTGTTTCGAAGGTTTCGTTGAAGCCGTGGACATAGAGCAGCACGTCGCGGCCATTGGCGGCATCCGAGAAGGCGCGCGGGGCGTCGTTGGTCACCTCGCGGCCGACGCCTAGCACAGCCCAGTCGCCACTGACGGCGGAGGAAACACGTCCGGATATTCCCCTGCCAGGCGCTGACAGGCGCACCTCGGCGAAGGTCAGCGGCCCCCGATCGGTGCCGAAATAGGGCGCGGCATTGCCGACCGACCTGCGCGTCGTCATGACCAGCAGACGCGGATCCTTGCCGAGCGCCGAGCTATCGGCGCGCTCCGGCTCGGCGAAGGGCGAAACGCTCGCTTCGCTCTGGGCGCAGGCGGCAAGCCCGAGGGGCAGGAACGCGGCGAGCGCCAGCGAGCGGCATGAAAAGTCGCGCCTCGTGACAGGCATGGCGGCAGGCATCCAAGATCGATCGTGAGAGGCCGAATGGCCAACCGGGCCTTAAGGGCAGGCTAACGCGGCCAGAATGGGGCGGCCCTGCGGCCTGGCTGCGGGGATCGCCCACCGTTGCAGCGATGTGACATCATTGGCCGCCGGAGAGGATCGTTACCGGAGCGGTCACGACCAAGCCGACGGTCGAGCCCACCGTGCCGACGACGCCGCCGGCGATGTCGCCGATCCGGTCGCCGAATTGCTGCCCGGCGAAGCCGATGCCCTTATCCTGCCGCAGCCGCTCGCCGATGAGCCGTACCACCTTGGGCGAGGAAGCGAACTTGGCGTGGTTCAGGCTGTCGCCCGAGGCCACCTCCGAGATGTCGATGATCCGCACGCCGAGCTTTTCCAGCTCCGCGATGATCTCGGTATCCTTCGCAGAGACGGAGCCGAGCCGGGTCTTGTCGCCTGCGAAGCGGCGCGAGAAGTCGAGCGCCTTGTCGTCGGCCGATACGAAGACGGTGACGGGCCGACGGATCTGCGCCATCTGCGTCTTGAAGACATCGAGATCGACATCGGGCGCGGCCAGCATGACGTCGCGCAGCTTGCCACCGAAGGCCCCGTCGCCGCGGATCGCGGCCTGGCGCAACGTCTCCAGCGTCAGCAGCGTGCCCATGGAATGAGCGAGAATATCCATGCGTGTGGAGCCGAGATCGCGCGGGATGCCGCGCAGACTGGCCTCGAGGAAGTCGCGCGAGTAGTAGGCGCTCTCGCGGTCATAGGGATAGGCGAGGAGTTCGCCGCGCGAGGGCCAGGAGAACAGCACCGGCACACCCTTGAAGCCGGAATCATAGACGATCTGGGCGAAGCGGTAGGCCGCATCGGCGAAATTCGTGTTGTAGCCGTGGACGAAGACGAGCACGTCGCGCTGATCGACCGGCCGGCTCTGGAGTTCCTTGCGCACATCCGAGATCACGGGCGCTAGGTCGAGCCGCTGGACATAAGTCGCGGTGAAATACTTGGCCGGATCGCCCGGCCCCGAGCTCGGCAGCTCCAGATTGCCGGGCTTGTGGCTGCGCGGCACGGTGATGTCGAGCCGCGCGAAGGAGAGCTTCGGCGAACGCTCGCCATTGAAATAGACCGGCTGCGCCGAGGGCTCGCGCGTCGTCGCGACATAGATTTCGACCGTGCCGGCGATGTCGGCCGCAGGCGCCTGGCTCAATTCAAGCGTGCGTGGCGTCGAGCAGCCCGCAAGGACCAGCGGCAGCAGCAACGCCAAAACAACACCGCGAAACCGCACCGCCACTCCAATCATCGCTCAGTCGTCTCACCGGATGCGCCGATCTTCAAGATGCGTGCATGACACAGTGATGAAGCAACTGGCGCACGGCGAACTCCTTGTCCCCCTCGGCGGCACCTTGCTAACTGGCGTCATGGCCCACCGCACGCCCACCGCCGACTCGCTCGGCGCCGCGCTTCTCGCCGGCGAACGCGCCGCCCTGGCCCGCGCGATCACGCTCGCGGAATCGCGCCGCGCCGACCATCGCGAGCAGGCGCAGGCGCTGATCCAGCGGCTGTTGCCCCATACCGGGCGTGCCATCCGCGTCGGCATCACCGGCGTTCCCGGGGTCGGCAAATCGACGACGATCGACGCGCTCGGCAGTCACCTCACGGCCAAGGGACACAAGGTAGCGGTGCTGGCGGTCGACCCCTCCTCGACCCGCACCGGCGGGTCGATTCTCGGCGACAAGACCCGGATGGCACGCCTCTCCGTCGATCCGAACGCCTATATTCGGCCATCGCCCTCCTCCGGCACGCTCGGCGGCGTCGCGGCCAAGACGCGCGAGACGATGCTGCTCTGCGAGGCGGCAGGGTTCGACGTCATCCTGGTCGAGACCGTCGGCGTGGGGCAGTCCGAAACGGCGGTGGCCGATCTCACCGACTTCTTCCTGGTGCTGATGCTGCCCAATGCCGGCGACGAACTGCAGGGCATCAAGAAGGGCATCATCGAGCTTGCCGACATGATCGCGGTCAACAAGGCGGACGGGGCCGGAGCAGCTGCGGCCCGCGCGGCAGCGGCCCAGTACAGGGCCGCACTTCATATCCTGGCGCCCACCTCGACCCTGTGGAGCACGCCCGTGATGACGATCTCCGGCCTGACCGGCGAAGGGCTCGACGCGCTCTGGACCAGGATCGAGGATCATCGCGCCCGCTTCGAAGCCAAGGGCCTGATCACCGAGAAGCGCCGGCGCCAGGACGTCAAATGGATGTGGGCGATGGTGCAGGATCGGCTGCAGGCCAAGCTCAGGCACGACCCTGCGCTGAAGGCGCGCGCGCCGGAACTGGAGGCTGCGGTCTCATCCGGCAAGCTCGCACCGACGCTTGCCGCCGAGGAGATCGCCCGCGCGCTCGGGCTCTAGCCGACGCCAGCCGCATCTTGCCTGTTCTGCGCGGCGTCGGTTTCAAATCGGGACAGCGGGGCTGGCACGCCGTTTGATCGCGGCGGGGTCGAAGGGGAGGTTCCATGGTGCTTTCGCGGCGCGGTTTCCTGGCTGCCGGCCTGACAGCCCCGGCATGGTTTCACCTGCCGGCCCGTGCGCAATCGGCAGCGCCATCCCGCGGCGGCCCGCTTGGCCATTTCGGCCTGGACGCCGCCCAGTTCGGATTGCGGCCGGGCGCTTCGGAGGATCAGTCAAGCCGGCTCCAGGCGGCATTGAATGAAGCGGCAAAGCGCAATGCCCCGCTCATGGTTCCAGCTGGGCGCTACCGACTTGCCTCAGTCCGCCTGCCGGACGGCGCGAACATCGTTGGGATGCCCGGGCAGACCCTCCTCGTGACTGCAAATGGCAATCCGCTGTTTGTCGCCAACAATATCGCTCGCGCAAATCTGACCGGCCTTGCCTTCGACGGGCTCGACATCCCTTCGCCGCAGCGCGACGGCCTCGTCGCCTGCAACAATATCGGCGCGATCACGATCTCGGACTGCGACTTCGCCAAGGCCGGGTCGGTCGGCCTGACCCTGCACCGCTGCGGCGGGCGCATCGTGGCAAGCCGCTTCCGCGGCATGCGCGATTCCGCCCTGTTCTCGTTCGACTCGGCGGGCCTCATCATCGAGCAGAACGATATCGAGGATTGCGGCAACAACGGTATCCAGATCTGGCGGAGCCAGGCCGGCGACGACCGGTCGATCCTGCGCGGCAATCGCGTCAGCCGCATTCGCGCCGATGCAGGCGGCAACGGGCAGAACGGCAATGGCATCAGTCTCTACCGCGCCGGCGGCGTGATCATCGAAGGCAACCAGCTGCGCGACTGCGCCATGACCTTCATCCGCAACAATTCCGGCTCCGGGGTGCAGATCCTCGGGAATCAGGGCCGCCGCTGCGGCGAAGTCGCGCTCTATGCCGAATTCGCCTTCGAGGGCACGATCATGGCGAACAACCTGGTCGAGGACTGCGCCCAAGGCGCCAACATCACCAATCTCGACCATGGTGGGCGGCTCGCCGTCTTCGCCAACAACATCATTCGCAACGCCAAGCGCGACCTGCCGCCCAATGGCGGGGAGCCGGTCGGCGGCATCGGAGTCCATGTCGAGGCCGAGGTGGCCGTGACCGGAAACGTGATCGAGAATGCGAGCGAGATCGGCATCTCGCTCGGCTGGTCCTGGGGGATGCGCAACCTGGTGGCGACCGGCAACATCGTGCGCAAGGCCGGCATCGGCATTGCCGTCTCGCTGGTGCCGAAGGAGCGCAACGCCGTCATCGCGAACAACGTCATCGACGAGGCACGCAATGGCGCCATCGTCGGCACCGAATACGGCAAGCCGGTCACCGGCGACCTCGCCAAGGCGCCCGACGCCAGAGCGGCGGGCATCCGGGTCGAGAACAACGCGGTCCGCTGATGCGCCTCAGGCAGCCGGTGCGCGGATGCGTCCGACCTCGATGCCGTTCCAGTTCTTCAGCACGGTTTCGCGCAGCGGCGCGAAGGCGGTCTGCGTCGCCTCGTCCATCGGCAGGAAGCGGGCGATCAGCGCGCCCAGCGCAACTTCCGCGGCACGGCCAGCGCCGTCATCGCATTTCAGCGCGATGCCATAGCCCAGCTCCGGCAAGGCAGCGCAGTAAACACCTTCGGCGCCAGTCTTGGTGAAGGCGCGGGCGCCGAGCAAGCTCATCAGCCGCGTGTCGTAGCGATCAGTGCCAGCCACCATGAAAGGGTGGGCCGCTGCGGCGGCGCGAATGCGCGCGGCGGCTTTCGCCCGCTCGGGGCCAAAGCCGTGGCCCGTGCCGAGGCGCGCGAAGCCCAACGCCAGCGCCTTCAGCGGCACAGCATAGGAGGGAATCGAACAGCCATCGATGCCCATGCGCTCGCTGGAATGCTCAGCACCGGTCACCTCCTCGAGGGCGCCGCGCACCGCCCGCTGGACGGCATGGCCCTGCTTCACATAGCCGGCCGGATCCTCATCCAGGCTGCAGGACAGGCAGACAAATCCGGCATGCTTGCCCGAGCAATTATTGTTGAGCGCGCTCGGCTCGGCGCCCGACTTGGCCAAGGCCCGCGCCACCGAGTCATTCATCGGCCAATGCGCCCCGCATTCGAGGCAGCCGGCGTCGCGGCCGGCCTTCTTCAGCATCGCGAGCGAGGTCTCGGCGTGCAGCGGCTCGCCTGAATGCGAGGAGACGGCCAGCGCGATCTCGGGCTCGGTCAGGCCGTAGTGGTCGGCCGCGCCGCTTTCCAGCAAAGGCAGCGCCTGGATCGCCTTCACCGCCGAGCGCGGAAAGACAGGCCGCTCGATGTCACCAACTGCGAAAACCACTCCACCATCGGCATCGACGATGATCGCAGACCCCCGATGGCGCGATTCGACGACATTGCCGCGCGTGACTTCGGCGAGGACGGGGTTTTCCATGGCGACCTCCAGATTCCGCTTGCTGCGGATTGCCGCTTTTGGCGCCGGGCGCGCCACCTGTCAAAAGCGCTGGCGGAAACCGCGAACGGCTGCCACCGTACACCCATCAGCCGTGCCACCGCCGAGCAGGATACCGATGTCGCCGGACTACGAGACCGAATACAACAACCGTGCCCGCGTGCCGGAGCATCCCGGCATCATCGCCGGCTGGCAGGCCGACGCCGCCGCCTACAGGGCGACCGCGCTGTGCGAGCTCGGCGTCTCCTATGGCGAGGGCGAGCGGCAGCTCTACGATCTGTTCAAGCCGGAGACGATCCGCGGCGACGCGCTTGTGATGTTCATCCATGGCGGCTACTGGCAGGCGCTCGACCGGAGCTTCTTCTCGCATATGGCGCGTGGGCTGAACCAGCTCGGCCTRCCCGTGGCGGTCGTCGGCTACGATCTTTGCCCGCAGGTCCATCTCGGGCACATCGTCTGGGAGCTTCAGCAGGCAGCTGCCGCGCTCTGGCGTCGCTTCGGCCTGCCGGTCGTCGCGACCGGCCACTCTGCCGGCGGGCATCTCAGCGCCTGCACGCTCGCTACCGACTGGAAGAATGTTGGCGCCGACCTGCCCGAGCATCTGGTGCCCGCCGCCTATGGCATTTCCGGCCTCTACAACCTCAAACCCCTGACCGAGACAAGCATCAACAACGCTCTCGGCCTCAGCATGGAAGCTGCCGAGCTCGAAAGCCCGCTATTCTGGTCGGCGCCGTCGCGGCTGACGATGGATGCCGTGGTCGGCGGCGAGGAGAGCGCCGAGTACCACAAGCAGAGCCGCCGGATCGTCGATGTGTGGGGGCTGGAAGGCGTGACGACGCGCTATGAGGAAATCCCCGGCGCCAATCATTTCACCATCATCGCCGGGCTGACAGAGCCGGACAATCCGATGACACGGCGCATCGCGGCGCTCGCTGGCGCCTGATCTCTCCGCAGAGGGCATAGCCTGCGCTGAAGCATCAGCCTCGCCCGAAAACCGCATTTCCCTTTTCGGGCCGATGCCTTATCCAGACCGCATCAGAGTTTCGGAGAGCGCGATGCAGACCTTCTTCGTCGAGATCAAATGCAAGCTCGGCAAGACCTATGAGGTCGCCAGCGAACTGGCCGATCGCGAGATCGCCTCGGAGATCTACTCGACCGCCGGCAACTACGACATCCTGGCCAAGTTCCATGTCGGCGCCGACGTCGATATCGGCCATTTCGTCGCGCAAAAGGTGCAGTCGATCCCCGAGATCGCGGACACGCACACGATCATCACCTTCAAGGCCTTCTGAGCCGCGCTCGCATTCGAGGCTTCGATTCAACCAGCGCATCTTCTGGTTGGAAGCGGCGTTTCCTGAGTCGCGCCAACGGATTGTCACAGCCTGCTCACAGAGCGATTCACCTCTTTCACAGATTGATTCAATCGGCCGCGGCCCGATCTTTGCCCTTGCTGCGGCCACCGAGGCATCCTGACCGCTTGACGCCGCATGGCCTTTTGCGCGACCAGCATCCTTCGGACTGCAGGGACCATCGCGCCATGAAAAGCACGCTCTCCACCGATCTGCGCTCGGGCGCGCTCGTCTATCATCGCCAGCCCCGGCCCGGTAAGCTGGAGATCCAGGCGACCAAGCCGCTCGGCAACCAGCGCGATCTGGCGCTGGCCTACTCGCCCGGCGTCGCCGCTGCCTGCGAGGCGATCGTCGACGACCCGTCTCAAGCGGCCGAACTCACCTCACGCCAGAACCTCGTCGCCGTCATCACCAACGGCACGGCCGTGCTGGGCCTGGGCGACATCGGCCCGCTGGCTTCCAAGCCGGTGATGGAAGGCAAGGCGGTCCTGTTCAAGAAATTCGCCGGCATCGACTGCTTCGACATCGAGGTCGAGCAAAAGAACATCGAGAAGTTCGTCGAGGTCGTCGCTGCACTGGAGCCGACCTTCGGCGGCATCAACCTCGAGGACATCAAGGGGCCGGAGTGCTTCGAGATCGAGGAGCAGCTCAAGGCCCGGATGAAGATCCCGGTCTTTCATGACGACCAGCACGGCACCGCGATCATCGTCGGCGCGGCCGTCCTGAACGGCCTCGACCTCGCCGGCAAGAAGATCGCCGACGTCAAGATCGTCGTCTCCGGCGCCGGCGCGGCCGCTCTCGCCTGCACCAACCTGCTCGTCGAGCTCGGTGCGCAGCGCAAGAACATCTGGGTCACCGATCTCGAAGGCGTGGTCTACCAAGGCCGAAACACGCTGATGGATCGCTGGAAGGAGGTCTATGCGCAAGAGACGGACGCGCGCACGCTGGCCGACGTGATCGGCGGAGCCGACATCTTCCTCGGCCTGTCCGCCGCAGGCGTGCTCAAGCCCGAGATGGCCAAGAGCATGGCGCCGAAGCCGCTGATCCTGGCGCTCGCCAACCCCAATCCCGAGATCACGCCCGAGGACGCGCTCGCCGTGCGTCCCGACGCGATGATCTGCACCGGCCGCTCGGACTATCCGAACCAGGTCAACAACGTCCTGTGCTTCCCCTACATCTTCCGCGGCGCGCTCGACGTGCAGGCGACGACGATCAACGAGGCGATGAAGCTCGCCGCGGTGCGCGCCATCGCGGCGCTCGCCCGCGAGGCCTCCTCGGATGTGGCGGCGCGCGCCTATGGCGGCGAAACCTCGACCTTCGGCGCGACCTCGCTGATCCCGAACCCCTTCGATCCGCGCCTGATCATGCGCATCGCCCCGGCCGTGGCGGAAGCCGCCATGGTGACCGGCGTCGCGCGCAAGCCGCTGGTCGATGTCGAGGCCTATCGCGAGCAGCTCTCGCGCTTCGTCTTCCGCTCGGGCTTCATCATGAAGCCGCTGTTCCAGCAGGCCAAGGCCGACCCCAAGCGCGTCATCTACGCCGAAGGCGAGGATGAGCGCGTGCTGCGCGCCGCCCAGGTCGCGCTGGAGGAAGGCCTCGCCATCCCGATCCTGATCGGCCGCCCGAGCGTGATCGAGACCCGCATCCAGCGCTTTGGCCTGTCGCTGAAGCCGGGCGTCGACTTCCAGGTGGTCAACCCCGAGGACGACCCGCGCTATCGCGACTACGTCCAGACCTATCTCGACATCGCCGGCCGGCGCGGCATCACGCCAGAGGCGGCGCGCGCGCTGGTGCGCACCAACAACACGGTGATTGCCGCGCTCGCGGTGGCGCGTGGCGAGGCGGATGCGATGATCTCCGGGCTCGAAGGCCGGTTCATGTCGCGTCTGCGGCACATCAAGGACATCATCGGCCTGGCGCCCGGTGTCTGCGATATCGCGGCCATGACGCTGATCATCACCAACAAGGGTGCCTTCTTCCTCTCCGACACCCATGTGAAGCACGATCCGAGCGCGGAGGAGATCGCGGACATGACAGTGCTCGCGGCGAGCCATGTCCAGCGCTTCGGCCTCGACCCCAAGATCGCTCTGCTCTCGCATTCGGATTTCGGCGCGGCCGACACCCCGAGCGCGCTGAAGATGCGTAATGCGCTGAAGCTGATCCGCGAGCGCGCGCCGCATCTGGAGTGCGACGGCGAGATGGAGGTCGAGACGGCCCTGGTGCCGCTGATCCGCGAGCGCGTGCTGCCCTCCTCGACTCTGAAGGGCATGGCGAACGTCCTGATCTTCCCGAACCTCGACGCGGCGAACATCGCCCATCAGTTCGCCAAGGTGCTGGCGGATGCGCTGCCGGTCGGCCCGATCCTGATAGGCACGGCCAAGCCCGCTCATATCCTCACCAGCTCGGTGACGGCACGCGGCGTGGTCAACATGACGGCCGTGGCGGTGGTAGAGGCCCAGGAGAGATCCGCGGCAGCCGGTTGATCGGCGCGATGCCCCTGCCACGCGCTCTACTGGCCCTCACGATCGGTCTTTGCCTGGCCGCGACGGCGACACCGGCACAGGAGCCGCTGCGCGAGGAGCCCGGTTTCCTGCGCGTCCAGATCGATGGCCGCGTAGCTCGCCTCGAAACCCTGGTCGTCCGCCCCGATCGCGCGTCGGGCCGTCTGCCACTCGCGCTGATCACGCATGGCAAGGCGCCGAGTCATACGAGGATGGGCGATCTGCGCGCCGTCGGTTATGCGGCCATCGCACGCGACCTCGCCCGCCGGGGCTGGATCGCCGCGGTCGTCGTCCGGCGCGGTTTTGGACAATCGGACGGCCCCTTCTCCACGGAAGGTGCGGGTTGCGACCTGCCCAACATGGTGCCGCGTTTCGAGAGCGACGCAAAGGAGCTCGAGGCCGCGCTCAAGGCTTTGACAGAGCGACCCGACGTCGCGCCCGACCGCATCATCGCCTTGGGTGAATCGGCGGGCGGCGCCGCAGTCATGGCGCTGGCCCAACGCAAGCCGCCCGGCCTGAAGGCCGTGATCAACGTCGCCGGCGGGCTCGATCTCAGCGACTGCGTCGAGAAGGGCCGGGACGCGCTCGTCGCGACCGTCCGGCACTGGCCGTGGAAGGATACCGTGCCGCAGCTCTGGGTCTATGCCGGCAACGACGAGCTCTTCCCGCCGTTCCTCGTCGACCGTATGCGGGGCGCGGCTCTCGACCGTGGCGGCGACGTACGTCTCATTGCGTTGCCGGAGGTCAAACCACGCGGCCACGCCGCCTTGCAGAACGGCAGAGCCCGCTTCGTTTGGCTCCGGGAGATGGACACTTCTTTGCGCGCCTGGAATCTGCCGACCCATTCTCCGGGACGGCCGAAGACGGAGTTCGACCGCATCGGCCTCGAAGGACGTGCTTCGGTGTTCGAGAACTATTTCAGCGCGCCCGGTGAAAAGGCGATGGCCGTCAGCCGAACCGGCAAGAGCTTCACCTACCGCTACGGCGAAAAGGATCTCGAGGCAGCCCGTCGCAACGCGCTGTCCGATTGCGGCAAGAAGGCCGAGGATTGCCGCCTGGCTTTCGAGAACGACCAAGCCGTCGACGCGCCCTAGCGCAGGATCGGCTTTTCCGACTTGGCAGACTCACTCAGGCGGGTTCTACTTCCCTCCGTCGGGCATCGCTCGCAACGGCGCCCGGTCAAGGGAGGTTGCCATGCTCGACGTCACGCGCCGCACAGCTCCTCTGGCATTCGCCGCCATCCTGGCCGCAACCCGCGCCGAAGCGGTCCAGAGCCGGATCGTCTTCCACCGGGGCAATGACGGCGACCCCGAAACGCTCGATCCGCACAAGACCTCCACCGTCGCCGAAGCGCATCTGCTGCGCGACCTGCGCGAAGGCCTCGTCATCCACAATATGAGGGGCGAGGTCGTGCCCGGCGTCGCCGAGAGCTGGACGATGAGCCCGGACGGCAAGAGCTGGCGCTTCAACCTGCGCCCCAACGCGAAATGGTCGAATGGCGACCCGGTACGTGCCGCCGACTTCGTCTACTCCTTCCGCCGTATCCTCGATCCGGAAACCGGCGCGCGATACGCCAACCTGCTCTATCCGATCCGCAATGCCGAGCCGATCCACAAGGCATCGACCGGCTCCGCCCTCGACGATCTCGGCGTGGTCGCTTCCGGCGAGCACGTGCTGGAGATCGCGCTCGAACGGCCGACGCCCTATCTGCTCGAGCTTCTGACCCATCAGAGCACGCTGCCCGTCCATCCCGCCAGCACGGCCAAGGCTACGCAGGAACCGGGGCGCCCAGAAAACTGGATCACCAACGGCGCCTACATGCTGAAGGAGTTCGCCCCGAATTCGCATATCCGCCTCGATCGGAACCCCCATTTCCACGACGCCGCCAATGTGAAGATCGACACGGTGATCTTCTATCCGGCCTCCGATCTCGTGGCGGCGGCCCGGCGCTTCCAGGCCGGAGAGTTGCATCTGACGACAGACATTCCGGCAGACCAGTTCAAGCAACTGCGCCAGAAACTCGGAGACCAGGTTCGGATCGGCCCCTATCTCGCGACCTATTTCCTGATCCTCAACAGCGCCAAGCCGCCCTTCGACGATGCCCGCGTGCGCCGGGCTCTTTCGCTGCAGATCGACCGCGAATTCATCGCCGACCGGGTCTGGGGCGGTACGATGCTGCCGGCCTATGGGGTGGTGCCACCCCATATTGGCAATTACGGCGAGCGGGCCGAACTCGACTTCCGGCACAATTCGGTACTGGAGCGTGAGGAGGAGGCCAAGCGTCTTTTGGCCTCGGCCGGCTTCGGCAACAGCTTTCCGCTGCGGATCGAATACCGCTTCAACACGACCGACAACAACCGCCACACCGCCGAGGCGATCGCGGAACAATGGCACGCCATCGGTGTGGAGACCCGCTTCGTCGAGACCGACTACCGGACGCATTTCGCCTATCTGCGCGAAGGCGGCGATTTCGACGTCGCCCGCTACGGCTGGATCGGCGATTATTCGGACCCGCAGAACTTCCTGTTCCTGTTCCAGAGCGACAATGTCGGGTTCAACATCGGCAAGTACGGCAACCCGCAATTCGACTCGCTGATGAAGCTCGCCGCCGACGAACTCGACATCTCCAAGCGCGCCCTCATCCTGCGCGAGGCCGATAGCATCGTCATCAGCGAAGAGCCCTGGATTCCGCTGCTGCACTATTCGACCAAGAATCTCGTCTCGCCGAAGCTCGTCGGCTTCGAGCAGAACCTGCGCGGTGCGATCCCGACGCGGTTCCTCAGTCTGAAAGCCTAATACTGCGCCCTGCGCCAGACGCCGGGCCGTTTCCCTGCCTTGATGCTCGCAAGCGCCGCGAAGCTCCGCTAGGAAGAGCGCGTCCTTTTCCCACCCAGCGGGTCCGCAGCGATGAGCCGTATCGTCTATGTCAATGGCGCCTACCTCCCCGAGGAGGATGCCAAGATTTCCGTGTTCGATCGCGGCTTCATCTTCGGTGACGGCATCTACGAGGTTTCGGCCGTGATCGGCGGCAAGCTCGTCGACTGCGAGGCGCATCTGGCCCGCCTCGAGCGCTCCTGCGGCGAGATCCGGCTTGCGCTGCCTTGGTCGAAGGCCGAGCTCGTCGCGATCCATGAGGAGCTGATCAAGCGCAACAACCTCGACGAAGGCGGCATCTATCTGCAGGTCTCGCGCGGCGCGGCCGATCGCGACTTCCCCTTCCCGAAAGATGTCGCGCCTACGCTGGTGATGTTCACCCAGGCCCGCAATTTCGTGAACGCGCCGACGGCGAAGACCGGCATCAAGGTCGTCTCGACGCCGGACCTGCGCTGGGCCCGCCGCGACATCAAGAGCGTCAACCTGCTCGCGCCGGTGCTCGCCAAGCAGTTCGCGCTGGAGAGCGGGGCGCAGGAGGCCTGGCTGATCGAGGACGGCGTGGTGACGGAGGGTGCCTCCTCCACCGCCTGGATCGTCAAGGGCAAGACGCTGATCTCGCGCCCGCTCTCGAACAAGGTGCTGCCGGGCATCACCCGCAAGGCGGTGCTGGCCTATCTCGCGGAATCCGGTTTCGCCTTCGAGGAGCGCGAGTTCACGCTGGAGGAGGCGCTCGATGCCGAGGAGGCCTTCATCACCTCCGCGACCAGCCTCGTCATGCCGGTGACCTCGATCGACGGCCACACGATCCATAACGGCGCCCCCGGCCCGACCGCGCTGCGCCTGCGTGAGATCTATATCGCCTACGCCCGCAAGGGCGGCGTCCTGGGCTGAAATCGCAGGCCACTGCGTATCTCGTTGTCGTGCTCGCCCTTGTGGCGAGCATCCACGCCGTGAACGTCGCCCTCGACGAAGAAAGACGTGGATGGTCGGGACGAGCCCGACCATGACGGGCGGCGCTAAACGGCGTCCCCGGGCCGCTCTGCCCGCTCCCCCATCACATAGGTCGCGGCCACGTTACGCTCGTCGCCGAGCGTGACGAGCACAAACAGCTCCTCCGCGAGATCGCGCACCGTCTCCATGCGATGGGCCATCGCGCGTGTCGCCCCGGTGTCGAGCACGACGACATCCGCCTCGCGGCCAGGCTCGAAGTCTCCGATCAGATGGTCGAGGCCGAGCGCGACGGCATTGCCGCGCGTGATCGCGTGAAGCGCCGCGAAAGCGGAAAGCGACTGCCCCTGCAACTGCAGCACCTTGTAGGCCTCGGCCATGGTCCGCAGCATCGAATAGGAGGTGCCGCCGCCGATATCGGTCGCAACGGCGACCTCCACGCCGCGCTGCCGGGCATGGGCCCAGTCGAATAGGCCGGAGCCCAGGAACAGGTTCGAGGTCGGGCAGAACACCGCAACCGCGCCGGTCTCAGCAAAGGCCTGCCATTCGTTGTGGGTCATGTGGATGCAGTGCCCCATCAGGCTCTTAGGCCCGAGCAGCCCGTAGCCCCGGTAGATGTCGGCATAATCGGCCGCCTGCGGAAAAAGCTCGCTGGCCAAGGCGATCTCGGCCCGGTTCTCGTCGATATGGGTCTGGACATGGCAGTCGGGATGCTCCGCGGCGAGCCTTCCTGCCGCCGCCATCTGTTCGGGCGTCGAGGTGATCGCGAAGCGCGGGGTGATGGCGTAGAGCTGCCGGCCCTTGCCGTGCCAGCGCGCGATCAGCGCCTTCGAATCGCGATAGCCGCTCTCGGCCGTGTCGGTCAGCGCCTCCGGCGCGTTGCGGTCCATCATCACCTTGCCGGCGATCATGCGGGTATTGCGGCGCTGAGATTCGGCAAAGAAGGCTTCGGCCGATTGCGGATGGACTGAGCAATAGACTGCCGCCGTGGTCGTGCCGTTTGCCAAGAGCTCGTCGAGGAAGAAGCGCGAGAGCTTCTCGGCATGTCCCTGCTGCGCGAGCTTCTGCTCCTCGACGAAGGTGTATTTGTTCAGCCACTCCATCAGTTGCGCGCCGTAGGAGGCGACAACTTGCGTCTGCGGCATGTGGATGTGCGCGTCGATGAAACCCGGCATGATCAGATGCGGGCGATGGTCGATGATCTCGGCATCGGCCGGCAGCGTCCGCAGCAAATCCCGCGCCTCGCCGGCCGCCTTGATCATACCGTTCTCGATGACCAGCAGCCCGTCGGGGACATAGCGATGCGCAGCCTCGCCTGCTGTTTCCGGATCATCGACGAACCAGAGCAGGCGGCCACGCAGGGCGCGCAGGGCGGCGGGTGCAGTCACGGCGGGCAACTCCGGCACAATTCCACATCACATCTGCACCAAATCGAAGCTTCCGGCCAAGCGCGGATCGTGCCTAATCTGCAGGCATGAAATGGCTATGCGAGCGGAGCGGGCGGGATGCGTGAGACCTTGCGCTTCCTGCTCGGCGACAGGTTGGTCGAACTCGACCGCTGCGACCCGACTTTGACCGTGCTCGACTGGCTGCGCCTCGACCAGCGCATGACCGGCACGAAGGAGGGCTGCGCCGAAGGCGATTGCGGCGCCTGCACCGTCGTCGTCGGCCGGCTCGACCGCGGCAATCTGCGATACGAGGCGATCAATGCCTGCATCCGCTTCCTGCCGACGCTGGACGGCTGCCAGGTTCTGACCGTCGAGCATCTGAAGAGCACGGATGGCAGCCTCCACCCGGTCCAGCAGGCGATGGTGGAATGCCACGGCTCGCAATGCGGCTTCTGCACGCCAGGCTTCGTGATGTCGTTGCTGGCGCTCAGGCTCAACGAGGTCGAGCCGAGCACAGGGCGCATCGAGGATGCGTTGGCCGGTAACCTCTGCCGCTGCACCGGCTACGAACCGATCATTGCCGCAGGCCGCCGCATGGACGAGATCGCGCCGCGGGATGCGGATCGCTTCCTGCAGGAACGCGGGGCCGTGGCGAACAGACTCGCCGCGCTGAACGATACGGAAACGCTGGCCCTGCGGGGCGAAGGCGGGCGCTTCTACGCCCCGGCGACGGTCGAGGCGCTCGCCAATGTGATTGCCGCGCATCCGCAGGCGACGTTGGTCGCCGGCGCGACGGATGTCGGGCTCTGGGTCACCAAGGCCATGAAGCGCCTCGACCCGGTGATCTATCTCGGACGCGTAGAGGCTCTGCGGGCGATCACCGATGAGGGCGATCATCTCCGCTTCGGCGCGATGGCCGGCCATATCGACGTCCGCGCAGCGCTGGCCGGGCTTTCGCCGCAGCTCGACGAATTGATGCGGCGCTTCGGCGGCGAGCAGGTACGCAATGCCGGCACGGTCGGCGGCAATATCGCCAATGGTTCGCCGATCGGGGACCTGCCGCCGGCCCTGATCGCGCTCGGCGCGACGCTGGTGCTGGCGCGACGCGCCGAGGCCGGCATCGAGCGCCGCGTCATACCGCTCGAACGCTTCTTCCTCGACTATCGCAAGCAGGACCGGCGCCACGGCGAATTCGTCGAGGCCGTGCTGGTGCCGAAGCTGGCCCCCGGGATGCTCTTCCACGCCTCCAAGGTCTCGAAACGCTTCGACGAGGATATCTCGGCCGTCTGCAGCACCTTCCGACTGCAGCTCGGCCCGGATGGCCGCATCGGCGAAGCCCGCCTCGCCTATGGCGGCATGGCCGGCGTCCCGAAGCGGGCGGCGGCTGCCGAGGCCGCCCTGGTGGGCCGCGCGTGGGACGACGGCGCCGTCGCAGCCGCCGTCGCCGCGCTGGCGCAGGATTTCTCACCGCTCGACGACATGCGCGCCTCGGCGCATTATCGGCTGAAGATCGCCGGCAACCTGCTGCGCCGTTTTCTGATCGAGACGACGCAGCCCGCGACCGAAACGCGGGTCGCCGGCCTGCTGGCGGAGGCCACCCATGGCTGACGCACGCCACAAGCTCGATATCGCACTGGAGAGCGGCCCTGTGGGCAGCGCCCGCATCCATGACTCCGCGCCCAAGCATGTCGCGGGCGAAGCTGTTTATATCGACGACATCGCCGCGCCCGAAGGGCTGCTTCATGCCTATCTCGGCACGAGCGCCATCGCCCATGGCAAATTGCGGTCACTTGATCTCACGGCGGTGCGTGCCGCGCCGGGCGTCGTCGCCGTGCTGACGGCGGCGGACATCCCCGGCGCCAACGACATCTCCTCGACGCATCTGCATGACGAACCGGTCTTCGCGACCGAGGCCATCCTGTTCCACGGCCAGCCGCTCTTCGCCGTGGCGGCAGAGACGCGCGAGCAGGCACGCCGCGCCGCAACGCTGGCGAAGGCGGAGTATGCCGAGGAAGAGCCGCTGATCGACATCGCCACCGCGCGCGAAGCGGGAGGCAAGCTGGTCACCGCGCCGCTCAAGTTGGAACGGGGCGATGTCGCGGCCGCGCTCGCAGAGAGCCCGCGCCGGCTGAAGGGCTCGATGACGATCGGCGGGCAGGAGCATTTCTACCTCGAAAGCCAAGTCGCGCTGGCGATCCCCGGCGAGGACGAGGACATGGCCGTGCTGGTCTCGACCCAGCATCCGAGCGAGGTCCAGCACATGGTCGCCGCCGTGCTCGGCGTCGGCTCGCATGCGGTGACGGTCGAGGTCCGGCGCATGGGCGGCGGCTTTGGCGGCAAGGAGACGCAGGCCAATCTCTTCGCCTGCGTCGCCGCGCTCTGCGCCCGCAAGCTCAAACGGCCGATCAAGCTCCGGCCCGATCGCGACGACGACATGGCGATCACCGGCAAGCGCCATGATTTCGTCTGCGACTACGAGATCGGCTTCGACGACGACGGCCGCATCCATGCGCTCGATGCCGTCTATGCAGCGCGCTGCGGCTGGAACGCCGACCTGTCGGGGCCGGTAACCGACCGCGCCCTCTTCCACATGGATAATTGCTATTTCTACCCGGCGGTGCGCGCGCGCTCCGAGCCACTCTTCACCAACACCTGCTCGAACACGGCCTTCCGGGGCTTCGGCGGGCCGCAGGGCATGGTCGGGGCCGAGCGCTTCATCGAGGAGGTCGCCTTTGCGACCGGGCTCGACCCGCTGGAGGTGCGGCGGCGCAATCTCTATGGCGGGGCAGGCCGCGACGTCACGCCCTATCACCAGACGGTCGAGGATAACATCGCGGCCGAAATCATCGCCGATCTGGAGCGGCGCTGCGACTACCAGGCGCGCAAGACGGCAATCCGCGAGGCGAACGCAACGAGCCCCATCGTCAAGCGCGGAATCGCACTGACGCCGGTGAAATTCGGCATCTCCTTCACCGCGACCTGGTTCAATCAGGCCGGGGCGCTGGTGCATGTCTATACGGACGGCACGGTCGCGCTGAACCACGGCGGCACCGAGATGGGGCAAGGGCTCTACATCAAGGTGGCGCAAGTCGTGGCCCATTCCTTCGGCATCGGGCTAGACCAGATCAAGATCACCGCGACCACGACCGGCAAGGTGCCGAACACCTCGGCCACCGCCGCCTCCTCCGGCTCCGATCTCAACGGCATGGCGGCGCTCGACGCCTGCGAGACGATCAAGAAGCGGCTCACCGCCTTCGCCGCGAAGCACTGGCAGGAACTGCCAGAGGATATCGCCTTCCTGCAGGGGCGCGTGAAGATCGGCGCTCGCGAGATCGCCTTCAAGGAACTTGTCGCCGCCGCCTATATGGCGCGCGTCCAGCTTTCGGCGACGGGCTTCTACGCCACCCCCAAGATTCATTGGGATCGCAAGGCCGGGCGCGGCCACCCCTTCTACTATTTCGCCTATGGCGCCGCGGCTGCCGAGGTCGCGATCGACACGCTGACCGGCGAATACAAGGTCGAGCGTGTCGACATCCTCCATGATTGCGGGCAGTCGCTGAACCCCGCGATCGACAAGGGCCAGATCGAGGGCGGCTTCGTGCAGGGCATGGGCTGGCTGACGACCGAAGAGCTGGTCTGGGATAAAAAGGGCCGGCTCTGGACCCATGCGCCCTCAACCTACAAGATTCCCGTCGCCTCCGACCGGCCGCGCATCTTCAACGTCCACCTGCTGGAGAATGCGCCGAACCGCGAGCCGACGATCCACCGCTCCAAGGCGGTGGGCGAGCCGCCGCTGATGCTGGCGATCTCGGTTCTGCACGCGCTGTCGGATGCGGTGGCGAGCGTGGGCGACTATCGGATCTGCCCGCGCCTCGATGCGCCGGCGACGCCCGAGCGGGTGCTGGATGCAGTGGAGCGAGTCCGGGCGGAGGCTGGGCGATGAGGTTCGGAACCTCCCCCGTCATTCCGGGGCTTCGCGCAGCGGAGAGCCCGGAACCCATAACCGCCGACGACGTTCGAAAGAGCGTCACAGTGCCTGCCCTTTCCTTCTCGACCTGTGGTTATGGGTTCCGGGCTCAGGCCTGCGGCCTGCCCCGGAATGACGGGTGAGCAGCGCATGACCCTCGCCGCCTTCCTTGATGTCCATCAGCGCGAAGGCGTCGTGCTCGTCCGGATCGAAGCGGCGGAAGGCTCAACGCCGCGCGAGGTCGGCGCCCGCATGGCCGTGAGCCCCGGTGCCATCGCCGGGACGATCGGCGGCGGGCAACTCGAATTCCACTGCATCGACCTCGCCCGGCACATGCTGAGCGAGGGCGCCGAGGACCAACTGCTCGACATTCCGCTTGGCCCGCAGATGGGACAGTGCTGCGGGGGGCGGGTCCGTGTTTCGCTGCGCCATGCCGGTACGGCCGAGATCGCCCTGTTCAGCGCCCGCGAGAAAGCGGAGGCAGCGGCGCGGCCACCGGTGCTGATCTTCGGCGCCGGCCATACCGGCAGGGCCCTGGCCCATGCGCTGGCGCCCCTGCCCTTCTCGGTTTCGCTGATCGACGATCGCGACGACGTCATGGGCGGGCTGCCAGCCGCCGTCACCTGCATCCGCATGGCCGATCCCGTCGATGCGGTCGCGAGCGCTCCGGCAAAGGCCGCCTTCGTCGTGCTCTCGCACAGCCACGCGCTGGACTACCGGCTGACAGAGGCGGCGCTGGCGCGCGGCGATGCGGCCTATGTCGGCATGATCGGCTCGGCGACCAAGCGCGCCCGCTTCGAGTCGAGTTTTCTGCGCAGCGGCGGCCGACGCGAGGCTCTGGCACGATTGACCTGCCCGATCGGCGGTTCCGATGTGGACGACAAGCGCCCGGAGGTGATCGCGGCCTTGACGACAGCCGAGCTGGTGCGTTGCTTGCTTGGCCGCCGGGAACCGGCGAGAGGGAGACGCCCGAGACATGAATCAGCCGCGTGAGCAGGAAGTGCCGCCGCGGCTGGCGCTCGCCCATATCTCCAAGAGCTTTCCCGGCGTCAAAGCCAATGAAGACATCAGCCTGAGCGTCAGGCCCGGCGAGATCCACGCCCTGCTCGGCGAGAACGGCGCCGGCAAGTCTACGCTGGTCAAGATCATCTACGGCGTGCAGCAGGCCGACGAAGGCACGATCCACTGGAATGGCTCGGCCGTCTCGATTCCGTCGCCCAAGGCGGCGCGCAAGCTCGGCATCGGCATGGTCTTCCAGCATTTCTCGCTGTTCGACGCGATGACCGTGATCGAGAACATCGCGCTCGGGCTCGACGAAGCGGTGGATCGCGAGGAGCTGAAGCGCCGCGTCGCGGCGATCCTGCAATCCTACTCGCTGCCGCTGGATCCGGAGCGGGAGGTGCATACGCTCTCGGTCGGCGAGCGCCAGCGCATCGAGATCGTGCGCTGCCTGCTGCAGAAACCGAAACTGCTGATCATGGACGAACCCACCTCGGTGCTGACGCCGCAGGAGGTGGAGCGCCTGTTCGAGACGCTGCGCCAAATCGCGGCGCAGGGCTGCTCGATCCTCTACATTTCGCACAAGCTGCATGAGATCAAAGCGCTCTGCGACAGCGCCACCATCCTGCGCGGCGGGCGCGTGGTCGCGACCTGCGATCCAAAGGTCGAGACGACCAAGCGCATGGCCGAGTTGATGATCGGCGCGGAGCTGCGCAAGATCGAGCACGGCAAGACGGCCGGCAGCGGCGCTGTCCGATTGGAGGCCAAGGGGCTTTCGCTGCCGGGCGAGCCGCCTTTCGGCACCGATCTGGAGAACGTTACCTTCGAGGCGCGGGCGGGCGAGATCCTCGGTATCGCCGGCGTCGCCGGCAACGGACAGGCCGAGCTGCTGACCGCGCTCTCGGGCGAGCAACTCGCCGGCTGGGCCGAGGCGATCAGGCTCGACGGCAGGGCCATCGGCCTGGAGGGCGCCGGGACGCGCCGGGCGCTCGGCCTCGCCTGCGTGCCCGAAGAGCGAAACGGCCACGCCGCGGTGCCCGATTTCTCGCTCGCCGACAACGGTGTCCTGACCGCGCGCCACAGGCTTCCATTGGCGCCGCACGGCTTCATCAGCCGGGGCGCCGTCCGGCGCTTCGCCGATGGCGTCATCAAGCTCTTCGATGTCAGGACCACCGGCAATGCCGCGCTCGCCCGCTCGCTCTCGGGCGGCAATCTGCAGAAATTCATCATGGGCCGCGAGATCGGCCAGCAGCCGGCCGTGCTCGTGGTCTCGCAGCCGACCTGGGGGGTCGATGCGGGCGCCGCCGCCGCGATCCGGCAGGAACTCGTCGACCTCGCCGCCAAGGGCTCGGCTGTGGTGGTGATCTCGCAGGATCTCGACGAATTGCTCGAGCTTGCCGACCGGCTCTGCGTCATCAATGAAGGCCGGCTCTCGGCGCCGCGCCCGGTCGCGAGCCTCGGCATCGACGAGATCGGCCTGATGATGGGCGGCGTCCACGGCGCGGAGGGAGCCGTTCATGCTTGAATGGCGCCGCCGCCGCGAGCCGAGCACGCTGATGCTGGCCTTGAGCCCGTTGATCGCGATCGGTCTGACCATGCTGCTCGGCATGATCGTCTTCACCGCCATGGGCTATGACGGCTTCCATGCGGTCGGGAGCATTTTTCTGACGCCGTTCCTGGAGCCGCAGCGCTGGGCCGATATCGGCGTCAAGGGCGCGCCGCTCATCATGATCGCGCTTGGGCTGGCCATCGGCTTCCGCGCCAATGTCTGGAACATCGGCGCGGAGGGGCAATACATCATGGGCGCCATCGCCGGTACCAGCGTCGCGCTCGCGACCTACGACATGACCGGCTGGTGGATCCTGCCCGCGATGGTATTGGCCGGCATCCTCGGTGGCATGGCCTGGGCCGCGATCCCCGCCTTCCTGCGCGTCAAGCTGCAGGTCAGCGAGATCCTGACCAGCCTGATGCTGACCTATGTCGCGGTCCAGTTCCTGTATTTCCTCGTGCGCGGACCGTGGAAGGACCCGGACGGCTTCAATTTCCCGCAAACGCGGATGTTCACGGCCGACCAGACGCTGCCGACGGTGCTCGAAGGCTCGCTCGTCCATCTCGGTATCCCGGTCGCGCTCGTCCTTGCCGTCATCGCCTGGCTGCTGATGGAGAAGACCACCGCCGGCTATGCCATCAAGGTCGTCGGCCTTGCGCCCGCCGCCGCCCGCCATGGCGGTTTCAGCGCCGCACGCGCGACCTGGGCGACGCTGCTGATCAGCGGCGCGCTCGCCGGCCTCGCCGGGCTGTTCGAGGCAGCCGGCCCCTTCGGGCAGCTCACCCCGCAATTCCCGGTCGGCTACGGCTTCACCGCGATCATCGTCGCCTTCCTCGGCCGGCTCAATCCGCTCGGCATCGTCTTCGGCGGCCTCGTGCTGGCCGCGACCTATGTCGGCGGCGAGATCGCGCAATCGACGGTTCGGCTGCCGCAGGCCGCGACCGGCATGTTCCAGGCCACGCTGCTGTTCATGCTGCTCGCGACGGACGTGCTGGTCCGCTGGCGCATCGTCTGGAAGCGGAGGGCGGTGTGATGCGTTTCGCGACGGAACCTCGCCGTCATTCCGGGGCGGCCCGCAGGGCCGAGCCCGGAACCCATGAACACCGGCCAAGCCGCAGGAATCGCCGGGTTCGGGCTAGCATATCTGGACAAGAACCTGTGTTCATGGGTTCCGGGCTCATCGCTTCGCGATGCCCCGGAATGACGAGGGGGAGCGCATGACGACGGCCATGCTCGTCTCCATCCTGATGACCCTGATCGCGGCTTCGACGCCGTTGCTGCTGGCGGCGCTGGGCGAGCTCGTCGCCGAGAAGGCAGGCGTGCTCAACCTCGGCGTCGAGGGCATGATGCTGTGCGGCGCGGTCGCCGGCTTCGCCGTCGCCTTCTCGACCGGCAGCACTGGCATTGGCCTCGTCGCGGCCGCCTGCGCCGGTATCGCTGCCTCGATGGTCTTTGCCGTGCTCGCCCTCTCGCTGATGGCCAATCAGGTCGCGACGGGCCTCGCGCTGACGATCTTCGGCATCGGCGCCTCCTCCCTGATCGGCGCCGGCTTCGTCGGGCGCACCGTGACGCGCCTGCAGCCGGTGTTTCCGGCGGCGCTTTCGGAACACCCGCTGCTCCGGGTGATCTTCGGCCACGACATCCTCGTCTATCTCTCGCTGGCACTCGTCGCGGGCGTCAGCTACTTCCTGCACCGCACGCGCCCGGGACTTATTCTGCGCGCTGTCGGCGAGAACGATGCCTCCGCCCACGCCATCGGCTATCCCGTGATCGCGATCCGCTACGCGGCGATCGCCTTCGGCGGTGCGTTGGCCGGGCTCGGCGGCGCCTATTTCTCGCTGGCGCTGACGCCGATGTGGGCGGACCGGCTGACCGCCGGACGCGGCTGGATCGCGCTGGCGCTCGTCGTGTTCTCGGCCTGGAAGCCGGGGCGACTGCTGCTCGGCGCCTATCTCTTCGGTGCCGTGATGACGCTCGAATTACAGGCCAAGGCCGCCGGCGTGACCTGGCTCGCGCCGGAGGTGCTGGCGATGGCCCCCTACCTTGCGACCATTGCGGTTCTGACCATGATGTCGCTAGGACGAAAGACCGGCCGGCTCGACGCGCCTGCCTGCCTCGGCAAACCCTTCTCGGCGTCCTGACGCCGCATCCGACTACGGGGAGTTATAGGACATGACCAGCATCATCACCCGCCGCAGGCTGACCTTCGGCGCGGCCGCAGCCACCACCCTGCCGATCCTCGGCCGCGGCGCCTCGGCACAGTCGCCGCTCGGCGTGGGCTTCATCTATGTCGGCCCCATCGGCGACCACGGCTACACCTGGACGCATGACCAGGGCCGGCTCGCGCTGGAAAAGGAATACGGCGCGAAGATCAAGACCAGCTTCATCGAGAACGTCGCGGAAGGCCCTGATGCCGCCCGCGCACTGCGCCAGCTCGCCCAGGCCGGCAACCAGCTGATCTTCTCGACCTCCTTCGGGTTCATGAACCCGACGATCCAGGTCGCCAAGCAGTTCCCGAAGATCAAGTTCGAGCACGCCACCGGCTATATGCGCGCCGAGAACGTCGCCACCTACAATGCGCGCTTCTATGAGGGCCGCGCCGTGATCGGCACCATCGCCGGCCACATGTCGAAGACCGGTCAGGCCGGCTACGTCGCCTCCTTCCCGATCCCGGAGGTGGTGATGGGCATCAACGCCTTCCACCTCGCCGCTCGGAAGGTGAACCCGAACTTCAAGACCAAGGTCGTCTGGGCCTCGACCTGGTACGACCCCGCCAAGGAAGCCGACGCCGCCAAGGCGCTGATCGACCAGGGCGCGGACATGATCACGCAGCACACCGACTCGGCGGCTCCGCTGCAGGCGGCCGAGCAGCGCGGCGTCTTCGCCTTCGGCCAGGCCTCCGATATGAAGACCTTCGCGCCGAAGGCCCATCTCACCGCCATCGTCGACGACTGGTCGGGCTACTACATCAAGCGCGTCAAGGATGTCATGGACGGCAGCTGGAAGACCGGCGACGTCTGGGGCGGCCTGAAGGCAGGAATGGTCAGGATCGCGCCGTACAACGACGCGGTCACGCCCGCGGCACGCGCGGCCGCCGACGAGGTGATCAAGAGCATCTCGGCCGGCACGCTGCACCCCTTCACCGGCGAACTGAAGGATCAGAAGGGCGAGGTTCGCCTCAAGGCCGGCGAGACGGCGAGCGACGAGATGCTCTCCAAAATGGACTGGTACGTCGACGGCATCCAGGCCTGATTCCGCTCTCCATCGGCGCCGGCGGGCTTGCTCCCGCCGGCGGCACGATTCGCAGGTCCTTGTTTGCCTTTCACCGTCAGGGAATGGTCCCGGGAGTGCCTACCCCCGTAGAAATCGGCATTATCGACCCTATTATCGACGGAACGAAGCCGTTTCCTGTGCGTATCTACCGCCGCGGGCATCGTCTTTCCGCGATAACCGTGGCAACTGCGTGAGTTGCGCGCCGCGAATAGCATCCATGTGTCGCGGTCGCTCGTGTCGGAAACGAGCATGAACGGCCGTAGTCCAGCACGCGACGCCTGAAGCACCTTCTCAAGGAGGATTTCATGACCAAGAACGAACTGATCGCCGCCATCGCGGATGAGACCGGCAAGACGAAGGCGGACGTCTCCGCCATCCTGGCCTCTCTCGGCACGACCGTCGCCAAGACACTCAAGAGCGGCGACGACGTCACGCTCGGCGGCATCGGCAAGCTCTCCGCCGCCAAGCGCGAGGCCCGCGAGGCCCGCAATCCGTCGACCGGCGCGACCATCAAGGTTCCGGCCAAGACCGTCGTGAAGTTCAAGGTCACCAAGGACCTCGCCGACGCGGTGGCGTAACGCCATCCATCGGGATCGAGCGGCGTTCGCGTTCCCTAGCGCGAACGCCGCTTGAGTCTCGCCGTCATGCTCGGACTTGACCCGAGCATCTCTTCGACGAGATTCTCGGGTCTACGCTTCGCTCCGCCCGAGAATGACGCTGGCTCCATGTTCCTTCGCCTCTTCACCGATCTGCGCGCCGCCAAGGTCCCCGTGACCCTGCGCGAATATCTGACGCTGCTCGAAGGCGTCGAGGCCGACCTCGCCGAGCACAAGGTCGACGAATTCTACTATCTCGCCCGCGCTACGCTGGTGAAGGACGAGCGCCATCTCGACAAGTTCGACCAGGTCTTTGCCCAGGTATTCAAGGGCATGGAGACGCTGGGCCAGGCGATCGAGGAAGCCGGCATTCCCGAGGAATGGCTGCGCAAGCTCGCCGAGAAATTCCTGACCGACGAGGAAAAGGCGCAGATTGATGCGCTGGGCTGGGACAAGCTCTGGGAGACGCTGAAGCAGCGGCTCGCAGAGCAGAAGGACCGTCACCAGGGCGGCAACAAATGGATCGGCACCGGCGGCACCTCACCCTATGGCGCCTATGGCTACAATCCCGAAGGCATCCGCATCGGTCAGGACAAGAACCGCAATTTCCGAGCGGTGAAGGTCTGGGACAAGCGCGATTTCAAGGATTTCGACGACACGCGCGAGCTCGGCGTGCGTAACCTGCGCGTCGCATTGAGGCGGCTGCGCCGCTTCGCCCGTACGGGCGCGGCCGAGGAACTCGACCTCGACAACACGATCAGCGAGACGGCCAAGCACGGCTATCTCGACGTCAAGCTGCGGCCGGAGCGACGCAACGCCGTGAAGGTGCTGCTCTTCCTCGATGTCGGCGGCTCGATGGACTGGCATATCGAGCTGGCCGAGGAGCTGTTCTCGGCGGCGCGGGCCGAGTTCAAGCATTTCGAGCATTTCTACTTCCACAACTGCCCCTATGAGCGCGTCTGGAAAGAGAACCGCCGCCGTCACGACCAGATCATCCCGACTTGGGACGTGCTGCGGACCTATCCGGCCGATTACCGCCTCGTCTTCGTCGGCGATGCCTCGATGAGTCCCTACGAGATCGCGATGCCCGGCGGCTCGGTCGAGCACTGGAACGAGGAGGCCGGCGAGGTCTGGATGAACAGGCTGGTGAACAAGTTCCCGAAATCGGTCTGGCTCAATCCGGTCCAGCAGCATCTGTGGAACTATACGCAATCGATCCGTCAAATCGGCGGGTTGATGGGCGGACGCATGTTCCCGCTGACGCTCGACGGCCTCGATGGTGCGATGAGAGTTCTGGCGCGCTGAACCACGACGATCGGCCCGCTTCCCTTGGGCGGCCGGAATGCTCTAACTGCCCGCCATGACGAACAACCACGACGACGACGCCCCTGCCCCGAGCTGGCGCCAACGCCCGAAGCCTGTCGGATTCGAGATCAGCTACAGGCTCGACGGCGACACCCTCGAGATCGATCGGACGCGCCGCGTCGACAGCGTCAGGCTCAGCGCCGTCGAGCAGGTGCGTTTCGTCTATGCGCCAGGCAACATCTCGTCCAAGGGCTACAAGACGCAGCTAAGGCTCAGCGACGGCCGGACCGTGACTTTCGGCAACCTGTCATGGCGCTCGCTGACGGACCTCGATCGCGACGATGCGCGCTATCACCGCTTCGTCTCGGCATTGTCAGCCGCAATCGCACGGGCCAACCCGCGCGCCCGCTTCGTCGCCGGGCGGCCGAAGCCGCTCTGGCTCGGCGTCGTGTTCGTGGGCGCGGTGTCGCTGCTGATGCTCGCCGCCTTCACGTTGCGCGCCTTCCAGCAGGGAGCGACCAATGCCGGGCTGCTCGGCCTGCTGCTGGTCGCGGCCTCGTTCTGGCAGGTCTGGCCGCTCGTCAGCCTCAACCGGCCGCGCGAACTCGCGACCGGCGAAGTGCCCGACAGCCTCGTTCCCGGCCGCCCCGGCTAACGCTCAGCGCACCACCAGCACCGAGGACTTGGCCCGGCGCACGATGGCGGAGGCGTTCGAGCCGATGACGTAGGCCAGCATGCCGGGCTCGTGCGAGCCGATGACGATGAGATCGGCCCCGGCCGCATCAGCCTCGGCCAGCACCTCGCCATGGACCGAGCCCAACAGCACCTTCGCCGAGACCTGATCGGCCGGCAGGTCGACCGTGGCAGCGATTTCGGCAAGCTTCGCTTCGGCGTCCTGCTGCTGTTCGGAATCGAAATCAGCAGGGACGAATTCCATGTACGTGACAGGGATCAGCGAGCGGACATAGACCAGCCGCACCACGCCGCCCGATATCTTGGCGAAGGATACGGCGGCAGCGATCGCTGGCTTGGCTAGATCGGCCTCCGCCAGATCGACGGGAACCAGAATCGACTTGTACATCGTATCCTCCAAGGCTGGTTGCAGAACCATTCTGGAGTTTGCCAGCACGCGCGCCATGATCCAGCGCAAAATGCGCGCTGCGGCAGGGCGCCGCGCGCCGGTCGGTCAGCGGAGTTTCAACCCTGGCGCGCGGGGGTGCGCACGACCAGCCCGTCAAGATTGTCTCTGATCCGGATCTGGCAGGAGAGACGCGAGGTCGGCCGGACGTCGAAGGCGAAGTCCAGCATGTCCTCTTCCATCGGCTCGGCATGGCCGACGGCTTCCATCCAGGCATCGTCGACATAGACGTGGCAGGTGGCGCAGGCGCAGGCGCCGCCACATTCGGCCTCGATACCGGGAATCGCGTTGCGGATCGCCGTTTCCATCACCGTGGAGCCCGTTTCGCCCTCGACGGTGCGGCTCTCTCCGTGAGCGTCGATGAAGGTGATGTTCGGCATAAGAAACTCCGGCGCGCTATGACGGCCTCGCTTAGAGCATTTCAAAGCGGCACGGAACGGGCTTTTCCGCCGCAGCGCCGGTTCAGGCCGCGCAGTCGAAGCGCGCGATCGCCGCCCGTGCCTCGGCGGCGGCCAGGGCTAGTTCATCGAGAGCGCTCTCGGTCAGACGCGGCTCCGCATCGCCGAGGCTGTGCTCGATCCGATCTGCCGCTTGGGCGACCTGCCAGGCGCCAATGGCGCGGGCAGCGCCCTTCAAGGTGTGCGCCGCGTCCATCCGAGCTTGCGTGTCCGCGCTGCCGTGGATGGTGCGAAGATGCGCCACGCATTGCTGGGCGAACAGGGTGAGCAATTCGCGCTCGAGCTCATGATCGCCGCCGGTCTGGCGGTGAAGATGCTCGGTATCGATCGCGCTCTGGGGCATGGGCAACTCGTGAACATCGGATCGCCGCATGGGCGGTCTCACCCACTCCAAGAAGCGACTTGATGGTGAACGAGGCGTTAACGACGTTTGTGAATCGAGCACTCAAATGGGTTTCCAAGGTTACGGGGCTCCACTACCCTTCCAATTGGTAAATGATGGGCGCAGTGTCTCCGATCATCCCGGCCAGAGGCGGCAAGGGGCGACGGGGACGGGGCTTTCGCGTCCATCGTCAGTAGCGTGGCGAGGCGGCAACGATGAATCGACCCAAGAAGCTCCAGGATCCCACTGAAGCTGCGATGTCGGCGATCGAGGAGGCGCTTCGACTCGACCAGCCCCAATCCGATATCGCCAGAGGCGAGACGGAGACGCTGGTCAGCGCCGAGCCCCGGCTTCCCATCACCAGCGAGAATGATCTCAAGCTCGAATTGCCGCGTGTCGAGCCTGCAGCTGCCGCCGCGCAGCCCGCGCCCGTAACCCCTCCCCCGGCGCAGCCGCGCGCCAGCGCTGCGCTTGCGCCCGACACCACCCGCGTCGCCAATGACGACCGCCGCGATTCCAGCTCGCTGGTGCAGGCTTTCGCCGTCCGCCCGTCGCGCAAGCCTTATTGGTTCGCCGCGCTCGCCTCGCTCGCCTGGCTGGGCGGCGCGGCCTTCGTGCTGTTCGGCCGCTACGGCTCCTTCAGCAATGGTCTTCCCGAGCCGGTCGCCAATTTCGGCATCGGCGAATGGACACTGCTTGCGCTCTCGATCGGTGCGCCGGTCGTGTTCTTCTTCGTGCTGGCGGCGCTCTATCGCCGTACGCAGGAGATGCGCCTGATCTCGCGGGCGATGACCGAGGTCGCGCTGCGTCTCGCCGAGCCTGAGGTCGCAGGGGCGGATTCCGTCCTGTCGCTCAGCCAGACCATCCGCCGCGAGGTCGCCGCCATGGGCGACGGCATCGAGCGCGCCGTGGCGCGCGCCGGCGAATTGGAGACGATCGTGCGCGGCGAGATCTCGACGCTCGAGCGCGCCTATGCCGACAACGAAATCCGGCTGCGTTCCCTGATCGACGAACTCGTCACCCAGCGCGAGGCCGTGGTCGGCAATGCCGAGCGCGTCAAGCTCGCGATCAGCGGCGCGCATGACGGGCTCGCCAAGGACCTAGACAGCGCCAGCCGTGTCATCGCCGAGGCCGTCGCGCAGGCAGGCGACCGCGTCACCGGTTCGCTCGGGGCCAAGGGCGACCAGATCACCCAGGCGCTCGGCCGGGCCGGCGAGCGGATGGTCGAGGAGATCAGCGGCCGCGGACATGATCTCGTCGAGAGGCTGCAGGTGACTTCGGGCGAGGTCTCCGAGCGGCTGGCCGGCGCCAGCGACAATCTTTCGACCATGCTCGACGGTCGCGCCAAGGAGATCGCAGGCTCGCTGGAACGCACGGGCGCTTCGCTGACCGAAGGTCTGACAGCCAGCGCCCAGGGCGTCACCCGCGCCATCAGCGAGACCGGCGCGCAGGTCGCGGAGTCGCTGACCGCCCGCGTCGATGTCGTCAACGAGACCCTGAAGAGCACCGGCGAGACGCTGGCCAAGGACATCTCCGCCCGCGGGACCGAGGCGGCGGAGCGTTTCGAGACCAGCAGCCGCAATATGGTCGCGCTGATCGAGAGCCAGAGCGAAGCCCTGCAGAAGCGCCTGTCGGAGTCCGGCGAGGCGCTGCGCAGCGCCCTCTCCGACGAGGGCGAGAGCGTCACCACCCGCCTTGCCGAGGTCGGCCGCGGCGTCAACGGCCTGCTCATCCGCCAGAACGAGGCCATCGCCAGCCGCCTCACGCAGGTCGGCGAGAGCGTCCATTCCCTTATCGGCACGCATGGCGACACGCTGGTCGGCCGCCTCAACGACACCGCTCGGACCGTCGACGACGTGCTCCGCGAGCGCAGCGAGGCGATCATCCTGCGCGTCAACGACGCCAGCGAGACGCTGAGCAATGCCGTCGAGAAGCATGGCGATGCGCTCACCGGCCGCATCACCGATGTCGCCGGCCAGGTGCACGGCCTGTTCACCGAGCAGGCAGGCAAGCTGGTCGATCGCCTCGGCGAAACCGGCGAGACCGTGCATGCTCTGCTCGACCAGCAGGCAGAGAAGCTCGTCGAGCGCGTTTCCGGCGCCGGCAACGAACTCGCCAACCTCGTCGGCCAGCAAAGCGGTTCCGCCGTGGCCCGCGTCTCGGAGGCTGGCAGCGAGCTGGCCCGCCTGCTCGTGGAACGCAGCGAAGCGGCCGTCGCCAACGTCTCCGAAGCCAGCCGCAACCTGACCGCGCTCATGGGCGAACAAGGCGATGCCACCGTCGCCCGCGTTTCCGATGCCGGCGCTGATGTCGCCCGGCTGCTCTCGGAGCGCAGCGAGGCGCTGGTCGCCAGCGTGTCGGGTGCCGTCAACACCGTCGAGACCCGCCTGCGCGACGAGAGCGACCTGCTCGTCGGCCGCCTGACCCAGGCCGGCCAGGACGTCGGCAACGTCGTCGGCCACCAGAGCGAGCGCCTGATCTCCGGCCTCTCCGAGACCGGCATGCGCGTCAGCGCCCTGCTGGAAGAGCAGGCCGGCGCAATGACCGTGAAGGTTTCGCAGGCAGGCCTCGAGATCAAGGATCTGCTCGGCAGCGAGAGCCAGGCTCTGGCGAGCCGCGTCGCCGATGTCGGCCGTTCCGTGCACGGCATCCTGGCCGAGCGCAGCAACGCGCTGATCTCCCGCCTCGCCGAAACCGGCGAGAGCATCGACCAGAAGCTGGAAGAGCGCGGCATGGTGCTCGCCCAGCGCATCACCGGCAGCGTCGAAGCCGCGCAGAACGCACTGGAACAGCAGCAGACGGGTTTCCTCGCGAGCATCGGCGAGACCGGCGACAAGGTCGGTGCCCTGCTCGGCGAGCAGCGCGAGACGATGGTCCGCGACCTCGTCAGCACCGGTCGCGAGGTCCACACCCTGCTCGGCGAGCAGAGCGAAGATCTGGCGCGCCGCATGACCGAGGCGACCCGCACGCTCACCGAGACGATCAATGTCGACGGCCGCCATGTCGCCGACCGCGTCTTCGAGGCGACGCAGGGCCTGCGCGACACCTTCACGATCCATGCCGAGGACGCGCGCACCATGCTCGCCGGCACCGGCCGCGAGATCGTGATGGCGCTCACCCAGCAGGGCGGACGCGTCAACGAAGCGCTTTCCGCCAACGCGGAATCGATGCTGCGTTCGGTCGAGGGCCGCGCCCAGGCATTGACCGAAGCCCTGGCGCAGCGCCACGACGCGCTGACTCGCCTCTTCGACGAGCGTGGCCGCGAGATCGAGACCGCGCTCGGCTCGCGCATGGCGACGCTGTCCACGCTGTTCGACACGCAGGGCCGCGAGATCGACACCGCGCTCGGCGCCCGCCTGTCGACGCTGTCCACCCTGTTCGACACGCAGGGCCGCGACATCGACACCGCACTCGGCGCCCGCCTCTCGGCGCTGGCCACCTTGTTCGACACGCAGGGCCGCGAGGTCGAGACCGCCCTCGGCGCGCGCCTGAGCGCCTTCGAGGACCTGATCGTCCGTCAGGGCGGTGCGCTCACCGCCAAGATCTCCGGCGATGCCCGCGAGCTCACCGAGGCGCTGCATAGCGGCATCGCCCAGGTCGAGAAGCTGATCTCCGAGGACGGCGTCACGCTCGCCGACAAGGTCGGCACCCGCGCGCTCGAAGCCGCAGAGCTCCTCGCCAGCCGCACCCGCGAAGCCGCGGATGCGATGGAAGGCCAGATCAAGCTGTTCGAGGACCGCTCGGGCGCCAAGAGCGCCGAGATCGCCGGCGCGCTCGACAGCCTGATCGCCCGCATCGACGGCAGCCTCGGCTCGCGGGCCACTGCCCTCAACGAGGCGCTGGTGGAACGCACGGTCGACATCGCCCGCGTGCTGGCAGAGGGCGGCCGCGAGGTCACCCGCGCGCTTGCCGCCAAGGCGGACGAGATCGGCGAGGTCGTGACCTCGAAGAGCGAGTCGCTGACGCGCACGCTCAGCGACAAGGCGGACAGCATCAACGCCACGCTGGGCGGCCGCGCCCTGCAGATCGCCGATACGCTCGACCAGAGCGTCGCGCGCTTCGAGGAGCGCGTCGTCAACCGGCTCGACACCGTCTCTCACACGCTCGACAGCCGTGGCGACGAAATCGCGACGACGCTGCAGGGACGCTCCGAGGCGATCGCAGCCACGTTGTCGGAACGGGCGCAGGAGCTGCGCGCGCTTTTCGACAACCAGGGCAACGGCATGGTCTCCTCGCTCGCCCAACAGAGCGAAGCCATCGCGGCCGCTCTCAGCGAGCGCGCCGAGCAACTGCGTACCCTGTTCGACGATCGCGGCCTGGGAATCGTCGCGGCGCTCGGCCGGCGCGGCGACGCCATCTCCGGTGCGCTCGACCAGCGTGCCGAGCAGCTGCGCGCGATCTTCGAGGATCAGGGCACCGGCGTCGTCACCGCGCTCGAACGCCAGGGCGCGGCGATCGCGAACTCGCTGGAGGAGCAGACGGATGCGCTGCGGACCGCGTTCGACGCCAAGGGCCACGGCCTTGTCGAAGTGCTCGGCCGCCAGGGCGAAACGCTGACCCAGTCGCTCGACGAACGGGTCGAGGCGCTGCGCGCAGTCTTCGACGCCAAGGGCAATGGCGCCGTCGAGGCGTTGAATGAGCGTGGTGAGGCGCTGGCCGCCGAGTTCGCCACGGTCGGGGAAACGGTGGTGCGCGCGCTCGAAAGCCGCGGCAACGCCATCGTCGCCGGGCTGCGTGACCGCGGCGCGGCCATCGCCAATGCGGTCGAGGCTTCGTCCAACGCGCTGCGCGAGACGCTTGAGGCCAGCTCGAAGCAGTCGGTCGAGGCCCTGGTCAGCACGAACGAGCAGCTGCGCGAGGAGCTCGGCGGCATGCTCGGCCGCCTGGGCGAAGCCAACAAGCTGATGCAGCAGATCGTCAACGGCGCGAACAAGAACCTGGCCGCCGTCGAGAACAGCCTGTCGACCCGCGTCGGCGAGTTGCAGAACGTCATCGGCACCGTGATGACGGAGGCAGGCAACGCCTCGCAGCAGGTCACGGCGCAGATCGCGGAGCTGAAGAGCTACTCGGAAGGCACCCTGCGCGAGACGACGGCCCTGATCGGCCAGCTCGACAATCGCGGCACCTCGCTCAACGAGGCGACGCAGGCCAGCAGTGCTGCGCTCAACGCCGTTGCCGGCCGGCTCGAACAGATCGAAGGACGCGTCGGCAAGGCGCTGGCCGAGCGCCGCGATGCGCTGGAGCAGCTCCATGGGTTGATCGCCAACCGCACCGACGATGTCGAGGCGATCACCCGCTCCTTCGCTTCGCTGATCGACGAGTCGCTCGGCACCGCCGAGGCGCGAGCGCGCCAGATCGGCACCGTGCTCTCCGACTCGGCCGAATCGACGACGAGCGCCATCGCGCAGCAGTTCGAGACGATCCGCGCCGCGACCGGCAAGGAACGCGAGCGCACCGCGGAAGCCCTGCGCGAGGCCTATACCCAGGTCTCGACCGAGATCAGCGGCGAGCTCGCCAAGGTGACCGAGCGCTTCCAGAAGGCGGCGCAGGACATGCGCGGCATCACCGGCGACATCCAGCGCGAGCTGGAGGCAACGCGGGCAGAAATGAAGCGCGGCGTGCTCGAGCTGCCGAAGGAGGCACAGGAATCGACCTCTGCGATGCGGCGTGTCGTGGCCGAGCAGATCAAGGCGCTGAACGATCTCACCGAGATCGTGACGCGTTCCGGCCGGCGCGGCGACGTCTCGCTGCCGATCGACGCCGTCGTGAGCCGCAAGGCAACGGTCGCCGCCGCCCCTGCCCCGGCCCCGCAGTCGGCTCCGGCCTTCACGCCGGCGCCGCAGCCGAAGCCGGCGGCAGCGGAACCTCTGCTGCGCCCCTCGCTCGATGCCTCGGCCGAGACGGCGCGCGTCGCCACCCCTCGCGCGGAGCCCCGCAGCGAGCCCACTCCTGCGCCGAGCCGCCCGGCTCCGACCCAGGAGGCCCCGCGCCGGCAGCCCGACGCGACGGTGCAGCAGCCCGCCAAAGCCGGCTGGCTCTCCGATCTGCTCAGCCGCGCCTCGCGCGAGGACAAGCAGCCGGAGCCCAGCAAGCCGACGACCCATTCGATCGAGAAGCTCGACTCGCTCTCCGTCGATATCGCGCGGATGATCGACCATGACGCCGCCGTCGAGCTGTGGGATCGCTACAAGCGCGGCGAGCGCAACGTCTTCACCCGCCGGCTCTACACGCTGCAGGGCCAGCAGACCTTCGACGACATCCGCCGCAAGTACCGGCGCGACCCGGAGTTCAAGGAGACGGTCGATCGCTACATCGACGAGTTCGAGCGTCTGCTCGGCGAAGCGGCCAAGGACGACCGCGACTCGATGGTGGCCAAGACCTACCTGACTTCGGAAACCGGCAAGGTCTACACCATGCTGGCCCATGCCAGCGGCCGCTTCGAGTAGGCGGCCGGTTCCCTGCGGACTGGAACGACAAAGGCCGCCCGAGAGGGCGGCCTTTCCTTTTGCGAGATGGTGGTTCCGGATAAGATCAGCTGACTCTACGCCGCGGCGCGGAAGCACACCTCGCCCCGGTTGAGGAAGCAGGCCTTGTCGAAGAGCGACAGGTCGAGCGGGTTGGGCAGCCGCACATCCGCGATGTCCGGAAACGGCTTGCCCGAGGCATCGTAGGACCGGTCGATCTGCGAGATGAAGATGAGGATCAGCCCCCTCTCCCGCGCGAAGGCTCGCAACGCCCTCACCTGAAGCGCCAGCTCCGGGGTATCGCGCCGCTGGTCGAGCAGTTGCAGGTAGTCGATGACCGCCACCGTGCCGCGCGGCGCCGTCGCCAGCGTTCCCACGATGTGGTCAGCGCTGATCGCATCGGAGCAATCGCAGTCGAACAGGCCGGCGAACTCATCCGGCTCGATGCCGAGCGCACGCAGGCGGCCCGCCACGTCGAGCGGCGTGTATTCGAGCGTGAAGAAGGCGCCACGACGGCCAGCTCTCATGGCTTCCGCCAGTAGGCCAAGGCTCGCCAGCGTCTTGCCCTGGCCCGGCCGCCCGGCCATCAGGACGAGATCGCCCGGCGTAAAGCGAGACAACAGCGCGTGGGCCGTTTCGGTTCGGGGCAGCTTCGCGACAAGCAAGCTCCAACTGCGATACCCTTCATCTGTCGCGATACGGTCGAGAGCGGCGTGGAGGGGAATCCGCTCTCTGCGGCTCAACAGCCTGGCTCTGCGCTTCAGTTGATGGATCGGGGCCGACAACGTCATGACATGAACCTCCTATCGCGGGCAGCGAGCGCAATCCCTCCTCATGCGTGATGCCCGGACAGTCGGTCAGATCGTCGAAATGCCCTGTATGATCATACTTCCCCGGCTGGAGGGGGGAGGCTCGGGCCGAGCCGGAATCAGAATTTAGAGCATTTCCGCGCATCTTCGAAGCGCGGAAATGCTCTGGATCGCCGCGCGTCCTCTCGGATGCGAAGTGGCGATCTATCTCTTTGTTTTAACATCGGATTTCTTCGAAAAGTGGATTCCACTTTTCGGTCCGATGCTATAGCCCTTTGATTGGACGCATTTTCTTCACGCGAACCGAGGCCACTTCGCTCGAAAATGCTCAGGCCGATGCCGGCCGGGCAGGCTCAGCGCGCCCAGCGCACGATCTCGATCAGAACCTGCGACAGCGCCCGGTCGAGCGCCTGCGCGGCTCCCGCCCCGTCGACAGAGCTGGCCGGCACGCGGGCCGAGAACAGGCGCGCGCGCTGGATTTTGCCGCTCTGATCGCCAACGATCCGGGCGGTGATCTCGACCACCGCCATCCCGGTCGCAGCGTCGATGTTGAAGCTGCGGATGTTGGTGTTGAGCTGCACATCCGGCTGGATGCGCTGGCCTGGCGCCGAAACGGAGCCGATGCGGCTGGCATTCTCGAAGGTCTGGATAAGCCTCGCCTGCACCAGCGCGGGGATGCGATCGGCCCACTGAGCTCCGCCGACGAAGGAAAGGGCCCCGCCCGCATCCCTGACGATGACCCGATCGGAATCGAGCGCCTGCACCGTGGTCGGCTCGGCTACCACCATCACGGCGCGCGAGCCGCCGACCTTGCCGAAGCCGCTCGGTGCCGAGAGGTCGAACGTCGTCGGTGTCGGACCGCTGCAGCCTGCAAGCATGGCGCCGGTGACCAGCAGGAGGGCCGTGAGGCGAGCCTTCGTCGCCGGGAAGAGCGCTGCCTCGATCGTCATCGCTTAGCGGGATCCATTGTATTGCGGGAGCGGCGGCTTGCCGCCGAGGATGAGCTGCTGCGGATTGCGCTCGAAATTGCGCAATGTCCGGTTGATTTCGGTCAGGGTTTTCTTGCCGTCCGAGGCCAAGGCTTCGACATCCCGCAGCCCCGGCCCGGTGAAGCGGTTGATACCGGCGGTGATCTCGGCCGTGCGCTTGTCGAGATTGTCGGCGAGCACGCGCATCGATTTGGCGGCGTCGGCGACCTCCTGGAACGCGCTGCGGCCTTCCCCGCCGGCGCCGGCGTTGAGGAAGCCCTGCGCCGCCTTCAACACGCCCTCGACCTGGTCGGCCGCCTTGTCGAGCTTGGCCGAGATCGAGGCGGCATCCTTGACCACCTTCGCAACGTCGGCGCTCGAACCGCCGAGCGCGCCCGTGAATTTGTCGACGTTCTCGATGATGGCCGCAACCTTCTGCCGATCGACCGAGCGCACCACCCCGGTCAGCTCCTCGCTCAGAGTCTGAAGCCGTTGCGAGAGGGGTTGAATCGTCTCGGCGATGTTGCTGAAGCCGGCCATCAGCTTGTCGAGACCGTCGGAGTTCTTGCCCAGCGCCTCCGAGAACTTCTCGACATTGCGGACGGTGTTATTGAGCGGACCGGCGTTCTGCTTGATCAGCCCGTCGAGCGAGGTGAGCATCGTGTCGGCCTTCTGCGCGACGTTGCGCACGGTCTCGATGATGTCCTGCAGTTCGGAACGCTCGGCGATGATCGTCGGCATCGGCTCGCCGGGCTTGGCGGTCAGCACCGGGGCGTCCGGGGCACCGCCGATCAGTTGGAGCGCGACCACACCGGCCAGGCCCTGCGCCTCGATGCGGGCGCGGGTATCCTCGCGCAGCGGCGTCGTGCTGGCGACCTGAATGACGGCGTAGATGCGGCGCGGATCGTCCGGCTGAAGCTCGATGCTGGTGACCTCGCCGACGCGCAATCCGTTGAACAGCACGCTCGAACCGCGGCCTAGGCCGGTCACGGTGCCGGTGAAGATGACGCGCACGCTCTCCCTGCGCCCGGCCGCGCCACTGTTGAACCAGTAGACGAAGCCGAACGCCGCGGCCAGGACCGCGAGCGTGAAGAGACCGACGAGTGCGTAGTTGGCGCGCGATTCCATGCCCTAGCCGTTTCGTTCCCGTTCCCCGGCCGGCAGCCGGGCCATGGCGCGCTCGCCACCGAAATACGCCTTAAGCCACGGATGATCCGACGCCAGCATCGTCGCCAGCGGGCCAACCGCGATCACCTTCTTGTCCGCAAGCGCGGCGATTCGGTCACAGGCATGATACAGGCTGTCGAGATCATGGGTCACCATGAAGACGGTCAGCCCGAGAGTCTTCTTCAGGGTCATGATGAGGTCGTCGAACTCCGCCGCGCCGATGGGGTCCAGCCCCGATGTCGGTTCGTCGAGGAATACGATCTCCGGGTCGAGCGCAAGCGCCCGGGCGAGCGCTGCGCGCTTGATCATGCCGCCCGACAGCTCCGAGGGAACCTTGTCCGCCGCATCGAGCGGCAATCCCACGAGATCGAGCTTCACCATCGCCAGCTCTTCGAGCAGGTGAGGTGAAAGATGCAGATATTCGCGCATCGGCACCTGGATGTTCTGCTTCACCGTCAGCGCCGAGAACAGCGCGCCCTGCTGGAACATCACGCCCGAGCGGCGCTCCACCACGCGCCGCTGTTGCGGCGTCAGCGTATCGACGTTCTCGCCGAAGACTTCGATGGTTCCGCGCGCCTTCTGGACCAAGCCGAGGATCGTGCGCGTCAGCACCGACTTGCCCTGCCCCGAGCCGCCGACGAAGCCCAGGATCTCGCCGCGCAGCACGTCGAGATCGAGGCCGTCCATGATGACCTTCTCACCGAAGGCAACCTTGAGATTGCGCACCCGGATGACCGCTTCGGGCTCCCCCGCCTTCGGGTTTTCCGCCGATGAAACGGGTTGCGGCGCAGGAGCCGGAGATCTGTCGGGGAAAGCCATCGTCAGAACTCGATCGACGCGAAGAACATGGCAAAGAGGCCGTCGACGACGATGACCATGAAGATCGCCTTCACCACCGAAGCCGTGACCTGGCGTCCGAGCGACTCCGCCGAGCCCTGAACCGCCAAGCCCTCGATCGAGGCGATCAGCCCGATGACGAAGGCCATGAACGGCGCCTTGATCAGCCCGACGGCGAAATGCTTCCAGGTGATGACCGATTGCAGCCGGGCGAGGAAGGTATCGACCCCGATGCCGCCATAGAGCCAGGCGACGAGGCCGGCGCCGACAAGGCCCGCCATGGCCGAGATGAAGGTCAGGATCGGCAGCGAGATGATCAGAGCGAGAATACGCGGCACGACCAGAACTTCGATCGGATCGAGGCCCATGACACGCAGAGCATCGATCTCCTCGCGCATCTTCATCGAGCCGATCTCGGCGGTGAAGGCCGAGCCCGAGCGGCCCGCGATCATGATTGAGGTCAGGAGCACGGCGAGCTCGCGCAGGATTAGGATGCCGGTCAGGTTGACGACGAAAGCCGCGGCGCCGAACTGCTGAAGCTGAAAGATGCCCTGCTGCGCGACGATGCACCCGACAAGGAACGAGATCAGCATGATGATCGGCGCGCCGTTGAAGGCGATCAGCTCGATCTGGTTGACGAGGGACGGCCCACGGAACTTGCGCGGACCGAGAACGACGCCAATGGAGCCAACCACGACCTCGCCGAGGAACATGGCGCCGCCGACCATGTCGCGGCCGAAGCGCACGACCGCTTCCCCGATATCGACGAGGATGTCGACCACCCGGAAATGTCGCTGCGACGCCTGCAGGTCCGCGTCATGGACATGGACCTCCGCAAGCAGGATGGCATGCTCGGGCTTGTCGCTGACGATATCGACAGCCGCGCCCTCCCTCTCCTGCCGCTCCTTCAAGCGATTGAGGACATAGGCACCGAGCGTGTCGAGACGACTGACGCCGGAAAGATCGAGCCGCACATGCCGCGCCTGCCGCAGATCCTCGCCGATCTCGGCGATCAGCTTTTCGATGCGCGGCGCACGGTCGGCGCTCCAGGAACCGGCAAGCGCCACCGAGACCGTCCCGGCATCGGAGCGGATGATCGTCTGCGGTTCGGCGGTATCAACGCTCGCCATGTCGCTATGACGTCCCTCGCCCTGCCCAGGGCAGCCTCGCGGCTGCGCAACACCAGTCTCTCGCGTCGAAATCGACCCCTTAAGCTCTGTATTGCCGCGACCAAGGCACTTGGCAAGCATAGGGCAATGCCCAACGCACTTCCGCCGGCAAACGTTGCCGAAGGGCCATAGAATCGGCCTTTTTCGCAAGCGTCTCGCTGACGCCGGCGCCGGAAGCAGCAATTTCTTAAACAATCGTGGAGCAGCCTCGCTTTTGGAAAATCCCGACGGCCGTTGATTCGGCCGGTTGATCGAAGGCAGAATGGTCATGGGCGAACCGCGCTCGCTGACACCGCTGAGCCAGGCCGACTACGAGGCAATCGAAGCCGCGGTCATGGAGACGTCGCGCGGCCGTTGGTTCATGACGGAATACGCCAAGCGCAACCGCCAGGCCGATACGCTCCAGCTCCTCGGTGCAATTCACCGGATCGAGCGGGTCGTCGGGCTCGGCGTGCAGGAGACCAGCCGCGAAACGAACCTGATCGAAGCCGCTGCCCTGATCAGCGATCTGCGCAGCGACCTGGAACGCGTGAGCGGCAAGCCGGACATCCGCTCGTCCGGGCTCGCGGCCCGGATCGAACAGGCAGCCGGCACCGTCCTGTCCGCCACCGAAAGCATCCAGGAGGCGGCCTGGAGCCTGCGCGAGGCGGGCGCCGAGGAAGGGCTCTGCGACAAGCTGGATCAGCACTCTGCCGAGATATCGACCGCGATCGCCGTCGTCGACGGGCTCGTCCAGCGCATCGACAAGATCTCCGACACCATCGCCATGCTGGATTCAAGCCTGCGCGCCTTCGGCGAGGTTTCGCGAGAGCCGAGCACCAGCTTCGAGATCATGGCCGCGGCGGCCGAGGGGAGCATGGCCACCGCGCCGTCCCCGCCGGCGATCCGTCGCGAGTATCGCGACGCAAGCGCCGCCGCGGCAGACGAGCCGCCAGCCCCGTACCAGCTCAACGACCAGGCCGCACCGGAGACGCGCATGGGAACCGTGCATCTCCTCGACGACGACCTCACCTTCGAGGAACCAGTTGCCGCCTCGCCCGAGCCGCAGCGCGTCGCCGCCGGCTATTCGGAGGCCGGCCTGCGCGAGATCGACGCGCTGCAGGCCGATCGCAAGCTCGCTTATTTCGTCTGAAGCGTAGGCGAGGCCACTCCCCGCCAGGTCAGCGTCAGTTCTCGCGCCTGATCGCGCTCTCGTGCCAGCGATGCAGCAGCAGATGGGAGACCAGGCTCGTCGCCAGGAAGATCGCGATGCCCGACAGCGAGATCATCACCAGCGCGGCGAAGACGCGCGGGATCTTGAGCTGATAGCCGGCCTCCAGGATGCGATAGGCGAGGCCCGAGGCGCTGCCGCCCGTGCCTGCGACGAACTCCGCCACCACCGCGCCGATCAGCGCGAGTCCGCCCGAGATCTTCAGCCCCGCCAGGAAATAGGGCAGAGCCGCCGGCAATTTGAGGTAGCGCATCGTCTGCCAGCGCGAGGCGCCGTAGAGCTCGAACAGGTTGACGAGGTTATGGTCGGCCGAATTCAGCCCGAGGATGGTGTTCGACAGGATCGGGAAGAAGGCGACGATCCAGGCGCAGATCAGCAGCGACAAGTCGATATCATTGGCCCAGATGATGATCAGCGGGGCGATGGCGACGATCGGCGTGACCTGCAGGATGACGGCATAGGGCAGCAGCGCCATCTCCAGCCATTTCGACTGGCTGAACAGCACGGCAAGCGTCACGCCGACGACGATGGCCGCCGCCAGCGCCATGAAGGTGATCTTCAGTGTCACCCAGAGCGAGCCGGAGAGCGTGCCCCAATCGGCAACCAGCGTTTGGCCGACCAGGATCGGCCCGGGCAGGACATAAGACGGGATTTCGTTCCAGCGGACGGCAAATTCCCAGAGCGCCAGCACGATCACGCCGATCGCGAGCGGAGCGAGGATGCGCGGCCAGACACCGGCCGGCAGGCCGAGAATGCGGGCTTCGGCCGCAGCGACGGGCAGCGCCTGCGCGTCGGTGCCGTCCGACGCCAGCGTTTCGACGGGCGCGCTCATCGGCCGATCGCCTCCTTGAGCTTGGTGGAGGCGACGCGGCAGAGATGGGCGTATTCGCCGGAGGTCCGGAACAGCTCGTCGCGCGGATAGTCGGCCTCGACGGAGAGGTCGGCCATGACCCGGCCGGGCCTGGCCGCCATCACCACGATCCGCTGCGAGAGATAGACCGACTCGAACACCGAATGGGTGACGAAGACGGCGGTGAAGCGCTCGCGCCACCACAGCTCCAGCAGGTCGTCGTTGAGGCGGTGGCGGGTGATCTCGTCAAGCGCAGCGAAGGGCTCGTCCATCAGCAGGATCTTCGGGCGCATCACCAGCGCGCGGGCGATCGAGACGCGCATCTTCATGCCGCCCGAGAGTTCGCGCGGATAGGACTTTTCGAAGCCTTTGAGGCCGACCAGGGCCAGCATCTGCGCCGCGCGCGCCTCGGCCTCGGCCCGTGGCACGCACTTGAGCTTGAGCGGCAGCATGACGTTGGCGAGGGCATTCGCCCAGGGCATCAGCGTCGGGTCCTGAAAGACGAAGCCGAGATCGCGCGCACCATGGCCGGAGCTGCCCTGCGCGGCGCCCGCCTCGCCCGGCCAGGTGATCGTGCCGGAGGTCGGCGCGCCGAGGCCCGCGATCATGCGCAGCAGCGTCGATTTCCCGCAGCCGGAGGGGCCGAGCAGGCTGACGAACTGCCCTGCCCCGAGTTCGATGTCCACATCGTGGACAGCGAGCGTGCCGTTGGCGAAGCGCTTCGAGACGTGCCGGACCGCCACCAGCGGGTTGCCGGTGGTCTCTTTGCCTGCGGGTGTGCTTAGATAGGCCGTGTCCAAAGCCTGATGATCCAATCTGCGAAATGCCGTCATTCTCGGGCGAAGCGCAGACCCGAGAAGCTCATGAAGAGAAGGCGCTGGTTTCCGAGATGCTCGGGTCGAGCCCGAGCATGACGCGCCCTATGCCTTGCCGATGCCCTTGTTCACGAAGGCAAGGCTGTAGGCCTTCTTGACGTCGACGCCGGCCGGGATCACCCCAGCCTCGGTCATCGTCTTGGCGAAGCTCGCCCAGCGCGCATCGGTCATGGCGCCGATGCCGAGCGTCAGCGCGTCGCCGGAGAGCACGATGCCACGTTCGTTCATCACCTTGAGAGCGTAGTCGATCTTCTCCTGATCCATGTCGGGATTGTCCTTGAGGATCCGGGCATTGGCAGCGGCGATGTTGGGGCCGCCTTTCATGTATTCCGCCCAGCCCTCGAGCGTCGCGTCGACGAAACGCTGCACCAGCTCCTTCTTCTCCTCGGCCATCTTCCGGGAGATCGTGATGGTGGTGTTGTAGTTCTCGAAGCCGGCATCGGCGAGGAGATGGACGACCGGCTCGACGCCCGCCTTGCGGATGACGAAGGGCTCGGAGGACAGGAAGCCCTGCTGCGAGACCTTCTTGTCGGCCAGGAACGGCGCCATGTTGAAGGTGTAGGGGCGGATCTGCTCGTCGCGATAGCCGAACTTGAGCTTCAGGAACGGCCAGAACCCGACGCGCGCCTGCGCGCCGATCAGGATCGGCTTGTCCTTGAGGTCGGCGAGGGTGTCGTTGCCCTGGCCGGGATGCGAGATCAGGACCTGCGGGTCCTTCTGGAAGATCGAGGCGATGCAGAGGAACGGCAGGTTCTCCTGCGCGAAGCTGAGCGCCTCCAGCGAATTGCCCATGATCATGTCGACGCGGCCGCCGAGCAGGAGCTGCGTCGGGTTCTGCTGCGGGCCGCCGGGGCGAATATCGACGTCGATGCCGTACTTCTTGTAGATCCCGTTGGTCGCGGCCAGGTAGAAGCCGCCATGCTCGGTCTGGGCCCGCCAGTTGGTCTGGTAGCTGACTTTGTCGAGCGTCTGTGCGCTGACGCGAGCGCCCGGCACGGGGATGAGCAGGGATGCGGTCGAACCGCCGATCAGCCCGAGCGCTGCGCGCCGGTTCACGCGATATTTCATCGTCGCCATTTCGATATCTCCCCTGCGCCTGCCGCCGGCCGACTACTGGCCCGTCTGCTTATCCCATGCGATAGGACGGCGGGACAATGCAACGCCGTGCCGCCCGCTTTCTGCACAGAAACCAGGCAACCCAGCCGGCTCCTGACAGGCCTGTTCATCATGACCGCACGTTTCTGGGGCGACCTGAAGAGTTCCGATTTCGCCGCGCTCTCGCCCGAAAGCGCCGTGGCAGTGTTGCCGCTGGCGGCGATCGAGCAGCATGGCCCGCATCTGCCGGTCTCGGTCGACACCACCGTCATGAACGCCATGCTTGCCGAGGCGATGCCGCTGGTGCCGGCCGATCTCGACGTGCTCGTCCTGCCTACTCAGGCGGTCTGCAAGTCGAACGAGCATCTGCATTCGCCGGGGACGCTGACGATCGGCTGGGAAAGCGCGATCCGCTCCTGGATCGAGATCGGCGAGAGCGTGAAACGCGCCGGCTTCCGCAAGCTCGTGCTGATCACCTCCCATGGCGGCAATGTCGATCCCATGAAGATCGTCGCGCGGGAGCTGCGTGTCGGCCACGGCATGCTTGCCGTCTGCACCGCCTGGATGTCCTTCGGCCTGCCGGAAGGCATCTTCGACGAACTCGACACCCGCCATGGCATCCATGGCGGCGACGTCGAGACTTCGCTGATGCGGCATTTCCGGCCGGACCTCGTCGACATGAGCAAGGCCGCACTCTTCAAACCGCATACCGTGACCATGGCCGAAGAGGGTTACACGCATCTGCGGCCGACCGGGCCGCATGCCTTCGCCTGGATGGCGCAGGATGTGAACCGCTCCGGCGCCGTTGGCGACGCCAGCCTCGCAACGGCGGAGAAGGGCAAGGCCACCGCGGCACTGCAGGCGAAAGGCTTCGTCCAGCTGATGGCCGATGTCGCGCGGATGCCGCTCGATACGCTCTACAAGGCGGGCTGAACGTCAATCCGGATCGAGGAGGCGCGGACCCGGCCCTTCCTCGCCCAGCCGGTCGAGCGGATTGTGCAGCGGGCAATCGCGCACCGAGAGACAGCCGCAGCCGATGCAGCCGTTGAGATGATCGCGCAACCGCGTCAGCCGGTCGATGCGACGCTCCAGTTCCTCTTTCCAGGCGGACGACAGCCGCGTCCAGTCCGCGACGGTCGGCGTGCGCTCCTGCGGCAGAGCCCTGAAGGCCTCACGGATGGTCTTCAGCGGCATGCCGGCGCGTTGCGCCACCTTGATAATCGCGACCCGGCGCAGCACCTCGCGTGGATAGCGGCGCTGGTTGCCGGGCGCGCGATGGCTGCGGATCAGTCCCTCCGCCTCATAGAAATGTAGCGCCGAGACGGCGAGGCCGCTGCGGCGGGCGACATCACCGACGCTGAGCTCGCCGGGCAAACGCGCCTGCTGGGACATGGAACAAGCCTCTTGACCTTAACCTTAGTTGAGGTTCTATAAGCCCTGCTCCCGTGATGCAAACCGGAGCGTTTCCATGCACCAGAAGGTCGATACACGGATCAGGCTCGCCCTGATCTACGGCAGCAGCCGCGAAGGCCGCTTCTGCGACAAGGTCGCCGGCTGGGCGGTCTCCCAGATCCAGGGCGACGGCCCGTTCGATCTTGCCGTCGTCGACCCCGGCGAGATCGTCCTGCCGCCACGCCATGTCAGCGGCAAGCACCCTGCCCTGGAAGAGCTCAGGCAGATCATCGGCTGGGCCGACGGCTTCGTCGTGGTGACGCCCGAATACAACCGCGGCTATCCGGCGATCCTGAAGTTCCTGATCGACGCGGTCGGGCCGGAATGGCGGGGCAAGCCGGTCGGCTTCGTCTCCTATGGCGGCATCTCGGGGGGCCTGCGCGCCGTCGAGCAGTTGCGTCTCGTCTTCGGCGAGTTGCATGCCGCGCCGATCCGCGACGGCGTCGCCTTCGCCGATGTCTGGTCTCGCTTCGACGCGGAGGGGCAGTTGCTCGACGCCGACCGTGCCGAACAGGCGATGGCGACGATGCTGGCGCAGTTGCATTGGTGGGCGAACGCGCTGCGCAAGGCGCGCGAGAGCGTACCCTACGGCCAGTTCGCGGCGGCGTGAGAGGCTTCCCGATCACGCCAGCCCTCGTCCTGAGGAGCCGCGAAGCGGCGTCTCGAAGGATGCCCCAGATATCTCCAGCACCTCCCTGAGCATCCTTCGAGACGCCATTTCTAACGAAATGGCTCCTCAGGATGAGGGCTGGAGGCATTCTCCAACGGGCGCCGATACGTCACGCGAACGTGGGAACCGCTTCACAAATCCGAACTGGTCTCCTCGTGGTGGGATGCGGAACAATGCCCCTCCTTGATGAGGAGCCGACGGATATGAAGCTCAAACTTCTCCGCAACGCGACGCTGAAACTCGATTATGGCGGCAGGACCTTCCTGATCGACCCCGATTTCGGCCCGCGCCACAGCCGCCGCTCCTTCACCGGGCGTTCGCAGAACCCGATGGTCGACCTGCCCGAACCGATCGAAGACATCATCGCCGGCGTCGACACGGTGATCGTCTCGCATCTCCATGCCGATCATTTCGACGAGGTCGCCAAGCAGCGCGTTCCGAAGAACCTGCCGGTCATCTGCCAGCCCGGCGACGAGGCGGCGATCGCGCAGGCGGGCTTCTCCTCCATCACCGCGATCGACTGCTTCGTCCGGCTCGGGCCGATCGTGCTCAAACGGCATCCGGCCCAGCATGGCACCGGCGCCGTCGCCGAGACGATGGGCCACGTCATGGGTCTGAGCTTCGAGGCGCCGGGCGAGCCGACCATCTACTGGTGCGGCGACAGCGTGCTCTACCCGCCGCTGCGCGACGCGGTGGCAGCAACCGGCCCGGACATCATCGTCACGCATTCCTGCGGCGCGATGTGGGACAACACGCTGATCGTGATGGACGACACGCAGACGCTCGACCTCGCCGAGGCCTTCGCGCTGGCGACGGTGATCGCGACGCATATGGAAGCGCTCGACCACGCCACGGTGACGCGGGCCGCCTTGCGGAAGGCAGCGAAGGAACGCGGCGTGGACATGCAGCGCCTGCGTATTCCCGCCGATGGCGAGACGATCGAACTCGGCGTGCCGGCGATGGTGTGACCCGACTGCGTCAACCGTCATGCTCGGGCTTGACCCGAGCATCTTCTGAACGAGATTCTCGGGTCGAAGCTTCCATTCGCCCGAGAATGACGGAGCGAGCCGCCTACTCGCCGGCCTTCAGCTGCCTGGCGTAGATGTCCTTGTACTGCTCGCGCAGCAGGTTCTTCTGGACCTTGCCCATGGTGTTGCGCGGCAACTCGGCAACGACGAAGACCTGCTTGGGCTGCTTGAACTTCGCGAGCCGCTGCTCCAACGCCTTGGCGATGCCCTTTGCGGTGATCTCGGCGCCCGGCTTGGCGACGACGACGGCCGTGACGCCCTCCCCGAAATCGGGATGCGGCACGCCGATGACGGCGCTCTCGATCACGCCCGGCATCTCGTCGATCTCGGTTTCGACTTCCTTGGGATAGACATTGTAGCCGCCGGTGATGATCAGGTCCTTGCCGCGTCCGACGATATGGACGTAGCCGGCGGGATCGATCTTGCCGAGATCGCCGGTGATGAAGAAGCCATCCGGCCGGAACTCGGCCTTGGTCTTCTCCGGGTTGCGCCAGTAGCCCTTGAAGACGTTGGGTCCCTTGACCTCGATCATGCCGATCTCGTCGCGGGCGAGTTCCTTGGCCGTTTCGGGATCGGTGACGCGCGCCGAGACCCCCGGCAGCGGGAAGCCGACCGTGCCGGCCACCCGATCGCCCTCATAAGGGTTCGAGGTGTTCATGTTGGTCTCGGTCATGCCGTAGCGCTCGAGGATGGCGTGGCCGGTGCGGTCGCGCCATTCGCGGTGCGTCTCGGCCAGCAGCGGCGCCGAGCCGGAGACGAAGAGGCGCATATGCTTCGTCGCTTCCTTCGTCAGTCGCTGATCCTGCAAGAGCCGGACATAGAAGGTCGGCACGCCCATCATGCTCGTCGCCTGCGGCAGGTATTTGAAGACCTGATCCGGATCGAATTTCGGCAGCAGGATCATCGAGGCGCCGGCGAAGAGGATCACATTCGTTGCGACGAAGAGGCCGTGCGTGTGGAAGATCGGCAAAGCGTGGAGCAGCACATCGCCCTTGCCGAAGCACCAGTAATCGACCAGCGCCAGCGCATTGGACGACAGGTTGTCGTGGCTGAGCATCGCGCCCTTGGAGCGCCCGGTCGTGCCGGAGGTGTAAAGGATCGCGGCGAGGTCGTCCGGCCCGCGCGCGACATCGGCGAAGTCGCCCGAAGCGGCATTGGCCTTGTCGAGCAGGCTGCCGTTGCCGACGCCGAGCGTCTCCAGCTTGGCGCCGGCCTTTTCGGCATAGGGACGCAGCGCTTCGGCCTTGGCGGGATCGCAGACGAAGACGGCCGGCTCGGCATCGCCCAGGAAATACTCGATCTCGGCCGGGGTATAGGCGGTGTTGAGCGGCAGGAAGATCGCGCCGGCCCGGACGGTGCCGAGATAGAGCATCAGCGCCTCGAAGCTCTTCTCGACCTGCACCGCGACGCGGTCACCCGGCTTCACGCCGAGCCCGACGAGAGCGTTGGCGAAGCGGGCGGAGACGGCGAGCATGTCGCCATAGGTGAAGCGCCTGCCGTCATCGAGCTCGGCGAAGGGCGCATCCGGCGCCGGCATGCGCGAGCGGATGAGGTCAAACAGGTGATTGCCCATGATTTCGGGTCCTTTCAGGCGTTTCCGTCTTAATTTGCCGCCGGGCGCAGCAGCTTGCGCACGCCGGAGGAGGCCACGACCGTGTTGCGGGTGGCGAAGGCCTCGTGATTGGTCTCGATATCGTCGAGGTCGTAGCGGTAGTTGACCATCACGCCATGCGATTCGCGCAGGCCCCGCGCCGAGAGATTGCCGCCGACATTGATCCGCTCCAGCCTGGCGCCATTGCCGAGATGAAAGCGCGCGACCGGGTCGATGACCCGGCCTGAACTCGTGCGCGCCCTCAGCATGTATTCCGCCGTCATCTGGCCGAGCAGCTTGTCGCGACGCGCCTTCGTCGCATCGTCGAGCGAGATGGTCTCGCCGCCGGGCCGGGCAAGCTCGGAGCGCTCCTCATTGGTGAGAGCGATTTCGCCGGGCTCGGCAGCGACACCGGCGAGCCAGCGCCCGAAGCCGGGCACCGGCGAGAGCGTGACGAAGGTGTCGAGCCCCGGCAGCTCGCGCTTCAGATCCTCCGCCACCTGCTTGATCAGGAAATTGCCGAAGGAGATGCCGCGCAGCCCCTCCTGACAGTTCGAGATCGAATAGAACACCGCGGTCGTCGCCTCCTGCGCCGCCAACACCTCGCGCTCCGGGCTCAGCACCTCGCCGATGCTGCGCGGTATCTCGGTGGTGAGGGCGACCTCGACGAAGATCAACGGCTCGTCGACCAGCTGGGGATGGAAGAAGGCGAAGCAACGCCGGTCCGCCGGCTCCAGCCGGCGCCGGAGATCGTCCCAGCCCTGGATCTCGTGGACCGCCTCGTAGCGGATGATCTTCTCCAGCACATTCGCCGGGGTGCGCCAGTCGATGCGGCGCAGAACGAGGAAGCCTCGGTTGAACCAGGAGCCGAAGAGATGGCGGAAATCGTCGTCGACCGCCTTGAGATCGGCCTGCGTCTCAATCGCCTCGAACAGCGCTTCGCGCATTCGCACGAGCACGGGCGTGCCTTCCGGCGCGAGATTGAGGCGGCGCAGCAGCTCCTGCCGACGCGGCTCCGCAGCAAGATGCAGCGCCGAGGTGGCTGCCGCATCGGGTTTGGCGCGATAGGTCTCGATCGCCTTGTCGAGCCGGGCGTGATCCGGCCCGAAACGCTCCTGCAGCAGATTGAAGAAAGCAAGGCGGCCCGGCTTGTCGAGCCGCTGCCAGGCTTCGAGCACCGCCTGCGCCAGCGCCATCCCGGAGGCCTCCCCCCGGCCGGAGAGCAGATCCTCGCAGAGCCGGTCGATAGGCCGGGCGCGATTGCCGAGGAAGCGCTCGAAACCGATCAGGGCGCGGCCACGATCGGCCACGCTCGTCAGAAGTTCGCCGAGAAACGCCATATCCATGCGGGCTCCCAGTTCGACCCGGCGTCGACTTTCCCGAAAACCGGAAGCCGCTTTCCGGGTCGATGCCCTGATCCTATACGAGATTCAGCGCAGGCAAATCGGGCATCAGCGCAACAGGTTCCAGGCTTTCAGGAAGAAATCCGGGGTGCCGAAATTGCCGGACTTGAGCGCCACGACCATGTCCGGCCCGTCGACCACGCGCGTCCAGGGCACGCCGGGGTCGATTTCCGGGCCGATCTCCAGCGTGCGGATGCCGAGGCCCAGCACGGTCGCACCCGAGGTCTCGCCGCCCGCGACGAGAAGCCGCGTCACGCCGCCCTCCGAGAGGCGCCGCGCCAGCTCAGCGAAGGCGTGCTCGACGATGCTGCCGGCCTTTTCGCGGCCCAGCCTGTCCTGCACGGCGGAGACTTCGGCCGGGTCGTCGCTGGAATAGACGAGGAAAGGCTTGTCCTGCGCCTGAGCCAACGCCCAGGCAGCGAGCCCGGCTGCATCCTGGCTGCCCGCGGCCAACGCCAGCGGATCGACCTTGAGCGCCGGATATCCAGCTTCCAGCGCCGCCTTGATCTGGCCGCGCGTCGCCGTCGAGCAGCTGCCCGAGATGATGCCGGCGCGGCCGGCCGGCGCCTGCAACTCCTGCGGGCCCGGGCGCTCCGGCAGCAGGCCGGCGCGGCGGAAATTCTGCGGCAGGCCCATCGCGATGCCGGAACCTCCGGTCAACAGGACATGCTCGGATACAGCGTGGCCGAGCGTCATCAGGTCCTCGTTGGTGAGGGCGTCGGTGACGGCATAGCGGACGCCGTCGGCCTGCAGCTTGGCGAGGCGCGCCTTCACTGCGGCGGGGCCTGCCAGCACGGCCGTGTAGTCGACGAGGCCGACTTCGGTCATGGCCTGCGCCGCCATCAGCCGCATCAGATTCGAATCCCGCATCGGCGTCAGCGGGTGGTCCTTCATCGAGCTCTCGTGCAGCGGCATGGCGCCGACGAAGAGATAGCCCTGATAGATCGAGCGGCCGTTCGCCGGGAAGGCCGGGCAGACGATGGCAAGCTTCGCACCGAGGCGCTCGGCAAGGGCATTCGCCACCGGGCCGATATTGCCTTCGGCCGTGGAATCGAAGGTCGAGCAGTATTTGAACAGGATCTGGCGCGCGCCGCCCTTCAGCAGCGCCTCGCAGGCGGCGAGCGAATCAGCGACGGCCTCGGCCACCGGATTGGTCCGCGACTTCAGCGCGACGACGACCGCATCGGCTTCCGGCAGCGTGCTGCCGGCCGGCGGCACCCCGATGACCTGCACGGTCCGCATGCCCGCCCGGTTCAGCATCAGCGCGACATCGGTCGCGCCGGTCATGTCATCGGCAATCACGCCCAGCAGCATACGGTCCTCTCCCTCAGCCATCCGCCTTGGTTCTTCACGCCAGTTCTAGCGGCCGATGCGCGGCGAGGCGACCGCCATCACCGCATCCGGCGGTTCCCCTGAAGACATGCGTTCCGGCTTTGCCCGCTCGGCATCCAGCCCTGCCTTTCGATGAGGCAGAGCTGCCCGCGAATTGATGCGGCGCATGATCGACGGCCCCGCCATTCTGAGTCAGGTTGGTGCCATGAGGAACGAATTCGGCGCGGCGGCATTTGCCGGCATCGCCGGGTGCGTCTTCCCAAAACCATCAAAAACGGGGGAAAGCATGAAGCTATTGAAGGTCGCCGTCTCTGCCGCCGCTCTCGCGCTCGCCACCTTGCCGGCGCTCGCGCAGACGCCCTCGACCCTGCGCATCGGGCTGCAGGAAGACCCCGACATGCTCGATCCGCACAAGGCGCGCACCTTCGTCGGCCGCATCGTCTTCATGGGCCTGTGCGACAGGCTCGTCGACATCACGCCGGAGCTGAAGCTGGTGCCACGGCTGGCGACGGAATGGAACTTCTCCGCCGACGGGCTGACGCTGACCATGAAGCTGCGCAGCGATGCGAAGTTCCACGACGGCGAGCCCTTCAACGCGGAAGCTGCCAAGGCCAATCTCGAGCGCGCGATGACCTTGCCGGATTCGCTGCGCAAATCGGAACTGGCCTCGGTCGACAAGGTCGAGGCGCCGGACGCCACGACGCTGTTGCTGAAGCTGAAGCGGCCCGACGCCACGCTGCTGTCGCAGCTGACCGACCGTGCCGGCATGATGCTTTCGCCCAAAAGCCTCTCCGGCGACGTCACCGCGAAGCCGGTCTGCTCCGGCCCCTACAAGTTCGTCGAGCGCGTCCAGAACGACCGCATCGTCCTGGAAAAATTTCGGGAGCATTGGGAGGCGGACAAGTACAATTTCGACCGCATTCTCTACCGCTCGATCCCGGACACGACAGTCCGCCTCGCCAATCTGCGCTCGGGCGAGCTCGACATGCTGGAACGTCTTGCGCCGACCGATGTGAAATCGGCTCAATCAGACAAATCGCTCAAGGTCATGAGCATGGCCAATCTCGGCTATCAGGGCATCACCATCAACACCAACAATGGCGAGGCCGCGAAACAGCCGATGGGGCAGGACAAGCGCGTGCGTCAGGCGCTGTCGCTTGCCATCGATCGCAAGGTGCTGAGCCAGGTCGTGTTCGAGGGGCTCTATGAGCCGATGAACCAGCCGTTCAACCCGGGTAATTTCTACATCAGCGCCGACCTTCCGGTTCCGGCTCGCGACGTCGCCAAGGCCAAAGCCCTGCTCAAGGAAGCCGGACAGCCCAAGGTCTCGGCAGAGCTCTTCGTCACCAACAACCCCGTCGACGCCCAGCTCGGCCAGGTCATCCAGGCGATGGCGCAGGAAGCCGGCATCGACATCCAGATTCGCTCGACCGAGTTCGCCAGTCAGTTGCGCGACCAGCAGCAGGGCAAGTTCCAGATGAGCCGGATCGGCTGGTCCGGCCGCATCGACCCAGACGGCAACATCCATCCCTTCGTCACCACGGGCGGCGGCCAGAACGACGGAAAATACTCCAATCCGGAGGTCGACCGCCTGCTGAACCAGGCCCGCACCGTCTATGAGCCAGCCGAGCGCAAGAAGCTCTACGACGCCGCGCAGAAGATCCTGCAGGACGATCTGCCGATCATCTATCTCTATAACCAGACGGTATTCTTCGCGCTGCGCTCCAACCTGCAGGGCTTCGTGATCAACCCGGACGGGATGATCCGGCTTGCCGGGCTGAAGCGCTCGTGACGGCGCTCATGCCGTGAGGAGTGGCCCATGGCCACGCTCATCATTCGCCGCTTCTTCATCGCGATACCGACGTTGTTCCTGGTATCGCTCTTCGTCTTTGCCTTGCAGCGCGCGCTGCCGGGCGACCCCTTCCTCGTCATCGCAGGCGAGGAGCGCGACCCGGAGGTGATCGCGCGGCTGCGCGAGATCTACCGCATGGACGATCCCATCTTCGTCCAGTTCTTCGCCTGGCTCGGACAAGTGGTCCAGGGCGATTTCGGCCGCTCTTTGCGCACGGGCGAGCCGGTGCTCGGGCTGATCCTGCAGAAGCTGCCGGTGACGATCCAGCTCGCCACCGCCTCGATCCTCGTCGCGATCTCGATCGGCATCCCGATCGGGATCCTGGCGGCGCGGCGCAAGGGCACGATCGTCGACTACTCCGCCAGCGCAGTCGCGCTGTCAGGGCTGTCGATCCCGAATTTCTGGTTCGGGATCATGCTGATCCTGCTGGTGTCGGTGCACCTGAAATGGCTGCCGGCCTCGGGCTATGAATCGATCTTCGTCCACCCCTGGGAGGCGATCCAGCGGCTGATCATGCCCGCCTTCGTGCTCGGCAACGGGCTCGCCGCCTTCCTGATGCGCCATACCCGCTCGGCGATGCTGGAGGTGTTGCGCTCGGACTATGTCCGCACCGCCCGCGCCAAGGGGCTCGACGAGGATACGGTGGTGCATCGCCACGCGCTGCGCAACGCGCTGGTGCCGATCATCACGCTGACGACCCTGCTCTTCGGCGAGTTGCTGGCGGGCGCGGTGCTGACCGAACAGGTCTTTACCATCCCCGGCTTCGGCAAGCTCATCGTCGATGCCGTGTTCAACCGTGACTACGGCGTGGTGCAGGGCGTGGTGCTGTGCACGGCCATCGGCTTCATCCTGATGAACCTCTTGGCCGATATCCTCTACATCCTCGTCAATCCGCGCCTGAGGTCCGGCTGATGGCATCGCTCGATTCCATTTCCGCCGCAGGCTCTGCGAGCGGCGTCACGGCACGTCCGGGCGTGCTCGCCCGGCTCGTCCGCAACAAGTCTGCGCTGATCGGCGGCGGGCTCGTTCTGATCTTCGTGCTGATGGCGGTGTTCGCGCCGATCCTACCGCTGGCCGACCCGTTCAAGTCCAACTTCCTCGCCATCCGCAAGCCGCCCTCGGAGCTCTACTGGTTCGGTACCGACGAGCTGGGGCGCGATCAGGTCTCGCGGCTGTTCTTCGGCGCGCGGGCCTCGCTGCTCGCCGGCATCGTCTCGGTGCTGATCGCGGTGGCGGTCGGCCTGCCCTTCGGAATGTTGGCGGGCTGGTATGGCGGCTGGACCGATATCGTGATCTCCCGCGTCACCGAGGCGCTTCTCGCCTGCCCCTTCCTGATCCTCGCCATCGCCTTCGCCGCCGTGCTCGGTCCGTCGCTGACCAATGCGATGATCGCGATCGGGCTTGCGGCTGTGCCGATCTTCATCCGGCTGGTGCGCGGCCAGGTGATGAGCGTGAAGATGGAGGATTTCGTCGAAGGCGCCCGCGCGGTCGGCGCGCGGGACGCGAGGCTGATGTTCCGCCATGTGCTGCCCAACACCCTGTCCCCCATCGTGGTGCAGTCGACTTTGTTCATGGCGCAGGCGATCATCCTGGAAGCCGCCCTCTCCTTCCTCGGCCTCGGCCAGCAGCCGCCGTCGCCGTCCTGGGGTCAGATGCTCAACGTCGCCAAGAACTTCATGGAGCAGGCGCCGTGGATGTCGGTGGCGCCGGGCGTCTGCATCTTCCTTGCCGTGCTCGGCTTCAACCTCCTCGGCGACGGCCTGCGCGACGCGCTCGATCCGAAAGAAAACTAGGCTTCAGGGATACGCCCATGTTCACAACCCGCCCCGAAATCCTCGGCACTTTCGGTGTCGTCACCTCGACGCACTGGCTCGCCACCGCCTCCGGCATGGCGATGCTGGAGAAGGGCGGCAACGCCTTCGATGCCTGCGCCGCCGCCGCCTTCGTGCTGCAGGTGGTCGAGCCCCATCTCGTCGGCCCGGCCGGCGACATGCCGGCCGTGTTCTATTCGGCTGAAACCCAGAAGGTCGAGACGCTCTGCGCGCAAGGACCTGCCCCGCAGGCGGCGACAATCGCCGCCTACAAGGCGCTCGGCCTCGACCTGATCCCCGGTTCCGGTCTGCTCGCGACCGTGATCCCCGGCGCCTTCGGCGGCTGGATGACGCTGCTGCGCGACCACGGCCGGCTCAAGCTGCGCGAGGTTCTGGAGCCGGCCATCGGCTATTTCGAGAACGGGCATCCGATGCTGCCGCGCGTCTCGGATTCGATCCGGGAACTCACCGACCTCTTCACCAATGAATGGTCGAGCTCGGGAGCCGTCTATCTGCCCGGCGGCAATGTGCCGGAGGCGCGCAAGCTCTTCGCCAACAAGGCGGCAGCCGCGACCTACAAGCGCATCCTGAGCGAGGCGGAGGCCGCAGGCTCCGACCGGCAGGAGCAGATCCAGGCGGCCTATGATTCCTGGTACAAGGGCTTCGTCGCGGAGGCGATGGACCGCTTCTGCCGCACCACCGAAGTCATGGATTCCTCGGGCCGCCGCAACAAGGGCCTGCTGACCGCGCAGGACATGGCAAACTGGCAGCCGACCTACGAGACGCCGACCTCCGTGACCTATCACGACTGGGAGGTCTTCAAGATCGGGCCGTGGGGTCAGGGTCCGGCCTTCCTCCAGACGCTGAAGATCCTTGAAGGCATCGACCTTGCCGGAATGGGGCCGGCGAGCCCCGAATTCGTCCACCATGTCGTCGAGGCGATGAAGCTCGCCTTCGCCGATCGCGAGGCCTATTACGGCGACCCGGATTTCGTGAAGGTCCCGCTCGATACCCTGCTATCGGCCGACTATGCCGCCGCGCGGCGCAGCCTGATCAGCGAGCGCGCCTCGCTGGAGCTGCGCCCCGGCATCGTACCCGGTTACGAGGCGCAGGTCGCGCATGCGCTGAAGGCGCTCGGCGCGATCGCCCAGCCGGGACAGGGCGGCGCCAGCGTCGGCGAGCCGACCATGGCCTCGATGGTCGCGGCCGGGCGCAAGGGCGACACCGTCCATATCGACGTCATCGACAAATGGGGCAACATGATCGCGGCGACGCCCTCCGGTGGCTGGCTGCAATCCTCGCCGGTCATCCCGGAACTCGGCTTCCCGCTCAACTCGCGCGCGCAGATGTTCTGGCTGGACGAGGGCCTGCCCTCCTCGCTGGCGCCGGGCAAGCGTCCGCGCACGACGCTGACCCCGTCGATCGCCTTCGAGAAGGGGCAGCCCCGCCTTGCCTTCGGCACGCCGGGCGGCGACCAGCAGGAACAATGGCAGCTCGGCCTCTTCCTGCGGCGGGTCCATCACGGCCTCAACCTGCAGGAGGCGATCGATCTCCCGCTGTTCCACACGCAGCATTTCCCCTCCTCGTTCTACCCGCGCAGCTCGCGGCCGGGCCACATGATGATCGAGGAGAGCATCGGTGCGGCCGCGCTCGCCGAGCTGGAGCGCCGCGGCCACGCCATCGAAAAGGCGCCGGCCTGGACCGTGGGGCGTCTCACCGCGGCGGAACGCAGCGCCGACGGGCTCTTGCGCGCCGCAGCAACGCCGCGTCTGATGCAGGCCTACGCCGCCGGCCGCTGAGGAACTAGCCGCATGACCTGGTCCATCGTCGCGCGCGACGTCGCCACCGGCGCCTATGGCGTCGCCGTCTCGACCTGTGCCTTCGCCGTCGGATCACGCGTGCCCTATGGCGGCGGCCGGATCGGCGCCATCGCGACGCAGGCCTTCGTCAATCCGCTCTACGGCGTCGACGGCCTGAGGCTCTTGCAAGAGGGGCGTTCGGCCCTCGAGATCGTCGCGACGCTGACGGCGGCCGATGAAGGCCGCGCCCATCGCCAGCTCCATGTCATCGACCGCGACGGCAGGATCGCAGCCCATACGGGCGCGGCCTGTATCGACTGGTGCGGAGCGGTGGACGGGCCGCAGGTCTCGGTCGCCGGCAACATGCTGGCCGGACCGGAGGTCGTGCAGGAGACGCTGAAGGCCTATATCGCCGCCTCGGCGCTCGATTTCGACGAGCGCCTGCTGGTTGCTCTCGAAGCCGGCGAGAAGGCCGGCGGCGACAAGCGCGGCCGGCAATCCGCCGCGATCCGCATCTGGAACGGCGAGCCGGTGCCGAGCTTCGACATCCGCGTCGACGACCATGCCGACCCGCTGGCGGAGCTGCGCCGGCTCTGGCGCGTCGCGCACCAGCGCTACGTGCCGTTCCAGCAGGCGGCGCCCTCGCGCAGCCGGCCGGCGGGCGTTACCGACCGGGCCGAGCTCGACAGGCTATGCGAGGACTATGCCGCCAACTGGAACGCGCGGCACCCGGAAGGCCGATAACCGAGCCAGCGCTTCCGCGACGCGAGCCCGGCATGCTAACCTGACGCTTCGTCACCTCGCCCTTGCCGATGGACAGGAGGCTGCGATGGCCGATGCGGATGTCGATAGCCTTCAGCGGCGCGTCGCAGCGCTCGAGGCCCAGATCGCTCTTCTGACGCAGGCGATCTCGGTCGACAGAGCCGGCAACATGACCATCAGCGCCGCGAGCCGGCTGACGCTTCTGAGCGGCGGCCCTTGTGCGATCCAGGCAGGCAGCACGCTCGCTCTCTCCGTCGGGGGCAGTATGAGCTTCGCCGTCGCCGGACGGCTTCAGATCGCGGGAGGGCAAGGGGTTTCTCTCGATACCCGCTACTGCACTCTGAACGCGACGGTGAATTTCGAGATCGCCAGCGCCAAGACGCTGACGATCAAAGCCGAGCGGGAAATGAACGTCGCTGCGGGCAAGACCCTCACGGCGACGAGTGCAGACGCGGCGCTCCTGAGAAGCGGCGATGCCCGGCTGAACCTGAAGAAGGACGGGACCGCCGAGCTGCACGGCCGCGACATCACGATCCAGGCCAGCGGACGCTTCACGGCAAAAGCGTCCTCCGACATGATCCTGAAGGGGTCGCGGCTTCTACAGAACTGACAATCCCGACGCCAGCCTGCCTTACGTCAGCTTGCCGCGCGCCGCGACCGGCAGCTCGCCGATCAGCTTGTCGCCGCGCACTGTGATCAGCCGGTCGACCATGTTGACGACGACGCAGACATGGTTCGGCACGATGCGCACGACTTCGCCAACCACGGGCCGCTCGTTCGAGCCGGACAGGTCGAGGAAGCCATGCTCCTCGGCGAATTGCGCGATCCGCGCCCGTGGATATTCGAGGATGTAGCCGTGGCCGTCGAGATTGCCCTTGTCGCTGGTCAGCGTCTTCGAGCCTGAATCGAGAATGCCGCGCTCCGGCGCCGCCCGGCTCACCACCGAGGCGTAGACCGTCAGCGCGCAGTCATCGAGCGTGGCGACGCCGGCCGCGATCTGCATGCGGTCGTTGAAGATCGAGGTGCCCGAGCGATGCTCGGTCGCGCCCCTGAGCTTGCCCATGTTGGGGATGTTGGGCGAGCCGCCGGTCGAGATGATATCGGCCTTGAGGCCGGCATCGCGCAGCCCGGCATTGGCGGTGTCGAGGAAGATTTGCGTCCGCTCCCAGCCATCTTCCGGCGGGTACATCAGGAAGCCGGCGAAGCGCAGGCCCGGCGAGGCGTCGATCATCTTGGCGAGTTCGACTGCCTCTGCGGGCGTCTCGACGCCGGCGCGCTTGCGGCCGGTGTCGCATTCCACGACGACTTCGAGGTCGCGACCGGCGATTTCGGCAGCGCGCGGCAGGCCGGAGATCGTGACCGGGTTATCGGCGGCCACGATCATCCGGACGCGACGCTGCAACGCCCCGAGGCGGCCCAGCTTCTCCTCGCCGAGGATGTTGTAGCTGATCATGATGTCGTCGAGGCCGCCATCGGCCATGACCTCGGCCTCGCCGAGCTTCTGGCAGGTGATGCCGCGCGCGCCGGCCTCGATCTGAAGCCGCGCGAGCTCCGGCGATTTATGCGTCTTGATGTGCGGGCGGTTGGCGACGCCGGCTGTGTCGCAGGCGGCCTGGAGCCGGGCGATGTTGGCATCGACCTTGTCGAGGTCAACAACCACGGCCGGGGTGCCGTAGACGCGCGCGATCTCGGCCGCGAGCGGGGTGGCCGCCGGCTGATCGACGGCCGGCGAGGTGGTGGCGGTCACGCTGGTCGAAGCGGCAGTCATGGCAGCACCTTGATGATGACTTCGATCTCGACGGTCATGTTGTTCGGCAGCGACCCCATGCCGACGGCGGAGCGGGCATGGCGGCCGCGATCGCCGAGCACTGCGACGAACAGGTCCGAGCAGCCATTGATGACTTTGGGCTGGTCGGCGAAATCGGGGGCGCCGTTGACCATGCCGAGGAGCTTGACCACCTCGACCTTGTCGAGCGAACCCGTCGCCTTCTTCATCGCCGCGAGCAGGCCGAGGCCGGTCTGCTTGGCATGCTCATAGGCTTCCTCGATCGTGACGTCCTTGCCGACCTTGCCGGTCGGATAGGTGCCGTCGGCCCGCTTCGGCCCCTGGCCGGAGAGATAGACGATGTCGCCGACCTGCTTGAAGCTGACATAGGTGGCGACCGGCGTCGGCACCTCCGGCAGCGTCAACCCCAGTTCCTTCAGCCTGTCCTCGGCGCTCATGGCATTCCTCTCTTCGATTGTCGCCGACGTCTGTCGCGCCGGCGTCTTCTGTCAATTCTGCAAATCGCGGCGCATGTAGCGGGCCGCATCGTCATAGCTCGCAAGCTTGCGGGCAAGGGCGGGGTCATGCACCTCGCGAAAGCCCTGCCGCCGCCAAAAGCCGGTCGAGCCGTTCACGGCGACGAGCGCTAGGCTGGCGAAGCCGGCTCGCATCGCGTGCTGCGCGATCTCGGCCACGATCCGCCCCGCAGCGCCGCCGCCCCTGCCCTCCGGCAAAAGCGCGAGGTCGTGGATATACCAGTTCCGCGTGCCGGGGGGGATCGCGCCGAGCATTGAATTCAGCGCGGGCACCGCACCAACCGGCCAGGGGTGGCTGACGAGGTAGCCTCGAAGCGCCCCGTCATCGGCCGCCAGGACATGGCAGCCCTCAGGCGCCAGACGCAGCCGCTCGGCGAAGACCGGCTCATCCTCAGGGTAGCCCGGATGCACAATGGCCGCGATCGCCATCACCGCCGGAAGATCGGCCGGCGCCATAAGGCGCCAGCCGGCTTCTCGCACGTCATGCTCGGGCTTGACCCGAGCATCTCCTGCCGAGGGAAGCTCCTGCGCGTCAACGTCCCGAGATTCTCGGGTCTGCGCTTCGCTTCGCCCGAGAACGACGCCGCGAGTCCGGCGCGGCAATTAAGCCGCGACCTTCGGGAACTTGCTCGTCCGCTTCGGGTGCCACCACTTGCCCTTGAGCACGACGCCCTCGGAGACGATCTTGCGGTCGCCCGCCAGGTGCTCGCCGACCACGTCCACGTAGTCGAACTTGCCTTCCTTGACGGTGAGGATCGTCGCATCGCCGAGCGAGCCGACCTTGAGCGAGCCGTATTCGGTCCGCTTCAGCGCCATGGCGGCGTTCACGGTCGAGGCGGCGATGACGTTGTTCAGGCTCATGCCCATGCAGAGGAATTTCGACATGGTGGTGACCTGGTCATAGGCCGGACCGTCGATGCAGAGCTTGTGCACGTCGGACGAGATCACGTCCGGTTCGAAGCCGTTGGCGAGCATGGCGCGGGTGGTCTTGAAGGAGAACGAGCCCTTGCCGTGGCCGATATCGAAGATGACGCCGCGCTTGCGGGCGGCGAGCACCTCCGGCTTCACCGTGCCCTGCGCGGTCGAGGGAGCGTTCGGGAAGGGGCGGAAGGCGTGGGTCAGCACGTCGCCCGGCCTGAGCATGCCGATGACTTCCTCATAGGACGGCGGCGGATGGTCGATGTGGCACATCAGCGGCATGCCGACCTCGTTGGCCACCTGCAGCGCGATGTTGAGCGGCACGGTGCCGGAGGTGCCGGAGGCGTGGAGGCCGACACGGACCTTGATGCCGACGATATAGTCGCGGTTCTTGTCGGCGACCTCGGCGCAGTCGATCGGGTTCATCAGGCGCAGATCGCCGCTCTCGCCGACCATGACGCGATGGTCGAAGCCGTAGATGCCGGCGTGCGAGACGTGGAGATAGGCGAGGATGCGCGCCTGGCTCGGCTCGATGACGTGCTTGCGGAAGCCCGCCCAGTTGCCGGGGCCGGCCGAGCCGGTATCGACCGAGGTCGTCACGCCGGAGACGCGGCAGAACTCGTCGGCGTCGATGCCCAGCGAGGTGCCGCCCCAGTAGACATGGGTATGCAGGTCGATCAGGCCCGGCGAGACGATGTAGCCGGAGACGTCGCGGATCTCCTTGGCGTCCTTCAGGTCCTTGCCGAAGCCGGACACCTTTCCGTCCGTGAAGGCCACGTCGAGCACGCCGTCGTGCTTCTGCGACGGGTCGATGACGCGGCCGCCCTTCAGGATGAGATCGTGAGTCATTTTAGTCCTCTGGGGTGATCAAACCGGGGAGACGGCGCCTTTGCGCTCGACGATCAGGCCGTAGGCCTGGGGCTCGCGATGCCTGGCGAAATTGAAGGTCGAGGCCTTATAGCTCTTTCCAAGATCCATGTCGCAACGGGCGACGACGAGTTCGTCGCCTTCGGTCACGGCCTGAGCGACGACCTCGCCGGTCGGCGCGATGATGCAGGAACCGCCGATCTGGTCGACGCCGGCCTCAAGGCCCGCCTTGGCGACGCCGACGACCCAGCTCGCGTTCTGGTAGGCGCCCGCCTGCATCACGAGCTGGTTGTGGAAATTGCCGAGCCGGTCATGGTCCCGCGCCGGCGGGTTGTGCTTGGGCGTGTTGTAACCGAGCACGATCAGCTCGACATCCTGCAGGCCCATGGAGCGGTAGCTCTCGGGCCAGCGGCGGTCGTTGCAGATCATCATGCCGATATTCGCGTCCATCGTCCGCCAGACGGGCCAGCCAAGATTGCCGGTCTCGAAATAGCGCTTCTCGAGATTCTGGAACGGCGCTTCGGGACGATGCTCGGGATGGCCGGGTAGATGGATCTTGCGGTACTTGCCGACGATCGCGCCGGATTTGTCGACCAGGATCGCGGTGTTGAAGCGACGCTTGCGGCCTTCCTCGAAGGCAAGCTCGCAATAGCCGAGATGGAAGCCGACACCGAGGCGCTTGCTCTCCTCGAACAGCGCAGCAGTCTCGTTCGAAGGCATCGCGCTTTCGAAATAGCCGTCGATCTCGGCTTCGTCGTCGATCCACCAATGCGGGAAGAAGGCCGTGAGCGCCGCTTCCGGATAGACGACAAGATCGGCGCCGTGCGCCTTGGCCTGACGCATCAGCTCGACCATGCGAGCCACGGCCGAAGCCCGGCTTTCATCGCGCTGGATGGGGCCGAGCTGGGCGGCGGCGACGGTCAGGATGCGGGTCACGTCATAGGCTCCGGATGAAGATCACCCTGCGGACAAGGCTTTCAAGCACTGAGCCGGCGCGTCAAGCGCCGGCAATGCGGGGCGTGGGTTGTCCCAGTTGCGGGGCTGGTCCTCAGATGGACTTCGCGAGGCGCGGATCGAGCGAGTCGCGCAGGCCGTCACCGAGCATGTTCACTGCGAGAACGGTGAGGGAGAGGAACACCGCGGGGAACAGGATGATGTGCGGGCGGACCTGCCAGAGCGCCCTGCCCTCGGCCATGATGTTGCCCCAGGACGGCGTCGCCGGCGGCACGCCCGCGCCGATGAAGGACAGGATGGCTTCGACGATCATGGCGCTGGCGCAGATATAGGTCGCCTGGACGCTCATCGGCGCGAAGGTGTTCGGCAGGATGTGTCTGATGATGATGCGCGGCACGCGCGCCCCATTGGCCACCGCAGCCTCGACATAGGGCTGTTCGCGCAGCGACAGCACCACGCCGCGCACGAGGCGCGCCACGCGTGGAATCTCGGCGACGGTGATGGCGATGATGACGTTGCCGACTGAGCCCCGGGTCAGCGCCATCAGGGCGATGGCGAGCAGGATCGGCGGGATCGACATCATGCCGTCGATGACGCGCATGATGATGCCGTCGGTCCAGCGCACGAAGCCGGCGAAGAGGCCGATGGTGAGCCCGACGACCGACGACAGGATCGCCACGCTGAAGCCGACGAGCAGCGAGACACGCGCGCCATAGATCACGCGCGAATAGATGTCGCGCCCGAGCATGTCGGTGCCGAACCAGTAGAGTTCGGAGGGCATGCGCGTGCGCCGGCTCGGCGAGATGGCGGTCGGGTCGACCGTGCCGAGCAGCGGCGCGAAGATGCCGATGAGCGCCATCAGGACGAGCAGGCCGCCGCCGATCGCCACGGAAGGGTGCCGGCGCAGATAGCGACGAAAGCGGGCCGAGCGGCTGAGCGCAGCCTTGACCGGCTCAGCGGGAACAGCGACGGCCGGGGCCGGGATGGAGGATTGAGCGGTCAATAGCGGATCCTCGGGTCGACGAGGGTATAGGTCAGGTCGATCAGCAGGTTCACGAGCACGTAGACCAGGCTGAACATCAGCACGACGCCCTGGATGACCGGGTAGTCACGCCGCAGGATGGCATCGACGGTGAGCCGGCCGAGGCCGGGGATGGCGAAGACGCTCTCGGTGACGACGGCTCCGCCGATCAGCAGCGCGATGCCGATGCCGATGATGGTGACGATCGGCACCGCCGCATTCTTCAGCGAATGCAGGAAGAGCACGTCCTTCTGCGACACGCCCTTGGCCTGGGCGGTGCGGACATAGTCCTGCTGCAGCACCTCGAGCATGGTGGCGCGGGTGATGCGGGCGATCAGCGCGATGTAGACGAGGCCGAGGGTGATCGAGGGCAGGATGAGGTTCCGGAGCCAGGGCCATAAGCCCTGCGAAATCGGCGTGTAGCCCTGCACCGGCAGCCAATCGAGCTTCAGCGCGAAGAAATAGGCGAGCAGATAGCCGACGACGAAGACCGGCACGGAGAAGCCGAGTACGGCGAAACCCATCGCGGCCTTGTCGATCCAGCTGCCGGCCTTCCAGGCGGCGATGACGCCCATCGGAACGGCGATGACGACGGCGAAGATCAGCGTCAGCACCATCAGCGAGACGGTGGGCTCGATGCGCTGGGAAATGAGCTGCGTCACCGGCAGGTTGGTGAAGATCGAGGTGCCGAGGTCGCCCTGGATCACGCGGAAGGACCATTCGGCGAAGCGGACCAGATAGGGACGGTCCAACCCCAGGCTGGCGCGGATGCGCTCGACATCGGCTGGGGAAGCCTGGTCACCGGCGATGATGGCCGCGGGATCACCCGGCGCGATATAGAGCAGCGAAAAGACGAACAACGCCACGAAGGCCATCACGGGGATGGTCGTAATGATGCGTCTGACGACGAAAGCAAACATAAAGCCGTGGAACCTCGTTCACGCCGAACCTGGGAACCGCGGCCCGGTCTTCTTCCGGGTCGGGGCGAGGCGAAGTGTCGGAGCCCGGCCGGCCCCGAAAGGCGGAGCGGCCAGGCCGCCCCGCGAAGAGAGGTCAGGCCTTGGCGACGTCCCAGAAGAACGGCAGCGGGCCGCTGACGACGCCCGAGACGTTCTTCCGCCAGGCCTGATAGCCGAGGTAGAAGCCGGTCGGCGCGTAGACGACGTTCTCGACCGCCGCCTTGTTGAGCTTGGCCATCGCCGCCTTCTCGCCGGCCAAATCCTTGGCGTTGAACCAGTTGGTCACCTCGGTCTCGACCGCGGGCACGTCCGGCCAGCCGAACCAGGCCTTCTCGCCATTGGCGCGGATCGCGGTGTAGGCGGCCGGATTGATGCAGTCGGCGCCGGCATGCCAGGTATGGAACATGCTCCAGCCACCCTGCCCCGGCGGTGTCTTCTGGGCGCGGCGCGAACCGACCGTACCCCAGTCGGTGGCGACGAAATCGACATTCATGCCGATGCTCTTGAGCAGCTCGGCCGTGACGTCGCCCATCGACTTGGTGGCGGCCATGTCCTGCGCGACGATGCAGACGACCGGCTCGCCCTTGTAGCCGGACTCGGCGAGGAGCTTCTTGGCTTCGGCGACATTGCGCTTCTTCAGGATGTCGCCGCCCTCTTCCGTGTAGAGCGGCGTGCCGGGGGTGAAGAAGCCCGGCAGCGGCTTCCAGAGCTTGTCGTCGTCGCCGACGACGGCACGCATGTAGTCTTCCTGGTTCAGCGCTGTGAGGACCGCCTGACGCACCTTCACATTGTTGAAGGGCGGGAAGAGGTGGTTCATGCGGAAGGCGCCGATATTGCCGAGTGGATCGCCGATATCGACGTTGATGTCCTTGTGGGCCTTGAGCACCGGCACGAGGTCGGCGAGCGGCGTTTCCCACCAGTCGATCTCACCGTTCTGAAGCGCGGCGGCCGCCGTCGCCGCGTCCGGCATGATCACCCACTCGACCCGGTCGACAAGGATGTTCTTGCCACCGGCGAGCCAATCCGCCTTCTCGGAGCGCGGCTTGTAATCCGCGAACTTCTCGAACACCGCCTTGGCGCCGGGAACCCAGTCGCTGCGCAGGAACTTCATCGGCCCCGAGCCGACATATTCCGTGATCTGGGTGAACGGGTCGGTCTTGGCGATGCGCTCCGGCATGACGAAGGAACAGGGCGCGTTGTTCTTGGCGAGCGCCAGCAGCATCTTCGGGAAGGGCTGCTTCAGCGACCATTTCCAGGTCAGCTCGTCGACGGGCACAAGCTCCACCTGAATGGCGCGGATCATCAGGCCCATCGGATCGCGCGCCGACCAGCGCACCAGGCTCGCGACCACGTCCTTGGAGGTCACCGGTGTGCCGTCATGGAACTTCAGCCCGGAGCGCAGCTTGAAGGTCCAGGTCAGGCCGTCGGAGGAGACCTCCTCGGCCTCGACCATCTGGCGCTGCGGCTGGAACTTGGAATCGATGCCGTAGAGCGTGTCCCACACCAGCGCGGCGGCGTTGCGGACGACGTATTGCGTTCCCCATATCGGGTCGAAGTTCGCGAGATTGGCCTGCGGCACGAAGCGCAGGGTCTTGGTCGCGCCCTGTGCCAGCGCCGGCATCGCCAGCCCGCCCGTTGCCGCGGCCATGCCGGCGCCAGTCGCGGATTTCAGAAACGTCCTGCGATCCATCATGTTCTCCCCTGAAGCGGCGCCTCTGATCGGGCTGCCTTGCCGTAAGTCTGAGCAGAAAAATCCTGCCTGACAACACGCAGCGGCGCCCGATTAAGGCCGCCGAACGCGTGCACGGTTCGTGCCAGACGGAACTTCAGGGACCAGAGCCGGCATTTCCGGCTCCCGGAGCAGCGTTTCGGCTGTTTTTCAGGGATCGCGAAAAAATTCGCGATTAAATCGGTTTGATGGGCAGGTCGACGCGCGCGAACGGCCTGGCCTGCTCGAAGGCAGCGGCTGCCCGCAGCACGAGCGCGTCCTTCCCGAAGGCTCCGACGATCTGGAGCCCCGCCGGCAGCCCCGCCGCGGTCAGGCCGCAAGGCACCGACACCGCCGGCTGCTCGGTGATGTTGAAGGGGTAGGTGAAAGGCGTCCAGCGCGTCCAGTCCTCGCCATAGGCGCCATGCTCGGGCGTGTTGCGTCCGACAGCGAAGGCCGGCAGCGGCAATGTCGGCGTCAGCAGCAGGTCGTAACGCTGATGGAACTGCGCCATGCGGTGAGCCAACGCATTGCGCTGGTTCAGCAGCGCATCGACATAAGTCGAAGCCGGGATACGCTCACCGAACTCCGCGACGGCGACGAGGCCGGGGTCCATCTGTGCCCGCCCGACGGCATCGACACTGCGCAGCGCCAGAGCCGCCCCGGAGGCCCAGATCGTCATCAGCGTCTCAATCGGATCGGCGAAGCCGGGATCGACTTCCTCAACCGTCGCACCGAGTTCGGCAAAGACCTGTGCGGCAGCAGCCGTCAGCGCAGCGATCTCGGGATCGACGATGACATCCTGGCCGAGGCGGGGCGACCACGCCACGCGCAGGCCCCTGACGCCGCCCTTCAACCCGTCGACATAATCGGGCGGACGGTCCGTCAGCGCGGTCATGTCGCGCGCGTCGGGCTGGCCGATCACCTTCATCGCCAGCGCAGTGTCGGCCACCGTGCGGGTCAGCGGACCGAGATGCGCGAGGAAGCCCATGGTCGAGATCGGCCAGGCCGGAACGCGGCCATAGCTCGGCTTCAACCCGACGACGCCTGTGAAGGCGGCGGGGATGCGCACCGAGCCTGCCCCGTCCGTGCCGAGATGGATGCAGCCGAGATTGAGCGCGGCGCAGACCGCCGCGCCGGACGACGAGCCGCCGGGGCCCGTACCCGTGTTCCAGGGATTGCGGGTCATGCCGGAAAGCGGAGAATCGCCGACGCCCTTCCAGCCATATTCCGGCATGGTGGTCTTGCCGAGGAAGACCGTGCCGGCCTCGCGCAGCCGCGCCGTCGCGGGCGAATCCTCCGCGAAGGGCGCCTCGGAAGCCACCGCCGAGCCGCGTCGCATCGGCCAGCCGGCAACGCCGAGATTATCCTTGATGGTAACCGGCACGCCGTCGAGCGGGCCGATCGCCTCGCCCTTCAGCCAGCGCGCCTGAGAGGCTTCCGCCATTGCCAGCGTGATGGCCTCGTCGCGGACGACGAAGGCGTTGACCTGCGGCTCGAAGCGCTCGATGCGCGCCAGCGCATCCTTGGCGACGTCGACGGGCGAGAGTTGCTTGCTGGCGTAGAGCGGTCCGAGTTCGGCGGCGGAAAGCGAGGCGATCGTCGTCATCGAAGGTCCTTTTGCAGCCTCATCGAAAATTTGAGCCCTCATCCTGAGGAGCCGCGCCGGCGGCGTCTCGAAGGATGCTTCAGATGGTTCCAGAGCCTCGGGGAGCATCCTTCGAGACGGCCCTTCCGGGCCTTCTCAGGCTGAGGGCCCATTTTGTTCAAGCGCTTTCAGGCGTTGGCGACGCGCCAGGCTGTGCTGAGCAGAATATTGGCACCGGCGACCATATCCTCGTCGGTGCTGAATTCGGCCGGGTTGTGCGAGAGCCCGCCGATCGAGGGGATGAAGACCATCGCCGTCGGGCAGAGCCGCGCCATCATCTGCGCGTCATGGCCGGCGCCCGAGATCATCCGCCGGATCGGGAGGCCGAATTCGCCGGCACTGCGCTCGACCTCGGCAATCAGGTCCTCGGCGAAAGGCGTCGCCGGGAAACGCGCGAGGTCGCGGAAGGAAATCTCGATGCCGTCGCGTTCCGCGAGCTCGGCGCAGAAGCGGCGCACCGCCTCCTCCGCCTGGGCCAGCGGCGCGTCGAGCGGGTTGCGCAGATCGAGCGTCATGACGACCGTCTCGGGCACGACATTGACGTTGCCGGGCTGTACGCGAATGACTCCGGAATTGGCGAGCTGGTGCGGGATCGTCTTGGTCAGCTCATTGGCGAAGATATTGATGCGCGCAGCGGCGAGGCCTGGGTCCTTGCGATAGGCCATCGGCGTCGTGCCGGCATGGCTCGGTCGGCCCTTGAGGGTGAGTTCCAGCCAGCAGATCGCCTGAATGCCGGTGACGGCGCCAAGGCCGCCGCCTTCGTTCTCAAGGACCGGCCCCTGCTCGATATGGAGTTCGACATAGGCATGAGCCGGCAGGAAACCCGGCCGCTCGGCGCCTTCGTACCCGATGCGCCGCAGCTCGGCGCCGAGACCCACGCCCTCGGAATCGCCTTCCCTGTGGGCCGCCTCGACACTCATGCCGCCGGCCCAGACATAGGAGCCGAGCATGTCGGGATGAAAGCGCGCGCCCTCCTCGTTGGTGAAGGCGATCACGGCCATGTCGCGCTTCGGCGTCAGCCCGGCATCGCGCAAAGCCGCGAGAACCTCGACGCCGGCAACGACGCCGAGCGCCCCGTCGAAGCGTCCGCCGGTGCCGACCGTATCGATATGCGAGCCCATGATCACGGCCGGCCCATCCTGCTGGCCTTTCAGAATGCCGACGATATTGCCGATTGCATCGACGCGGACATCGAGGCCGAGCGCCTTCATCTGACCCACCAGCCAGTCGCGGCCCTGCCGGTCCTCATCGGTCAGGGCGAGCCGGCGGCAACCTCCCTCCGGCGTGGCACCGATCGTCGAGAGTTCCGCCAGGCGCGAGGTCAGCCTCGCGGCGTCGATCCTCAGATTGGTGCTCATCGGTTCAGGCCCTCCAGCAATCGGCGAGGCAAGATGCAGACCGCGGCTGAACTTGTCGACCCGCGTCCAGCGCATCGGCTCCGGGCGTGGTCAGCCATGGGTGTGGCTGTTTCGGCGCTGCAATCGGCGGTAGAAGCGGCGCCCCTGGGAAATCACCGCATGTTGCCTGCCGACGTCTCCAAACCGCTTCATCCCTGGCTCGCGGAAGCGCGCGCCATGCTCGCCCTGAGCTGGCCGATGGTGCTCACCAATGTCGCGCAGACGGCGATGACGGCCACGGACGTCGTGATGATGGGCCATCTCGGTCCACGGGCGCTGGCGGCCGGCGCGCTCGGCGGCAACCTCTACACCGCCTTCCTGATCTTCGGCATCGGCGTGATGAGCGCGGTGTCGCCGATGATCGCGATCGAACTCGGCCGCAACAAGCATGCGGTGCGCGATCTGCGCCGCACCGTCCGGCAGGGCTTCTGGGCCGCCGCGACCATGGTGGGGCCGATGTGGGTTGTCCTCTGGCAGGCCGAATTCATCCTCACGGCGATGGGCCAGGACCCCGCTTTGTCGAAGGCGGCGGCGTCCTACATCCACACGCTGCAATGGGGCCTGCTGCCCTTCTTCCTCTATCTGTGCCTGCGCGGCTTCGTTGCCGCTCTGCAGCGGCCGCGCTGGGCCTTCATCGTCGTGCTCTTCGCCGTCGCCTTCAACGCCTTCGCCAATTGGTGCCTGATGTTCGGACATCTCGGCTTCCCGGCGCTCGGCCTGCCGGGCTCGGGGCTGGCGACGGCGCTATCCTCGACGCTGATGTTCGCCGGCCTCGCGCTCGTCGTCTCGCTCGACCGGCACTTCCGCCGGTATCACCTGCTCGGCCGCTTCTGGGTGCCGGACTGGCCGCGCTACCGGACCTATTGGCGGATCGGCTTCCCGATCGGCCTGACGGTCGCCTTCGAGGTCATCATCTTCAACGGCGCCGCCTTCATGACGGGACTGCTCGGCGAAACCCCGCTCGCGGCGCATGCCATCGCGATCCAGATCGCCTCGCTGACCTTCATGGTGCCGCTCGGCATCGGGCAGGCGGGCACGGTCAGGGTCGGTCGCGCCTTCGGCGCCGGTGACGCCGAGGGCATCCGGCGCGCCGGCGCCATGGCGCTGATCCTCGCCCTGAGCTTCATGGCCTCGACCGCGCTCCTCATGGCGCTCGCGCCGCAATGGCTCGTCGCGCCCTTCCTCGACAGCTCGACCCCCGGAGCCGCCGAAGTCACCGGTCTCGCGATGATCTTCCTGTTCTACGCAGCGGTCTTCCAACTCGCCGACGGGGCTCAGGTCGTGGGCGCCTCGATCCTGCGCGGGCTCGGCGACACGCGCGTGCCCATGATCTTCGCCGGCATCGGCTACTGGGGTATCGGCCTTCCGCTTTCCGCCGCGCTCGGCTTCCTGACGCCCCTCGCGGGGCGCGGCATCTGGATAGGTCTGGTGGTCGGGCTCGCCGTCGTCTCAGCCATGATGCTTGCGCGATGGTGGAGCCGCGAGCGGCTGGGCCTGCTCAAATGGGGGCTGCGGCAGGCAGTCTAGCCGGCTCTGCAGGAAATCGGGCGGGCGCCCGCGCTGTTGCCGATCGGCAACAGAGTTGCACGGCCACAATTTGGTCACTTCCTGTTCACCCCGCGGCCATGACGGACGCCTTGAACGGAAGCCTGCAACGGCGCATGGAACCGCGGCGCCGTCCCACCGTTGACTTCCGCCCCGCACGTAACGCCGAGTTTGCCGTCGATGTCCCCCGCCCGCCCGTCTGCCTCTCCCCTCGCCCGCCCGACACGCCGCGCCTTCGCCGCCCTGACGCCGCTCTTCCTCGCCGCCTGCGTGGGCCAGCGCCAGCAGCCCTACGAGGTTGCTCCCAGGGGCCCGCAGGTCAGCCCCGAATACCTGTCGATGTATGGCGAGCGGCCGGACGAGCTGCACCCGCTGCCGGCAACGGACCTCACCGAGGTCGATCCGCGCTTCCTGCGCCGCATCGTCTCCTATCCGACCCGCGAGCAGCCCGGCACCATCGTCGTCGATACCGACAATCGTTTCCTCTATCTCGTCCAGGAGGGCGGCAAGGCGATCCGCTACGGCATCGGCGTCGGCAAGCAAGGCATGTCCTGGCGCGGCCGCGCAACCATCGCGCGCAAGGCGCAGTGGCCGCGCTGGACGCCCACCCCGGCGATGATCGCCCGCGAGCCGGAGCGCAACCGCCCCTGGGCGGCCGGCATGGCTGGCGGTCTCGAGAACCCGCTCGGCGCGCGCGCCCTCTATCTCTACCAGGGCAACCGCGACACGATGTATCGCATCCACGGCACGTCCGAGCCGTGGTCGATCGGCAAGTCCGTCTCCTCGGGCTGCATCCGCCTGTTCAACCAGGACATCATCGACCTCTATAGCCGCGTGCCGACCGGAACGTCGGTCCTGGTGCTCAACCGCGGCACGCTGCAGCCGGGCTCCGAGGTCGACGAGATGCCGCCGCCGGACGACGATCTCGATGGCAGCATCTGATCCGCGGCAGCTTGCCGCGGCCACGGCCTTGATACTGTCACAGGCCGGTCCCACCTCTTCAACGCGGCGCAACCGCGCCGCGTAACGAGAGGAGATGACGATGACGCCGCAAGAACGCGACGTGATCGCCGGGATTTTCGACCGCCTCAGGCAGGCGGCCAACCAGCCCCGCGACCCCGAGGCTGAAAACTTCATCGCAGAACGCCTGCGCGACCAGCCCTATGCGCCCTATGCCATGGCCCAGGCTGTCTATGTGCAGGAGCAGGCGCTCGCCAATCTGCACCAGCAGGTCGAAGCCCTGCAGGCGCAGCTGCGCGACGCCGAGAAGCGAGCGAGCGAGGCTGCGGCCCAACCGGCTGCCGGCGGCTTCCTGTCCGGCATCTTCGGTGGCGGCAACGTGCCGCGCACCGGGTCGGTACCATCCGTGACGCCGCGAGCCGATGCGCCGGCCCCCTCCGGCGCCTGGAACACGCAGCCGCAGGGCCAGCCTATGCAGGCCGCTCCGATGCAAGCCGCTCCACAGACCGCCGCGCCGATGCAGCCCGGCCCATGGAGCAATCAGCCGCAGCAGGCGCCCGGCCGCGGCGGCGGCTTTATGGCGAGCGCACTGAGCACGGCGGCGGGCGTCGCAGGCGGCGTCGTTCTCGGCAACGTCCTTGCCAACGCCTTCAGTGGCGCGGGCGGGGCTGCGAAGGCCGCAACCCCGGCGGCCGCAGCCGATACGAACGCCAATGCCGGCGCCAATACGCAGCAGGCGGCCTATGATCAGGGCGCCTCGGATCAGGCGGCCTATGATCGCGGCTCGTCCGACCAGGCGGCGCAGGATCGCTCGGATCACGGCCAGGGCTATGACGGCGAGGCCGACACCCAGCAGGCCAATTACAATGACGACGACGATCCCGGCTTCGATTCCGGCGACGACGACAGCTGGGTCTGACGTCAGAGTCTCCGCAACGCCCGCCCAAAAGGCGGGCGTTCTTTTTTGGGGCGAGCCCTTCCCTTTGTAATCCAGAGCTCGTAGATTGGAATTATTCTAATCTACGAGTCTCCCATGAAACGCGTCACCGATCTCAGCGAGGCCGAAATCCTCGCCCTCGCCATTTCGAACGAGGAGGAGGATGCCCGCATCTACCTCTCCTTCGCCCAGCGCCTGCGTGCCAACTATCCGCATTCGGCCGGGATGTTCGAGGAGATGGCGGCCGAGGAGCACGGCCACCGCCATAGTCTGCTTGCCCTTTATGAGAGCCGTTTCGGCAAGGAGCTGCCGCTCATCACACGACAGGACGTGAAGGGCTTCCTCAAGCGCAACCCGGTCTGGCTGCACGAAGACCTGCAGCTCGACGCGGCACGCCGGCATGCCGCCTTGATGGAGCTCGAAGCGAGCCGCTTCTATGCGAGCGCAGCCGAGCGCGCTGTGGACACCGGCACCCGGAAGCTTCTCGCCGACCTTGCCGAGGCGGAACGCGCACATGAGAGCCTCGCCGAGCGGCTCGGCGAAGAACTCAAGACCTCGGGCGCAGCGGATGAGGAAGAGGAGACGCGGAAGCGGCTGTTCGTGCTCCAGATCGTCCAGCCGGCACTCGCCGGGCTGATCGACGGCTCGGTCTCGACGCTGGCGCCGATTTTCGCCGCGGCTTTCGCGACGCATGATTCCTGGAACGCCTTCGTCGTCGGCCTCGCGGCCTCGATCGGCGCCGGCATCAGCATGGGCCTGACCGAGGCACTCTCCGACGACGGCGTGGTCACCGGGCGAGGCCACCCCTGGGTGCGCGGCGGCGCCTGCGGCATCGCGACGACGATCGGCGGGCTCGGGCACACCCTGCCCTATCTCATCCCCGATTTCTGGCTGGCGACCGCCATCGCCGGCGTGATCGTCGCCTGCGAGCTCGTGGTGATCGCCTGGGTGCGCTGGCGCTACATGGATACGCCGTTCGGCTCCGCCATCGTGCAGATCATCCTCGGCGGCCTGCTCGTGCTGGCCGTCGGCATCGCGATCGGCAGTTCCTAACTCAGATCACCAGGACCTTGGCGCCGACGCGGACGCGCTCATAGAGGTCCTGGACGTCGTCATTGGTCATGCGGATGCAGCCCGAAGAAACGGCCTGCCCGATCGTGTTCGGCTCGTTGGTGCCGTGGATGCGGTAAAGCGACGAGCCGAGATACATGGCGCGCGCACCCATCGGATTCTCCGGCCCGCCGGCCATGAAGCGCGGCAGATCGGGGCGGCGCTTGAGCATTTCCGCCGGCGGCGTCCAGCTCGGCCATTCCGCCTTGCGCGAGACCGTCTTCATCCCGGCCCAGGAGAAGCCGGGGCGGCCGACGCCGATGCCATAGCGCAGGGCACGGCCACCCGGCTGCACCAGGAAGAGGAAGCGCTGTGGCGTGTCGATGATGATGGTGCCGGGCTTGTGCGGCCCGTCATAAGCGACTTCCTGCTTACGGAAGCGCGGGTCGACGAGTTGCTGGATGCCCTGCTGCGGCTCGACAGGCTGACCGAGCGCCGCCACACGGCGACCGGCCTCCGGCTGGCGCGCGGCCTCGAAGGGATCGGCCTCGTAGCCGGGGGCAGATCGAACGTTCTGGCCGTAGGCGTACTGACCACCGGGACGGTTATAGACGGCACCGCCGCGGCCATAGGGCGTGGGGTCACGGCCCGTCATCAGCATCTCGATGAAGCCGCCGCCGTAATTCGCGCGGCCGTGCGCCGCTGCCATCGGATCACGGGGCGCGGCATAGCCATAGCCCTGCGCCATGGCTGCGCTGGTGGTGAGGGTGCCGGCAGCGACCAGCAACGGAAGGACAATCGTTCGACGCATGACGCAAGACTCTCGACATCGGCTGCCGAAAACCTGCGGAATGGCCTGAAAGGAATGGTGAATCGCGGAGTTCCAGCACGCGAATCACGCCGAAACCCAGCCAATTCGCGGAATTAACCTTAGCGGGGCATCAAGCCGCAGGGTGAAGGAAGTGTTGCAGCGCGGGTCAGCGCTTTAACCCTTTTCGGGCGAGCCAGCGCAGCTTCAGGCCACTGCGCCAGCGGCCGACATCGCAGGCGAGAATCGCCACCGCATAGGCCAACCCGCCAAGGCCGATCTGGAGCGGCAGCTCCGCCAGAGCCGGCAGGCGGTTCTGCAGCGGCCAGACCACGAGAACCATCACGGCAGCGGCGAGGACGACACAGCCGAGATCGCGCAGCGGCGGCCAGGACGGCAAGCTGCGCAAGGCCACGATTCCCGTCACTGCAAAGGCCGTCACGAAGGCGGCACTTTGCGAAATCGCGATCGTTCCCGGTCCGGAGGCGCCCGGTATTGCGAAGATCGCGGCGAGATTGACGGATAATCCGGCGAGGGCCGCGAAGGTGGCGACAAGGGTGCGCCTTGCCAGCAGGAAGACCGGGTAGATCGCCGCCTGGAACAGCGCGATGGCGGCGAAGCCGGGCAGCAGCAGGGCCATGTAGTAGGCGAAGTGACCTCGGAAGCTGGCCGGCACCACGAGGCGTTCGAAGGCCGGCAGCGTCAGCCAAAAGCCGAGCGCAACGGGCAGCACGACGGCAAGCACGCCCACCATGTTGCGCGCGATGCGCTTCTGGGCGGCAGGGCGGCCGCGCGTCTCGTCGAGGCGAATGACCTCACGCAGCAGCAGGATCTCCAGCATCGAGGCCAGCACCGGAAACAGCCTGAGGCCGATATCGGAGGCGAGCGAGAAATAGCCGGCTTCCGCGAGGCCGAAGCGCTCCGCCAGAATGGCGCGATTGAGCAGCGGGATCAGTGAATAGACGGCGTTTCCGGCCACCAGCGGGAGTGCGTAGCGGGCGAAGCTGCGGGCAAGATCGGCGCGTGCGGCGGCAAGAACCGGCCCCGCATCCGCCAGCCTGCGGCGCACTGCGAGCACCGAGACGATGGTGCTGGCCAGCCCTCCCAGCAGGACGGCCATCGGATCGCGGAGCCACCATGCCGCGCCGACCATCAGCGCGAGGGCAAAGCTGCTCCTGACGAGGACGAGCCGGGCATAGGCAGCGTCGAGGAAGCGCGAGCGGGCGATGGCACCGTGATAGTCGAACCAGCCGGCGCCGACGCCGCCGGCAACGGCCACGGCGAGCAGGGTCATCGGCAGGCCCGTGTCGATTCCGGCGAGCAGCGCCGCCGCCAGGAGCGCGCAAAGGGAAAGGCCGATGCCGGCGAAGAGCAGATCGAGCGTCGCGCGGATGCCGGGGTCGCTTTCGCAGCTCTGCGCCGAATAGAAGCGGACGACCGAGAGCTTCAGCCAGTCGAGCAGTGCCGTGTTGATGAGCACGACGATCGCGGCGCCGATGGCATAAAGGCCGAACGCCTCGGGCCCCAGGAACAGGGCGACGAGCAACCCGAGGACGAAGTTCAGCCCGGCATTGACGATGAAGGGCAGAAGAACGGTCATGTTGTCTCGGTCGCGGCGCCCGTGCGGCAAGGGTCTTTTGACACCGGCAAGCGCAGGAAACCTGCCATGGTCCCTAACAGCCTCTAGGCCATCGGATCGAAAAGTGGAATCGGGTTTCTCGGAACAATCCGATGCTCTAAGTCAATCGCCATGACTGCCTTGCTACCGCCGATCCGCGACGCCCGCGATTCTGATTCCGAACCGCTCGCCAGGCTCATCGCCGCGAGCTTCGCCGAATATCCGAATTGCCATTTCGAATGGTCCGAGTTTCCCGAACTGCGTCGCCCGGCCAGCCACTTCGCAGCCAAAGGCGGAAAACTCTGGATCGCGGATTCGCCCCATGGCGGCATCGCCGGCTCGCTCGGCGTCACGCCGCTGCCGGAGCAGAACGCAATCGAGATCACCAAGGTCTATGCCGATCCGGCCTTTCGCGGTTCGGGCCTGGCGCAGGCGCTCTTCGACGAGGCGCTGCGCTTCGCCGAGGCCGGCAGCTTCAGCGAGATGATGCTATGGTCCGACAGCCGCTTCGCGCGTGGCCACCGCTTCTACGAAAAGCTCGGTTTCGTGCGCTGGCCGGGCGAGCGCTATCTGGCTGACGTCTCCGCGAGCTGGGAATACCATTTCCGCAAGCCGCTTGCCGCGCCGCCGGCATGACCTTGTCCATCGCCCTGCGCGCTGCGCTCGGCATCGCCCTCCTCACCGCCATGGATGCGGTGATCAAGGGCCAGATGCAGCAGCATCCTTTCATCGTCGCGCTGTTCATGCGCTTCCTGATGGGCGGCCTCTGCGCGCTCGCCGTCCTCGCGCTCGCCCGCCCGGCCCGCCCGACCCGCGACAGCATCATCGGCAATGTCGCGCGCGTCCCGCTCGTCGTGCTGACGGCTGGCAGCTTCTTCTATTCGGTCTCGGTGCTGCCGCTCGCCGAAGCACTGACGCTGTCGTTCCTTGCCCCTGTCTTCGTCGCGGTGCTCGGCGGCCTGCTCCTCAAGGAGACGATCGACCGGCGCGTGCTGCAGGCGCTCGCCTTCGGCCTCGCCGGCATGCTGGTCATGGTCTGGCCGCGGTTGCAGGGCCATGTCAGCGGCGCCAGCCTCGGCGTCGCCACGGCGCTGTTCTCGGCGGTGAGCTACGCCTTCAACCTGATCCTGCTGCGGCGCATCGCGGTCCGGGAGCACCCCACGGTCATCGTCGCCTTCCAGAATATCGGGCCGGCGCTGTGCCTCGCCGTCCCGGCATTCCTCGCCTTCGTGCCGATGACATTGGCGGATCTCGCGATCTATCTCTTCGCCGGTGCGCTGGGCGTCGCGGGCCATCTCACGCTTACCTCGGCCTATGCCAAGGCTGCGGCGTCCCGGCTGGCGGCCATCGAATATACCGCCCTGATCTGGGCGAGCCTGCTCGGCTTCTTCCTCTTCGGCGAGGTGCCGCTCTACACGACCTATCTCGGAGCGCTCCTGATCGTGGCCGGCGCCGGCGCGGTCAGCCGGCGCTAGCTTTCGCCGGAAACACCATGCAGGTTTCGGTGCCGTGCGCGAGCAACTTGCCGCGCTCGTCGCGCAGATTGCCTTCCGTCGTGATGACGGAACCGCCACGATGGATCAGCCTGCCTTCGCAGCGCACCGTGCCGGAATCCGGCATCACCGGCCGGACATAGTTCAGCTTCATCTCGAGCGTGGTGTAACCCTCGCCCGGCTTGAGCGTGGAATGGGCGGCGCAGGCCATGGCGGAATCGAGGATCGTCGCGGTCCAGCCGCCATGGATCGTACCGAGCGGGTTGAAGAAGCGCGGGGACGGCCTGCCGACAAAGACGACCCGCCCTTCATCCGCCTCCACCAGATCGAAATCCATGGTCCCGGCGAAGGGCGGGGCCGGGTGCCTGCCGTCGATGATGCCGCGCAGGAAGCTCAGGCCATCGCCCGCGACCAGCACCTCGCGGGACACCACTCCGAACGTTCGATCCATGACCACCCCTCAATTCGTGTATCTGCACGATAGAGAAAGCACGTTGAATGCGTCAACAGAGCCAACGGGAATCGTGCGGAAGGAGCCTCGATATCTCAACGCGGATCGCGCGCGGCGCGGCGCAGCGCCTTCAGCCCGTCGCGGGTCTCGCGCCAGCGCTCCTCGCCGAAGCCGCCTTCGATCTTGTCCTGCGCCGACCGCCAGAAGGGGATGGCAGCCTCGATCGCCGCCCTGCCCTTCTGCGTCACCGCATAGACAGCGGCACGACCGCGGCAGTCGACCGGCTCGACCATGCCCTCGGCGGCAAGGAGCTGGAGATTGCGGGTCAGCGACGTCCGCTCCAGGGCAAAGCGCTCGGCCAGCTCGGTGATCGACTTCCAATGTCCGGTGCTCAGCGCCGAGAGCAGCACGAACTGGGTGATCTTCAACCCGCTCGGCCGCATTGCCTCGTCATAGGCACGGGTGACGGCGCGGGCCGTCATCCGGACATGCAGCGCCACGCAGGATCGGGCGATATCGTCGAGGCGCGGATCGGGCGCAGGCGGGGGAGGGAGTGTCGTCATTCAGCCATCTTAGCGTGTTCTAGCGCGTGCGGCAGCTGGAAGGCGAAGGGCTGCGGTGCCGCATCCGGCGACGTTCACTTTGTTGTCGCAGGCTTCCTTGACTCTCCGGGACCCCGAGCCTATCTCCCCGCCATCTGTTAGCACTCTCATTCGCTGACTGCTAACAGCCTCCCCCGGGTGTCCATCAGCGGCGCCCGAACCGAATAAGACCGAGAGGAAGACAGAACCATGAAGTTCCGTCCGTTGCATGACCGCGTCGTGGTCCGCCGCCTTGACAGCGAAGAGAAGACCAAGGGCGGCATCATCATCCCCGAGACCGCCAAGGAAAAGCCCCAGGAGGGCGAGGTCATCGCCGTCGGCTCCGGCGCGCGTGACGAGGCCGGCAAGCTCGTTGCCCTCGACGTCAAGAAGGGCGACCGCGTCCTGTTCGGCAAGTGGTCGGGCACCGAGGTCAAGATCGATGGTCAGGACCTCCTGATCATGAAGGAATCCGACATCATGGGCGTCGTCGGCTGATAGCCGCCTGACCGCTTTCTCAACTTTTCAATTTCAGTCCAAGGAGTAGCTCTCATGGCTGCCAAAGACGTCAAATTCGGCACTGAAGCCCGCGACAAGATGCTGCGCGGCGTGGATGTCCTCGCCAATGCCGTGAAGGTCACGCTGGGTCCGAAGGGCCGCAACGTCGTGATCGAGAAGTCGTTCGGCGCTCCGCGCATCACCAAGGACGGCGTCACCGTCGCCAAGGAGATCGAGCTTTCCGACAAGTTCGAGAACATGGGCGCCCAGATGGTCCGCGAAGTCGCTTCGCGCCAGAACGACCATGCCGGCGACGGCACCACCACCGCCACCGTTCTCGCCCAGGCGATCGTCCGTGAAGGCGCCAAGTCGGTTGCGGCCGGCATGAACCCGATGGACCTGAAGCGCGGCATCGACCTCGCTGTCGAGGCCATCGTCGCCGATCTCAAGAAGAACTCGAAGAAGGTCACCTCGAACGCGGAAGTCGCGCAGGTCGGCACCATCTCGGCCAACGGCGACTCGTCGGTCGGCGAGATGATCTCGAAGGCCATGCAGAAGGTCGGCAACGAGGGTGTCATCACCGTCGAGGAAGCCAAGACCGCCGAGACCGAGCTCGACGTCGTCGAGGGCATGCAGTTCGACCGTGGCTACCTCTCGCCGTACTTCATCACCAACTCCGAGAAGATGGTCGCCGAGCTCGACGACCCCTACATCCTCGTCTTCGAGAAGAAGCTGTCCTCGCTCCAGGCGATGCTGCCGATCCTCGAGGCCGTCGTTCAGACCGGCAAGCCGCTCCTCATCATCGCCGAGGACGTCGAGGGCGAGGCTCTGGCCACGCTCGTCGTCAACAAGCTCCGTGGCGGCCTGAAGGTCGCGGCCGTCAAGGCTCCGGGCTTCGGTGATCGCCGCAAGGCCATGCTCGAGGACATCTCGATCCTGACCGCCGGCCAGATGATCTCGGAAGACCTCGGCATCAAGCTCGAGACCGTGACGCTCAACATGCTCGGCCGCGCCAAGCGCGTGCGCATCGAGAAGGAGAACACCACGATCATCGACGGCGCCGGCAAGAAGAAGGACATCGAGGCTCGCGTCGGCCAGATCAAGGCCCAGATCGAGGAGACCTCCTCGGACTACGACCGTGAGAAGCTCCAGGAGCGTCTGGCCAAGCTCGCCGGCGGCGTCGCGGTCATCCGCGTCGGCGGCGCGACCGAGGTCGAGGTCAAGGAGAAGAAGGACCGCGTCGACGATGCTCTGAACGCGACCCGCGCTGCGGTCGAAGAAGGCATCCTTCCCGGCGGTGGCGTTGCGCTCCTGCGCGCCCTGTCCTCGGTCAAGGGCATCAAGACCCAGAACGACGACCAGAAGACCGGCGTCGAGATCGTCCGCAAGGCGATCGCCGCTCCGGCCCGCCAGATCGTCGACAACGCCGGCGATGACGGCGCGGTCGTGATCGGCAAGCTGCTCGAGTCGAAGGACTACTCCTACGGCTACAACGCCCAGACCGGCGAGTACGGCGATCTGGTCAAGGCTGGCATCATCGACCCGACCAAGGTCGTGCGCACGGCGATCCAGGACGCGGCTTCGATCGCGGGCCTGCTGATCACCACCGAGGCGATGGTCGCCGACCTGCCGAAGAAGGACGCCCCGATGCCCCCGATGGGCGGCGGCGGCATGGGCGGCATGGACTTCTGAGGAAGTCCAGGCGCTCAAGCGCTTTGACTGCCGAAACCGGGCACGCCCGGTTTCGGTGGCGGCATGGACTTCTGATCCACCGCTCCCGGCGAGACCACGGAAGGCCCGGCGCAAGCCGGGCCTTCTGCGTTTCACGGCGCCGTCATCCACCCGCCATCCAGCCGTCGCCTGATGCATGCACCCAACCGCGGTCAATTCATTCGCGTACCCTGGGAGGCATCATGCCGACACGCCGCTCAGTCCTCGCCGGCCTTGCCGCCACGACCGCCGTCCCTGCTTTCGCGCAGGCGCCGGACTGGCGACAGAGCATCAAGGAGGTGCGCTTCGGCGTCTCTTCCGCCGAGAACGAAGCGGGTGCCGTCGCCCGCACCCAGCCGATGGTCGACTACCTATCGCAGCGTCTCGGCGTGCCCGTGCGGTTCTTCCGAGTTTCGGACTATGCCGGTCTTGTCGAGGCGATGCGGGCCGATCAGGTCGACTTCGCCCGGTTCGGGCCCGCGGTCTACGCGCTCGGGCGCCGCGTGCTGGGCGACAAGCTCCAGCCGCTGCTCCGCGATGTCGATAACCACGGGCAGGAGGGGTACTATTCGGTGCTGCTGGTCCGCGCGGAGAGCCCCTACCAGAACCTTGCCGATCTCAAGGGCAAGGTCATGGCCTTCGCCGATCCGAACTCGACCTCCGGATACGCCTTCCCCGCCTATTTTCTGCGCAAGCAAGGTTTCGACCCGAAAGCTCATTTCAGCGGCACGGTCTTTTCCGGCGGGCACGACAACTCCGTATTGGCGCTGGTGCGGGGCCAGTTCGACGTCGTCGCGACCTATCAGGTCAATACCGAGTCCGGCGTCGCCCAGCGCCTCGCCCAACGCGGCATGATCCAGGCCGGCTCGACCCGCGTGCTCTGGACCTCGCCACTGATCCCCTCCAGCCCGTTTTCGACGCGCGCCAACCTGCCGCAGGGTCTCAAGGACGACTTCGTCGCCGCGATGAGCGCGATGAAAGAGGCCGCTCCGGACGTCTGGAAGACCTTCACCGACGGCCATGTCTCGCGCTATGCGCCCGCGCGCCATGAGGATTATCTTGACGTCATCGCCGTCACCGAAGAGCTGGAGGCTCAGCGCAAGGCGCGGAGCGGCTGAGGCCTTTCCGAGCCACCCGCAAGCTCCCCAAGCCCGCCATGGCATTGCCATGCGTTTGTCGCCGTGCCTGATGAAAATGCGGGCAGTGTCCCTCGGGTCGCCCCTGGCCTATACAGGCGACAAGCGATCCCCGGCGGGATCGCGCGCATAAATTGCATGTCGTAGGGAGATGCAGATGAAAAAGTCCCACTTCCTCTCCGGCGTCGCGCTGGCCGCTACGCTGTTCCTCTCGGCCCAGGCCGCCCAGGCCGACATCACGATCGGCCTCATCGCGCCGCTGACCGGCCCTGTCGCCGCCTATGGCGATCAGGTGAAGAACGGTGCCCAGACCGCCGTCGACGTCATCAACAAGAATGGTGGCGTGCTCGGCGAGAAGCTCGTGCTGAAGCTCGCCGACGATGCCGGCGATCCCAAGCAGGGCGTCTCATCCGCCAACCTCCTCGTCGGCGAGAAGGTCAAGTTCGTGGTGGGTCCGGTGACCTCGGGCGTCGCCATGGCGGTTTCCGACGTGCTCTCCGAAAGCGGCGTGCTGATGGTGACGCCGACCGCAACCTCGCCGGCCCTGACCACGCGCGGCCTGACCAATGTCTTCCGGACCTGTGGCCGTGACGACCAGCAGGCGGAGATCGCCGCCGCCTATGTCCTGAAGAACCTGAAGGACAAGAAGATCGCGATCGTCCACGACAAGGGCACTTACGGAAAGGGCCTCGCCGACGCCTTCCAGAAGGGCATCAATGCCGGCGGGCTCAAGGAAGTCGTCGCGCTGACCGTCAACCCCGGCGACAAGGATCTCTCGGCCGTCGTGACGCGCCTCAAGGCCGCCAATGTCGATCTGATCTATTTCGGTGGCTACCACCCCGAGGGTGGCCTGCTCTCGCGCCAGCTCGCCGATGCCGGCGTCAAGGCCACGATCATCGGCGGCGAGGGTCTCTCCAACACGGAGTTCGCGGCGATCGGCGGCGATCACGCCACGGGCACGCTCTTCACCAACGCCACCGACGCGCTGAAGAACCCGGACTCGGCCCAGGCGGTCGCCGCGCTGAAGGAGAAGGGCATTCCGCCGGAGGCCTTCACGCTCAACGCCTATGCCGCGGTCGAGGTGCTCAAGGCCGCCATCGAGAAGGCCGGCAAGCCGGGCGACGCAAGCGGCGCCGCCAAGGCCTTGCAGGCGGGCACGCCCGTCAAGACGGCCATCGGCACGCTGACCTACGGCAAGACCGGCGACCTGAGTTCGCCGAGCTTCTCGATGTACAAATGGGATGCCGGCAAGATCGTCGCCGCCCAGTGATGCTTGCAGCTAGCGGGCCGCTGTTCCGCTAGGTTTTGCCTTCCGCCCCGGGCGAGCCAAGCTCGTTCCGGGGCGTTTTGCTTGATGGCGCGGCGGCCTGTCTCAGCCTCGCCGCCGCCTCTCCACCAGATGACAATTTGCTCATTCGGGCGCATCGCCATTGAAAGGCCCCATCCGCTGCGACATGGTCCGAATCGTGGAGCCCACTGTTTCCCGCCAGGATCCCTGCCCATGCGTCTGTTGAGCATCCTCGTCGCCGTGTTGGCGGCTGTCACCCTGGTCGTCGGCCAGCAGGCCGGCTCGGCCGGGCTGATCGGCATGGGCGTCGTCGGCCTGCTTCTGGCAGCGGTAACCTTCCGCTCACCGACCCTTCCGTTCTTCCTGCGCATATTCTCTGGCGTCTTCGCGATCGAGTATGTGTTGTTCGGCGCGGCGGCGGTGCTGGCACAGATCGATTGGTGGCCCCCGGCGCTGCAGATTCCGCCGGTGCCGTCCAGCCTGCCGACCACCGTGGGCGTCTTCGCCATCCTGATCTACGCGATCTCCTTCGTGCCGGTGATCGCGCGCATCGCCCGGCTCGCCTCGCCCTATTTCGAATCTAATGAGATCACAACAGCCAATCTCTGGCCAATCGGGCCGTTCAGAATTCGACTCGGAGCCCTGGCTGTTTCGCTGCTCGTCTTGCTGATTGTGATAAACCAGGCGCAGGTCGGCGCATCGCTTCGCCTCTCCTTTTTCAATCGCGACATGTACGACGCATTGCAGAACAAGGACGCGGCGGCGTTCTGGTACCAGCTCTTCTACGTCTTCTGCGTCTGGGCCGGCTTGCTTGTTATTTCCAACCTGATCGAACTTTTCGCCAATTATACGATCCTGATCCGCTGGCGGCAGTTCATGGCGAACGAGTACACCCAGCGGTGGCTCGACCATGCCACTCATTACCGGATCGCGCTCGCCGGAAGCGTCGACAATCCCGACCAGCGCATCGCCGAAGACACCCGCGCCTTCGTCAACCAGACCTATAATTTCGCGCTGCCCCTGCTCTCGCAGGTTTCGACGCTGGTCTCGTTCTCGATCATCCTCTGGAACATCCCCGTCGCATTCACCCTGCCGGGAACCTCCTTCGCGGTGCCGGGCTATATCTTCTGGGTGGCGTTCTTCTATGCCGCGGCGGCCACCTGGTTGACCCACCTCATCGGCCGCCCGCTGATCCGGCTCGAATTCGAGCAGGAGAAGCGCGAGGCGAATTTCCGCTTTTCCCTGGCGCGCCTGCGCGAATATTCAGAGCAGATCGCGCTGATGGTCGGAGAGCCGACGGAGCGCGCACATCTAGCACAGCGCTTCCGCGATATCGTCGAGAACTTCTACCGACTAGTCTGGCGCCGGTTGAAGCTAAACAGCTTTACATGGTCCTATAATCAGCTCAGCGTCGTTCTGCCCTACATCATCCTTGCCCCCTACTACTTCGCGGGCACGATCACGCTTGGCATCATGATGCAGGTGGCCGGCGCCTTCGACCGGGTGCAGACCGCGCTCTCCTTCATCATCAACAGCTATTCCTCGATCGCTTCCTATCTCGCCTCGATCAACCGTCTGACCTCGTTCGAGACAGCGATCGCCGACGCGCAGCACGGCCCGATCAGCGAGGAAGCGCTCAGCCGCGAGACTTCGCGCGACAAGGGCCTGCACATCCGCAACGCGACGCTGCTGCTGCCGAACGGCAAGCCGATCGTGAAGCTCGGCGCGCTCGATTTCGGCAAGGCGCGCTCGACCCTGCTGATCGGCCCGTCCGGCTCGGGCAAGTCGACGCTGTTCCGCGCCATTGCCGGCATCTGGCCCTTCGGCGACGGCAAGGTCGGGATTCCGCCCGACGCGCAGATCATGCTGCTGCCGCAGCGCCCTTATCTGCCGCAAGGATCGCTGCGAGCCGCGCTGGCCTATCCCGCCAAGGAAGGCGCCTATGACGACGCCGCGATCCGCGCCGCAATGGAGAAGGTCAAGCTCGGCCATCTCGCCGACAAGCTCGACGAAATCGATCTCTGGGGGCAGCGGCTTTCGGGCGGTGAGCAGCAGCGGCTGGCCGTTGCGCGGGCGCTGCTGAGCAAGCCGGACTGGCTCTTTCTCGACGAGGCCACCGCCTCGCTCGACGAGAAGCTGGAGGGCGAGATCTACGCCACGATCGACCGGGAGCTCCCGCAGACCCGTATCGTCTCGATCGGCCACCGGACGACGCTGCGCTCCATGCACGACGTCATCGTCACCATGGAACCCAACGCGGACGACACCTTCACCCCCACACCGATGGAAAAAACGCCGGCTGCCTGAGGCAGCCGGCGCCGAAACATCCGGTCGAAGCTGAAGCGATCAGAGCGAGCGGCTGAGGGTCAACTCGCCGGCCGCGCCCTTGATGACGAGGCGGCCATTGACGATGTCCCAGTTGCGCGCTGCGCGCAGGGCGGTGAGGAAGGTGCGCTCGAACTCGAGCAGCCCCTTGTCGCAATCGCGCTTGGTGAGGGCGATCGGCCCCACCGCGATCCCCTGCTGGCGCAGAGGGTAGGCCGAGGCCGAAAAGGTGTTACAGCCGCCGAAACCGGTGCCGCGCAGGTTCTTGTCGATGATCAGCGTCGCCCGGCGATCATAGACGGGCTTGCCATTCAGCTGAACGACGCTCCAGCTCGCGCCGACCGGAAAGGTCTTCTCCTGCTGGGCCTGCGGAATCTCGGTCTGCCCGCCGAGCTCCGTGCGGGACGGCATCTGCTGGCGGCGCTGCGCCATGGCCTCGTCCGGCATCAGCATCGGCACGGCCAGGCCAGCAAGAACGGCCGCAAGGCCAAGGCGTCGGATCATGATCGTCTTACCTGCATTCACTCGCACGGCCGCGCGGCCGGCCGCCAAACCGGTTAACGCCTAGAGGCCAATTGGTTCAGGATCAAGGCTGAACCGCGACGGATACCGTCATTCCGTCGCAGAAAAGCGGCTTCAGATCCGGCCGTTGAGTCGTTCCAGCAGGCGGTTCGACCGGCGGAAGACGTAAGCCAGGGCGGAGACGGTCACATCGTCGGCACCGAGACCGTCGAGATGATCGACCAGCGCGAAGACGGCCTTGTCCGGGCAATGCAGCGTCAGCGGCGCACCGGCCGCCGGCGCACCGAACGGCAGGCGGGCGCCGAAACGCTCCCCGAGAACCGCCAGTACCTCCGGAGACAGATCGAGACGCGCGCGGACCTCGCGGATCGTGCGCCCCTCTTCCTCCGCCGCGATGCGCGAGAGGATGGTCTTCGCCGCTGCCTTGGCACGCTCGCCCCAGGGCGCGCGCATCGAGGCAACGAGATTGGCCTCCGAGGCCAGCATCACGCCGTCGTCCAGCACCTTCAGCGCGTTGGCAGCAAGCGTCGCCCCGGTCGTGGTAATGTCGACGACGATCTCGGCCGTGCCGGCGGCGGGCGCGCCTTCGGTCGCGCCGAGGCTCTCGACGATACGGTAATCGGCGAGGCCGTGCTCAGCGAAGAAGCGGCGGGTCAGATGCACGTATTTGGTGGCAACGCGCAGCTTGCGGCCATGGCGGGCGCGCATATGCGAAGCGACGTCTTCGAGATCGGCCATGCTGCGCACGTCGATCCAGGCCTGCGGCACCGCGACGACGACATTGGCGTGGCCGAAACCGAGCGGCGTCAGCATCTCGACCGCGGCGTCGGCATCGGACAACTGCTCACGGACGAGATCCTCGCCGGTGATGCCGAGATGGGCCGCGCCCGATGCAAGCTGTGAGACGATCTCGGAGGCAGAGAGGAACGCGACCTCGGCGCCATCAACCCCGGCGATCGTGCCGCGATAGCCGCGCTCGCCGCTGGCCTTGACGAATTTCAGCCCGGCGCGGCCGAAGAAGGCGGTCGCGTTCTCCTGCAGGCGACCCTTCGAGGGCACGGCGAGGACGAGGGGGGCATCATTGCCGGATGGCTGGCTCATGCCGCGTCTCCCGTCAGCCGGTCGAGCCAGAGCGAGGCGCCGACGGCCGGGATCGGCCGGCCCGCACCGAGACGGCCGAGGAGGTTGTCGTAGCGGCCGCCGCCGGCGACCGGCTTGCCGTCACCGCGAGTGGTGTCGTGCAGCTCGAAGATGAAGCCGGTGTAGTAGTCGAGATTGCGGGCAAAGCCGGCCGAGAAGCGGATCGTGCCGACATCGACGCCGCGCGCGGCGAGGAAGCCGGTGCGTTCGTCGAAGGCATCGAGCTGGCGGCCAAGATCGAGCGAGGCCTGATCGGCCAGCGCCCGCAGCGCGGCGGACGCGGTGTCGGGATCGCCGGAGACGGCGAGCACCTGCGCGAGCAGCGCCTTGACGTCACCATTGACCGGATTCTCGCGCTCGGCGGCGCGGGCCAGGAAACGTTCCGCGATATCGCCAGCGGTGCGGCCGCCGACGGTCGAGATGCCGGCGATCGACAGCACATCCTCGACGAAGGCGCGCGCGGCCTTGGGGTCCTGCCCTTCAAGCGCCTTGAGCAGGCCGGCATGGGCGGCGTCGCCCTCGGCGGTCGGCGGATCGAGTGCCTCGACGGCCTCCGTGCCCCTGCCCTGCACGATGGCGCGCACGAGGCGGCGTCGCGCGCCCTGCGGCACTGAGAGCCTGTCAAGCAGCGCACCGAGCAGCGCGACATCGCCCATGGCGATGCGGGGCGCCTTCAGCCCGAGAACGGCAGTCGCCTCGATAGTAACTGCCATGATCTCGGCGTCAGCGGCAGTGAAATCGCCACGACCGAAGGATTCGATGCCCGCCTGCTGGAACTCGCCCGGCTCACTGGCACGCATGCGGAAGACCGGGCCGGCATAGGCGTAGGCCGCCGGCTCGGTCGAGCCCGAGGCGATGTGATCGAGCGCGACGGGGATGGTGTATTCGGGGCGCAGGCACCAGTCGCGGCCATCGGCATCCTGCGTCATGAAGATGCGGCGGCGGATATCCTCGCCCGAAAGATCGAGGAAGACGTCGGCGGGCTGGAGGATCGCGGGCTCGGCATGGACATAGCCCTCGCCTGCGAAGAGCGCGATCACGGTCTCAATGCTGGCGCGGCTTGCGGACACGGCTTCCTATCCTGTTGCGAGCGCCGTCCTAGCAGCGGTGCGCCTAATTTTCGAGGGATTTGAGGGAAATGGGTGAACGGGATTTTCCGGTCGTCATGCTCGGGCTTGACCCGAGCATCTCGGGACGATGGAGGCTGCTCTACTCTTCCTGCCCGAGATTCTCGGCTCTCCGCTACGCTTCGGCCGAGAATGGCGATGGGTAAATATCTTCGAACAGATCTCGCCAGTTCGGATTACCATTCTCGATCAGTTCGATTTTCCATTCGCGATTCCAACGCTTCAGACTCGTCTCGCGCTGGATGGCCAGATCGATATGATCGAACGTCTCGAACCAGACGAGCTTGTCGAGATTGTATCGTGCCGTAAACGACCGACTGACAAGCAGCTTATGCTCCGAAATGCGTTTGACCAGATCAGCGGTCACACCAAGATATAACGCGCCTCGCGGCTTGTTCGTCATGATGTAGACGAAGGACGATTCGAGGTTCACGTCATTCTCGGGCGAAGCTAAGCGCAGACCCGAAAATCTCCGGCAAGAGATGCTCGGGTCAAGCCCGAGCATGACGCTGGAGCACGGTCTTCACCCCGTCCACCAATCGATCCACCGGCACGGCGAACTGCGCCTGCGCCTGCTTCGCCTTGTGCTCGGCGGAATCCTTGACGTCGCGGCTGGCGGCAGCGAGCTCGGCGCCGAGGATCAGGTCCTTGATGACGACGGTGCCGGCCTCGCGCTCCGAAGAGCCCTGAATGACAGCGCAGATGGCGCCGCGCCGGTCGGCGTATTTCATCTGCGCGTTGAAGCCGGAGGCGCCGAGATAGAGGTCCGCCCGCAGCAGCGGCTTGCCGTCCGCGTCTTTGGCCTGGCGGAGCGCCGAGACCATCGCCTGATAGCCGGGCATGAACTCCGGCGACTTGTTGTCCATCGCGGTGACGACGACGAGCGGGAGTTCGTTCTTGCTGTCGACGATGGGGGACTTCACCGCCTTCAGCGCCGAATAGAGCCTGGAGACGCCGATAGAAAAGCCGGTCGCCGGCACCGGCTCGGGCCGGAAGCGTCCGACGAGGCCATCATAGCGCCCGCCCCCTGCCACCGAACCGAAACGCACGACCTGTCCGTCGTCATTGGTGACCGGGAAGGTCAGCTCCACCTCGTAGACCGGGCCGGTATAGTATTCGAGGCCGCGGACGACGGAGGGATCGATCTTTATTCGTCCCGGGCCATAGTCGCTTCCTCGAATTAGCCGACACAATTCTTCGAGTTCTTGAACCCCTTGCTCACCAACATCCGATCCGGCAACAGCTTGGCGCAGAAACGAGATTGTCATGCCGTCGGACGGAAAGGTAGCCTCACCCGGCGGATCACCGGCCGGCGCGGGTTCACCTCGACGCTCAGACGCCGAACGTAGCTCAGGCGTCGATTCCCTAAAGCCAATTTGGCTCGTGATCAGCAGAACTCTCGCGGCTTGATCGCCGCTTAGGCCGGCCCCTTTTGTAAAATCTCCGCTTTCGTCCGTACGCCCTTCACAGAGAAGTTTGCGGACCTCTTCTGGTGGGAACTTGTCTGCCTTATCGATTGCGCGAAGCACCGTAAGCCGGCGCCCCGCATTCTCCTCGCCGCCGAGGCCGATGGCTTCCATCACGCCGTCGAGCACCTTGCGGTTGTTGACCTTCACGACATAGTCGCCGCGCTTGATGCCGAGCTTCTCCATCGTGTCGGCGGCGAGCATGCAGATCTCGGCATCGCCCGCGACGGTGCCGCTGCCTACGATATCGGCGTCGAACTGCATGAACTGGCGGAAGCGACCCGGCCCCGGCTTCTCGTTGCGGAAGACGTAGCCGACACGATAGCTGCGATAGGGCTTCGGCAGCGCGTCGAAATTCTCGGCGACATAGCGCGCGAGCGGCGCGGTCAGGTCGTAGCGCAGCGAGAGCCACTGCTCGTCATCGTCCTGGAAGGAGAAAACGCCCTCGTTCGGCCGGTCCTGATCCGGCAGGAATTTTCCGAGCGCATCGGTGTACTCGACGAAGGGCGTCTCGACCGGATCGAAGCCATAGACCGAAAAGCTCTCGCGGATGACGGAAAGCATGCGCTCGGTGGCGGCGACATCGGCCGGGCCACGATCGACGAAGCCGCGCGGCTGGCGGGCCTTCAGCTTGGCAGGGGCGGATTTGTCGGCGGACATGGGCGTTCGAACTCGAATTGGGCCAAATAACCCAGATATGCGTTGGGCAACACAGATGTGGGTTGATGGCGGGTTAGACCGTACGAGCGCGAGGGGCAAGGGTTCGAGCGTCGATAGCTCACTCCGTCATGGTCGGGCTTGTCCCGACCATCCACGTCTTCGTTCGGCGAGCGCGGTGTTCAAGACCTGGATACTCGCCACAAGGGCGAGCATGACGGCGTGCTACTCCGCAGCCGCCAGCGCCTTCTCCCGCAACGGCCGATCCGCGATCCCCGCCCGCGCCAGCTTCTCCGGCAGCGGGCCGCCGGTCGCCCAGTCCAGCAGTTCGGCGGTGTGGACCACCGGAGTGGTCGCGCCCTTGTCGGCAAAACCCTTCGCGAGCTGGGTCATGCAGCCAATATTGCCGGTCGCGACCAGCACCGGCTTGGTGCGCTCGATATTGCCGATCTTGCGCTCGCGCAGGCGGCCGGCGATCTCGGGCTGGAGGATGTTGTAGACGCCGGCCGAGCCGCAGCAGATATGGCCCTCCGGCACCTCCTGGACCTTGAAGCCCGCGCCAGAGAGCAGCCGCTTCGGCCCGTCCTTGAGCTGCTGGCCGTGCTGCATCGAGCAGGCCGAGTGATAGGCGATCGGCATGGCGACATCGCGGACCGCCGCAAGCTCCAGCGTCTCCAGGAATTCGGTGACGTCCTTCGCCAGCGCGGAGACCTTCGCCGCCTTCTCGGCATAATCAGGCTCGCCACGGAACATGAAGCCGTAATCCTTGATCGTCGTGCCACAGCCAGAGGCCGTGATCAGGATGGCGTCGAGCCCCTCGCCTGCGGCCTCCGCCATCCAGGCGTCGATATTCGCGCGGGCGAAGGACAGGGCATCGTGCTCCTGGCCCATATGATGGACGAGCGCGCCGCAGCAGCCCTCCCCCTTCGGCAGCACAACCTCGACGCCGTGCCGGTTGAGCAGACGGATCGTCGCCTCGTTGATGGCGGGATCGAGCACCGGCTGGGCGCAGCCGGAGAGCAGCGCCACGCGCTTCGTCCGTGCCGCAGGCGGGGGGAAGCTCTGCGGCCCCTCCATCGTCGAGCGAGTCGGCAGCCGCACCGGGGCCAGTGCCAGCATCGCCCTCAGCCGCGGCCCGACGACCGGGAGCACGCCGAGGACGGGAGCGAAGGGCTTGCCGATGAGCGCCGCGAGCATCGCCGCGCGGAAGCGGCCGGGATAGGGCAGGATCGCCGCCAGAATCTTGCGCAGCAGCCGGTCATGCCAGGAGCGCACATAGGTTTCCTCGATATGGGCGCGGGCATGGTCGACGAGGTGCATGTAGTGCACGCCCGAGGGGCAGGTCGTCATGCAGGACAGGCAGGAGAGGCAGCGGTCGATATGAGTGACCACCTCCGGCGTCGCCGGCTTGCCGTTCTCCAGCATGTCCTTGATCAGGTAGATGCGCCCGCGCGGGGAATCCAGCTCGTCACCGAGCAGCAGATAAGTCGGGCAGGTCGCGGTGCAGAAGCCGCAATGCACGCAGGTGCGCAGAATCTTCTCCGAGGCCGGCATGCGCGGATCGGAGGCAAGGCGTTCGGGGGTGAAGTTGGTCTGCATGGCTCAGGCTCCGCCCTGCCAGGCTTTGATCCAGTCCATCGGCCAGAGCAGCATGATGACGTTGAGGGTGAGGTTGTCACGGATCAGCCAGCCGACGATCAGCTCCATTGCGAGCGCGCTCGAAACAGTCAGCCAGACAGGCGCCAGCCGCGCGACGAAGAAGCCCAGTACCATGGCCAGGATATCGGAAACCGAGTTCAGGACGCTGTCGCCGTAATAGTCCAGCGAGATCGTGGCGGAACGGTAGTGGTTGATTACCGCGTCGGTGTTCTCGGTGATCTCCCAGGCGCTCTCGATCACGATGGCGAGCAGCAGCGCGAGGCCGAAGGAGAGCGGCAGGCCGGTGAAGCGGCGGATCAGCCAGAACAGGCCGTAGAACAGGAAGCCGTGGATGATGTGAGAGAAGGTGTACCAGTCGGCAATGTGCTGGGAGTTCTCGGAGGACATCACCGTGCCCTGCCAGAGCTTGATGGTCCCGCACTTGCAGATGGGCTCGCGGCCCATCCAGAGCAGGACGGCCGCCGCGCCGACCGTCAGCAGCGCCGCCAGCACGGCGATAACCACTGGGCTCAGACGGCCCGGCGCCCAATTCGCTCCGATCGTAGGCCTCTCGGCGGAAAGCGTATCAGCGAGCGTCATCAGATCCCCGCATACATCCGGCCGGGCTCGAAGATGCCGGCCGGGTCGAAGCTCTTCTTGATGCCGGCCGTGACCCGCATCAGCGGCTCGGCCAGCGGCTGGAACACTTCGACCGAATCGCGCACCGCATCGGGCGCCCGCACCAGCATAGCGTGGCCGCCGAGCGGTTTCAGCGCGGTGCGGATGGCGGCCGTACCGGCATCGCCATCGGCGGAAACCGCCAGCCAGACCAGCCCGCCGCCCCAGTCGTAGAACCAGCGCGCGCCCGGCAGCATCCGCCCGATCGCCGCGGCCGCCTTCGGGCCGTCCGTCGGCTTGAGCGAGAGGCGCCAGACGGCCTCGTCCGTTCCGGCGAAGAAGGCAGCGTCGCGGATATCGCGCCAGAGTTCGGCCATGCCCTCGCCTTCGAGACGGTCGGGCACGCCGTATTCGCCGAGAAGCAGGGCGAGCTCGCCGGCGCGGTATTCGATCGAGTCCGGGAAATTCTCCAGGCGCAGGAGCGTCACGGCTGCCTCCCCAGCGAGGCCAGCAGGAAGATGGGCCGCGGCCATCGGCTCGAAGGGCGAGCCCAGCGCCTTCGATAGAAGAGCAACGCCCTGCGCATCCGACAACCCGCGCCATTGCAGCGTCGCGATCTCCGCCGGCTTCGGAAGCACGCGGAAGGTGACTTCAGTGAGGAAGCCGAGCGTGCCGTGGCTGCCGCTGACGAGCTTCACCAGATCGAGGCCGGTAACGTTCTTCATCACGCGGCCGCCGGATTTGATCATCTCGCCGCGGCCATTGACCATGCGGATGCCGATCAGGGAATCGCGCGCGGCGCCGGCATTGATGCGGCGTGGGCCGGAGATGTTGCAGGCGGCGATGGCGCCGATCGTCGGCTCGCCCTCGGTGCCATAGAGGGCACGGTGGTCCATCGGCTCGAAGGGCAGCATCTGACCGCGCTCGGCGAGCGTCTCCTGCACCAGGGCGAACTGCGTGCCGGCGCGCGCGGCGATAACCATCTCGGCCGGCTCGTAGAGGGTGATGCCGGTGAGGCCCGCGCTGGACAAGGTGCTTGCAGCCTGGGCCGGGCGGCCGAGACCAGCCCGTGTACCGCCGCCGCTCAAGGTCAGCGGCACGCGGGAGTCGATGACCGATTTCACGACGGCGCAGGCCTGCGCCTCAGTGGTGGGGGTGTGGATGATCACGTGCAGGCTCCCCCGTCATTCCGGGGCACGCCAAAGGCGTGAGCCCGGAACCCATAAGCACGACATATGTCATCGTGCGTTGGGCGCCTCCCCTTCCTTGCAACGTCGAGTTCATGGGTTCCGGGATCTTCGCTACGCGAAGCCCCGGAATGACGGGGGCGGTTCACTGCGCCAGTAGCGGATATAGATCCGCCCAATCGGGATTGTTCGCCTCGATCAGGTTGATCTTCCATTGTCGCCGCCACTTCTTGATATCCTTCTCGCGATCGATCGCCTCGGCCGCCGTCGCATGTTCCTCGCACCAGACCAGACGCTCGACCCCGTACCGGCGCGAAAATCCCGGAACCACCTTGCTTTTGTGCTCGTGAACGCGGCGAGCGAGGTTGCGTGTGACTCCTAGGTAAAGCGTTCCCTCGCGTCGGCTCGCCAGCAGGTAGACGTGAAACGGCACCCTCTTCCTCCGCGGTCTTTCCGGAACTTCGCGCAGCGAAGAGCCCGGAACCCATGACCACAACGCCGACGGAAGGTCGCAGATTGAACGATCGATTCAATCCGGAAGCGAGGGTGTCCATGGGTTCAGGGTTCGGCGCTTTGGGCCGCCCCGGAATGACGAAGAGATTCGTCACGCCGCCACCCTGCCTTCCAGCGGAAAAACCTTCGCGGGATTGAGCAGCCAGCGCTCGTCGAACACCGCCCGCACCCGCATCTGCTGGGCAAGATCCGCTTCGTTGAACTGGAAGGTCATCAGGTCGCGTTTCTCGATGCCGACGCCGTGCTCGCCGGTGAGGCAGCCGCCGACCTCAACACAGAGCTTGAGGATGTCCATGCCGGCATCCTCCGCTTTCTGCGCCTCGACCGCGTCGTTGCAATTGTAGAGGATGAGCGGGTGGAGGTTGCCGTCGCCGGCGTGGAAGACGTTGGCGACGCGCAGGCCATAACTCTTCACGATCTCGTCCATGCGCTTGAGCACGTAGGGGAGCTGCCCGGTCGGGATGGTGCCGTCCATGCAGATGTAATCCGCGATGCGGCCGGTGGCGCCGAAGGCCGATTTACGGCCCTTCCAGATCGCGGCCGACTCCATGGCGGACTGGCTCTCCTTCACCGTCTTGACGCCGTGCTCCCTAGCGATGGCGACGATGCGGGCAAGCTGGGCATCCATCTCGGCATCCGAGCCCTCGACCTCGATGATCAGCAGCGCCTCGACATCCATCGGGTAGCCCGCCTTGGCGAAGGCCTCGCAGATCTCGATCGCCGGCTTGTCCATGAACTCCATCGCGACCGGGATGATGCCGGCACCGATGATGGCGGCGACCGCCGCGCCCGCCTGCTCGCTTGTCGGGAAGCCGAACAGCACCGGACGCGCGCCCTCGGCCGAACGCAGGATGCGGACCGTCGCCTCGGTGATGATTCCGAGCTGGCCCTCCGAGCCGTTGATCAGGCCGAGCAGGTCGTAGCCCGGCGAATCGAGATGGCCGCCGCCGATCTCGACGATGCTGCCGTCGAGCATGACAAGCGTCACGCCGAGCACGTTATTGGTGGTGACGCCGTATTTCAGGCAATGCGCGCCGCCCGAATTCATGCCGATATTGCCGCCGATCGAGCAGGCGAGCTGCGAGGACGGGTCGGGCGCGTAGAAGAAGCCCTCCGCCGAAACGGCGCCGGTCACCGCGAGATTGGTGACGCCGGCCTGCACCCTGGCGGTGCGGTTGGAATAGTCGATCTCGAGGATGCGGTTCATCTTGGAGACGCCGATGACGATCGCATCCTCCTGCGGAATCGCGCCGCCGGCGAGCGAGGTGCCGGCGCCGCGCGGCACCACCGGGACGCCCTGCTCAAGGCAATAGCGCAGCACGGCTGCCACCTCCTGCGTGGTCGAGGGCAGAACGACCGCGAGCGGCATGCGGCGATAGGCAGTCAGCGCATCGGTCTCGTAGGGGCGGCGCTCGTCGTCGCTGGTGATCAGGGCGTCCCGCGCCACCAGACCGGCGAGGCCGGCAATGATCGATTCGCGGCGGGCGAGAATGCCGGCATCCGGCACCGGAAAAGCTATCGCGCTCATCACTCCCTCCCATCTCAACGGCACCAGAGCACCGCTCTCGGCGCATTGTTTGCGCTGCAAGATTAGATCAATTCAATGGCTCTTGCAGCGCGGCTAAAGCCAGCCATTATTTCCAGAATGGAAAAGGTGGCGTGCTGATGGACCGATTCGGCGATCTCGATGTGTTTGCGCATGTGGTGACGGCGAAAAGCATGTCGGCGGCAGGCCGCCAGCTCAACCTGTCGCCCGCCGTCATCTCGAAGCGGATTCGCCGGCTCGAGGAGCGGCTCGGCGTGCGCCTGCTCCAGCGCACGACCCGGCAGCTGGCGCTGACCGAAGCCGGACAGGGCTTCTATGAGCGCGTCGTCTCGATCCTGTCCTCGATCGAGGAAGCCGAGGCCTGGGTCGCGAGCGGCGCGGGCCAGGTGCGCGGCACGCTGCGGGTCTCGGCGCCGACCTCCTTCGGGCGCATGCATGTCGCGCCGCATCTCAAGCGCTTCCTCGACGATAACCCACTGGTGACGGTCGAACTCGTCCTGAGCGACGCCTTCGTCGATGTCGTCGGCGAGGGTTTCGATCTCGCCATCCGCATCGCCGACCTGCAGGATTCGAGCCTCGTCGCGAAGCGGCTCGCGCCGAACCATCGCGTGCTCTGCGCCACGCCGGGCTATCTCGCCGCGCATGGCGTGCCGGCGGAGATCGGCGACCTCCCCCGCCATACGCTGATCGCGCATAACGCCGATCACTGGCGACTGGACGGGCCTGAGGGCCCGGTCTCCGTCCGGGTCAACGGCCCGCTCCGGACCAATTCGAGCGAGGTAGTCAGGGAGGCGCTACTGGCCGGCGTCGGCGTCGCGCTGCGCTCGACCTGGGATGTCGGCCCGGAGCTGAAATCGGGCGCGCTGCAGCCGGTACTCCCGGCCTATGCGGTCGGCTCGCGCGTCGCGGTCTACGCGGTCTATCCAAGCCGCCGCCACATGGAACAGAAGGTGCGCGCCTTCGTCGATTATCTCGGAGATCTCTACGGCGCCACGCCTTATTGGGATGCGGGGCTTGCACTCTAGCATTCGCTGGACCGAGATCATGCGGAGCCGTCATGCTCGGGCTTGACCCGAGCATCTCAAGACAAGAGAGCTGCTCCTCTGCCTGAGATTCTCGGGTCTACGCTTCGCTTCGCTCGAGAATGACGATCCGGCAGCAAGGGAGGAATGACATGTTCGGTGTGCTCGAAGGCACGGGGGTCTCGGTGCTCGATCCGCGGTTCCACCGCGTCATCCCCGGCTCGGCCCGGGTCGAGCGCCTGTGGACCGGCGCGCGCTGGTCGGAGGGACCGGCGTGGTTCCCGGCGCACAACTCGCTGGTCTGGTCGGACATCCCGAACAACCGGATGCTACGCTACGATGCGCTTACCGGCCATGTCGGCACCTTCCGTCAGCCGGCGCGCAACTCCAACGGCAACACCGTCGACGCTCAGGGTCGGCTCGTAACTTGCGAGCATGGCGGGCGGCAGGTGACGCGCACCGAGCATGACGGCTCGATCACCGTGCTGGCGAGCCACTATGGCGGGAAGCGGCTGAACTCACCCAACGATGTGGTGGTGAAGTCCGACCGCTCGATCTGGTTCACCGACCCCGATTACGGCATCCTGACCGACTACGAGGGCGACAAGTCACCGAGCGAGATGGGCGCCTGCAACGTCTACCGCATCGACGGAAATACCGGCGAGATCTCCATCGTCTCCGATGATTTCGTCAAGCCGAACGGGCTCGCCTTCTCCCCGGACGAGAGCATCCTCTACATCGCCGACACCGGCGCCAGCCACGACCCCGAGAACGGGCCGCGGCATATCCGCAGCTTTACGATCGGGAGCGATGGCCGCACGCCCGGCGCTTCCAAGGTGTTCGCCACCTGCACGGCCGGGCTGTTCGACGGCTTTCGCCCCGACGTCGAAGGCCGGATCTGGACGAGCGCGGCCGACGGCGTGCACATCTACCACCCTGATGGCACGCTGATCGGCAAGGTCGCGATCCCCGAGATCGTCGCCAATGTCTGCTGGGGCGGGCCAAAGCTCAACCGCCTGTTCATCTGCGGCACGACTTCGCTCTATTCGGTGATGACGCACACTAACGGGGCGGCGCGGCCGGGCGGCTGAGCCGCCGCGACCTGCCTCAGCGTGGCGGCTCGCTCTTCACCCGCATCAGCACCAGCGGCATGGCAAGGCCGATGATGACGAAGCGCACGAGATGGTGAGCACCGACATAAAGCGTGTCGAGCCCCATCGCGAAGGCCAGCATCGCCATCGCCTCCAGCCCTCCCGGCGCAAAAGCGACCATGCCGCTGGCGTAGGATGTACCGGCGAGCCAGGCCGCCGGCCAGGCGAACAGGAAGGCGACACCGATCGAGACGGCGAAGCCGCCGATCGCCAGCGGAAACAGCCCCCTGAGCTCCTTGCGCGGGATATGGGCGATGCGCCCGCCCATGGTCGAGCCCAGCAGGATCTGGACGGCGATCTGGACCGGCTGCGGCAGCGTGCCCTCGATCAGGCCGCTGCCGTGCAGGACCGCGCTGGCGAAGGTCGCGCCGAACATCAGCGGCGCCGCAAGCCCAAGCCGGTCGAGGCCGAGGCCGAGCAGCAGGCCTGCCATCGTCACGCCCAGCATGGTGCCGGGGCTGATCGAGACCGAAGCCGGAATGGGGGCTCCGGCAGAAATGCCGGTCGCCTGCATGAGGCTGGGAAGACAGGCGACCAGGACGAGCAACCGGAACAGCTGAACCACCGAGATGCGTCCGATATTGGCGCCCTTGGCCTGGGCCACGGCGAGCACCGTCGAGAGCGCGCCGGGCGCGGCGGCGAGCAGCGCGTCAATCCACGGCCAACGCGCGACATGGCGCAGATAGGCGCCGGTCGCGAGCATGATCGCGGCGACACCGACGAGGAGCACCGCGAGCGAGGCAGGGTAGCGTGCGGCGGCGGCCAACGCTTCAGGCGTGGCCGAAGAGCCGAGAATGGTGCCGGACAGCACCATCGTCGCGTCGAACCAGGGCCGCCGCAGCGTCGGAAGCGGGCGCACCAGCGCCACGGCCGTGCTCAGCACCATCGAGCCCGAGAGCCAGGCGGCCGGCATGCCGAGCAGCGCAAACAGGCCGCCGCCCACAGCGGCCAATGCAATGACGAGAACCTCCCGCCAGAGGATCGTCAGCCGGTTCGTCGGGTATCCGAAGGGTTTCATTGAGCTCCGGGCGCGCAGATTGGGCCGCGCCGGAGCGTTCATGGCGGCAGGCGCCGCAACGGTCAATCGCGCTCGGCTTGCCCGCGCGCAAGGCAGCCCTGCGCTGCGGGCGCGGCGGCTCAGATCGTCGCCAGAGCCTTCTGCAGCCGGGCAACCGCCTCGACCAGATCGGAGGACTTGCGGGCGAAGCACAGGCGCAGACCCGTCTCGCCACCGGGGCCGAAGGCCGTGCCGGGAGCGAGGCCGACATTGGCCTTGTCGACCAATTCGAGCGCCAGCTTGCGGGAATCGTCGCGGCCATCGACCGAGAAGAACTGGTAGAACGCCCCGACCGGCGCCGAGAGCGTCACGCGGTTCGTCGCCTTCAGGCCCTCGAAGATGATCCGCCGGCCTTCCGCGGCACGCGCGATCTGCTCGGCGACAAAGCTCTCGCCATTGTCCAGCGCTGCGACCGCGCCCCGCTGCACGAAGACCGGCGAGCCGGAGGTCGAGTACTGGATCAGGTTCTCGATGACCTGGCCGAAGGCTTCCGGCGCCTCGATCCAGCCGATGCGCCAACCCGTCATCGCCCAGTTCTTCGAGAAGGTCTGAACGAAGACGACGCGGTCCTCCGGCCCCATGATGTCGTGGAAGGAGGGCGCGCGTTCCGAACCGTCGAAGACGAAGCGGCCATAGATCTCGTCGGCGATGATCCAGATGCCGTGCTTGCGCGAGAGCGCGAGCAGCGCTTCCTGCTCAGCCCGCGTCGCGGTCCAGCCGGTCGGGTTGGAGGGCGAATTGATCAGGATGCCGCGCGTCTTCGGCGTGATCGCAGCTGCGAGCTTGTCGAGATCGAGCGTGAAGCGGCCCTGCGCATAATCCATCGGGACGCAGACCGTGCGCGCGCCGGCAACGCTGACCGCCGCGCCGAAATTCGGCCAGGCGGGGGTCGGGATGATCAGTTCGTCGCCGGGCCCCGCGATCATGCGGACCGCGATCTGGACCGACTGCATGCCCGAGCCGGTGATGAAGAACCGCTCAGGCGAGAAGCTCTGGCCGTAGAGGCGCTCGTGATAGCGCGCCAGCGCCTCGCGCAGCTCGGGAATACCGCGCTGCCAGGTGTAGAAGGTCTCGCCGGCCGCAAGCGAGCGCGCCGCCACATCGCTGATGAAGGACGGGGTGGGCAGATCGCCCTCGCCGACCCACAGCGGAATCAGGCCCGGCCGCAGCCGGCCATAGTTCATGACCTCGACGATGCCGCTTTCCGGCGCGTTGACGGCTTCCGGGCGGAGCTCCGCGACCAGGGTGCTACCGGGCAAAGTGGCGGTGTTCATCAGCATCGACCTCGCGACATTCGATGTCCTGCTTTAGCCGATCGCGGCGCCGCCTGGCATGAAATCGCGAGATCAGGTCGATCGGCGGCCGTGATGAATCGCGGCCGCGGGGACGAAACCGTCAGGCACCCTTCTGCTGTTTGAGCAGGTCCCGGATCTCGGTCAGCAGGGCGACATCGGCGGCGGGCGCGGCCGGGGCCGGCGTAGCTGCTTCCGCGCGGCGCTTGAGCTGGTTGATGCCCTTGACCACGAGGAAGAGGACGAAGGCGATGATCAGGAAGTTGATCGCCACGGTGACGAAGTTGCCATAGGCCAGCACCGCGCCCTGCTTCTTAGCGTCCACCAGAACGGGCGAGGTGACGGCGCGGTTGAGGCCGAAGAAGTAGTTCGAGAAGTCGACGCCGCCGAGCGCGCCGATGAACGGCATGATGATGTCCTGGACGAGAGAATCGACGATCCTGCCGAAGGACGCGCCGATAACCACACCGATGGCGAGGTCGATGACATTGCCTTTCAGTGCGAATTCCTTGAATTCCTTCAGCATGCTGGACCCCTTCTAGTCGACGACACTGCCCCGTCAGCCGGTTTCAGGACGCTAGACCAACCCGGCGGAACAGGAAAAGCCCGAATGCCCGGCAAAATCAGGCGCATCGGAGCTTTTGCAGCAAAGAGCTGGGGATGACTTGCGCCTTTGTCCTATGGCGGGCTCGGGGCACGTCCGATAAACTGTCACAAAACTCGAAGCGACAGCTCATTTCGAAACGGAAGTTCATGGCGATCGGACTCCGGCCTCGTTCGCGCATCGGCACGCCAGGGATCGCGACATGATTCCCGCCTGGTCCGTGATTCTGGTCGCGCTCGCCTATCTGTGCGGCCTGTTTGCCGTGGCCCATATCGCCGACACCTCGGGCCGCAAGCTGATCTCCGGCCGGGCGCGCACCACGATCTATGCGCTCGCACTCGGCGTCTACTGCACCTCCTGGACCTTCTACGGCTCGGTCGGCTTTGCCAATCGCGCCGGCTTCGACTTCCTCGGCATCTATGTCGGGCCAATCCTCGTCATCGGCCTCGGCCACCGCTTCGTCGGGCGCATCGTCAGCATCGCCAAATCCCAGAACATCACCTCGATCGCCGACTTCGTCGGCGCGCGCTACGGCAAGAGCGAGCGGGTCGCGGCGCTGGTCTGCATCGTCGCCGTCATCGGCGCGCTGCCCTATATCGCCCTGCAGCTGAAGGCCGTCGCCAACTCGCTCTCGGTCTTCCTCACCGCGACGGGCGGCCATGCGCTGATGCCGGGCGTCCCGCTGCTGAGCGACCTGCCATTCGTCGTCGCGATCGTGCTCGCCAGCTTCGCCTGCGCCTTCGGCACGCGCCACATCGACGCCACCGAACACCAGGACGGGCTCGTTCTCGCGATCGCTGTCGAATCGCTGATCAAGCTCGTGGCCTTCCTCGTCCTCGGCGTTTTCGTCGTCTACGGGCTGTTCGGCGGGCCGGGCGACCTGCTGGCCCAGGCCGCGAAACCCGCCGAGGGCATGCTGCCGATCTGGGAGCGGACGTCGAGCTGGCCGAACTTCCTGACGCTGACCCTGCTGTCGAGCTGTGCGGCGCTGCTGCTGGCGCGCCAGTTCCACATGACCATCGTGGAAAACCGCGACGTGCGCGACGTGCGGCGCGCAGCCTGGATGTTCCCGCTCTACCTCGTCCTGATCAACCTGTTCGTGCTGCCGCTGGCGGCCGCCGGCGAGATCATGATGCCCGGAAGCGGCGTCGATCGCGACATGACGGTCCTGCTGCTGCCTTTGCAGAGCGAGGCGGGGGTGATCGCGCTCTTCGTCTTCGTCGGCGGCCTATCCGCGGCGACGGCGATGGTGATCGTCGCTTCCGTCGCGCTCGCGATCATGATCTCCAACCACATCGTGATGCCCGTGCTGCTGCGCGTGCGGCGCGCGCTGAGCGACCCCAATCGTTCCGGCCGGCTTTTCAACGGCAGCAGCGACGGCAGCACGGGCGGCGACCTCGGCTCGCAGGTCGTCGTCATCCGCAGGCTCGGCATCTTTCTCGTGATCCTGCTCGGCTATGTCTATTACCGCGCCTCCGGAGAGGCTGCGCTGGTCTCGATCGGCCTGCTCTCCTTCGCGGCGACCGCCCAGATCGCGCCGGCCTTCTTCGGCGGGCTGTTCTGGCGGCGCGGCACGGCGCTCGGCGCGGCGGCGGGGTTGACGATCGGCACCATGGTCTGGGCCTACACCTTGCTGATGCCGAGCCTCGCCCTACCCGGCGGCTGGTGGAGCAGCATCGTCGCGAACGGCCCCTTCGGCGCCGAAACCCTGCGGCCGGAAGCGCTGTTCGGGCTCGACTGGCCGGCGCTGCCGCATGGCGTGTTCTGGAGCCTCGGCCTCAACATCCTCGCCTATGTCGGTTTCTCGCTGCTCAGGCCCGCCAATGCGATGGAGCGGCTGCAGGCCAATGCCTTCGTCGAATCCCAGCCCGCGACGATGGCACAGTCCTTCTCGCTCTGGCGCACCAGCGTCACCGAAGGCGAGTTGCAGGCGACCATCGCGCGTTATCTCGGCCACGAGCGCACCGAACGCGCCTTCGAGGGCTTCAATTCCAGCCGCGGCGAGATGCCGGACCCCAATCGCCATGCCGATATCCACCTGCTGCGCTTCGGCGAGCATCTGCTCTCCTCCGCCATCGGCGCGGCCTCGTCGCGGCTCGTGCTCTCGCTGCTGCTGAAACGGCGCAATCTCTCGACCGAAGCGGCCTTCAAGCTGCTCGACGACGCCTCGGCGGCCCTGCAATATAATCGCGACATCCTGCAGCACGGCCTCGACCATGCCGGCCAGGGCATCACGGTGCTTGACCGGGATCTGCGCATCGTCGCCTGGAACCAGGCCTTTGTAGCGCTATACGACCTGCCGCCCTCGCTGGTGCGCTTCGGCACCGGGCTCGACGAGATCGTGCGCTTCAACGCCGCGCGCGGCGCCTATGGCGACGGTGCGCAGGACGAGCTGATGGCGGCGCGGCTGGAGAGCTTCGTCAAGGACCGCGAGCCGGTGCGCCTCAAGCTCTATCCCTCCAAGAAGGTCATCGAAGTCCGCACCAATGCGCTGCCGGATGGCGGCTTCGTCACGACGTATACCGACATCACCGAGACGGTCGCCGGCGAGGAAGAGCTCGAACGCGCCAATGAGCGCCTGGAGAAACGCGTCGCCGAGCGCACCGAGGAGCTCCTGCACGTCAATGCCGAGCTGCAGCGCGCCAAGGCCGAAGCCGAAGCCGCCAACGCGTCCAAGACGCGCTTTCTCGCCGCCGCCAGCCACGACATCCTGCAACCGCTCAACGCGGCGCGGCTCTATGCGACATCGCTGGTCGAGCGCGACCGCACCGCCGGGGAGCCGGATCTGGCCGAGAACATCGACGCCTCGCTCGACGCGGTCGAGGAGATCCTCACCGCGCTGCTCGAGATCTCCCGGCTCGACGGCGGAGCGCTGAGGCCCGAGCTCTCCTCTTTCCGGCTCGACGAGCTGATGCGCCAGCTCCAGCGCGAATTCGAGCCGAGCGCTCAGGAAAAAGGCCTCAAGCTCGTCTTCATGCCTACCAGCCTGACGCTGCGCTCGGACCGGCGCCTGCTGCGCCGCCTCCTGCAGAACCTGATCTCGAACGCGATCAAATACACGCCGAACGGCAAGGTGCTGATCGGCTGCCGCCGCCGGGGCAATCAGGTGGCGGTCGAGGTGATCGATACCGGGCTCGGCATTCCGCAAAGCAAGCAGAAGACCGTTTTCCGGGAGTTCCAGCGGCTCGACCAAGGCGCCAAGGTGGCGCGAGGCCTGGGTCTCGGGCTCTCGATCGTGCAGCGCATCGCACGCGCCCTCGACCACGGGCTGACGCTTGATTCGGCGCCGGGACGCGGCACGCGCTTCTCGGTCGCGGTGCCGCGCGCGGCGCCGCTGCCGGCCATGGCGACGGGGAGCGCGCCGCGGCAGGCGCCGGCCGGACAGCTCGCCGGAATGCGGCTGCTGGTCATCGACAACGAGCCGGCCATTCTCGACGGCATGAAGCGGCTGCTCGAAGGCTGGGGCTGCCAGGTGCGCACCGCCTCCAGCCTGGAGGAGGCCCTGCCGCATGTCGGCGGCAAGGGCGAGGCCGACGTGCTGATCGCCGATTATCACCTCGACCACGGCAACGGGCTCACCGCGATCAGCGCGCTCAGGGCGCGGGCGCGCACCCCGATGCCGGCGATCCTGCTCACCGCCGACCGGACGCCGCATGTCCGCGAGGCGGCGAATGCGCTCGACGTCTATCTGCTCAACAAGCCGCTGAAACCAGCGGCGCTACGCGCGCTGCTGGCGCAGTGGCGCGCAACACGGCTGGCGGCGGAATAATGTTCTGCCCTGAAAGCCGACGAGCCCTGATCTAAGGAGCGCTCGAAGAGCGCGTCTCGAAGGATGAGGGCTGGAATTCCAGAGAATTCCTCAGCGCTCGCTCGCAGCAGCGCTGCGCATGGCGTCCTCCGAGGCGAGGAAGGCCGCGACCTCGGTGCTCGGCTCCGGGCTTTCCACGCCGATGCCGATCTCGCCGAGCAGGCGGGTGACTGGCACATAGGCCCGGGCGCCCTTGTCGTAGAGCGCCGCCCGGACCAATGCGACGGCCGCGACGATCTCGCCGCCGTCGCGGCCGCGCATCAGCATCCGGTGCTGCATCACCAGCCAGTTGTCGCTCCAGCACAGGATCTTCGTCTCCAGCCGGAAAGGGCGGAACAGGCGCATCTCGCGGCGGAAGCGGATCGTGCCGGCATTGACGACGGGCAGCCAGCGGTGACGCAGCACCGCCCGCCACAGCCCGCTGCGCAGCATCAGATCGAGCCGGCCGAGATCCATCAGCGACCAGTAGCGGCCATTGTTCATGTGCAGGCTGGTGTCGAGATCGTGGAACCAGACGCGGAAAGGCAGGACGGAAGCCTCGCCCGGCAGGTCGAGCCGCGGCCGGAAGCGCGTCGTCAGCAGGAGCCAGATCAGCCGGAGCCAGAGATTCATGGGACGTTTCGCCGTGGCGGGTCGATGGATCGCAGCTTCCATGTCATGGAGACGTCGGCACTGTCGATCATGCTGGATCGCCGCGCGTCCGACAGGACGCGATAACGGCGATCTATCTATTTGTTATCGCATCGGATTTTTCGAAAAGTGGATTCCATTTTTCGGTCCGATGCGATAGCGTCTGCCCCACTGGTTTCGCCCCGAGACACCCGGAGCCGCCCCTTGCCGAGCCTTCACGTTTCCCCGCTGTCCAGACTGGGCGAGACCGTCGCGGCCGTCCGCGCCCGCCATCTGGTGACGCTGATCAATGTCGGCACCGTGGTCGAGCGACCGGCCGGCATCGATGCGGATCGCCATCTCTTCCTGGGCATGTCCGATATCGCCACGCCGCTGGAAGGCCATGTGCTCGCGGGGCAGGACCATATCGAGCGCCTCATCGCCTTCCTCCACGGATGGGACCGCGAGGCGCCCATGGTGGTTCATTGCTGGGCCGGCATCAGCCGCTCGACAGCCGCCGCCTACATCGCCGCCTGCGCGCTCGATCCCGGCCGCGACGAGGAGGAGGCCGCCGACGCGCTACGGATCGCCGCTCCCTCCGCGACGCCCAATGCCCGGCTCGTCGCCCTTGCCGATACGGCGCTTGGCCGCCGCGGCCGGATGATCCGCGCGATCGGACGAATCGGGCGCGGCGCCGACGCCTTCGAAGGCACGCCCTTCGCCATGCCCCTGTAGCATCGGACCGAGAAGCAGCGTCCGTCTTTCGGAAGGATCCGGCGCGATAACAAGGACATAGATCACCGTTATCGCGTCCGATGAGACGCGCGGCGGTCTGGCCTGAATCGGCCGACGCAGCGGCGCATTTTCCTGCGAGGTCAAGCCAAGAAGCTGCGGATGTAAGCGCATCTGCCCAAGATCGGCGCAGAAGATTGCTTGCATCGGACCAATTTTGCGACGATGCATCGCGCGGGAGGTTTCCGCCGTGACCATGATGATCGAGCTCGACTCGCGCGACCGCGCCATCCTGCGACTTCTCCAGCAGGACGGCCGCATCACGAACTCCGACCTCGCCGAGAAGGTGCATCTATCGCCCTCGGCCTGCCTGCGGCGCGTGCGGCAGCTCGAGGAAAGCGGCCTTATCCGCGGCTATGCGATGATGCTCGACGACAAGATCGCGGGCTTTCCCGGCACGGCCTTCGTCTTCGTCACGCTCGACCAGCAGGGCCGGGCTTCGCTGGAGAGCTTCGAGCAGGCGGTCCAGAGCCTGCCCGAGATCCTCGAATGCCATCTGCTCGCCGGCGCGCATGATTATCTGATGCGCGTGATCTACCGCGACAGCGCCGATTTCGAGCGCATCCACACCGACATCATCACGCAATTGCCGGGCGTCACCCGCGTCCAGTCGACACTGACGCTGCGCACCATCAAGAAGACCTCGGCGCTGCCGGTCTGAGGCGAGACAGCGAACTTCCGAGCCCTCATCCTTCGAGACGCCGCTTCGCGGCTCCTCAGGACGAGGGCTGAGCGAATTCAGGCGGGTTGCGGCCGGGCGCGGTCCGGCCGATAAGCTGACGGCAAAGAGGAATCGGTCCGTGAGCCAAGACAGCAAGTCTCAAGACAACCCGAATGCCGATGTCGCCACCTTGCCCTTCGAGGCGGCGATGAAGGAGCTCGAAGGCATCGTCGCGCGGCTGGAGCGCGGCGACGTGCCGCTCGAGGAATCGATCGCCATCTATACGCGCGGCGAGGCGCTGAAGGCACGCTGCGATGCGTTGCTGAAGCACGCGGAAGCCCGCATCGAGCGGATTACGCTGAGCGCCGACGGCAAGCCGACCGGCACGACCCCGCTCGACGTCGACAGCTGAGCCGGAACGGCTGCCGCCCCCCGATAAAGTCTCAGACCGAAAAGTGGAATCCACTTTTCGGAAAACTCCGATGCTTGAACTAAAGACCAGATCGGCACTGCGCGTCCGGTAGGCCGCGCGGCGATCCAGCGGGGCCTTGAGATTGCGCTCCTGCCAGGAGCCGGTTGCAGCCGGCCGGCTTGCCCGCGGGCGCGATCGGGATCACGCTCCGTCCCAACCAAGGAGGCCGCCATGTCGCAACTGCCCGCCGACGACCCGATTCTGGGCGACGCCCGCTCCTGCGAGGCGATCGAGAAGGTGATCGTGCCGCGTACGCATGATCTGGGCGGATTCCAGGTCCGCCGCGCCCTGCCGGCGATCGGCCAGCGCATGGTCGGACCCTTCATCTTCTTCGACCAGATGGGGCCGGCCGAGTTCCATCTCGGCGAGGGGCTCGACGTCCGCCCGCATCCGCATATCGGCCTTTCCACCGTCACCTATCTCTTCGATGGCGAGATCATGCATCGCGACTCGCTCGGCACGGCGCTGGCGATCAAGCCGGGCGCGGTCAACCTGATGACGGCCGGGCGCGGCATCGTCCATTCCGAGCGCACGGGGCTGGAGGCGCGCGCCACCGGGCCGAAGCTCTACGGCATCCAGGCCTGGCTCGCGCTTCCCAGGACGCATGAGGAGATCGCGCCGCAATTCGTGCATCACGGCGCGCCCGAACTGCCGCGCATCGTCGAAGGCGGAAAGCGCATCAGCCTGATCATGGGCTCGGCCTATGGCCAGACCTCGCCGGTGCAGTTCCCCTGGGAAGCGCTCTATGCCGAAGCCGTGCTCTCGCCCGGCTCGATCCTGCCGCTCGACCCCGATTACGACGAGCGCGCGGTCTATATCGTCTCGGGCAAGATCGACATCGCTGGCGAGGAATTCGGCGCCGGCCAGCTCCTCGTCTTCAAGCCGGGCGACCGCATCTCGATCCTCGCAGTCGACCAGAGCCGCCTGATGCTCGTCGGCGGCGAGCCCATGGACGGGCAGCGCTACATCTGGTGGAACTTCGTCTCGTCCTCGAAGGAGCGCATCGAGCAGGCCAAGCAGGAATGGAAGACCGGCCGCTTCGACACCGTCCCCGGTGACGACAAGGAGTTCATTCCGTTGCCCGAGGGCTGAAACAGTCGGCGGATTGCCGCCGCCGCTTCAGGCAATCTCGGACAGATCGCGCAGCCTCGGCACCTGTGAAAAAGCGATCACGAGGAGCTGAACCAGGAAGCCCGCCGTCGCGAGCCCCAGGCACGCGGCGATGCCGAGATGCGCCGCCACGGATGCGCCGATCGCCGCGCCCAGCGGCCTCGCGCCGAAAGTCGCCGTCATGATCAAGGCGGAGACCCGGCCGAGCATCGCATTGGGGGTAACCGCCTGCCGCAATGTCATCGTGGAGATCGTCCAGATGATCGGCCCGACGCCGAACAGGAAGAAGCTCATGCCGACCAGATGGACGGACGGTATCCAGAGCGTCGCGAGCATCACGCCCGCGGCGCAGAAGCCGGCGAGCGGCCCGAGCAAAATCAGCGTTCCGAACGAGACCTGCCGTGCGATATGGGGCGCGAGAACGGCGCCGACGATCATGCCCGCACCGTAGATGCCGAGCGTGACGCCGACCTCGGTCGCACCGAGACCGAGATTCTGGACTGCGTATGCGACATAGACCGCCTGGAAGACGAACCAGGAGACGTTGAAGAAGACCGCTGTCATCAGGATCGGCCTGAGCAGATCGTGCCCGGCCACGAAACGGGCGCCCTCCTTCAGATCATCGAGCAGATCGCGCCGCGGGCTGGACGGAGGCTCGTCCTGCGGGAGTCCGGCGAGCAGGAGCGCAGCGAGGATGGAAAGCCCTGCGGCCAGACCATAGGCCGTCGAGGCACCGAGCCAGCCGACGAGCGCCCCGCCGAGCGCCGGCCCTCCGGCATAGGCGGCGCTGCGCGCCAGCTCCAGCAAGCGATTGGCGTCCGCGAGCTGCGCGCGCGGCACCACGGACGGAACGAAGGCCGGTGCCGCCACGCTGTAGCAGACCGTGCCGACAGCGCCGAGCGCTCCGAGCGCGGCAAGCCATGCCAGGCTGAGGCCGCCCGAAGCAAGAAGCAGCAGAATCGCCAGAAGCGAAAGCGCCCGCAGCGCTTCCGTGCCGACCATGAGCCGGCGCCGCGAGGCACGATCGACCATCAGGCCTGCGGGGATGGAAAGCAGGAGAAATGGCAAGGTCTGCGCCGTCTGCAGCCAGCCGGTTTCAGCCGGCCCGGCCGAGAGCAGGAGAACCGCGGCCAAGGGTGCGGCGGCGAGCGCGATCTGCTCCGAGAACTGGGCGGAGAGATTGGACCAGCCGATGCGCCTGAATGCCGCCGGCAGGGGAGGATTATCGCTCGGGTTCATTGCCTGATGTCCTCAGAAGTCGTCATAAGGACACTGAAAAGCCTTGCCGGCGTGGGAACCACCCGTTTCGTGGGAAGACAGGGCGCCTGCCAATGCCGGGGGCCGATCTCACCCGCGGTTTGCCAGCGCGGCGCGCAGGCACTATTTCAGGACAGAACCATTCCTACGAGCCCGGACAGCCTCGTGCCACGCCCTGCGACTCCTCTGCTCGACACCATCCACGACCCCGCCGATCTGCGAGAACTCGACGATGCCGAGCTTCGGCAGGTGGCGGACGAGCTGCGGCTGGAGACGATCGACGCCGTCTCCGTCACCGGCGGACATCTCGGCGCGGGCCTCGGCGTGGTCGAACTCACGGTGGCGCTGCACCATGTCTTCGACACGCCGCGCGACAAGCTGATCTGGGATGTCGGCCATCAGGCCTATCCCCACAAGATCCTCACCGGCCGCCGCGACCGCATCCGCACGCTGCGCCAGCCGGGCGGCCTCTCCGGCTTCACCAAACGCGCCGAGAGCGCGTACGACCCCTTCGGCGCCGCCCATTCCTCGACCTCGATCTCGGCCGGTCTCGGCATGGCAGTCGGGCGCGATCTCAAGGGCGAGCGCAACAACGTCGTCGCCGTGATCGGCGACGGCGCGATGTCGGCCGGCATGGCCTATGAGGCGATGAACAATGCCGGCGCGCTCGGCTCGCGCCTGATCGTCATCCTCAACGACAACGACATGTCGATCGCCCCGCCGGTCGGCGCGATGTCGGCCTATCTGGCGCGGCTGGTCTCAGGCCGCACCTATCGTTCGCTGCGCGAGGTCGCCAAGCAGCTCGCCGAGAGATTGCCGCGCTTCTTCCACGACAAGGCGAAGCGCACCGAGGAATATGCCCGCGGTTTCTGGACCGGCGGGACGATGTTCGAGGAACTCGGCTTCTACTATGTCGGGCCGATCGACGGGCACAATCTCGACCATCTGCTGCCGGTGCTGCGCAATGTTCGCGACGCCGGGAACGGGCCTATCCTCGTCCATGTCGTGACGCAGAAGGGCAAGGGCTATGCCCCGGCCGAGGCGACCGCCGACAAATACCACGCCGTCGTCAAGTTCGATCCGGTGACGGGCCTGCAGGCCAAGGCGCCGGCCAATGCGCCGAGCTACACCGCCGTCTTCGCCAACGCGCTGATCAAGGAAGCGCGGGAGGACGACAAGGTCGTCGCCGTCACCGCCGCCATGCCGTCGGGCACCGGGCTCGACGCCTTCGGCAAGGAGTTCCCCGCCCGCACCTTCGATGTCGGCATCGCCGAGCAGCATGCGGTGACCTTCGCGGCCGGTCTTGCCACCGAGGGCTACAAGCCCTTCGTCGCGATCTACTCGACCTTCATGCAGCGCGCCTACGACCAGATCGTCCATGACGTGGCGCTGCAGAAGCTCCCCGTCCGCTTCGCGCTCGACCGGGCCGGGCTCGTCGGCGCCGACGGCGCCACCCATGCCGGCTCCTTCGACATTGCCTATCTCGCCTGCCTGCCCGACATGGTGGTGATGGCGGCGGCCGACGAAGCCGAGCTGACCCATATGGTTGCGACCGCCGCCGCCTATGACGAAGGGCCGATCGCCTTCCGCTATCCGCGCGGCGAAGGCGTCGGCGTCGAGATTCCCGATGTCGGCGTGCCCTTGGAAATCGGAAAAGGCCGCATCGTCCGGGAAGGCACCCGCGTCGCGCTGCTTTCGCTCGGCACGCGTCTCGCAGAAGCGCTCAAGGCGGCCGACCTGCTGGCGCAGCGCGGGCTTTCGACCACGGTCGCGGATGCGCGCTTCGCCAAGCCGCTCGACGAGGCGCTGATCCTCAAGCTCGCCCGCGAGCACGAGATCCTGGTCACGATCGAAGAGGGCGCGGTCGGCGGCTTCGGCAGCCATGTGCTGCACCTACTGGCGCGCAGCGGCGCGCTCGATGCCGGGTTGAAGGTCCGGACGCTGACGCTGCCGGACGTCTACCAGGACCACGACAAGCCCGACGCGATGTATGCCGCCGCCGGGCTCGACGCCGCAGGCATCGTCGCCGCCGTCGAGGGGGCGCTCGGGGCGCCCAGCGTCGTCAAGCGCGCCTGATCCGGCGCCAAAAGCCATGTCAGCGATGCCGACATCCTCAGCCCTCATCCTGAGGAGCGATCCAACGGATCGCGTCTCGAAGGATGCTCCAGGAGGTTCCGGAGATATCCGGAGCATCCTTCGAGACGCCATTTCTGACGAAATGGCTCCTCAGGATGAGGGCTGGAGGCAAAGGCTTGCCGATGCGGGCGAAGCACGATGAAAAGCCGCGCGGACCAACTGCTTGTCGAGCGCGGCTTCTTCGAGAGCCGGGCGCGGGCTCAGGCCGCCATTGCCGCCGGGCTCGTCAGCGTCGCCGGCCGGCCGGTACGCAAGGCCTCGGAAATGGTGGCTGATGACGCCGAACTGACCGCCGAAGCGCCTCACCCTTACGTATCGCGTGGCGGCCTCAAGCTGGAAGGCGCCCTCGACTCCTTCGGTTTCGACCCGCAGGGGTTGACCTGCCTCGATGTCGGCTCCTCGACCGGCGGCTTCACCGACCTGCTGCTGAAGCGCGGCGCCCGCCATGTCGTCGCCGTCGATGTCGGGCGCGATCAGCTCCATGCCTCGCTGCGCGCCGATCCGCGCGTCACCAGCTTCGAAGGTCAGGACATCCGCACATTGGCCCCGGAGGCCCTGCCGGAACCGCCATCCTTCGCAGCCATCGACGTCAGCTTCATCTCGCTCAAGCTCGTACTGCCCGCGGTGGCGGCGCTGCTCGCGCCGGCTGCCGGCATAGCCGCGCTGATCAAGCCCCAGTTCGAGGCCGGCCGGGCCGCCCTCAAGAAGGGCATCGTCCGGGACGAGGCGATCCAGCGTCAGGTCTGCGACGAGATCGTCGCGGAATTGCAGGCGCTCGGCTTCACGGTCGATGGGCCGATCCCCTCCCCGATCGAGGGTGGCGACGGCAACCGGGAATTTCTCGTCGGGGCGCGGCGGCAAGCCTGATCAGCGCGCGATCAGCGCATCGATCTGCGCCTGCAAGACCGCATCCTCGAAAACGGCGATGTCGATCGCGCCATTGGCGTTGATAAACTGCGTGGCGCGGGCGATCTGCCGGCGCAGGGCATCGCTCGCGACCTCGACGATCACCGGCAGTTCCTTCGGCTGCGGCGTCTCGACAAGCAGCGCGGTCACAGTCCGCACCAGCCGGGTCATTGATCGGCAGACATCCTCGAAGGCGACCGCGCGGGCGGGCTCGATCCTGTCATAGGCCGCCAGCGCCGAAGCCGCACAACGCAGCGGCGAATTTCGGAAATGCTCGCGATAGCCGACGCTCTGCCAGGCCTGAAGATCGGCGACGAGACTCTCGTCCATGCCGGCCATCTCGATCAGCATCAGGGCCTCGCTGTAGCGGTTCAGAAAATCGGTCGAGAGACGGGGAGCGTCGACGCTTCCAGCCAGTCCCGCCGGCGCCACAGCCAGCACATTCGTCGCGATGGCACTCATCATCCGCCCCGGAATCGGCGCGACTATGTTTGGCCAACCGGAAAGAAAGTGTTGATCTGACCGCCTCGTCTCGACCTAAACAGCCGCCATGTGCGGACGCTATGCGATTACCCTCCCCCCTGTAGCGATGCGCGAGGCCTTCGGCTATCGCGAGCAGCCGAATTTCCCGCCGCGCTACAACATCGCGCCGACACAGCCGGTGCCGGCCGTCCTCCTGCACGATGGAACGCCGCGCTTCCTGCTGATGCGCTGGGGCTTCATTCCCAGCTGGGTGCGGGACGCGAAGGACTTTCCGCTGGTCATCAACGTGCGCAGCGAGAGCGCGGCCGAAAAGCCGTCCTTTCGCAACGCGCTGACACGCCGGCGCTGCCTGCTGCCAGCCGATGCCTTCTATGAATGGCGGCGCAGCGGCACCGGCCGGCAGGCGCAGAGCGAGCCATTCCTGTTTCGCCGGCCGGATCGCGGCCTCTTCGCCTTCGCCGCGCTGTGGGAGACCTGGCATTCGCCGGATGGTTCGGAGATCGACACGGTCGCGATGATGACGGGGCCGGCGAACGGGCTGATGGCCGCGATCCACCACCGCTGCCCGATCATTCTCGATCGGCGCGACTACAATGCGTGGCTCGATCCGCAGGCCACGGCCGAGCAGACCGGGCGTCTGCTCAAGCCGCCACCGGACGAGATGCTGGAGGCCGTCGCCATCGGCAACACCGTCAACAAGGTCGCCAATGACGGGCCGGAAGTGCAGCTGCCTCTGGGCGATCCGCCCCATCGGGAGACTCCCGAAGAGCCCAAGCGCCATGCGCGCAAGGCGACCCGGCCTCCCACGGATGACGGGCAAGGCAGCCTGTTCTAGCGCCGGAATCATGCTCTGATCGCCGCAGAAGACGACGAGGAGACGAGAGATGCACGGCCGCCGCCCCACCATGACCTCTCGCCACGGCATGGTCGCCGCGGCCCATCCACTGGCGGCGCAGGCCGGAGCGCGCATTCTGGCGCAGGGTGGCAATGCCTTCGACGCCGCAGCCGCCACCGCCGCCGCGCTCAATGTCGTCGAGCCGTTCATGTCCGGCCTCGCCGGGATGGGCTTCGCCACGCTATGGGTCGCGGCCGAACAGCGCGTGCGGGTGCTCGATTTCGTGCCGCCGATTCCCGCGAGCTTTCCGGCCGAGCGCTTCAGCAAGCGCACCGACCTCGAGCGCGGCCCGCTCGCCGTCGCTTCGCCGGGCAACCTCGCCGGCTGGTGCGAGCTGGTGAAGACCTACGGTCGCAAAGCCCTGCCGGAGGTTTTCGCGCCCGCCATCGCGCTGGCGCGGGATGGTTTCGCGCTGGCCGAGTTCGGCGCGGCGGAGTTCGAAGAGAACGATCCATTGCTGAAGAATCGCCCCGCGCTCTACCCGGCCTGGTCCCAGAACTATCAGCCCAATGGCGCCCTGCATCTCGGCTCGCTGCTCGTGCAGTCCGACCTCGCGCAGACGCTGAGCGATATCGCCGCCAAGGGGCCGGATCACCTCTATCGCGGCGCCCTCGGCGAGAAGGTCGTCGCCCATCTGCAGGCGCTCGGCGGCTCGATGACGATGGCCGATCTCGCGGCGGTGAAGACGGTGTGGCGCGAACCGCTGGCGGCGAGCTTCCGCGGGCTGACGGTGCATGTGCCGCCGCCGCCTTGCGAGGGCTTCCAGTACCTGCTGACGCTGCGCCTGCTCGACGGGCTCGACTTCGCGGACCTGCCAAAGGACGGGGCTGATCATCTCGACCTCGTCTACCGCGCGATCCGCCTCGCGGCCGGCGAGCGCATCGCCCACAACAACCCCGGTCCTGACAAGCTCGCCGAACTCTTGTCCGACGGCGCGGTGGAGCGCCTGCGCAAGCGCCTCACCGACGGCAAGCCGGTTACGGGACCGACCGAACAGTGGACGCCGCAGGCGAGCGAGGACCCGGCGCATACGACCTCGTTCTCGATCGCCGACAGCGACGGCAACCTGATCTGCATCACGCAGAGCCTCGGCAGCCCCTTCGGCAGCGGCGTCGTCGTGACCGGCACGGGGCTGTGCCTCAACAACTTCCTGTACTGGGCGGACGTCCAGCACGACAGCCCGAACCGCTCCAAGCCCGGCGACGAACTGGCGATGTGCATGTCACCCTCGCTCTCGACGCGGGACGGCAAGCCGGTGCTCGCTCTGGGCACGCCCGGCAGCTACGGCATCATGCAGACCCAGGCGCAGGCCATGGTCCAGCATCTCGTCTTCGGTCTGCCACTGCAGGAGGCGATCGAGGCGCCGCGCGCCCGGCTCTGGGACGGCAGCCTCGTCGAAATCGAGAACCGGATCGGGCCGGAGACCATCGCCGAACTCGTCCGGCGGGGCCATGAGGCGCGCGCCTTCGATGTCGGCTGGACGATGCGCTGCGGTGGCATGCAGGCGGTGGCGGTCGATCCGGTGACCGGCGTGTTCACCGGCGCGGCCGATCCGCGCCGCGACGGCTACGTCGCGACGCCGTAGCTCAGGCGACGATCTCGCCGCGGAAGGCCCAGCGGGTCATCCGCCGCTCGACCAGGGCGCAGAGCGCGTAGAGCGCCATGCCCATGATGGCGATGGAGAACAGGCCGGCGAAGGTCGTCGGCGCGTCGTTGCGCGCGCCGGCCGACAGCATCAGGAAGCCGATGCCGCGATTGCCGCCGACCGTCTCCGACAGCACCGAGCCGACGAAGGCGAGCGTCACCGAGACCTTCAGGCTGGCGAAGAGATAGGGCATCGCGCGGGGAACGCCGACCTTGGTCAGGATTTCCCACTGGCTCGCGCCGAGCGAGCGCATCACGTCGCGCATCTCCGGCTCGATGGTCGCGAGCCCCGTGGCGACGTTCACGACGATCGGGAAGAAGGAGATGACGAAGGCCGTGATCACAGCCGGCAACGCGCCGACGCCGACCCAGATCATCAGGATCGGTACGATCGCGACCTTCGGGATCGCGTTGAAGGCGATCAGCAGCGGATAGAGCCCGGCATAGACGAAGGGCGATGCGCCGATGGCAAGACCGAGCAGCAGGCCGAAGCCGATCGCCATCGCGAAGCCGATCAGCGTGGTCCAGAGCGTCTCCAGGCAGAAGCGCAGCAGGATGTCCCAGCGCAGCACCATGGTCTCGAAGATGCGGCTGGGGCGCGGCGCCAAGATTTCCGGCACGTCGAAGACGATGCAGGCCAGTTCCCAGGCCAGCAGCAAGCCGGCCATAGCCAGCCAGGGCATGGCGATGAGCAGCAGGCGCTTCTGAGGTTCGCTCATCACGCATGCTCCAGATGGATGCGTTCGCGCAGCTCGTGGACGATGTCGACGAACTCGACCGAGAAGGTCGTCTCCAGGGTGCGCGGGCGCGGCAGCTCGACCTTGCGGATCTTGACGATCTTGCCGGGGCGCCGGCTCATCACATAGACGGTGTCGGCGAGATAGACGGCTTCGCGCAGGTCGTGCGTGACGAGCACGGCCGTGAAGCGGCGCTCCATCCAGAGCTTCTGCATCACACCCCAAAGCTCTTCACGCGTGAACGCGTCGAGCGCGCCGAAAGGCTCGTCGAGCATCAGGATATCCGGCTCGTGGACAAGGGCGCGGCACAGGCTGGAGCGTTGCTGCATGCCGCCCGAGAGTTGCCAGGGGAATTTGTCCCCGAAGCCGGCGAGCCCGACCGAGGCAAGCAACGCCTCGACACGCGCGATGTACTCGGCCTTGTTGGATCGAAAACGGCGCTTGTGCGGCTCGACCACCTCCAGTGGCAGCAGGATGTTGTCGCGCGTGGTCCGCCACGGCATCAGGGTCGGCGCCTGAAAGGCCATGCCGACGCCGCGGATCGGCCCCTTCACGACCTGTCCGTGCACGCGGACTTCGCCGCTGGTCGGAGGCAGCAGGCCGGTGACGAGTTTCATCAAGGTCGACTTGCCGCAGCCGGACGGACCGACCACGGCGATGAACTCGCCCTTGTCGATGGAGAGCGTCGCGTCATCCAGCGCCAGCATGCGGTTTGAACCACTGCCATAGGCGAGACCGACTTGCCGCAGTTCGACGAGGGGAGAAGCGGAAGTTTCGGGTATCAAATGCGTCATTCTCGGGCTTGCCCCGAGAATCTCGGGAAGGAAAGGCTCCAAGGAGATGGTCGGGTCAAGCCCGACCATGACGGCTGTATGCGCTACGGCGCGACCATCCGCTCCGCCTTCGGCGGCAGGAACTTGCCCGTGAAGACCTTGTCCGGCTCGGGTGCAGAGGGAAGGCCGAAGGCTTCGGCCACGTCCTTGACCGAGCGGGCGAAGCGGGCGGGATCGACATCGCCCATGCCGTTTTCCTTCACGAAGGGCGTCAGCACGTTCATTTTCAGCGACATGTCGAGGCGCTCGGCCTCCAGCTTCTCGTCGATCAGCGGGTCGCGCTTCTTGGCGGCAGCGATGCCCAGGGCCGGATTGGCGGCGACCTCCTTCCAGGCCTTGGCGGTGGCGCGCAGGAAGCCGGTGACGACCTCCGGCTTCGCGGCGAGCGCCGGCGAGACGATGATACCGTTGCCGTAAACGTCCATCTTGTAGTCGGAGTAGTTGAACGAGACGACGTCCTCCGCCTTCACGCCGCGCGCCTTCAGATCGAGGATCGACGAGAAGTAATGGCCGGAGATGAAGTCGACCGTGCCCTGCACCAGCGACTGCTCGCGCAGCTGCGGCGTCAGGTTGACGTGCTGGACGCTGGCAGCGTCGATGCCGACCTTCTTGGCGAAGGCCGGAAACAGGCGGAAGGAGGCGTCGAAGACCGGCGCGCCCAGCTTCTTGCCGGCGAGGTCTGCGGGCTTGGCGATGCCGCTCTTCTTCAGCGCGTGGACGCCGAAGGGCGGGAAGTCATAGGCCATGAAGACGCAGAGGATTTCCTTGCCCGCGTTCTTGGCGTTGTACTCGATCAGCGAGTTCACATCGGCGAAGCCGATGTCGTAGGCGCCGGTCGCGACGCGCTGGACGGCGCCGGCCGAGCCCTGGCCGGGGTCCATCGTCACATCCAGCCCTTCGGCCTTGTAGTAACCCTTGTCGAGCGCGACGAGGAAGGGCGAGGTCGGCCCCTGGAAGACCCAGTCGAGCGTGAACTTGAGTGGTGTCTGGGCGGTGGCGGGCATCGCCCCGGCCAGCGCGACCGCTCCCACCAAAGCCGCCCCGACAAGACCGCGCCGCGTCGGCCCGAAGCCCGTCATCCGCGCGCAATTCGACAGCATCCGCGTCACGCCGATCATACCAGCCAACCCCTCACGTTCTCGTTATGAGGCCGAAGGCTAGTGACGAGGCAAAAAGCGGTCAATCGAGCGCGGGGACCATCCTGCCAAATTTTTGAGCAGCGAGCACCGACGGCGATGCTTCACGACGCAGCTTGCCGATGGGGCAAGCAGGCCAGTAGCCACCGCGCGTTGGCGTCATTCTCGGGCTGGGCGGAGCGCAGACCCGAGAAGCTCGATCAGGAGATGCTCGGGTCACGCCCGAGCATGACGGGCGTGCTCAGCCCTGCGCCAGCATCGCGCCGGGGTTGAGTATCCCCTTCGGGTCGAGCGTCTGCTTGATGCTGCGCATCAGGTCGAGCTCGACCGCATCCTTCACGCCCGGCAGCAGGTCGCGCTTCAGGCGGCCGATGCCGTGTTCGGCCGAGATCGAGCCGTGCAGCTCCGTGACGATGGCGTGGACCGCCTCGTTCATCTCGTTCCAGCAGGCGAGATACGTCGCCTTGTCGGCGCCGACCGGCTGGCTGACGTTGAAATGGATATTGCCGTCGCCGAGATGGCCGAAAGGCACGGGCCGGCAGCCCGGCACCATCGCCTCGACTACCGGAATTGCCCGCTTCAGGAATTCGGGCGTGGCATGGACCGGCACCGAGACGTCGTGCTTGATCGAGCCACCCTCATAGGTCTGCACTTCCGACATCATCTCGCGCAGCTTCCAGAAATCGGCGCGCTGGGTCAGCGATCCCGCCAACGCCGCATCCGTGACGATGCCCTTCTCAAGGGCATCGCCGAGGAAGGCCTCGACAGCCTCGTCGAGCCCGGCCGCGGACTGAGCGGAGACTTCCATCAGGACGTACCAGGGCGACGGCTCCGAGAGCGGGTCGCGCGCGCCCGAAGCGTGGCGCAGGACGAATTCGAGGCCGATGCGGGGCATCAATTCGAAAGTGGTGAGCGTGCCGCCGGCACCGGCCTTGGCGGCATTCAGCAGCGCGAGCGCCGCTTCAGGGTCCGGCACGGCGAGGAAGGCCGTGGCGCGTGCCGCCGGCAGCGGGAAGAGCTTGAGCACGGCAGCCGTGATGATGCCAAGCGTGCCTTCGGCGCCGATGAAGAGGTCCTTCAGGTCGTAGCCGGTGTTGTCCTTGCGGAGCTGGCGCAGCCCGTTCCAGATGCGCCCGTCGGGCAGCACGACCTCAAGCCCGAGGCAGAGCTCGCGGGCATTGCCATAGGCGAGCACGGCCGTGCCGCCGGCATTGGTCGAGAGGTTGCCGCCGATGGTGCAGGAACCTTCCGAGGCAAGCGAGAGCGGGAAGAGACGGCCGGCCGCCTCGGCCGTGTCCTGCGCGCGCTTCAGCGTGACGCCGGCTTCGACGATCATGGTGTCGCCGTCGGTGTCGACGACGCGGACCTTGTCGAGCCGCTGCAGCGAGAGGATGATCTCCCTGCCCTCCGCAATCGGGATCTGGCCGCCGACGAGGCCGGTATTGCCGCCCTGCGGCACCAGCGTCGTGCCGGTCTCGGCGGCGAGCTTCACCAGCTCCGCCACCTCGGCGGTCGAGCCGGGGCGGACGATGCCTTGCGCCTTGCCGCGGAAGAGATCGCGCCACTCCTTGAGGTAAGGCACCATCGCGTCGGGATCAGTGACGACGTTCTTCGCGCCGACGATGCCGGCCATGCGATCGAGAATTGTGCTCATCCTGAAGCCCTGCCTCGTAAGCCTTTTCGAACCTCAGCCCTCATCCTGAGGAGCAAGCGGAGCTTGCGTCTCGAAGGATGCTCCAGATGGTTTCGGAGCCTCCTGGACCATCCTTCGAGACGCCGCTTCGCGGCTCCTCAGGATGAGGGCTGAGAGATGTTCGAACCGGGATTATCCCTTCCTGCCTCGCCGGAACACGCCGACGAGCTCGACATGGGCGGAATAGCGGAACTGGTCGACCGGCGTCACGGCCTCCAACGCATAACCGCCCGCAACCAGCGTCGCAGCATCGCGGGCGAAACTGCCGGCATCGCAGGAAACGTAGATCACGTCCCTGACCTTGGAGGCGGCCAGCCGCTTGACCTGCGCTTCCGCGCCGGCGCGCGGCGGGTCGAGCACCACGACGTCGAAGCCGTTGAGTTCATGCTCCAGCAGGGGGCGTCGGAACAGGTCGCGCGTCTCGGTGGCGATGGGCTTCAGCCCCTGCGTCGCACCGGCGCCCCTGGCAAGGGCGAGCATCGCCGCGTTCTCGCTCTCCACCGCCAGCACCTGCATGCGCTCGGCCAGCCGGAAGCTGAACGGGCCGCAACCGGCGAAGAGATCGGCGACGCGCTTGCCCTTCGGCAGGGCATCCATCACGAGACCGGCCAGAACCTCCTCGCCCGCTGCCGTCGCTTGGAGGAAACCGCCTGCAGCCGGGGCGACCAGGGCCTTGCCCATGTGCTGCAAGGGTGGCCGGCGCTCGACGACGATTTCGCCATGATTCGAGAGCCGGGCGAGGTCGAGCCGTTCGGCCAGCTGCGTCAGGGCGAGCCTGAGCTTGTCGCCGAGCGGGCCGTGACCGCGCATATCGACGTCGAGTCCGGCTTCCGAAGCGGTGATCTGGATGTCGAGCGGCTTGTTCGCGCCGCCCATGCGGTTCGCCAACATCAGGGCGACGGCAGGCGCTCGATCCAGGCCCGGCACCAGCACCGGGCAAGCCTCGATCGCGATGAGTTCATGGCTGCGCGCAGCCATGAAGCCGACGACCATCGCCTCGCCCTGGCGGCGGGCATGGAAGGTCACACGCCGGCGCCCGGCGCCATGGGCATCGACGAGGCCGGCGACCGGCGCCTCGATGCCGGCGCGGCTCAATGTCGTGACGACCTGCTGGCGCTTCCATTCCCGGTAGAGGCCGGGCTCCATATGCTGCGCCGCGCAGCCGCCGCAGCGGGTGAAGAGCGGGCAGATCGCAGCGATGCGGGATGTGGAGGGCGCTATGATCTCCACGAGTTGCCCGCGCTCGCCGTCGACCACGGCGCGCACGGTTTCGCCCGCCAGAGCATAGGGCACGAACACGGTGCCAGCGGGCGTTCGCACAATACCGTCGCCGCGCTGACCGAGGTGATCGACGACCAGAATTTCATTCATGGCGAGCCTTGGAGAAGAGTTTTCTCCCGGCTGCGGTTTGGCGATTGGCATTGTTGCGAACTCGGGGCGTGCGGCCCGCTTGCTTGGTGACCTTGGCGAGCGTTTCGCCTATCAGGTCAGAGACGAATTGGGAAATCCGGCCATGACCATCCGCGACGGCGTCATCGAAGCGATCGGCAACACCCCGCTCATCAAGCTGCAGCAGGCATCGCGGGAAACCGGCTGCACCATCCTCGGCAAGGCCGAATTCATGAATCCCGGGCAGTCGGTGAAGGACCGCGCCGCGCTCGCCATCATCCGCGACGCAGAGGCGAAGGGGCAGCTCAAGCCCGGCGGCGTGATCGTCGAAGGCACGGCGGGTAATACCGGCATCGGCATCGCGCTGGTCGGCAATGCGCTGGGCTATCGCTCCGTCATCGTCATCCCGGAGACGCAGAGCCAGGAAAAGAAGGACATGCTGCGGCTGGCGGGCGCCACGCTGGTCGAGGTGCCGGCCGCGCCTTATTCCAACCCCAACAACTATGTGAAGGTCTCCGGCCGCCTCGCCGAGGAGCTGGCGAAGAGCGAGCCGAACGGCGCGATCTGGGCCAACCAGTTCGACAACACCGCCAACCGGCAAGGCCATTTCGAGACGACCGGCCCGGAAATCTGGGAGCAGACGGCAGGCAAGGTCGACGGCTTCATCTGCGCGGTCGGCTCGGGCGGCACGCTTGCCGGCGTCGGCATGGCGCTGAAGGCACGCAATCCGAAGGTGACGATCGGCCTCGCCGACCCGATGGGCGCGGCGCTCTATTCCTACTACACATCAGGCGTGCTGAAGGCGGAGGGATCCTCGATCACCGAGGGCATCGGCCAGGGCCGCATCACCGCCAATCTGGAGGACGCGCCGGTCGACGCCGCCTTCCAGATTCCCGATGCCGAAGCGGTGCAGATCGTCTTCGACCTGCTCGAGCAGGAAGGGCTGTGCCTCGGCGGCTCTTCGGGCATCAATGTCGCCGGCGCGATCCGGCTGGCGAAGCAGATGGGTCCCGGCCACACGATCGTGACGGTGCTGTGCGACTACGGCACGCGCTACCAGTCCAAGCTGTTCAACCCCGAATTCCTGCGCTCGAAGAATCTGCCCGTTCCCGGCTGGCTGGAGCGCGACAGCGCGGCGCTGAAGCAGGTCGCCGCCAGGGTGATGGCGTAGAGGTCGACCCGTCGCCGCCACAGCGCTCCTTTTGCCGGAAAAGTGATTTCCAAGGACCAGGAACAGTTCTAGCCTGCCCGCAGGGTGATCTCGCGATCGACGAGGTGATCGCATGACAGTCTCGAACGTCCGGTTTGCCGCCTCCGCGGCTCCAAAACCGCTTCCTCGCGATCCAGGGGCCGAGGGGCAACTTCACGAAGCCGGCGTCGTCGCATCAAGCGTCTATGCTCATGGCGTTCGCATCGCCGACATTCCGGTGGAGGAAGCCGGCGAATGGGCAAACAAGGACGGCCATGTCGTCTGGATCGGGCTCTTCGAACCGGAACCCGCCGTGCTCAAATGCGTGCAGCAGCAGTTCAACCTGCATCCGCTCGCGGTCGAGGATGCCACCAATGCCCATCAGCGCCCGAAGCTCGAGCAATATGGCGACGCCCTGTTCGTGGTGGCGCGCACCGCGCAACTGATCGACGGGCGCATCGCTTTCGGCGAGACGCATATCTTCATCGGCCGCGGCTATATCGTCAGCGTGCGTCATGGCGCCTCGACCTCATATACGTCGGTCCGGCAGCATTGGGAGACCTGCCCGACCTCGCTGGCCAAGGGCGAGGACTTCATCCTCTATGCGATCCTCGACTTCATCGTCGACAATTACATGCCGGTGCTAGAGGCGATCCATGACGAGGTCGAGGAGATCGAGGACAGGGTTCTCGCCAAGCCGATGACGCGCTCCGACATCGAGCGGCTCTACATGCTCCGGCGCGACCTGCTGCGGCTGCGCAATGCCATCGCGCCGCTGGTCGATGTCTGCCAGCGCCTGACCAATGGCAACGTGCCCCAGGTGCGGCCGGCGCTCGCCGCGATGTTCCGAGACGTGACCGACCATGTCCGTACCGTGCAGGAGAAGATCGACAGCCTGCGCGAGGTGCTGGCCTTCGCCTTCGAGGCGAGCCTGCTGGTCGGACAGAGCCAGGAGAACTCCATCACCAAGCGGCTCGCCTCCTGGGCAGCCATCCTGGCGGTTCCGACCGCGGTCGCCGGCATCTACGGCATGAACTTCAAGAACATGCCGGAGCTGGAATTCCAGTACGGCTACTACGTGGTGCTGCTGCTGATCGCCTGCGCCTGCGTGACGCTGTATTGGCGGTTCAAGCGGAACGGCTGGCTCTAGCGCAGCGGCCAGACCAGCAGGATCATCGGCACGGCGAGCAGAATGACGATGAGCGAGAGCGGCGCGCCGAGCCGGGCATAATCGCCGAAGCGATAGCCGCCCGGCCCCATTACCAGCGTGTTGCACTGATGGCCGATCGGCGTGAGGAAGTCGCAGGCCGCGCCGATCGCGACCGCCATCAGGAAGGCGTCGGGATTGTAGCCGAGATTTTTGGCGAAGCCGGCGCCGATCGGCGCCATCACGAGCACTGTCGCTGCGTTGTTCAGGAAGGGGGTCACGGCCATCGCCGCAATGAGGATCAGCGCAACGGAGGCCCAGCCCGGCATGCCACTTCCGGCCGCAGCAAGCCAGGACGCGAAGAGATCGGTCGTGCCCGTCGTCCGCAAGGAGTCGCTGACCGGGATCAGCGCCGCCAGCATCAGCAGGATCGGCGCGTCGATGTTCTGATAGGCCTCGCGCAGCGGCACGCAGCGGAAGGCGATCAGCGATACGGCCGCGGCAAAAAAGACAAGCGGCACCGGAGCGAGCCCGGCCGCGAGCGCGATGATCGCAGCCAGCACGATCGTCACGGTCAGCAGCACACGACGCGTCGAGCCGAGCGGCAGAAGCCGGTCAGCCAGCGGCAGCAGCCCCGTCTCCGAGAGTTTTTCCGGCAGCAGCTTCTCGTCGCCCTGGATGACGACGATATCGCCGGCGCGCAGGCGGATATCGCGCAGTCGCTGGCTGAAGCGCTCGCCGGAGCGGCTGATCGCGATCATGTTGACGCCGAAGCGGCTGTGCAGCGCCAGATCGCCGGCGGATTGTCCGATCAGAACAGAGTCCGGCCCGATGATCGCCTCGGCTATGCGGTCGGGATCGAGCGCATCCTCCTTCTGTGTGGGACGGTTCTTTCCGATCAGGTCCAGCCCGCCCTCGGCGACGACGCGCTCGAGCACGGCCGCATCGCCGCGCAACAGCAGAATGTCCCCTGTTCGCAGGCCCGCATCCGGCAGCGGCGCCTGCACGCGGCGCTCTTTGCGCAGGATCGAGACGATCTCGGCCCCGCCGTCGCCGATCGCCTTGAGGTCCGCCACTGTCTTGCCGGCGAGCGGCGACTTCTCCGCGACCTTCGCTTCGGTGAGGTAATCCTTGATGTCGATAGCCTGATCGAGCGTGACGGCGCCACGACGGTCGCGCGGCAGAAGCCGGTAGCCGACGCTCAGGAAGGCGCAGCCCGCCAGCGCCACAACGATGCCGACCGGCGCGAAATCGAACATCCGGAAGGGCTCGCCGCCAAGCTCCTGCCTGACGCGTGCGACGATGACGTTGGGCGAAGTGCCGACCAGCGTGACGATACCGCCCAGCAATGAGGCAAAGGCCATCGGCATCAGGAAGACCGAGGGCGATCTCCCGCCCTTGCGCGCGAGCTGGTAGGCGATCGGCAGCATCATCGCGAGCGCGCCGATGTTCTTGATGATCGCCGACATGATGGCGACCGCGAAAACGAGCAGGGGCACCTCCAGCTGGGTCGAGGAGAGGCGCGGACCCAGCTTCGAGAACAGGCGCTCGATGATGCGGGAGCGCGCAACCGCCGCGCTCAGCACCAGCGCGCTGCCGACGATGATCACGATGTCATCGGAGAAGCCCTTGAAGGCCTCTGCGGCCGGCACCAGCCCCAGGACCACGGCGAACAACAGCGCCAGCATCGCAACGATGTCGTAGCGCAGCCGCCCCCAGAGGAAGGCGGCCATCATGCCGGCGACGAGGAGAACGGAGAGAAGCTGAGGCTGGGTCATCCGGTCGTCTGGGTAGCCGCCGCAAGCCTGGCGTCAGAGCCATTTCTTCCAGCGAAAGAGCATATAGGGCAGAACAGCGAACAGGATCATCAGCCCGATCGCCATCGGATAGCCCCACTGCCAATCCAACTCCGGCATGGTCTTGAAGTTCATGCCGTAGATCGAGGCGATCAGCGTCGGCGGCATGAGCGCGACCGAAACGACCGAAAACAGCTTGATGATCTTGTTCTGCTCGATCGAGACGAGCCCGAGCGTAGCGTCCATCATGAACTGCAGCTTGTTGGAGAGGAAGGCGGCGTGCTCCTCGATGGCCTGCACGTCGCGCACAGCCGAGCGCCACTCCGCCGAAAATCCGGTCTGCGCCTTCTTCGGCCGGGTATAGTTGGCCGAGAGGAAGAGCAGCACGCGCTCGACCGAAACCATGCTCTCGCGCACATTCGAGATGATGTGCTCGTACTGGCCGATCTTCTGGATGACGATCTGATAGACGCCGCCCCGCTCCACATCCTGTCCCCGCCCGGCGAAGATCCGGCGCGAGGCGATGTCGATCTTGTCGCCGACGCCGCGCAGCACCTCCGCCGCACGATCGACGATCGCCTCGATCAGCCCGTCGAGGACCGCTTCCGGTTGCTCGCCGCAACCGCCCGGCTTGGTCGCGCGGTTGAGGAAGATGTTGAAGGCGCCCGGCTCGTCATAACGCACCGTCACCAGCGCCTTGTCGGTCAGGATGAAGGTGACGTCCGCCAATTTGGGAACGACCGTATCGGACTGGCAGATGATGCGCGCCGTCATGAAGCGCGCGCCATCCTCGGTGTAGATGATCTCGGAAGGCTCGAGATCATGCATCTCCTCGCGCGTCGGGATCGAGATGCCGAGATGCTGCTCGACGCGCTTGTCTTCCTCGGGCGTCGGGTTGAGCAGATCGATCCAGATGGCGTCCGCCGGAAAGGCCTCGCCCGGCCCGAGCGCCGCATGCCGAAGCTTGTCGCGCGAATCGGGGCAGACGCCATGGATAATCAGCATGGGCGCGAATCTCGCTGCACGGTCAGGACAGGTGCCGGCAGGAACTCCGATCCGGGACGCATGTCAAACCGATGACGGCTCAGACGCCACCCTTTACCCCCTGCGGCGGCTTGCTGTCGGCCGGGACGAAGAAATCCGGCATCAGCGGCACGGACGGATCGACCCGATAGGGCGTGAAGTCCGTGACGCCCTCGCCCGCCATGAAGCTGTCGTCGATCAGGAAGTTGCCCGAGAATTCGCGGGACGACTTCGAGAAGATCATATGGGCGGCATCGGCCAGGATTTCGGGCGTGCGGCTCGCCTGCACCATCTTGTCGCCGCCGAGCAGGTTCTGGACGGCGGCGGTCGCGATGGTCGTGCGCGGCCAAAGCGCGTTGACCGCGATGCCTTTCGGCGCCAACTCCCCGGCGAGGCCGAGCACGCACAGGCTCATGCCGTATTTGGCGATGGAATAGGCCAGATGCGGCGCGAACCACTGCGTCTTCATGTCGAGCGGCGGCGAGAGCATCAGGATATGCGGATTCGCGGCCTTCTCCAGATACGGAATCGCATATTTCGAGACCATGAAGGTGCCGCGCGTGTTGATCTGATGCATCAGATCGAAGCGCTTCATGTCGATCATCTGGGTGTTGGCGAGTTGGATCGCGCTGGCGTTGTTCACGACGATGTCGATGCCGCCGAAGGTCTCGGCCGTCTTGGCGATCGCCTCGGCAACGCCCTGCTCGTCGCGGACATCGACCATCAGCGGCAGGCATTTGCCGCCGGCCGCCTCGATCTCGGCCGCGGCCGTATAGATCGTGCCCGGCAGCTTCGGGTGCGGCTCGGCCGTCTTGGCCGCGATGGTCACATTGGCGCCGTCCTTCGCAGCCTTGATCGCGATGGCAAGGCCGATACCGCGCGAGCCGCCGGTGATGAAAAGCGTCTTACCCTTGAGCGACATCGCCGCCTCCCTGTTCGTTCGTGATGACGAAGCGGCCGGGCTGCGAGCCGTCCCGGTCGGTGAAGCCATAGGCGCGCGCCAGATCGGCGACTTGCAGCACCTGTCCGGCGAAGCGAGCAAGTTGCGGGTCGGCGGCGAGCGCGGCGACGGCGCGGCCGGCATAGAGCGGCGTTTCCGTGGTTTCCGCTGCGAGGCCGGCGTCGCGGACGCGCTCGGTCAGGACATAGCCCGGCGAAAGCCCGAGCGCGGTGACGCCGAAGGACTTCAACTCTTCGGCCATCGCAAAGGTCAGCCGATTCATCGCGGCCTTGGCGAGATCGTAGAAGACATCGCCGAGATAGCTGCCTGCCGTGTCGAAACTCACCGTGACGATGAGGCCGGAGCGCATCTGCACCATGGCCGGCGCGACGGCACGTGCGAGAAGGAGCTGGGCATAGACGCCGCTCTCGAAGCTCTCCCCCAGCCTCGCGACCGGGCGGCGCCAGAAGGGAGTGCCGAAGCCCGAGCCGTCCGGGTAGCGCTCGCCGTCATAGCCTTCATTGCCGCCCCAGACCGCATCGACGACGCAGTCGAGCCGGCCGAAGCGGCGCAGGGCCCAGGCGGCGAGCCCGTCGACATCGCGTTCACTGGTGTGGTCGCAGCGATAGGGGTAGCCCTTGCCGCCGGCCGCCTCGACCTCGCGGGCCGTATCCTCGAAGGTTTCCGGGCGCTGATCGGTATGCGGCCCGGCCTCGCTGGAGCGCCCGGTGACGATCACCGTGGCGCCGGCCTCGCCCAAGGCCCTGGCGATGCCGCGCCCGACCCCGCGCGAGGCTCCCGCCACAAGGCAGATGCGGCCGGTGAGTGTCGGCGCGACAGCTTCGCTCATCAGCGCTTCGCCTCTTTCTCGGCTAGCCAGGGCACGTCCGCTGCTCTATAGCCCCGCTCCCCTCGCAACGGAGCAGAACGATGGACAGTGGAGATGTCGCGGCCTGCTGGGAGGCGAATGCCGAGATCTGGACCCAGCATGCGCGGGCCGGCTACGACCTCTATCGCGACGCGCTGAACACGCCGGTCTTCCTGGCGAACCTGCCTGATATCGCCGGGCTGAACGGCCTCGACATCGGCTGCGGCGAAGGCTCGAACACGCGCAAGCTCGCCGAGGTCGGCGGGCGCCTGACGGCAGTCGACATCGCGCCGACCTTCATCCGCCACGCGCAGGAGGCGGAGGCTGAGAAGCCGCTCGGGATCAACTATCTGGAGGGCGACGGCACCGCCCTGCCCTTCCCGGATGCGAGCTTCGACTTCGCCACCGCCTTCATGTCGCTGATGGATATGCCGCGGCAGGACCTCGCCCTTGCGGAAGCCGCGCGCGTGCTGAAGCCCGGCGGCTTCCTGCAGTTCTCGATCCTGCATCCCTGCTTCGCGCCGCCCTATCGCAAGGTGCTGCGCGACGAGGCCGGCAATGTCCGGGCGATCGAAGTCGGCCGCTATTTCGACGGCATCGACGGCGAGGTCGAGACCTGGCGCTTCGGCGCTGCGCCCCCCGAGGTCAAGGCCAGCGTCGGGCCGTTCCGCGTGCCGCGGTTTCACCGCACGCTGAGTGAATGGGTCGCCATGATCGTCGCGGCCGGGCTGACGATCGAGCACATGGCCGAGCCGCCCATCGATGCAGAGCGGGCGCAACGGGAGCCCTATCTGGCCGATACACTGATCGCCCCGCTGTTCCTGCATATCCGCGCCCGCAAGGGCGCGGCCGCCTGAACGGGGCGCTGCTGCGCTCACGCGGCGAAGACCGCCGCCGCGTCGGCGATAGCGCCGGCGCCTTCCGTCACCGCGAGTTCCAGTGCGGGCGCTTCGGTCGCGAGGCATTCGGCATAGAAGCGAGCCGTAGCGAGATCGCCGGTGCCTTCCGCCTCGGCCCGAGTGGCGAGCGCCTTCTTCGCCAGCCCCGTGCCGCCCTGCGCCAGCGCGAAGAGCTTCAGGTAAGGCGTTGCGCCGGCCAGAGCATCGGCCTGGCTCGAACCCAGCGTCGCCAGCATCCACTGCGTTGCGCGCTCCAGCGCATCGACCGCAGCGCCGAGACGCGCAGCCGCATGGCCGAAGCCCGGCGTGTTGGCGCGCTCGACCTCGCCGACCACGGCGCGCATCTCGGCGATCAGCCCCTTGACCGCCTCGCCGCCGGAGAGCGGCAGCTTGCGGGTGACGAGATCGATCGCCTGGATGCCGTTGGTGCCCTCGTAGATCGCGGCGATGCGCGCGTCGCGCAGGTGCTGGGCGGCGCCGGTCTCCTCGATGAAACCCATGCCGCCATGGACCTGCACGCCTGTCGAGGCGACATCGATGCCGATATCGGTGGAATAGGCCTTGGCGACGGGGGTGAGGATGGCGGCGCGCTCGGCAGCGGCCTTGCGCTTCGCCTCGTCCGGCTCGCGGTGTGAGCGGTCGAGCGCCTCGGCAACGAGGTAGGAGATCGCGCGCGCGCCTTGCGTCTTGGCGCGCATGTCCATGAGCATGCGGAGCACATCCGGATGGACGATGATCGGGCTCATCGGCGCGCCCTTCGGCGCGTCGAGCGCAGCGCCCTGCTTGCGCTCGTGAGCGAAGGCGAGCGCCTGCTGATAGGCACGCTCGGCGATGGCGACACCCTGCAGCGCGACATTGAGGCGGGCATTGTTCATCATCGTGAACATGCAGGCGAGGCCGCGGTTCTCCTCGCCGATCAGCCAGCCGACGGCGCCGTCCTCGTCTCCGAAGGCCATGGAGCAGGTCGGCGAGGCATGGATGCCGAGCTTGTGCTCGATGCCGGAGCAGCGGAGGTCATTGTGTTCGCCAAGCGTTCCGTCGGCATTGACCAGATATTTCGGCACGAGGAAGAGCGAGATGCCGCGCGTGCCGGGAGGGGCGTCGGGCAGGCGCGCCAGCACGAGATGGACGATGTTCTCCGTCAAATCGTGCTCGCCATAGGTGATGAAGATCTTCTGGCCGGTGATCCGATAGGTGCCGTCCGGCTGGCGCTCGGCCCTGCTGCGCAGCGCGTTGAGATCGGAGCCCGCCTGGGGCTCGGTGAGGTTCATCGTGCCCATCCACTCGCCGGAGACGAGCTTGGCGAGATAGGTCTCCTTCAGATGGTCGGAGCCATGCGCATAAAGCGCCTCGATGGCGCCGACCGTCAGCAACGGGCCGAGGGCAAAGGCAAAGGCGGCCGAGTTCCACATCTCGATGCAGGCGGATTGCAGAAGCGCCGGCAAGCCCTGCCCGCCATAGGCTTCGGGCGCCGGCAGCGAATTCCAGCCGGCTTCGGCCCAGGCCTTGTAGGCCTCTTTCCAGCCTGGCGGGGTGGTGACGGCGCCGTCCTTCAGCTTCGAGCCGTAGGCATCGCCGACCCGGTTGAGCGGCGCGATGACGTCCGTCGCGAACTTCGCCGCCTCGTCCAACACCGCTTCGGTGACGCCGCCCTCGAGCTCCGGAGCCAGCCCCTCTGCGATCAGCCGGTCGAGGCCTGCGACATGGCGCATGGTGGCGAGCATGTCCGAAACCGGGGCGCGATAGCTCATATGTCGTCTCCCTGAGGCGCGCGGGCCCGAAAGGGCAGCCGCAGCCTGCATTTGCCGTTGCCGCGATGGTAGCGAGGAACTATCGCCTATGCCACGCGCAAGCGAGCGCGACCTTCGTCCCGTGTCGCGCCTGTCAGTTAGTTTATATATAAACCATCTTCGGTCAATCTCGTCGTGAACCAGCCCCTCCCCGCCCTCCGCCAAACGAAGCTTCTTGCTGCCGACGCTGCCGGCATTGCCGAAGCCGCGGCGTTGCTGCGTGCAGGCGGCCTTGTCGCGATGCCGACGGAGACCGTCTACGGCCTCGCGGCTGACGCGACCGAGGGCACCGCCGTTGCCGGCATCTACGCCGCCAAGGAGCGGCCGAGCTTCAACCCGCTGATCTCGCACCTGCCCGATCTGGCAAGCGCGCGCCGGCAAGGCCTTTTCGACGCCAATGCGCTGGCGCTGGCGCAAGCCTTCTGGCCGGGACCGCTGACGCTGGTCGTACCGATATCCTCCGGCTGCACCGTCAGCGAACTGGCGCGGGCGGGGCTCGCCACGGTGGCGCTGCGCGTCCCGGCCCACCCCGTCGCGCATGCCGTTCTCGAAGCGGCTGGGCGCCCGATCGCGGCACCTTCCGCCAATCGCTCCGGCAGGATCAGCGCGACCAGCGCCGCCCATGTCATGGCCGATCTTGACGGGCGCATCGACGCCGTTCTCGATGCCGGCCCGACCGAGGTCGGCGTCGAATCGACCATCGTTGCCTGCCTCGACGGCGCGCCACGCCTGCTCAGGCCCGGCGGCGTGCCGCGCGAGGCGATAGAAGGCGTGATCGGCCGCCCGCTCGTGCTGGCGGGCGAAGCCGGCCAGGCCCCGATCGCGCCGGGCATGCTGACCTCGCACTATGCGCCGGTCGCTGGCGTCAGGCTCGATGCCGGTGCCCCCCGCGATGGCGAGGCCTGGCTGGGCTTTGGGCCGGGGCAGGACTTCCCGGCCTCGCTCAATCTCAGCCCGACCGGCGATCTGCGCGAGGCGGCGAGCCATCTCTTCGGCCATCTGCGCCGGCTGGACGAGATGGGCCTGCGAATGATCGCCGTCGCCCGCATTCCGGAGCAGGGGCTGGGCGAGGCGATCAATGACCGGCTGCGTCGGGCGGCCGCCCCACGCAGCTGATAACGAGCACAGGCGTCGTTCTCGGGCGAAGGGAAGCGCAGACCCGAGGATCTCTTGCAAGATGACGCGCCCTCCTTCCTGAGATGCTCGGGTCGAGCCCGAGCATGACGGCCCCTTCCAACTTGCATCGATGCAAGATTTCGGCTTGCGTGCCGGCCGGAGGACGCGTTGCCGATGAATGCCAAGCTCGCCTGGGACGATTTCCGGCTGATCAAGGCCATCGCCGATCATGCCGGGTTGACCGGGGCCGCAGCGGCGCTGTCGGTCAACCACTCGACGGTGTTCCGCCGCCTCGGCCAGATCGAGGAGATCGTCGGCATGCCGCTCTTCGAGCGGCGCAAGACCGGCTATGTCGCGACAGTGGCCGGCGCGGAGATGACGGCGCTTGCGAGCCGCATGGACGAGGATGTAACCGCCTTCTCCCGGCGTCTCGCCGGACGCGATGTCGCGCCTTCGGGCGAATTGCGAATCACCACGACCGACACTCTCTACCAGAACGTGCTCCTGCCGATCTTCTCGGCCTTCCGCCGCGCCCATCCCTTGATCAGGCTCGATGTCGTCGTCGGCAACCAGGCACTCAACTTGTCCAAGCGCGACGCAGACATTGCGATCCGCGCCAGCGACACGCCCGGCGAGACGCTGGTCGGCCGGCGCATCGCGACCATTGCCTGGGCGATCTATGGCCGCGCGGAAGACGGCATCACGCCTGAGGAAAAAGCGGATCCCACCTTGCTCTACGAGCGGGACTGGGTCGCGCTCGGCGACCAGCTCTCCCATGTGAAGGCGGCCCGCTTCGTGCGCGAGCATGTCGAACCGGAGCGGATCGCCCTGAAGAGCTCGGCCGTGCTCGGCATCGCCGAAGCGGTCGGGCGCGGCCTCGGCATCGGGCCGATGCCGTGCTTCATCGCCGACCAACGGCCAGACCTCATCAGGCTCCTGCCGCCCAATCCCGATTTCGCGACAGGGCTATGGGTGCTCACCCACCCCGACATCCGTCACGTGCCGCGCGTGCGAGCCTTCATGGATTTCTGCAGCTGCGAGCTGGCGCGGCAGCGAGCTCTGTTCGAGGGATAGGGATTAGCCGATCTCAACGACGACGCGGCCCTTCACCTTGCCCTCGACGATAGCCTTGCCCGTTTCGATCACGGCTTCGAGCGGGATCGTCGTGGTGATCAGCGCGAGCTTCTCGCGGTCGAGGTCGCTGGCAAGGCGCTTCCACGCTTCGAGCCGGCGCAGCTTGGGACACATCACCGAATCCACGCCGAGCAGCGCGACGCCGCGGAGGATGAACGGCGCAACCGAGGCCGGCAGGTCCATGCCCTGCGCAAGGCCGCAGGCGGCGATGGCACCACCATATTTCGTCATCGAGAGCAGGTTCGCCAGCGTATGCGAGCCGACCGCGTCCACGCCGGCGGCCCAGCGCTCCCTCCCGAGCGGACGGCCCGGCGCCGAAAGCTCGTTTCGGTCGATGATTTCGGCCGCGCCGAGATCCTTGAGATAATCGGCCTCCTCGGCGCGGCCGGTCGAGGCGATGACGTGCCAGCCGGCCTTGGCCAGCAGCGCGATTGCGACCGAGCCGACGCCGCCGGCAGCACCTGTCACGACGACCGGGCCGTCGGAAGGCTTGAGACCATGCTTCTCGAGCGCGAGAACGCAGAGCATGGCGGTGTAGCCGGCAGTGCCGATCGCCATCGCCTCAGCGGGCGTCAGGCCCTCCGGCAGCGGCACTAGCCAGTCGCCCTTGACCCGGCTCTTCTGGGCGTAGGCGCCCAGATGCGTCTCGCCGGTGCCCCAGCCGTTGAGGACGACGAGATCGCCTGGTTTGAAATCGGGATTGTCGGAGGCCTCGACCCGGCCGGCGAAATCGATGCCGGGGATCATCGGCCAGCGGCGCACCACCGGCGCCTTGCCGGTGATGGCGAGGCCATCCTTGTAGTTCACCGTCGAATGCGTGACGCGGACGGTGACATCGCCCTCCATCAGGTCACCCTCGGCGAAATCGGTGAAGGCGAGGTTCGGCCCGGTCTCGCCCTTGGTTGCCACGAGGGCCTTGAACGTCGTCATCACCATCTCCTCAGCGCTGAAACGCGAAGGCCGACAAGGTTGCAGCGGCAGCCCGCCGCCGCAACCCCATCGGCCGTGCGTCGGATCGTCTTCCGAATCAGGCCGGCTGCACCTGCGGCCGCTGCACCGGCCGCTCGACGATCGGCAGATTGATCAGGGCCGAGGCGATGCCGAGCGCGACCGAGAGCCACCAGACTAGCTGGTAGTTGCCCATCGATTCGTAGAGCACGCCGCCAAGCCAGACGCCGAGGAAGCCGCCGACCTGATGCGAGAAGAAGGCAAAGCCGTAGAGCATCGCCATGTATTTGGTGCCGAACATCAGCATGACCAGCGAAGAAGTCGGCGGCACGGTGGAGAGCCAGAACAGGCCGATGACGACGCCGAAGGTGATCGCGGTCACTGGGCTGGGCGGAAGCATGATGAAGGCAGCGATCGCCACGGCACGGCCAAGATAGATCCAGGCGAGGAGATGGCGCTTCGGCATGCGGGTCGAGAGCCAGCCGGAGGACAGCGAGCCCACGGCATTGGCAAGGCCGATCACCGCGAGAGTCCAGCCGCCGACCCAGGCCGGCAGGCCGGCGTCCTTGAGATAGGCCGGCATGTGGACGGTGATGAAGGCGAGCTGGAAGCCGCAGGTGAAGAAGCCGAGCACGAGCAGGACATAGCTGCGGTGCTTGAAGGCCTCGCTCAGAGCCTGCACCACGGTCTGGTTCGGCAGGTTGGCAGCAGCCGTCGTACCGGCCGAACCGAGCTTGCGCGTCGCCAGCACGATCGAAACCGGGAGGATCGGCAGCAGCGTAAACGCAAAGACGATCAGCGCCTGCTGCCAGCCCAGCGTATCGATCAGGATGTTGCCGATCGGCGGGAACAGGAACTGGCCGAAGGAGCCAGCCGCCGTGCCGGCGCCGAATGCCATCGGCCGCCACTGCTCCGGCAGGAGCTTGCCGAAGGCTGCGAGAACGAGGTTGAAGGAGCAGGCAGAGAGGCCGAAGCCGATCAGCACACCGGCGCCGAAATGGAGCTGCAGCGGCGTGGTGGCATAGGCCATCATGACGAGGCCGGCAGCGTAAAGCACAGCGCCGACGCAAAGCACCCGCACAGTGCCGTAGCGATCGGCGATGGCGCCGGCGAAGGGCGCGCCGAGGCCCCAGAGCAGGTTCTGGATCGCGAGCGCCAGGCCGAAGATGTCACGGCCCCAATGGAACTGCAGCGTCATCGGGATTTGGAAGAGGCCGGCGCTGGCGCGCGGGCCGAAGGTGATCAGGGCGATCAGGCAGCCGGCGGCGACGATGACCTCCGGTGCGTAGCTGCGCGCTGGAGTGGACGACATGGATTTCTCCGGCGAGTCGGGAGTGTCGGAAGTGTGGCTACACGTTATCGCCCTGCCCTCGCGGCAACCAGCGCGATTTCGTGAAATTTGACATCACGGCACCGCATGGAATGCCGGAGCCACGGCGGTGTTAACCGGCGCTCAACCTTACCAAGGCGATAACGGATTCCAACGAAGGCGCGGCGTCGTCTGCTGGGTTTTTCGTTCCGTGCGATCGGGACGGGTGTGTCGCTTTGAGTCATCGGCGTCTTCACAGGCATGGGCGGGGAGCGCGCCCCCTCGGCATCAAATGGGCCGCGAACACGGTCGCGCCCTGGGCGCTGTCGGTCGGGTTGCTTGTGTCCTTCACCGCCTCCGCCGGCCAGAATTTCGGGCCTACCGGCCTGCCCTCCAGCGCCATCGACCGGGTCGCGCCCGGCCCCGCCTCGGAACTGGCCGAAGGCCCCTCGATGCTGGTCGCGGCCAGCGCCTTCCGTCTGCCCGGTCTGGCGCTCACCTCCGCCGTCACCCAGGCCAAGCTCTCCTTCGAGGATCCGGAGCGCCGGATCGTCGTCGACCCCCGCGCGCCGCGCGAGGACATGAAGCGCACCGCCGCCAACTTTCCCGAGGTCGACCGCACCGCCAAGGGCGACATGCTGCCTAGCTTGCGGCCGGGCCTCACCGAACACCCTTCCGTCGAACTGGAGCGCGTCGTCTTCGGAGACACCCAGCCCAAGCTGATTTCAGGGGGCTTCTCGATCGACGCGCTGCGCGCGGCCGAGGCCGTCGATGGCCCGCAGACCGGCTTCGAGGCCTATGCCAACGAGGAGGGCCTGACCGACCCGGCCCTGTCGGATTCCTCTCCCGTCTCGCTCAAGCCGAAGATCACCTCGGCGCGGCAGGCGGAGCTCTTTCTCGAAAGCATCGACGGCTCGTCTCCATCGGTGCCGAAGGCCAACCGGCAATCCTCCTCGACACCGCTCGTCGGCTCGGTCATCGGCACGCTGACGCCCCCCGCCCTGCCCGCGCATGGCGCGCCGCAGCAGCGCAGCCGCATCGCGCTCGCCTCGGCACCGGCCAATCGCGACCTGCGCCTGGCCGAGCCCGGCGTGAAGCAGGATTACACCGGCCTGATCGCACCGGAGGCCATGGCGAAGGAACAGCGCTGCCTGGCTGAGGCGGTCTATTTCGAAGCGCGCTCCGAATCCTTCCAGGGGCAGGCAGCGGTGGCGCAGGTCGTGCTCAACCGCGCCAAGAGCGGGCTTTATCCAAGCAGCGTCTGCGGCGTCGTCTACCAGAACAGCAACCGCTACCTTTCCTGCCAATTCACCTTCACCTGCGAGGGCAAGTCGCTACGCATCACCGAGCCGGGCCCGTGGCGCGATGCGGTCAGGATCGCACGCGAGGTCTATGAGGGCACGACGTACCTGCCCGAAGTCGGCGCCTCCACGCACTACCATGCGCAATATGTGCGGCCGTACTGGGCCAAGAAGCTGCAGAAGATGGACACGATCGGCCAGCACGTCTTCTACCAGCTTCGCCCCGGCCAGACCTGACGGCTGAGGCCGGGCCTCAAACACCCGGAGCGATGGCCGCCCACGCTCGCGGGCTGCTACGACAGGATCCGCAGCGCCATTCGGCAGCGAAGCCGACGCCGGATCTCTGCCGATCCGCGCGCGGTTAAACGTGGTTAATTTTACCTTGTTGCAGCATTTACCTTGCGTTCACCTCTTCGCCCGGGCTTTCTGACCATAACGAACGGCGCGCTGACGCCGGAACCGACAGGTCAGGTCCAACATGGTGCGCTCGCTCCCGTCATCCCGGATCATTGCCGCCTCGGCCTTTGCCACGACGCTGCTTCTTGGCGCCTCCGCTGCCGAAGCCGGTGGCTGCCGCGGCTCCGCCTGCTACAACCTCGTCAACGCGCCGCCGGTCTACGGCACCATCAACGAGACCTATCAGGTTCGCCCGGCGCAGACGCAGCATCGCGTCGTTCCCGCCGAGTACGAAACCGTGACCGATAACGTGATGATCGCGCCGGAGCGGCGTATTGCGCGCCCTCGGGCCGCCGTCTACGAGACCGTGACCGAGACGGTGCTTGTCGCGCCCGCGACGCGGCGCTGGGAAGTGACGCGCGATGCCTGGGGAAATACGGTCGGGTGCTGGGTCGATGTGCCCGCGCAATACGGCTATCGAAACCGCCGGGTCGAGGTTTCGCCGGCGACCGTCGAATACGAGATGGTTCCGGCGGTCTACACGCAGCGTCAGCGCAAGGTGATGGTGCGTCCCACCGAAGTCGTGCGGGAAGAAATCCCCGCCGTCTACGAGACGCGGCAGCGCCAGGTTCTGGTCAGTCCCGGCTCGCAATACTGGTCCCGCGCCGGCTACTGAGCCGACCGGGCAGGAGTTTCACGCAGACCCTTTTTTACCACGGAAATGACCACTTACACCCCGGCCTCGCGCCGGGGTTTTTTTGTGGCGTCCGGTTTTTGGGGTCGCAGTGCGGCGCGACCAGTCCGCTCAGATGTAGCGTTCGCCGAGCAGGAAGATGCAGACCCCGACGACGAAGGCGAGGAAGCGGGCGGGCATGCTGACCAGCGTGCCGGGCGAGCGCCCTGCCGCGTAGCCGATCAGCAGCTCCGCGAGGCCAAGCCCCAGCAGCACGATGACGAAAGGCGGAAAGGCTCCGTCCCGAACGACGAAGCCCGCTTTCGCGCCGTAAGCGACCGCAGCGCCGAGAATGGCGCCCAGCGCGATGAAGAGAAGCTCATTCCGCGACAGGCGCATCGGCAGATCGCTCAGCGACGGCGGAAGTTCTGGCGCGGCGGACCGCCGGGGGCCGGGCCGGCCGTCTTCTGGCGGAAGTTGATGCGGCCGCGATCGAGATCGTAAGGCGACATCTCGACGATGACCCGGTCACCCGCGATGGTGCGGATGCGGTTCTTCTTCATCTTGCCGGCCGCATAGGCCAGGATCACATGGTCATTGTCGAGCTTGACCCGGTAGTTGCCGTCCGGGAGCACCTCGACCACGGTGCCGTCGAATTCAAGCAGTTCTTCTTTCGCCATCTGTCGTCCTTCGTGAGCCCTTTGGCGCGGGAGCGGACCACCGTCCGGCAAGTAAGCCGAGATGAGGCCCGCCCTGTTCTGGCCGATCGCGCGTCAGCGCGCGCGCCGCCGGGCGCCGTTGGTGCGTGGTTGCTGTGTTCTTTGCTGCAAGAACGCGACGCCGCCAAGCCCTTCTTTTGCGGAAGCACCGTCTTTTCGCTGCGTCGCCTGCTCGGGACGCGGGGTGCGCTCGGGATTGCGCGGACGTTCGTGGCGCTCCTGACGCGCGCCGCCACCGGCATGGTGGTGGCCGCCCTGCTCGGAACGCTTGCCCGGCTGCCCCTGCGGACGACCCTGCCCCTGCGGGCGGCCTTGCTGCTGGCCGCGCCCGCCGCGATTCTGCTGTGGCTTCTTGGGCGTGCGCCCATCCCAATAGGGCACCTCGCCGATCGGCGTCGGCTTGACGCCGGTGAGCTTCTCGATTGCCGCGAAATCGCCGCGCTCTTCCGGCGTGCAGAAGGCGATGGCCACGCCGGAAGCGCCGGCGCGTGCCGTGCGGCCGATGCGGTGGACATAGCTCTCGGGCACGTTCGGCAGGTCGTAGTTCACGACATGGCTGACGCCGTCGACATCGATGCCGCGGGCGGCGATGTCGGTTGCGACGAGGATGCGCAGCGAACCGTCGCGGAAGGCGCCGAGCGCACGTTCGCGCTGGCCCTGGCTCTTGTTGCCGTGGATCGCCGCCGCCTCGATTCCGGACTGGGCGAGTTGGCGCACGACCTTGTCGGCACCGTGCTTGGTGCGGGTGAAGACGATGGCGCGCTCGAGCTCCGGCACGTTCAGCGTCTTCGCCAGCAGCGCCGGCTTGTCGTTGGGCTCGGTGAAGATGACGCGCTGGTCGATCTTTTCCGCGGTGGTCGCGACCGGCGTCACCGCGACCTCGACCGGATTGGTGAGATAGGCGGAGGCGATATCGCGGATCGGCTTCGGCATGGTCGCCGAGAAGAGCAGCGTCTGGCGCTCCTTCGGGATCAGCGTGGAGATGCGGCGCAGCGCATGGATGAAGCCGAGGTCGAGCATCTGATCGGCTTCGTCGAGGACGAGGAACTCGATCTCGCGCAGCGAAACGGCGCGCTGGTCGACGAGGTCGAGCAGGCGGCCGGGGGTGGCGACGAGGATGTCGATCTTGTCGCCGAGGGCGCGGATCTGCTTGCCGACCGGGACGCCGCCGAAGATCACCGTCGAGCGCAGCGTTGTGAACTGCGCGTAGGTGCGAATCGAGGTCTCGATCTGTGCGGCGAGCTCACGCGTTGGCGAGAGGACGAGGACACGCACGGAGCGGGCCGGCATCTGGCGCGGCTTGCCGAGCAGCCGATGCAGCATCGGCAGCGAGAAGGCAGCCGTCTTTCCGGTGCCGGTCTGGGCTGCACCGAGCAGGTCACGGCCCTGGAGAATGTGGGGGATCGCCTGCGCCTGGATCGGCGTCGGCGTTTCATAGCCCTCGGCCGCGAGCGCCTTGAGCAGCGGCTCGGCGAGGCCAAGATCGGTGAATTTGGTCAAGAAAAGTCTTTCCGGACGCCGCGATGCGAGGGGCGCATGTGGAATTCGGCCGCGCCGCAGGCCCGCATCCGGCCTGATACTGATAGTCGAACCCGCCGGCGAACCGCTAGCCACAGCGCCGGCAGGCTTGTCGTAAGCCGGGCGGCGCGATGCCGTCCCGGCGTTGGTCTGGCTCAGGCGACGACGAGGTTGCCGGCCGAAGTCTTGCCGGTCTTGCGATCGGCAACGAGCTCGAAGGAGACGACCTGGCCGTCGCGCAGCTCGCGCAGGCCGGCGCGCTCGACAGCGCTGATGTGGACGAAAACGTCCTGGCCGCCGTTCTCAGGCGTAATGAAGCCGTAGCCCTTGGTGGTGTTGAACCACTTCACGGTGCCCTTGTTCATGGGGGTAGTCCTTACGTTTCAGATCCGCGTCTATCGTGATGACACGACGGGACGCGCGGACGCCTCGCCATGGCCTTGTAGCGATGTGTGGTGGATCTGATTCGTAACCGCCGACCGGACAAGCAGCCGAACGGAGGGGTGGCCAGAACCCGGCCGCATCTCGTCTTACATCGTGCTCCCTAGCATGGAATGCAAGAAGGGTCCAGTAAGCCGGCAGCAGACATCTCGGAACACTCGGCCCAAGCCGGTGTTTGACTGGCGAATGGAGGCTGCATCATGCCGATTAAGCTGAAGGGCTCATGCCGCTGCGGAGCGGTGCACTTCTCCGTCGAGAGCCATGCACCCGTCCCGTATCAGCTCTGCTATTGCTCGATCTGCCGCAAGACTGCCGGCGGAGGCGGCTTCGCGATCAACCTGTCGGCCATAGCCCAGACGCTGAAGGTCGAGGGCGAAGACGCGATCGGCAGCTTCAGCGCGGAAATCAGAGGCGATGACGGTATTTGCGAGCGCTCGCAAGCGCAGCGCCGCTTCTGTACGGGCTGCGGGACGGCGCTGTGGCTGTTCGATCCGCGCTGGCCGGATCTGCTGCATCCCTTCGCCTCGGCGATCGACAGCCATCTGCCGCGCGCTCCCGAAAAGACCCATATCATGCTGCGCTTCAAGGCCGGTTGGGTCGACCCGGATATCGCTGCGAATGACCAGAGCTTCGAAGACTATCCGGAGGAATCGATCGAGGAATGGCATCGCAGACATGGCCTTTGGGTCGACTGACCCCTGGCACCGCCGGGCTGCGAAACGCTAGCGAAACAGTTTCTCGACAAGGCCCCGCAGAGGGCCAAGGTCCGGTAGTGCATGATAGCGCCCGTGACCGACGGGCTCTTCGGCATGCTCCAGCACCCAGGTCAGCTCATGCGGGACATGTACCGCCCATGAGCCCGCTTCCAGTGCCGGCAGGATATCCGACTTGAGCGAATTGCCGACCATCATCGCCCGCCCCGCTCCGTCGCCGTGACGGGTGAAGATGCGGTCGTAGGTGGCGGCCTTCTTGTCGCTGACGATCTCGACCGCATGGAAGAAATCGCCGAGGCCGGACTGGGCGAGCTTGCGCTCCTGGTCGAAGAGATCGCCCTTGGTGATGAGCACGAGCCGGTAGTCGCCGGACAGGGCCTGAAGGGTCTCTTGGACATGAGGCAGGGTCTCGACCGGATGGGCTGCCATCTCGCGGCCAGCGGCGAGGATCTCGCCGATCACAGCGCCAGGGACCTTCCCCCCGGTGATATCGATCGCAGTCTCGATCATCGAGAGCACGAAGCCCTTGATGCCGAAACCGTAGAAGCGAAGGTTGCGCTTCTCGGCTTCGAGCAGGCGGCCGGAAATCTCGGCCGCCTCGCCATGCTCGCCGAGCAGCGCGACGAAGCGATCCTCCGTCATCCGGAAGAATTGCTCGTTCTGCCAGAGCGTGTCGTCGGCATCGAAGCCGATAGTGGTGAGGTTCAAGGACACGGCCACCTCGTCATGGTCGGGCTTGTCCCGACCATCCACGTCTTGCTTTGGGCAATGCGGTGTTCAAGACGTGGATGCTCGCCACCAGGGCGAGCATGACGGCTTGTATCCCGCGCCTCCCGTCTCAACCATCCTTCGGCTTGATCGCGCCCAGCGCCGCCTGCGCGGCCGCCAGCCGTGCGATCGGCACGCGGAAGGGCGAACAGGAGACATAGTCGAGGCCGACGCTCTCGCAGAAGCCGATCGAGGCCGGGTCGCCGCCATGCTCGCCGCAGATGCCGAGCTTGATGTCGGAGCGGGTCTTGCGGCCGCGCTCGGCGGCGAGCTTCACCAACTCCCCGACGCCGTCCTGGTCGATGGTGACGAAGGGATCGGCGTCGAGCAGCCCCTTGGCGGTGTAGGAGCCAAGGAAGGAGGAGGCGTCGTCGCGGCTGATGCCAAGCGTCGTCTGCGTCAGGTCGTTGGTGCCGAACGAGAAGAACTCGGCGCTCTCAGCGATCTCGGCGGCGCGCAGCGCGGCACGCGGCAGCTCGATCATGGTGCCGACCTGATAGTCGATCCTGGTGCCGCTCTCCTCGATCACGGCCTTGGCCATGGCGTCGATGCGGCCCTTGACCAGATCGAGCTCGGGCTTGCCCATGACGAGCGGAACCATCACCTCCGGGATCACCGGCTTGCCGGTTTCCTTGGCGGCGATGACGGCCGCCTCGAAGATGGCACGGGCCTGCATCTCGGCGATTTCGGGGAAAGCCACCGCCAGACGGCAGCCGCGGAAGCCGAGCATCGGGTTGAACTCGTGCAGTTCGGCGGCACGCTGCCGCAACGCATCGGAGCTGACGCCGAGCGCCGCGGCGACCTCGGCGATCTCCTTCTCGCCATGCGGCAGGAATTCGTGCAGCGGCGGGTCGAGCAGGCGGATCGTGACCGGCAACCCGCTCATGATGGTGAAGAGCTGGACGAAGTCCTGGCGCTGCACCGGCAGGAGCTTGGCGAGCGCGGCGCGCCGGCCCTTGTCGTCCTGGGCGAGGATCATCTCGCGGACGGCCTGGATGCGGTTCTCGTCGAAGAACATGTGCTCGGTGCGGCAGAGCCCGATGCCCTCGGCGCCGAACTCGCGGGCCGTCTTGGCGTCTTCCGGCGTCTCGGCATTGGCGCGGACCTTGAGGCGGCGGACCTTGTCGGCCCAGCCCATCAGCGTCGCGAACTCGCCGGAGAGCTCCGGCTTCTGCATCTTGACCTCGCCGAGCAGCACCTGGCCGTTGCCGCCGTCGATGGTGAGGAAATCACCGGCCTTCAGCGTGGTCGGGCCGATCGAAAGCGTGCCCTTGGCGTAGTCGACGCGGATCTGGCCGGCGCCGGAGACGCAGGGCTTGCCCATGCCGCGCGCCACGACCGCCGCATGCGAGGTCATGCCCCCGCGCGTGGTCAGGATGCCTTCGGCGGCGTGCATGCCGTGGATGTCCTCAGGGCTCGTCTCGACGCGCACGAGGATGACCTTGCGGCCGGCCTTCTTGGCGGCTTCAGCGTCGTCCGAGTTGAAGACGATTTCGCCCGCGGCAGCGCCGGGCGAGGCCGGCAGGCCGGTGGTCAGCACGCGGCGCTCGGCCTTGGGGTCGATGGTCGGGTGCAGGAGCTGGTCGAGGGCAGAAGGCTCGACACGGCCGACCGCCTCCTCCTGCGTGATCAGCCCCTCGGTAGCCAGTTCGACCGCGATCCTCAGCGCCGCCTTGGCGGTGCGCTTGCCGGAGCGGGTCTGCAGCATCCAGAGCTTGCCCTCCTGGATGGTGAACTCCATGTCCTGCATGTCGCGATAGTGCTTCTCAAGGATGCCGTAGATGCGGACGAGCTCCGCATAGGCCTCCGGCATCTCCTTCTCCATCGAAGGCTTGTCGGAGCCCGCCTCCTTCTTCGCCACCTCGGTGATGTCCTGTGGCGTGCGGATGCCGGCGACGACGTCCTCGCCCTGGGCATTGATCAGGAACTCGCCATAGAGCGCGTTCTCGCCGGTCGAGGGGTTGCGGGTGAAGGCGACGCCGGTCGCGGAGGTGTCGCCCATATTGCCGAACACCATCGACTGGACGTTGACCGCCGTGCCCCATGAGGCAGGGATGCTGTTGAGCTCGCGATACTTGATGGCGCGGGCGTTCATCCAGGAGGAGAAGACGGCGCCGACAGCGCCCCAGAGCTGCTTCTGCGGGTCCTGCGGGAAGTCGGCACCGAGCGCCTTCTTCACGATGTCCTTGTACTTGCCGACCAGCACCTTCCAATCGGCGGCCTTAAGGTCGGTGTCGAGGTGCAGGCCCTTGCGCTCCTTGTAGTCCTCCAGCGCTTCCTCGAAGAGGCCGTGGTCGATATCGAGCACGACGTTGGAATACATGGTGATGAAGCGGCGATAGCTGTCCCAGGCGAAGCGCTCGTCATTGGCGGCCTTCGCAACCGCCTCGACCGTCTCGTCGTTGAGGCCGAGATTGAGGACAGTGTCCATCATGCCCGGCATCGAGGCGCGCGCGCCGGAGCGGACGGAGACGAGCAGCGGGTTGGCGGGATCGCCGAAGGTCTTGCCGGTGAGCTTGGCCATGCCGTCGAGCGCGGCCTTGACCTGCCCGTCGAGATCGGCCGGGAAGCTCTTGCCGTTGTCATAATACGAGGTGCAGACCTCGGTGGTGATGGTAAAGCCAGGGGGAACCGGCAGGCCCAGATTGCTCATCTCGGCGAGGTTAGCGCCCTTGCCGCCGAGCAGGTTCTTCATCCCGGCCTCGCCTTCGGCCTTGCCGTCGCCGAAGGTGTAGACCCACTTCCCACCAGCCATCACTTCAACCTCTTGGTTTGCAGCCGGACGCAGCAACGCCGCGGCGATGCGAAAGTTTCGTGTGCATGCCGTCGGTGCCCTGGCGGCCCCGGCGGCGGGACGGGGCGGTCATGCCCAAAAGCACCTGAACAATCAATGAGCAGGTGCAATAAAATGCCCGGCAGCGCACAAACGCCGATGCTTCACTTCGCCTTGCCGCGCGCAGCGCGCGGCCAGCGCAGCGGCCAATTGACGATGCGCTCGGCGACCTCCTCTTCCGGGACCTCGTCCTCCGAGGCGAAGACGCGGCCGCGGACGGATACGCCCGCCGCCACCACCGTTTCGTGATCGCCCGAAACGAGAGGATGCCACCAGGGCAGATCCTTGCCTTCGGCAACGAGGCGATAGGCACAGGTCGGCGGCAGCCAAGGGAGCGTACGCACGTCGTGCGGGGTCAGCGTCACGCAGTCCGGCACCTTGAGCGAGCGGTTCGGATAGTCCTTGCAGCGGCAGGTTCCGGCGTCGAACAGCCGGCAGCCGACGTCGGTCGCGAAAATCCGGCCGGTGTCTTCGTCCTCCAGCTTGACGAGGCAGCAGCGGCCGCAGCCGTCGCAGAGCGATTCCCACTGCTCCACCGACATCGCCTCGAGCGAGGTGGTGCGCCAGAACGGCTCGTCTTTCGGCTGCTTCAGCGTCATGGCGGGCTTATGCGCCGCCGCGCGCCAAGATGGAAGAGCGCCGCGTCGGCGGCAGCTCCCGTATCAGGATGGGACAACGGCACTGGCTCGCTTCCTGCTCACGGGACAGGATTCTTTGCGCCCGTCCCTTATCTGGAGATGGCGCGTAACTATGTGTCCATTCTCGGGCGCAATGCTGTTGCCAAGGCGATCATCGCGCGGCAGGACTGTGCCGGGGGCCATTCGGGAAGCCTGGAACGGCCATGGAGTTCAGGAAGGCGGGCTGGAAGACGCGGCTGAAGCGCTATGCGCTCGCTGCCGATTCATGGCTCGATGCCAGCCTGTGGGGCGCCGGCCGCCGCGCCGGAGACATCTACGAGCGCATCCGCAGCCAGGCCGACCGCCTGACCGTCACCGGCTTCAAGCGCGTCGCGGCCGAGTTCGCCAGCGAAGGGCTGAACGTCGGCATCGTCGGCGCGCTCATCCTGCTGATGCTCGCCCTGCCCGCCTTTCGCATCGGCAATGAGGAAGCCCTGAGGAACCAGGTCCTCGCCGTCACCTTCCTCGACCGCTACGGCCAGCCGATCGGCCATCGCGGGGCGCGTCACGACGATTCCCTCAAGCTGGAGGAGATGCCCGACCATCTGCTCAAGGCCGTGCTGGCGACCGAGGACCGCCGCTTCTACGACCATTTCGGCATCGACGTGATCGGCACTTTCCGGGCGTTGCTGGTCAACACCCGGGCTTCGGGCGTGGTCCAGGGCGGCTCGTCATTGACCCAGCAGCTCGCCAAGAACCTCTTCCTCAACAACGAGCGTTCGCTCGACCGCAAGATCAAGGAAGCCTTCCTGGCGCTGTGGCTGGAGGCCCGGCTAAGCAAGAACGAGATCCTCAAGCTCTATCTCGACCGCGCCTATATGGGCGGGGGCACCTTCGGCGCCGCGGCGGCAGCCGAATACTATTTCGGCAAGTCGGTGAAGGATGTTTCGCTGGCCGAGGCGGCGATGCTGGCCGGCCTGTTCAAGGCGCCGACGAAATATGCGCCGCATGTCAATCTGCCGGCCGCCCGCGCGCGCGCCAACGACGTGCTCAATGCCATGGTCGATGCCGGATTCATGACCGCCGGCCAGGTCGACAGCGCCAAGCGCAATCCGGCGACGCCGGTCGATCGCAAGCGCGATTCCAGCCCCGACTACTATCTCGACTGGGCCTTCGACGCGGTGAAGGAACTGGTGAGCGAGGGCAAGCTCGGGCCCGACCGCGTTCTGCTGGTGAAGACGCCGCATGATTCCGCGATCCAGGCACGCGCGGACGAAGCGATCGAGACGGTTCTGCGCCAGCATGGCCCGGCCTATCGCGTCAAGCAGGCCGCGACCGTCGTCATGGACCCTGACGGGGCGGTGCGCGCCATCGTCGGCGGCCGGGACTACGGCGCGAGCCAGTTCAACCGGGCGACCGCGAGCCAGCGGCAGCCCGGCTCCTCCTTCAAGGCCTATGTCTACGCAGCAGCGCTCTCGACTGGGCTCTACAAGCCGACGACCATGGTCGTCGACCGACCGGTCTGCATCGGCAACTGGTGCCCGAACAATTACGGCCGCTCCTATGCCGGGTCGATACCGCTGACCGTCGCGCTGGCGAAATCGATCAATACCATCCCCGTGCAGATGTCGATCGCCATCGGCCGCGCCACCGGCGAGACCCATGAAGCGCGCGCCGCCGCCATCGGCCGCAAGAAGATCGTCGAGACCGCCCACGCCATGGGCCTGACCACGCCATTGACCGACACGGTCTCGCTGCCGATCGGCGCGGCCGAGGTCACCGTCATCGACCAGGCGGCGGGCTATGCCGTCTTCGCCAATGGCGGCAAACGGGCGAAGCCCTATGCCGCCATCGAGATCGCCAACTCGCAGGGCGAGGTGATCTACCGCCACGACCGGGATGAGCCACCGCCCAAACAGGTGCTGAGCGCGCAGGTGGCGCAGGACATGAACTTTATGCTCTCGAAAGTGCCGACCGAAGGCACCGGCCGCCGCGCGGCGCTGGATGGCGTGGTGACGGCCGGCAAGACCGGCACCACCAACGGCTATAAGGACGCCTGGTATGTCGGCTACTCCGGCAACCTCGTCGCGGCCGTATGGTTCGGCAACGACAACTCGGCCGAGACCGCCAACATGACCGGCGGCTCGCTGCCGGCGATGACGTTCAAGGAGATCATGCAGTTCGCCCATCAGGGTCTCGAACTGAAGCCGATTCCGGGCGTGCCCACCACCGATCCCAAGGCTCTGGTCGTCGCCAAGGCAGCAGCCGCGCCGGATGCCGGCCAGCAGCCGGGGCCCGGCGCCGGGCACATGCCGCGGCAATCCTTCGAGGTGCTGTCGGCCGTCGGCTCGCTGTTCAAGACGATCGAGCGATCGCGCGTGGCGGGCAAGCCGGTGCAGGTCGGCATCCGCGAGGTCTCCGGGGCCGACACGCGGCTGCGCTAGGCGCAGAAGGTTGACGAGCCGGATTCACACGGGTCAATTCGCGCGAGGGGCATCACGCCAGCGGAAGGCAAGCGTGCGGATTCTCGATCTCGCCTATATCCTTGCGCTCGGAGCCGGACTCGGCCTCGGCTCCGCGCATTGGGCCGTGGCCGGCCGGCCCGCTCTCGGCAAGGTCGAGGTCGGGGCGTGGATGGCTTGGCCACGCAGCGGCGGACGCGACATCGACCCCTATATGCGCGCCTATCTCGCCCGCGGCGTCCATCTGCCGCTGGGCTCGGGCGAAGGACTAGAGCTCATCGCCGAGCGCGACGACGACGGACAGCTGCTCGACGGGCGCTGCCGCTACCAGATCTCCGGCGCCACGCCGACGACGCGCGGCTGGACGCTCGGCGTCACCGATATCGACGGGCTGCCCTTCCGACTGCCGCTGGAACGCACGAGCTTCACGGATTCCGAAATTGTCCGTCCCGAGGACGGACAATTGTCGATCGCGGCCGCGGCAACGCCGGTCGCAGGCAACTGGCTTCCCCTGCCGGCGAGCGGGCGCTTCCAGTTCCGCTTACGCCTCTACGATACTCCGATCTCCAGCCAGACCGGCGAGACGCGGGCCACTAACCTGCCCCGCATCGCACGCCTCGACTGCCGATGAGCGCGATCGGACACGACGTGGCGACGCCCCCCGCTCCATCAGCCGCAATTTGGAGAGCCCGGCTGCGCAGCGGCGCCGTGCGCCTTGTCATGACCACGTTGGCCGGGCTGATCCTTGCCGCCATCGTGCATATCGTCACCATCCTGGCCTTGCCCTCGCTGTCCTTGCACGATGCCGCGCACGCCTATCGTGAACTCGGCACCAATGGCCGTGCCGAACTCATCCCGGCGCCCGGCGATGCACGCGGGCTGCCGGCACTGCGCGAAGCCGATCCCGATGTCGTCACGGCGATCTGCAGCTATGACCTCTCCAGCGGGCCGATGCGCGTCGTCGCCAGGACCGGCTTTCTGCCGCTCGGCCTGACCCTGCACCGCCAGGGCGGCGGCGTGATCTACGCGATCACCGACCGGGCGGCGATCCGCGGCGTGCTCGAATTCCTGGTCATGACGGAAGCCCAGCGCGACGAGCGCATCGCGGCCGACGAGGAGGGCGAAACCAGCCGGGAGCTGCGTATCGTCTCCGATACCGATCAGGGGCTGATCGCGGTGCGCGTTCTCGTTCGGCTGCCCTCTGACAAGGCCGACGCCGAGGCGCTCGCGACCGGGGTCGAATGCGGGATGGCGAACTGAGCGAACCCCGGCCGGAAAACTAGCCCTTGTAGACCACGGGCCGCTTGCCCTCACCGAAAGTGCCGTTGAGCGGCATCTGGCAGAGCGGCGCGGACTCGGCCGCCAGCGCCATGATCGCACGTTCCGCCCGGACTGCCTCCCGCGAAGGCATCTCCACGACGAGATTGGTCAGGGCGTAACGATAGCTTCTGATCCGGAAATCCAGGCGCTCGCAGACCCAGTAGATCAGCCCCTCGTTCTCGATCACGCGCGCCATGGCCGGCTCGATCTTGCCCGGAGCGACATCCGGCGATCCCTCGGCAGCCCGCATGCGGACCCGGTCCATGGAGACGACGCGCATCGCGTTGGCCCGAAACGGGCCGATCAGCAGGCGGTCGGCATTCGCGTCTTCCGCGAGGCGGTTATAGCGCGAGGCCTGCGAGGCGAAGGACACCGAAGTCAGCCCGCGGAAGTAGTCCGAAACGTCGTTCGACTGCGCCGCGACCGGCAGGATGCGGCTATGCGCGAAATTCGATATCTCGCCCTGGAAGACGCTGTGCGGGCTGGCGGGCATGACGAAGCGCCAGGCGCGATCGCGCAGTTGCTCCTCGTCATCGGTCAGGCGGAAATAGGACGCTGCCTCGCCTCGCGACGCCGCGGCGAAGAACCCGCTCTCCGGCGCGATGAGCTGCGACCAGACCGTCGGACGCGGGCGACCGAGATCGCCGTCGGTCGCTGTGCAAGCGGTGAGGACAAGCGCGGAAGACAGCGCCAGTGCGACAATGGCCGGGGACGGCGGTCCGGCCGGCAGCGCTTGATCGGATAGACGTCGTCTCACGCGGGCTGCCTGTGATCCATCTTGCTTGCCGCCTTGCGCGGGCGCCGCGCGGGCCGCGCCTTTGCCGAGGAAGGCTTGGCCTTAAGCGGAGAGGTCTCGGCAGGCCGCTCGTAGCGCACGCCGGTGAAGAACAGGATTTCCGCCACGCGTCGCGGAAACGGGCAGGACCGCGCCTGCGGATAGCGATAGAGCGCGAAGGGGATGATGACGGTCATGCAGCGCCTCCTATCCAGCGCCCGAGTTGCAATCGCGAGAGCCGTCCTGGTGCGTAAGGCCGCACCCTTTGTCGCAGGCCCTCAAAGCCATCAGGCTCCAGCATGGTTAACGTGGCCTTAATGCCTCGGGGATAATCTGAGCGAACCCGTCGGATTCGCAGCCGAGCCAAGCATGCCTGCCCGTATTTCCCAGGAACTCGCCGATCTTGCCCGCCTCGCCCGCGACGGCGACCTCGGTCTCAGCCAGGTCTCGCTGCGGGTGAAGGCCGACCTGCTGATGTCGACCCAACAGCCGCCGCAGGAGGATCTGGCTGCCTTCAGCGAGATGGCGGCGATGCTGATTCCGACCATCGACGAGCCGACCGCGCTGATCCTGGCGCGCAAGCTCGCAGGCTGGCGGCATGCTCCGCTCGCGGTGCTGACAGCGCTGGCCGCCCGTGGCGGCGCGGTTCTGATCGAAATGCTGCGTCACGGCATGCCGCTTTCGCCCGTCGAGCTCGAACGGCTCGCCGAGACCGGCGATACGGCGATGCGTAGCGCGCTCGCTGTCCGCCAGGACCTCACCAATACCGCGGTCCTGCTGCTGGTTTCCGAAGCCGATCGCGCTATCGATCTTACCCTTATCGGCAATCGGGAGGCGCCGCTGCCTCGCGCCGCCGTCGACACGCTGGTCGCGCGCTCGCGGATCGATCCGTCCTATCAGCTCGGCCTTCTCGCACGGGAAGACCTGTCCAATCTCGAACTCGCACCGCTGTTCCTGCGCGCAGGCACGGTGCGCCGCCTCGCCATTCTCGAATCGCTGATGGCGCGCGAGGCCTTGCATCCGAGCGAGCGGCGGCCGGCGGTCGCCAGCTCGACCTTTGCCGACTGGCTCGTCCTTGCAGGCGAAGACCGCGCGAGTGCATTCGCCGCGGTCGCCGGGCATCTCGGCGGCGACGCGCCGCTCGCTGCTGCGATTGCGAGCGATGCCTCGCGCGATCTTGCGGCTCTGAGCCTTATTGCCAGCGGAGCGCGCGTCGAAGACGCAACGCGCTTCCTGATCCGCCTCGGCGACGAGACGGCGCATTCGGTCGAACGGATCTTCGCGCTGGTCGAGCTGATGCGCCTGGCCAAGCCATCGATCGCGCTTCGGCTGGCGATGCTGATTGCCGGCGTGCAGCCGGTGTCCGCACCGCAGCGCAAAGGCCAGCACCAGCCGGCGATGGACCCGAGCGGGACGCCGAGCCGGCCCGGCGCGGCCCGCCCGGACGTTCAGCCCGGCCTCGCCGACGTTCTCGGCCGGATCGGTTCGAAGCGTGAGCGGGGCTGAGAGAAGGGGCTAGCTCTCGGCAAGCTTGAGGCGCGGATCGCCGGTCCGGTTCTCGATCTCGACCAGCCAGAGATCGCTGTCGAAGCGCAGCTCCTTGTCGACCCGATCCTCAACCGTGAGCGGATCGGCATCGATCAGGAGCTGGAAGCGACGCTCGCCGTCATCCTCGGCCATTGATTGCGGCGCCGGCCCATAGAGGGCGGCCGTGCCGTCGAGGCGATCGAGCTTGACGAAAATCGCACCGGCCTCCCGCGCGCCCCGCCGACGCAGCACCGCCACGTGTCCATCGAAGGCGGCCTGCCGAAGGTAGGCCGAGACCCAGAAATCGCTGGTCAGGCGCGCCATCGCCCGGCGCCGCCCGGCTCAGTTCTCGGCCGATCGGCGCGGGGCGGCAGCGGAGCGGGAAGCCGCGCCCTTGACGTCGGCCGGCGGGCGAAGGTCGCCACCGTTGATGAGGTCGGCAATCGGGTCGCGAAGCGGGGCCGCCTTGGGCACCGAAGTCGTCGCCGACTGCGCCGTGCGCGGCTGGCTGGCGACCGGGGCCGGCGGACGCGGCGCCGCCTCGCGCACCGGTTGCGCGCTCGAAAGATCGGCCGGCCGCGCCGGCGGCCGCGACGGTGCCGCCGCCGGCGTCGCAAGCGCAGCCGGCGCAGCGTCCGGGATCGACGCGGGGGCCGGCTCGGCGCGGCGTTCGGCCGCCGCGCGGGGCGGCGCGGCCGGTGCAGCCGAGAGCATCGGCGCCGGATGGCGCGCCTTCTGGAACATCAGCGCATTGGCGACGATCGCACAGGAAACGATGCCGAAGGCGAGAAGCAGGATCGCCCGGCCCGGCCGCCGTCCGACTGTGCGGCCGATCCGCCCGAGCCAGGAGGATTTGCGACGCGCCGGCTGCGCGCGCCGAACCGGGGCGGACAGGGAAGCGCTGGAATGGGCACGGGCGGCCATGGTCACGGACATCGGTCAGCTCGGTTTCAGGCGGTCAGACGGAGTGGTTCTTTGGTTTCGAGCCCCTTCCGCGGGGCGCGCGCGAAAGTGACGATCTTGGCCAGCGGCTCGACGGCTTCAGAGCAGCCGACCGGCAGCCGGATCGAGACCCGCGTGCCGACACCGAGAGCGCTCTCGACAGTCATGCGCCCGCCATGCAGGCCGACCAGGCCACGGACGACCGAGAGGCCAAGGCCGGTGCCCTCATGGTTGCGGTCATAGGCGCCCTTGACCTGGAAGAAGGGATCGCCCAGCCGCGGCAGGTCGGCAGCCCCGATGCCGATACCGGTGTCGGAAACGGACAGGTCGATCATATCGCCGTCGCGGACGATGGCGAGCATGACGCGCCCGCCTTCCGGCGTGAACTTGATCGCGTTGGACAGCAGGTTCAGCACGACCTGCTTCATTGCACGCTTGTCGCCCTCGATCGGCGGAAGAGCCGGGCCCGCGACACGGTCGAGCGCAACGCCGCCGTTCTGGGCGCGCAGCGCCATCAGCGTGCAGCAGTCGCGGGCAAGCTCGGCAAGATCGAGCGGGTCCCGCTCGATCTCCATCGCGCCGCTCTCGATCTTCGAGATGTCGAGCAGGGTGTTGACGACTTCCAGCAGGTGGTGGCCGGACGCATGGATGATCCGGGCGTATTCGAGCCGCTTGGCCGCATCGATCCAGCCGTTCTCCTCGGTCCCCAGCATCTCGGAGAAGCCGATGATGGCGTTCAGCGGCGTGCGCAGCTCGTGGCTCACAGTCGCCAGGAACTGCGCCTTGACGTCATTCGCCCGCAGGGCTTCGGCGTGGCCGCGGTCGCGCTCGTCGTCGGCCGCCCGGCGCGCCGTGACGTCGCGCATCACGCAGACCACGGCTGTTCCGTCCCTCCCCTCGGCCTCCCCGGTGCGATAGGCCTGCATTTCCAGCCAGAGCGAGACTGGCCGCCGATTCTCGCCCTCCCGCGGGACGAAGAGCGTGCGGAAGCAGGCGGTCGCCGCGCCATCGCCGTGGGCGGCATCGCTGAGCGCCTTCAGAAAGAGCGGCCGATCCGCGACATGCACGCGATCGAGCAAGCCGCGCCCCAGCAGTTCGCGGGGCTCCGCGCCAGCGAGAGCGCGCGCGGCGGCATTCGCAAAGACGACGGAACCGTTGGCGTCATGCCAGGTCACGAGATCGCCGACATGATCGAGAAGGAGCTGCGCCCGCGTATCCGCCGCGCGGTGCGCGCGTCGCTCGGCATCGCGCCGGCGCAGCATGATCGCGGTCGCGATCAGCACCTGCGCCAGGGCCACGATGACCAGCATCGACATTGCTTCGCTCGTCCAGACGGCAGGCCCGGCCAGGAGGCCAAGATGCTGCAGGCCGATGGCGGCCAGCAGCGCCGCAACGGCCACCCAGCCCGCCCTCAAGACGAAGTCGCGCGAGCCGAAAAAGGCCGCCTCGACCGGAACGACGACGAGCCACAGCAGCAACGGTGAAGACAGGCCGCCGGTCGCACCGGCGAGCGCGATGATGAAGAGCGACAGAGCCGCCGACGAGATCAGGTGCGCGATGTCGAGCCGGCCGGTGCGAGAGAGCAGCACGACGGCCAGGACGGGAAGCGCCGCGGCCACAACCATGACTGCCTCGAAAGCGCCGAGCGCGCCGCGCCAGGCAAGATAGGCTGGTGCAAGGCTGAGCGCGCCGCCTCCGACGAGCAGACGCGACAGAACGAAGCGCTCGTGGCGCAAACGTTCAGCCGGGTTCGACCGCACCGATGCATGCACCAATGCCGCCGCCTGTGTCCTCAGTGCTGTGATCGCCATACGGAACGCAACGCCTAAAACTCTGCGGACCACCCGTCCGCGTCACGCATCTCGCCATGCGCGGTTTAAGCGGGACTTAAGGCGCAAGCTCCCACATACTCCATCGGAAGCGGAAAAGAAGAATTATCCCAGATTTTTCATGATCTTAACTGAAATTCTGACGTTTCCGCGTCGATATTCGATGTTCGCAGCAGGGTGAATGGAACCTGAAGATCGGCTGTGGCATTCGACTCGCATTTGAGCGTTCGGAATGACGCGTTTTTTCCGGATCTCTGCCTAATCTCGCTTGTCCGGTGCCGAAGGCGCATCAGCGATGGAGATCGAGATGGCTCACTTCCTGCGCAAGGTCGCGATCATCGGGCTGATCGCGGTGAACTCTCCGGTTCACGGCAACAAGCCCGCCGAGACGACGCTGCCGCAGACCGTCCGTCACGCCGTCGAAAGCGCCCAGGCGAGCGCGCGCAACGCTGCCGGTAGCCTCACGGCCGCGCGCGAAGCGGCGGAGATTCTCGCCGGCCTCGATCCGGCGCTGCGCGAGCGCATCCTGAATACCGCAATGACGACCGCGACCGCCAAGCCGGCGACGCGCTAGCAACGCACAAAGAGGCCGGGCTTTACGCGCTTGACGCGGAACTCCCCTCGCGGGAAGAGGTCGCGCGCCCTATCTGAAGGGAACAATCGCGGCCAGGCAGGACATGACAGCAAGCCTCGACGATATCGTCGCCAATTTCGAGCTGCTCGACGAGTGGGACGACCGCTATCGTTACCTGATCGAGCTGGGCAAGAGCCTTGAACCGCTGTCCGAAGCCGCACACAACGATGCCAACAAGGTGCGGGGCTGTGCTAGCCAGGTCTGGCTTGAAGCGCGGCGTGAGGGCGGTCCAGGTCCGCAGACCCTGCTGCATTTCCGCGGCGACAGCGACGCCCATATCGTGCGCGGGCTGGTCGCGCTGGCGCTGGCGATCTTCTCGGGGCGGCCTGCGTCCGAGGTTCTCGCAACCGATGCCTTCGCCATCTACGAGCGGCTGGGCCTTGCCGCCCATCTCACGCCGCAGCGCTCGAACGGCGTGCGCGCGATGATCGACCGGATCAAGCGCGACGCCGGCGCTGCCGCGGCAGGCTGAGCGGCGTCATTCGGCCGCTGCCGGAAAGAGAGCTGGACGAGAGTCCGCAGCCTGCCAGCTTCTGAGGCCGGCCGGCCGCGCAGGGCGAGCCAGCCCGTAATGCGTCGCCAGCGTCGCCAACGCGATGCGGAGCACGACCTTGGCCGAACGCGCCGGCCAGCGTCGCTCCCTCTCGACCAGATCGAGCCCCTTGAGAAAGCCACAGATGTCGATGACCAAACCAGACAGCTCCGGCCCCAGCTTGTCGCAGGCCAGCCTGACCCGCTGACGGGCCGCGAGCGAAGTATCGGACGCGCCTGCCGCGTCGCGGGGCCCCGGGCTCCGCTGTTCCGGCGTCAAGGCGGCGTCCCAGTTCATCGTCGTACGCGGCAGCATCTGGGCCAGCGTAATGTCGGCGCGAAAACGTTCGCCGGCCGCGAATTCCTCGTCAGTCACTTGCGGCTTCCCGTCCTTCCCCGAACGGCGATATAGCCAGAGCAACGGACTCTCGCGCTCATCCAGCAGGGGCCGGCTCGGATCTGCGGCCTGGGGGCCCGTATCCTCAGCCGGCAGGCGAGCCTGCGCCTCCCCACAGAGGGCGAGCCTTGCAGATTTGCCCGCGCCGCTCCAGCCGACGAGACCATCGGCAATCAGCGCGGTGGCGACTTCCGCCGAGGCGTAGCCCGCGCCAAGGCTGGCACCTCTCGCCTCACGATAAAGCGCAATGCGTCCGCATCCCAACGGAGACGCAATCGCATAGCATCCGGGCTGCGCGAGGTGCCGGAGCAGCCGCTGCCGCTCGTTGCGATCCTGTCCAGCGGTCATCGGCGCGCCTCCCTTGCCCGGCATTCCAGCCTGTGCATCACAGCCAGGAGCGCGGCTTCGAGCGCGTTGAGCCCGCATTCGAGGCGCAGATCGTCGCGGCGGTCCTCGACCAGAGCGCAAGCATGCCGCACCGTCGTCCGATCGCGGCCAAAGCAGGCGCCCACACGCGTCAGGCTGAGGCCAAAGGTGACATGGGCAAGATACATCGCCACCTGCCGCGCCAACGCCACCTGCTGGCGGCCACGCGTGGCGCCGCGCAGAGCGGCGAGAGGAACGCGTGCCAGCCCGGCAACCGCGGCCTCAGCCAACCGCGCCCCTGCCGTGGCGCGCAGGGAAGCCTCACTCTCAGCATGAATGTTCATGATATGTTCCCAATTTCAGACGACGCTCACCGCTAGGGAGTCGCCGTCCGAAATAGGATTATATTCTTAAATCCAGACTGACAAGCCTTGGCGGCACGCTATCCCCGGCTCCTGCCACGGGCTGACAGGTATGAAAAAAGCCGCCGGGTGCCCGGCGGCTTCCTCTTTGCCAGATCGTCTGGCCAGCAGACTGGCCGGATGTCGGCTCAGCGGCGCTTCCGGCGCTGCTGACCGAGGCCCATCTTCTTCGCGAGCTGCGAGCGCGCCTCGGCATAGTTCGGCGCAACCATCGGGTAGTCCGGCGGGAGGCCCCACTTCTCGCGATACTGCTCCGGCGACATGTTGTACTGCGTCCGCAGATGTCGCTTCAGCGATTTGAACTTCTTTCCATCCTCAAGGCAGATCAGGTAGTCGGCCGTGATGGACTTCTTCACCGGAATGGCGGGCTTCGGCGCCTCGACCTGAACAACCGGGGCGGCCCCGCCGATGACGCGATTCAACGCAGAATGAACTTCGCTGATCAGAGCAGGTAGTTCAGATGCAGGCACGGAATTGTTCGAAACATAAGCGGAAACGATATCCGCCGTCAGCTCGATGTAATCCGATCCCTCGTTTTCGGTCATGGCGATGTCACTCCTTATCGTTCTTGGCAGCAGTTTTTTCTGAGGATCGCCCGTTTTGCTCTGCCTGTTTTCTGACCAAACTTTGCGATAGCGGATCAAGCACTACCGCGCCCAGAATCGGACAACGCGGACTGATCGAGATAAGCGTTTAGTCCATGCCGACTATTCATGCAAGAGAACAATTCCCAACAATTGAAATTCTGGAAAGCTCTATAATTCAACCCCTGCGCGAGTTCATTTCATTGCACCGCAAAATCAAACACACGATTCCGCAGGCATCTTGCCAGGGCTTGCGCCGCTCTCTACCTGTCGCCGCCCCTATCGGAGAATTCCCATGCGCTCGGATCAGCATCGTCAGGCTCGCGGCACGCCGCCATCCCGCCGCGGCGGCCGGCCGAAGGCGCCAAGGGCCGAGATCAGGCCCAAGGAGACCGTCGTTCATGGCGTGCCCCTGCGCGACGACTATGATTGGCTGCGGGCAGCGAATTGGAAAGACGTCCTGCGCAGCCCCGATGCATTGCCAGCCGACATTCGGGAATATCTCGAAGCAGAAAACGCCTATTGCAAGAAGCTGATGGCGCCGACGCGCGCGCTGCAGCGCGATCTCGTCAAGGAAATGCGCGGGCGGATCAAGGAGGACGACTCCAGCGTACCGCAGCCGGATGGTCCGTTCCTCTACTATTCACGCTACCGCAAAGGCGCAGAGCATCCGCTGATCTGCCGGCGTGCGCGAGGTCCGTCAGATCAGCGGAAGGCGACGCGCGAACAGATCATGCTCGACGCAGATGCATTGTCCGAAGGGAAGGACTTCTTCGACCTTGGCGATACCGCGCACAGCCCAGACCACAAGCTGCTTGCCTGGAGCGCCGATGAAGCCGGCTCGGAATTACATACGATCCGCATCCGTAACCTGGAGAGCGGTGCGGATCTGCCCGATCAGGTCGAGGATACAACCGGTGACATCGTATGGGCGAATGACTCGCGCTCGTTCTTCTATGTCGCGCTCGATGCCGATCATCGTCCGTCGCGCGTGCTGCGCCATCGCCTGGGCACGCCCGGCAGCGCGGACGAACTGCTGCATGACGAAGCGGATGCCGGCATGTTCGTCGATATCGACCGGACGCAGTCCAGCCGTTTCCTGCTGATTACCATCAGCGATCACGAGACGTCCGAGACGCGCGTGGTCGATCTCGACAAGGACGACGCCAAGCCTGCCCTGATCGCGCCGCGTCTCGTCGGGCGGCAATACGCGCTGGAGCATCATGGCAACGACTTCCTGATCCTGACCAATGCCGACGACGCCGAGGACTTCAAGATCGTCAGCGCGCCCCTCTCCGGGCCCGCGCCGGAGAACTGGCACGATCTCGTGCCGCACAGGCCGGGGCGGCTGATGCTGAGCCATGTCTGCCTGAAGGGGCGCCTGATCCGGCTGGAACGCGAAGACGGGCTGCCCCGCATCGTCATCCGCGATCTCGCCAACGGAGTGGAGAGCAGCATCGCCTTCGACGAGGAGGCTTATGGCCTGGGCATGGACCCCGGCTACGAGTTCGACACGGATACGCTGCGGTTCATCTACGCGTCGATGGCCCGGCCGGCCGAAACCTATGACTACAACCTCGCCACCGGCGAGCGGACCTTGCTGAAGCGGCAGGAAATTCCGTCCGGCCATGACCCCGCCACCTACAAGGTGCGCCGCATCTTCGCGACGGCGAAGGACGGCGAGCGCGTGCCGATCTCGATCCTGCACCGCGTCGACACGCCACTCGACGGCTCCGCGCCATGCCTCCTCTACGGCTATGGATCCTATGGCTCGGCGATGTCGGCTTCGTTCCGGACACGGCCGCTCAGCCTGGTCGATCGCGGCTTCCTCTATGCGATCGCCCATGTTCGCGGTGGCACAGACAAGGGTTGGCGCTGGTATCTCGACGGCAAGCGCGAGAACAAGCGCAATACTTTCACCGACTTCATTGCTGCGGCGGAGGCTCTGGCCGAAGCGGGCTTCACCAGCCGCGGCCGCATCGTGGCCGAGGGCGGAAGCGCCGGGGGCATGCTGATGGGCGCGATCGCCAACATGGCGCCGGAGCTCTTCGCCGGTATCGTGGCGGAGGTGCCCTTCGTCGACGTGCTCAACACGATCCTGGACGACACCCTGCCGCTGACGCCGCCGGAATGGCCGGAATGGGGCGACCCGATCCGCGACGTGCAGGCCTTCGAGACGATCCGCAGCTATTCGCCCTACGACAACGTGACGGCGCAGAATTACCCGCCGATCCTCGCCATGGGCGGATTGACCGATCCTCGCGTGACCTATTGGGAACCCGCGAAATGGGTGGCGAGACTGCGGGCCACGATGACAGGCGGCGGGCCGATCATGCTTCACACCAACATGGAAGCCGGCCATGGCGGCGCCGCCGGCCGCTTCGACTCCCTGAAAGAGACGGCGCTGGCCTATGCCTTCGCAATCCAGACGGTTGGCGAAGGCTGGCCGGGCGCCGGTGATGCCTGATCACATGCCCAACCGGCTCTTCTCGCTGGCGAGATAGACTTTGAGCTCGTCCATCGAGGCGAAGCTATATTCGCCGTCGGGGGTGCGCGCCCGGATCGAGCCGTCGGCATAGATGGTGAAATGGGCGTCGCCGACCTGATAGGCGCCGACGACGCCTTCATCGGAAGCGGCTCGCTCCGGCGCGGCAGCCTGATCGTCTTCCGCCTCGTCCTCGACGGCCTCAGCGTGCGTGGCGGCCGTCGTCTGTGCGCCTTCGCCCGGGGCGGCATCTTCCAGAGCGGTTTCGGCGTGAGGTTCGGGATCGGGCTCCACCCCTGCCGGCGCGGGAGCAGAAGCAAACTCCGGCGCCTCCGTCCGCGGCGGCCATGGCGGCGAAGCGGCCTCGGCAGTGGCTTCCTCCGCCGGTGCGGGGGTCTCGAACCATGGCTCCTTGCGGGGCGAGGCCTTGTCCATCCAGGCTTCCGCCTCAGCGAAGGGATCGGTCTCAGGTTCGAGCCTCGGCTCGACCCGGAGACCGGGCTGGGCGGGTTCGTTCAGGTGGCCGGCCAGGCTCTCGCGCAACGCGCTGAACTCGTCGAGATCGGCATCGCGTTCGGCAGGCTTGCCCTCGTCCTGCCCAGCCGGGGGCGTCGTCTCGTGCTCCGGCGAAGGCCCGGCATCAATGTGAGCCGGCTCGACCGCATGCGCCAGCGCCTCATCCTCGCCCATCGGCTGGATCTTCGCGGCGACGATTTCAGCCGGCTCAGGGCTCTCCGTCTCGATCGCAATCGGAGCGTCCTTCGGCTCTTCGGCATGCCCGGACGAGATTTCCTCGAACATGTCGGGGAGCGGCTCCGCAGGCTCCGGGGACGCAGCGTCCCCTTCGCTGCCATGCGGCGGCTCCGTCTCTTCGAGACGCTTTGCCACGAGTGCTCCGAACAGGTCCCGATCCGGGGGCGACGCGCGATCGGCAGCAGGCGCCGCCGTTTCCGGTGCCGGCGCCACGAGCGCTTCGGCCACCGCACCGACAGCGACGGCGCCGGCCGCTGCTCCAACCGCCGCGGGCACGAACGCCGACTGCTTCGCGATGCGCTCCTCGCGCGCAGCCTCCCAAGGCGCGCGGACGGGCTCGGCGGCAGCCTGCGCCGGGTGCACATCCACGCGCATCTGCGCGCCTTCCGCCAGCGACCGCTTGAGCGCGACAACCTCGCGCAGCACCCAGGCGAGCGACAGGAGGATAAGCCCGGTGCCGCTTGCGATCGTACCGATGATGACCTGGGTGAAGCCGCGTTCGAGGACCAGATAGGGCCAGCCGTCATAGATGGCGTAGACGCCGCCGCCGAAGAGAACGAAGCCCAGAACGGTAAATATCGCGATCAATTTCGCATCCTTGGCATGAGCCGCGCCGGCGCTGAAGTGACGCAAAGCCGTGCGACTATCTAACGTATTGAATAAGGGAGAGTTTCCAATCCGGACCGCTTAGGCGCAGGAAATTGGCGCGATTGTGGCCGCCTGTCGAGAAGACATGCGCATTTCGCCGTGGAAGCGGTTGTCGGCCGGCACCGGGAGGCTTAACTATCGCGTGGAATGGCAGGGCCTCCCTGCCCCCGTCCGTCGACGGCAAGCCATTCTCATTCAAGCGATTTTCATAGCCCAAGGAGAGGCCTCATGTCTTTTACTCTTCCTGATCTGCCCTACGCTCATGATGCTCTCCAGCCCTTCATGTCGAAGGAGACGCTCGAGTATCATCACGACAAGCACCATCTCGCTTACGTGACCAACGGCAACAACGCGATCAAGGGCACGGAATTCGAGGGCAAGTCGCTCGAAGAGATCGTCAAGGGCTCCTACGGCAAGAACCCGGCCGTCTTCAACAACGCCGGCCAGCACTACAACCACCTCCATTTCTGGAAGTGGATGAAGCCGAATGGCGGCGGCAAGGTGCCGGGCGCGCTCGAGAAGGCGATCGTGGATTCCTTCGGTTCGGTCGACAAGTTCAAGGAAGACTTCGTCGCGGCCGGTATCGGCCAGTTCGGCTCGGGCTGGGCCTGGCTCGAGGTCAAGGGCGGCAAGCTCGCCGTCAGCAAGACCCCGAACGGCGAGAGCCCGCTCGTCCACGGCGCCACGCCGATCCTCGGCGTCGACGTCTGGGAGCACTCCTACTACATCGACTATCGTAACCGCCGCCCGGACTATCTCAAGGCCTTCCTCGAAAGCCTGGTGAACTGGGAGTATGTCGCGGAGCTCTACGACGCCGCCAAGGCCTGAGTCTGTCGGCAAGCCCAAATGCAGACGGGGCCTCGCGGCCCCGTTTTTTATAGCGGGTCCTGCAGCCGTTCAGGATGCGACGCTGCGCAGGAACTGGTCGACCGTCGAATCGAGACGCTGGGCCTGAGACGAAACCTCGCTGGCGGCGCCGCGCACCTGTTCGGCCGAGCGCCCGGTTTCCTCGACACTATCGGCCAACACGCTGAGATCGCTGGAAACCGAGAGCGAAGACGAACTCGCCATCGCAACGCCGCTGGCGATCTCGCCGGTAGCGATCGCCTGCTGCTCGATCGAGGTGGCGACCGAGTTTGCGAACTTCTCGATCGCATTCATGCGCTCGGCGATGTTCTGGATCGCACCGACGACCTGGCCGGTGGCGCCCTGGATGGCGGCGACCTGGGCAACGATGCGGTCGGTCGCGTCCGCGGTCTGCGCCGCAAGCGACTTCACCTCGGAGGCGACGACGGCAAATCCCCGCCCTGCCTCACCGGCGCGCGCAGCTTCGATGGTGGCATTGAGCGCCAGCAGATTGGTCTGCGAGGCGATGTCACGGATCAGGTTGACGACCTCGCCGATCGCACGCGCCGTCTCGTCAAGTTCACGCACGGAACCCGCCGTATCGCGCGAGGCCGAAGCCGCCTCGACGATCTCGGTGCGGACACGCCGCACCTGGAATTCAACTTCCCGGATAGCCGCACCCATCTCTTCGGCTGCCTGGGCAGCGTTCTCGACGTTCCCGGAAGCACCATGGGCGTTGTCGGCAGCGCGCGCAGCGCGCTGCGACGATTCTGCCGCGACCCGTGCAAGACCGTCGGATGCCTCGCGCATCCGCTCCGCATTGTTCTTGAACGCTTCGAGTGCGAGCCCGACCTCGCTCCGGAACGAGGTGATGGCCATGTCGACGCCCTGCTGGCGCGCGCGCTGCTCATCCTCAGACGCGCTCTGCTTCTCCTGCAGCGTCGCACGCTCGGCGAGACGAACCTTGAGCACGCCGAGCGCACGGGCGATCGCGCCGATCTCGTCGCGCCGTTCCAGCGCATCGATGGGTGTGTCCAGCTTGCCGTCGGAAATGCTGACGATGGATTTCGTCATGCTGCGCAGGGGGCGCATCGTCCGCGACAGCGAGATCCATAGCAGAGGCCCGAGCACGACCAGAATGAGAAGGCCGAGCCCAATGGTGACGAGTTGCTCCCAGGCGGCGCGTGCCACGAGCCGGGTCTTGTCGAAGCGCAAGGCGACATAGCCGATCAGCTTCTGCTGGCCGCCAACGCGCACGGCATGGATTTTGGTCACGAAGACGTCGTCTTCGATTGCGATCTCGTCGCGGCCTTCCAAGGCCTTCCAGGGCTCCTGGCCGACGGCGGCGGTCAACCAGCGAGGTGTCAGCGCGAGACGCGCCTCCTCGGTGCGCCCCGCCGATGCCAGGGCGGACAGATCATCCCCGACCACGCCGGCGTCGAAATCGGGGTCGCGGCGCAACGAGTTCAGGATGTAGCCGAGGGTGTTCGTGTCGCGCGACAGGATGAGCGACGGTGCCGCATTGACCACCATGAGGGTCAGCGCCGTGACCTTCTGATCGAGATCGGCGCGGGTGCGTGCATCGTTATAACGCGCGATCGCCATGACGACGAGGACAACCGTCACCGCGACGATCGCAACGGCGGCAGCGGCGATCTTTCGGCTGAGCGAACCCAGGTCCCGCCCGATCGGCTGCGCCAACTCGCCCGCAACCGAGGCGCGTCTGAACCACGTCATCGCCCCGAACATCCTCGCAATCCGGCGCGCGCATTTTGCGGCAGCACGCCAAGCCAATCCTCCGGCAACATTGGCCGATGCGGGTAAACAAATCGCTTGCGCGTCGGCCCGGAACGCCAGTCAGCCCGCCAGTTCGTGGAAGCGTCGCAACGGCATGTCCGGCGGCGGTTCGAAGGCGGCCAAGGCGGCATGCTCGATGGGCCGCGTCGCGGTGACCGGGTCGAGCCCCGCCAGTTCGGCATCGACGAAACCGGGATGGCACATGACGAGATGCACCTTGCCGGGCTTGATCAGAAAGCGGGCGAGGTCAGCGCTGAAATCGCGATGCGGATCGAAGGGTGCCACGCCCGCGAAGCCGGAGTTGACGCGCAACTCTCGCCTGAGCACCGCGCTGCGGAAACCCGCCGCAAGCCCGGCGATTACGAGCGCCTTGCCGACCGCCACGCCGCGCGCACGAATTGCCGCGATCCGATCGGCCGGATCGCGTACATAGAGCGAACCTGCGGGATAGCGCCGGGCCAGCAAATCGAGCAGCGCCCGCCGGACGCCTGGCAAGACGTGAACATGCTGGTGACCATCGACGAAGTCCGGCGGGCGGCCCATCGCATCCTCGAAAGCGTCGAGCTGTCGCGCGATCTCGCTGGCGATCTCGGCTCTGACCACACCCGAGACCGCAGCGGCACGCGCGACGTCCTTCAACCCCGGCAAGGCGCCGCCGGGTGCAAGGCGCGGCATGGTGGCGATCGGGGCGGCGCAGGTCAGGTTCAGATGCAGGCCGAGATCGGCCGTACCGGCGAAAGCGGCGAGCTTCGGCGCCAGCCGGCGCCAGTGCGGGCGATTGGTCATGGCGCCGGTGGCGGTCAGCCTGCCGCGCGCCAGCAAATCCAGAATCGCGCGGCTGACGCCTTCGGTCATGGCGAAATCGTCGGCGCAGAGGATGAAGCCTTTCGCCATGCCGTTTGTTGTCCCTCGTTCAGCCGGATCGCGGTATAGCGCGGCGGGCTTGTCGGCCGGCAAGCTTTAAGGTTCTGTGCGTCGCGCGTCACCTCGGCGAGGAGGCGCGTGGAAAGGTTGTTCGTGTCGGATTCCGCATCTCAGCCGGTTCAGCGCGCGCCCCGGGCGGCCCGTTGGCCGGAGCTTTCGATCGTCGTGCCCGTGCACAACGAGGCCGAGAACCTGCTGCTGCTGGTCGGCCGGCTGCGCAGCGTGCTCGAAGGTAAGGTGTCCTCCTGGGAAATCGTCTTCGTCGACGATGGCAGCCGGGACGACACGCTGCCGGTCATCCGAGACCTGAACGCCGCCGATCCGCGAATCAGCGCCGTCTCCTTCAGCCGCAATTTCGGCAAGGAGATCGCGATCGCCGCCGGCCTCGACCACGCGATGGGCGATGCCGTGGTCATCATGGATGCCGATCTCCAGCACCCGCCGGAAGTCATCCCGACCTTTCTCGAGAAATGGCACGAGGGCTATCTCAACATCTACGGACAGCGCACCGACCGCGAGGATGAAACCCCGCTGAAGCGCAATTTCGCCAAGGCCTTCTATCGGATCTTCTCCTATTTCGGCGAAACCGACCTGCCGGAAGGCGCCGGCGATTTCCGGCTGCTCGACCGCAAGGCGGTCGATGCGCTGCGCGCATTGCCGGAGCGGGCGCGCTTCTCGAAGGGGCTCTATGCCTGGGTCGGCTTCCGTTCGATCGGCGTGCCCTTCCATGTCGCCGAGCGCGAGCACGGCCAATCCAAGTTCAAATATCGCAATCTGTTCTCCTTCGCCTTCGACGGGCTCTCCTCCTTCTCCACGGTCCCTCTCAAGATCGCGACGTGGTCGGGAGCTGCCATCGCGGTGATCGCCGCGTTCAGCGCGGTCTACTTCCTGCTGCGCACGCTGCTGTTCGGCACCGACCTGCCAGGCTTCCCGTCGCTGATCGTCTCGATCATGTTCTTCTCCGGCATCCAGCTGCTGTCGCTCGGCATGATCGGCGAATATGTCGGGCGCATCTTCGCAGAGGTGAAGCGCCGCCCGCTCTATCTGATCGGCGAGCGCGTCGGCTTCGATGCGCGCACCGTCGACCATCCGCGCGGCGACGCCCTGCCGCCGCTGATCCGTTGATGAACATGACAGGGCGTCATTCTCGGGCTTGACCCGCGAATCTCGTTCAGGAAGAGGCTCAGGCGCCTCACTGTCCCGAGATGCTCGGGTCAAGCCGAGCATGACGAGGTTGCAGATGCTCAGAAACATCCTGTCGGTCGGCGGCTACACGCTGATCTCGCGCTTCACCGGCTTCGCCCGCGACGTCATGCTGGCGGCTGTGCTCGGTGCCGGCGCGATGATGGACGCTTTCTCGGTGGCGCTGCGCCTGCCCAACCATTTCCGCGCCATCTTCGGCGAAGGCGCCTTCAACCAGGCCTATGTGCCGACCTATGCCCATGTCGCCGAGCGCCAGGGCCAGGAGGCGGCGAATCTCTTCGCAGACCGACTTTTCACCGTCCTCCTCGTGATCCAGATCGTGCTGCTGGTGCTGGCGTTGCCGCTGATGCCCTGGCTGGTGGCGCTGCTGGCGCCGGGCTTCGTCAACGACCCCGCCGTCTTCGACCTCGCCGTCGCGCTGACGCGGATCACCTTCCCCTATCTGCTGTTCGTGACCATGGTCACGTTTCTGGGCGCGACACTGAACGCAGTCGACCGCTTCGCCGCCTTTGCCGCCGCGCCGATCCTGTTCAACCTCTTCATCATGGCGGCGCTGGCCGTGCCCTTCCTGTTCCCGAGCGCCGCCTATGCCGCGGCCTGGGGCGTCGCGGTCTCGGGCGTGGCTCAATGGGCCCTGCTCTATATCGCGGCCAAGCGGGCCAAGGTCTCCAGCACGATCGTGCGGCCGCATATGGATCCCGGCGTCCGGCGCTTCCTCAAGACCTTCGGCCCGGCCGTGATCGGCTCGGCCGGGCAGCAGATCGCGATCTTCGCCGATACGATCATCGCCTCGCTCCTGCCGCGCGGCGGCTATGCGGCGCTCTACTATGCCGAGCGGCTCTACCAGCTGCCGCTCGGGCTGATCGCCATCGCGGTCGGCACCGTCGCGCTCTCAGCGATGAGCCGCGCGATCGCGCGCGGCGACGAGGCTGCCGCCAACCGGGCGCAGAACCGCGCCATCGCGATCTCGCTCGTCGCCAGCGCCCCCTTCGTCGCCGCCTTCGTCGCGGTGCCGGAACTGATGGTCGCGGGGCTGTTCCAGCGCGGCGCCTTCGGCGCGCAGGCAAGCGCCGCCGCCGGAGCCGTGCTCTTCGCCTATGCGCTCGGCCTGCCGGCGATCGTAATGATCCGCACGCAGGTCTCCGCCTTCCAGGCCCGCGGCGACACGACGACCCCGATGCTGGTGGCGCTCGCCGCCATCGCCTGCAACCTCGCGCTCAAGCTCCTGCTCTGGCGCGACTGGGGCGCTCCGGGCCTGGCGCTCGCGACAGCGGCCGGCGCCTGGGTCAATCTGCTGGCGCTGTTCGTGCTGGCGCGGCGGCGCGACTGGACGGTGCCCGACCGACGCCTGCCCGGGTTCGCGGCGATCGTCTGCGGCGCTGCGGCCCTTTGCGGCCTCCTGGCATGGTGGGGCGCGCCGCTCGTGATCAAGCTCACGGCGTCCCTTCCCTTCGAGCCGCTGCTGATGGCAGTCCTGCTGATCTCGACCGCCGCCGCGGTGCTCTACGCGTTGCTCGCCATCGGCGGCCTGAAGGCGACGGGCCTGCTGAAGCTGTTGCGCTGACGCTCAGGCGAGGTATCGGCCCGCGCGCCCGAGCAGGGCCGCAGCTTCCGCCGCCATCCGCTCGACGATCTCCGCGGCGCTTGGAATATCGGAGATCAGACCGGCTGCCTCGCCGAATATGACGGCAGCCTTGTCGGGATCGCCCGCCGTCACGGCCTCCCGATAGGTGGGTGCCTCCGTCTCGATAGCGCCCATCAGCTCGGCATCACGCCCAGCCCATTTGGCAATGAAGGCGTTGTTGGAAACGCGGATGTCGAAGGGCTTCGGCCAATCGAGCTGGCGGACGATGTCGGGTAGCGAGGAGCGCACGGTCTCGTCTCCAGTCGCCGCCACCGCGGCCGCATGGTGGCGTTCGTGGACCAGCGCCTCCCGGCTCGCCCAGAAGCGCGTGCCGACCAGCACGCCATCGGCGCCGAGCATCAGCGCGGCGGCGAGGCCGCGGCCGTCCGCGATCCCGCCCGCTGCAAGCAGAAGCGTGTCAGGGCTTTCGCGTGCGATGAGATCGGCCGCTTCCGGCACGAAGGGCAGCGTCGCGCGGCTGGCGCCATGCCCGCCGGCCTCGGAACCCTGCGCGACGACGATCGCGGCACCGGCCTCCAGCCCTTGCCGAACATGATCGAGCGTCTGGCACTGGCAGATCAGCGGCACACCGGCCGCGGCGATCCCGGCGGCGAAGGGGCGTGGGTCGCCGAAGGAGAGCATCAGTGCGGCGGGCCTGTGAGCCAGCGCCTGCGTCAGCAGCTCCGGCTTCCGCGCCATCGACCAGGTGATGAAGCCGCAGCCGACCTGCATATTGCCGGCAGCGGCGAATTGCTGCTCGATCCAGGCGCCCTCGCCATAGCCGCCGCCGATGAGGCCGAGGCCTCCGGCGTTGCTCACCGCGGCTGCCAGCGCCCCGCCGCCTGCCAGCGCCATCGGCGCCGACAGGATGGGGTGGACGATGCCCAGCCGCTCGGTGAGCCGCGTGGCGAGGCGCGCCGTCACGGGGCGAACCGCCTTCTCAGGCGGCCTTGGCCTTGCTGTGCGCGAAGTCCATGTAGAGCTCGCGGGCGCGGCGGAAGAGCGGGCCGGGCTGGAGCGTGCGGTTGTCGATGCGCGTCACCGGCATGCACTTCGAATAGTTGCCCGACATGAAGATCTCGTCGGCCTGCTCGAAATCCTCGTAGCGCAGGCTGCACTCCTCGACCGGCACGCCGCTCTCGCGCATCAGCTTGATGACGCGCTGGCGGGTGATGCCGTTCAGGAAGGTGCCGTTCGGCACCGGGGTCTTCACCACGCCGTCCTTGGCGAGGAAGATGTTCGAGGTCGCGGTCTCCGCGACATGGCCGAGCATGTCGAGCACCAGCGCATTGTCGAAGCCGGCGGCCTTCGCGGCCTTCAGCACGCGGGCGTTGTTCGGATAGAGGCAGCCCGCCTTGGAATCGGTCGGCGCGGTCTCGTAGCTCGGGCGGCGATAGATGCCCTTGGTCACCGAGAAGCCGGCGGTCGGCTGCGGCATCGCCGCCTCGAACAGGCAGAGCGCGAACTGGGTCGATTCCGGATCGGGCATGATGGTGGACGGGCCGTCGGCCTCGGCCCAGTACATCGGCTTGACGTAAAGCGCGGTGCCGGGGGCGAATTTCTTGGCGCCTTCATACATCTTCTCGACGATGAAGTCCGGGGTGACCGTGGGGTTCAGGCCGAGCGCCAGCGCCGAGCGGTTCACGCGGGCGGCGTGCAGATCGATATCGGGCGCGACGCCGTCGAAATAGCGGCCGCCGTCGAAGACCGAGGAGCTCTGCCACAGCACATGGCTGCGCGGACCGACGAGGCCGGGGTTGCCCTCATGCCAGGCGCCATCGAACCAGGTCCACGTCTGAGAATACCATGCCATGACGGCGCTCCATTTTAGCTGATTTTACTGTGACGCACCGTCCTCCCCCCGCCCTTCGTCGTCAACATGCGCCGGTGCATATCGGGATGACGTGATGTGATGGAAGCAATCGGCGCGGGTGATGGATCAGAAGCCGAACGCGCGCAGGGCGGAGATCGCGGCCATGCCGGTCAGCAGCGCCAGCAACTCGCTGCGCCGCAGGATCATGGTGCCGATCGCGACCAGCAAGGCAACGGCCGCGGCCGCCCCGAGGCGCTCGATCAGCGGCAGCACGGTCGCGACAACGATCGAGCCGGGCAGCGCTGCGAGCCCGCGCCGGACATGCGGCGTCAGCGGGATGAAGCTCATCAGGACGACGCCGGCGATGCGGCAGAGATAGGTCGCGATCGCCATCGCGCCGATGGCGAGGACGGCGCCCCAGGTTCCGGGATCAGGCAGCGTCATCGCGGAACGCTCCCGTGACGGCGCCGGCGAGCGAGCCGACGATGATGAAGGCATAGCCGTCGACGAGCTTGGCCGTGACCAGCGCGACGAGGCCGGCGACGACCCAAGGCACCATGCCGCGCCGGCCACGCCAGAGCGGCACGATCATCGCGGCGAAGAAGATCGGCATGACGAGGTCGATGCCGTAACGGCGCGGATCGCTCACCAGCGCGCCGAGCATGTAGCCTCCGCCCGTCGCCACGACCCAGACCAGCCAGAGCGCAAGTCCAGCCCCGACGAGCACGCCGAGATCGCGCCCGCCCTCGGCCTGGTAGCGTGTGCCTATCAGCCAGTTGGCATCGGTGAAGAAGAACAGGTGGAAGGCGTTGAGCGCCTTGGGGTACTTCGCGAACCAGGGCTGGAGGGACGCGCCCTGCAGCACCATGCGCGCATTGACCGTCGCCGTGACTACGGCAACGCCGACGATGGCGCCCCAGCTCCATTCGGGGCGCCAGAGCTCCAGCGACACCAACTGCGCGACGCCGGCATAGACGAAGGCGCTCATCGACAGCGTCTCGAGCATGGAAAGTCCCTTCGCCGCCGCGGCCGCTCCGAAGGCGACCGCAAAGACGACGATGCCCGGCATCAGCACGGACACCTTGCGTATGCCCAGCACCATGCCGGTGCCCGTGATCGGGGCCCTCTGGGCAGTCGGTTCCATGTTCTGATCTGGCGGCATCGCCCTCCAAAAGGGGAAACACCCAGCGCTCGTCAACGCGCATCACCGGGACGGGCGCATGAATGGCGCGCAGAACGCGACAGCATGCGGCGGTGCCGGTAGAGTCGAATGATGCTCTGGCTCGATTCCGCCGACAGCGCGGCCCCTGCCCTCCCGGCCGTCTGGCTGATCCCAACGGGGGCAAGCCCGCGTAACCTGGCGGAGCGCTCCGAGCTGAGACGTGGAACGGCGCGGCGTTTGCTGGCCCGACAGCTCGGCTGCACGGAAGAGGATGTCGCCATAGCGCATGACCCGGCCGGGCGACCGCTGCTCGGCCTGCCCGCGGCATCGGGGATCGAGCTTTCTGTCGCGACGCGGGCGGGCATTGTTGCTATCGCGCTGGCGCGTCAGCCGGTCGGCGTCGATGTCGAGCGCATCGAAGCGCCGACCGCTCCGCCGCTCGATGTGCTGCATGCCGACGAGCGCAAGCGCCTCGCAGCGATGCCCCTCGCCCTGCGCCCACTCGCCTTCGCGCAGATCTGGGCGGCGAAGGAAGCCTATGTGAAAGCACTCGGCGTCGGCTTCCGGCGAGCGCCGGAGAGCTTTGCGGTATCGCTCCTGTCGGAAACAGCCTTTCGCGTGGACGACCCGTCGCACCCGACACAAGCGCGCGGGCACCTGCGCACCATGAAAAACGGCGGCCAGGAAATCCTGGCCGCCGCAGCAATTGTCCTCGACGGAGGCTGAAGCTCAGCCCGGCTGATCGACCGGCTTGCGCTTCAGCACATAGGCGACGACGCAGACGAAGAGCGCGCCGATGACGGCAGCCGCATAGTGCGGCAGGTTTGCCGGGCCGATGCCGATGGGGCTGACATCGGTCGAAACCGGCTTCACCCAATCCGGCCAGTTCACCTGCAGCCACTGCAGCACCGCAATATCGCCAAGGATCATCTCGCCAGCGATCCAGCCGAGCAGCGCGGCACCGAGCCAGATCAGGATCGGGAAACGCTCGATGATCGAGGTCAGGAGCTGCGCGCCCATGATGATCAGCGGGATCGAGAGCAGCAGGCCGAAGATGAACAGCTCGGCATGTCCGCGCGACGCCGCCGCAATGGCGATGACGTTGTCGAGGCTCATCACGGCGTCTGCGATGGCGATGGTGCGGACGGCTTTCCAAAGGCTCTCGCTCGCCTCGATTTTACCGTGCGATTCCTCCTCGCCGACCGCCAGCTTGATCGCAATCCAGAACAGCAGGACGCCGCCGATCACCTTCAGATAGGGCACGCCGAGCAGATAGGTCACCACCAGCGCGAAGATGATGCGCAGGCCGACGGCCGCACCGGCGCCGAGCCAGATACCGACCTTCTTGCGGTTCTCCGGCAGCGAACGGCAGGCGAGCGCGATCACGACCGCATTGTCGCCGGAGAGCAGCAAATCGATCCAGATGATCTGCAGCAGCGATATCCAGAAGGTGGAGGAGGAAAAATCCATCGGTCAGAGTGCCTCTTTTCGTCAGTGAGCCGGATCGGGCCGGCGCGATTTGATGAAGTAGCCGAGACCGACCACGAGCAAAGCGCCCAGGATCGCGGCCGGATATTCGAGCTTGTGCAGCAACTCCGCGCCGAACCGCTCGACCAGCCAAGGATCGCTCTCGAACATCTCGCCCGCGACCCAGCCCAGCAGCGCAGCGCCGGCCCAGACGAGGATCGGAAAGCGGCTCAGGAGATTGGTGATGAGCGATGCGCCGAGCACGATCAGCGGGATCGAGATGATCAGCCCGGCGACGAGCAGCGGGATCGAATCCTTGGCGACGGCGGCGATGGCCAGCACGTTGTCGAGGCTCATGACGATGTCGGCGATGGCGACGGTCTGCACCGCCTTCCAGAGCTTGCTGCTGGCGGCGACGGAGTTCTCGTCCTGCCCCTCGTCCTCGACGATAAGCTTCACCGCGATCCAGATCAGCAGCCCCGCGCCGATGATGCGCAGGAAGGGCGCGTTCAGCAGCGAGGCGATCAGTACCGTGAAGACGACGCGCAGCACGACCGCGACGCCCGCGCCGAGCGCGATCCCCTTGGTCCGCTGCGCCGGCGCCAGTGCGCGGCAGGCGAGTGCGATCACGACCGCATTGTCGCCCGAGAGCACGATGTTGAGGGCGATGATTTCGGCAAGCTTACCCCACATCCGGGGGTCGACGATGGAAATCGACGAAATATCCATGAGCTCAAATCCGTTCTCAGCCACATGACCCCGGTCGAAGCGGCCGGGGCTCGTCTTGTTGCAACCTGACGTCCCTGTTCGTCGCCGATCAGAGAGCCTGTTCGACCGCCCGGCCGGCGGCCTCCGTTCCAAGCGATCCGCCGAGATCACGCGTGCGGGTGCGGGCATCGCCCAGCGCCCGCTCGATCGCGGCCTCGATCGCCTGCGCCGCCTCGCGCTCGCCGAGATGGTCGAGCATCATCGCGCCCGACCAGATCATGCCGACCGGGTTGGCGATGCCCTGGCCCGCGATATCCGGCGCCGAGCCGTGGACCGGCTCGAACAGCGAGGGATGATCGCCCGTCGGGTTGATGTTGCCGGAAGGCGCGATGCCGATCGTGCCCGTGCAGGCCGGCCCGAGATCGGAGAGGATGTCGCCGAAGAGATTGGAAGCGACGACCACGTCGAAGCGGTCCGGGTTCAGCACGAAATGCGCGGTCAGGATGTCGATATGATACTGATCGACCGCGACATCCGGATAGCTCTTGGCCATTTCCTTCACCCGCTCGTCCCAATAGGGCATGGTGATCGAGATGCCGTTCGACTTGGTGGCCGAGGTCAGCTTCCTGCGCGGCCGGCGCTGCGCCAGCTCGAAGGCGTATTTCAGCACGCGGTCGACGCCGACGCGGCTCATCACCGTCTCCTGGATGACGATCTCGCGCTCGGTGCCGGCATACATGCGGCCGCCGACCGAGGAGTATTCGCCTTCGGTATTCTCGCGCACGACGAAGAAGTCGATGTCGCCGGGCTTGCGGCCCACCAGCGGCCCGGGAACGCCCGGCATCAGGCGCACGGGGCGCAGGTTGACGTATTGGTCGAACTCGCGCCGGAACAGCAGCAGCGAACCCCAAAGTGAGATGTGGTCCGGCACCTGCTGGGGCATGCCGACCGCGCCGAAATAGATGGCGTCGTGACCGCCGATCTTCTCCTTCCAGTCGTCCGGCAACATCTTGCCGTGCTTGGCGTAGTAATCGCAGGAGGAGAAATCGAACTCGTCGAGCCGCAGCTCGAAGCCGAACTTCTTGGAAGCGGCCTCCAGCACGCGCAGGCCCTCGGGCATGACTTCCTTGCCGATGCCGTCGCCGGGGATGACGGCGATGCGATAGACGCGATTGGTCCCGCTCATGATGCTGCTCCGAAAAAGGCCTTGAATTCCGCGGCAACGAGGTCGGGGACCTCTTCCGCGAGGTAGTGCCCGCCCGGGAGGGCGCGGCCGCGCACATCCTGCGCACGCTCGCGCCACAAGGCCAGAGGGTCGAAGCACTTGCCGATAATGCCGTTGGCGCCCCAGAGCGCGAGCAGCGGCTGCGTCAGTTTGCGGCCCTCGTCCTCGTCGTCATGGCGGATGTCGACAGTCGCGGCGGCGCGGTAATCCTCGCAGGAGCCGTGGATCGTCGCCGGGTCGGCGAAGCAGCGCAGGTAGTGGGCAAGCGCCTCCGGCGCGAAGGGCGTCATCCCGGCCGAGCCCGAGCCGCATTTCTTGCGCCAGTAAGCCTCCGGATCGGCGCCGATCATCCGCTCCGGGAAGGGGGCCGGCTGGATCAGGAAGAACCAGTGCCAATAGGCGCGGGCGAAGGCGTCCGTCGTATGTGCGTACATCTCGCGCGTCGGCGCGATGTCGAGCGTCGCGAGGCGGATGACGCGCTCGGCATGGTCGAGCGCGAGGCGATGCGTGACCCGCGCCCCGCGATCATGGGCCCCGACGAAGAAGCTGTGATGGCCGAGAGCCGTCATCACCTCCGCCATGTCCCGCGCCATGGCGCGCTTGGAATAAGGGGTGTGCTCGGTGTCGGTCTTCGGCTTCTCGCTGTCGCCATAGCCGCGCAAATCGGCGCAGACGAGTGTGAAGCTCCCTCTCAGCCGCTCCGCCACCTTGTGCCAGAGCGCGTGAGTCTGCGGATAGCCGTGCAGCAGCAGAAGCGGCGGCCCCTCCCCGCCGGTGCGCACACGGATGCGCGCGCCCGACGTCTCGACGTCGAGCAGGCGAAAACCGGGAAACAGATTGTCCGCAACGGGACGTTCGGTGAGGCTCATAGGACCGTGGCGATGCAAGAATGCGCCAGCCGATACCCTGAAAGCTCACGGATTGCTTTGGCGGATTATTACATAATCCTGATCAATGGTGGCGCATGCGTCATTCTCGGGCGGAGCGAAGCGCAAACCCCAGAATCTCTGGCAGGAGATGCTCGGGTCAAGCCCGAGCATGACGTGCGCGCCGGACTATCAGCCCCTGAGCGTCGCGCTATAGCGCTTGGCCATCTCCGCAACGATCTTGGCGCCGACCGCCTCGATCTCCGCCTCGGTCAGGGTCTTTTCGGTCGGCTGCAACGTCACCGCGAGCGCGACCGACTTCTTGCCGGCTTCGACACCCGGCCCCTCATAGAGATCGAAGACGCCGACATTGGCGATCAGCGCGCGGTCGGCGCCCTGCGCCGTCCTGGCCATGTCGCCGGCCGCCACCGCCTTGTCGACAATGAAGGCGAAGTCGCGCGTCACCGGCTGGAAGTCGGAAAGAGCGAGCTTCGGCTTGACTTTGGTCGGCTTGTACTTGGGCAGCGGCAGCGCATCGAGATGGATCTCGAAGGCGACAAGCGGCCCCTTGACGTCGAGCGCCTTGAGGATGCGGGGATGGACCTCGCCGAAGGCACCGACGATGCCCTTCGGGCCGAATTGCAGCGTGGCCGAGCGACCGGGATGAGCCCAGGCCGGGCCGCCCGCAACAATCTGCAAACCGCCGGTCGCGATGCCAAGACCGGAGAGCAGGCCGAGGACATCGGCCTTGACGTCGAAGACGTCGACGGGTTTGGCGCCGCCATCCCAATGGCGGCCGACGCCGTCGAGGCGGGCGGTGCCGCGACGCAGCCCGGTCGCCGCGATGAGCTGGCCTTCCGGCTCATCGCTCTTGAAGACCTGCCCGACCTCGAACAGGGCGACATCGGGGAAGCCGCGATCGGCGTTGGCCTGCGCCGCCCGGATCAGGCCCGGCAGCAGAGAGGGGCGCATATCGGAGAGATCCGCGGCGATCGGATTGGCGAGGGCGAGCTTGGGCGAGCCGCCACCGAAGAGCTTGGCCTCGTCATGCGAGATGAAGGACCACGTCACGGCCTCGACGAGACCGCGCGCCGCAAGCGTACGCTTGGCGATGCGCGTGCGCTTCTGCAGCACGGTCAGCACCGGCTTGACGACCTCGCCCTTGATACGCGGCAGCGGCGTCGAGGCGACGCGGTCGAGACCGGCGATCCGGACGATCTCCTCGACGAGATCGGCCTTGCCTCCGACATCGCCGCGCCAGGACGGCGGAGCGACCTTGACGCGGTCACCCGCGCCCGAGACGTGGAAGCCGAGCGAGGTTAGCGCCAGCTCCATCTCGACTTGGGGCAGATCGAGCCCGGTCAGGCGCTTGACCTCGGACCAGGGGAATTCGATGGCGGCCGTGCTGGCGGGCAGTTCGCCGACGAATTCCATCTCGGAGGCTTCGCCGCCGCAGAGCTCGATCACCATCGCGGTCGCGAGATCGAGGCCGGGTCGCGCGAAATCGGGATCGACGCCGCGCTCGAAACGGTAGCGCGCATCCGAGTTGATGCCGAGCGCGCGACCGGAGCGGGCGACGTTGAGCGGGTCCCAGAGCGCGCTCTCGATCAGCACGTCGGTGGTGCCCTCGCTGCTGCCCGAGGCCTCGCCGCCCATGATGCCCGCAAGCGACTCGACGCCATGCTCGTCGGCGATCACGACCTGCTCGTCGGTGAGTGTGTAGGTCTTGCCGTCGAGAGCGAGGATCGTCTCACCCGCCTTGGCGCGGCGCACGGTGAGATTGCCCGTAACCTTGGCTGCGTCGAAGACGTGGAGCGGCCGGTTGCGGTCGAGCGTCATGAAATTGGTGATGTCGACCAGCGCATTGATCGGACGCAGACCGACGGCCCGCAGCCGCGCCTGCAGCCAATCCGGCGACGGGCCGTTCTTCACGCCGCGCACGAGACGCAGGGCGAAGGCCGGGCAGAGCTTGCGGTCCTCGTCGGCGAAATCGAGCGTGACCTTGACCGGGCACGGGAAAGAGCCGCCCACCGGCTGGATGGCTTGCGTCTTGAGCTTGCCGAGGCCGGCGGCTGCCAGGTCGCGCGCGATACCGGCGACGCCCAGCGCATCGGCGCGGTTCGGCGTCACGGCGATCTCGATCACGGCGTCGTCGAGCCCGGCATAGGCCGCATAGGGCTGGCCGACCGGCGCGTCGGCCGGCAGCTCGATGATGCCGTCATGATCCTCGGAGAGCTCTAGTTCCGCTTCCGAGACCAGCATGCCGTTCGATTCGATGCCGCGGATCACGCCCTTGCCGAGCGTGACCTTCTTGCCGGGGATGTAGCTGCCCGGCGGCGAGAACACGCCCTTCATGCCGGTGCGGGCATTCGGCGCGCCGCACACCACCTGCACCGGTTCGCCGGTGCCGGTGTCGACCATGCAAACGCGCAGGCGATCCGCGTTCGGATGCTGCTTCGCCTCGATGACATAGGCGATGGTGAAGGCCGAGAGCGCGGCGGCGCGATCCTCGATCGCCTCGACCTCAAGACCGATGCGGGTGAGGGTTTCGGCGATCTCGGCAACGGAGGCGTCGGTGTCGAGGTGCTCTTTGAGCCAGGAAATCGTGAATTTCATCGCGCTATCGGGTCAGTATCTTCGGATCAGTCGGAAATCTTCGCGTTCGCCGCCGAAAGCTTCGGGGCCGTATCGTTGAGCTCGTTGGCGCCGTCGGCACGGATCTTCATCGCGTTGCCGCGCCAGCTCACCTCGCCACCGACGAAGGCATAGGCCCAGACGCCGGGGAAGGCGATGTCGCGCGCGAGCATGGCGATCGGCGTGCGCCAGTTCAGGAACCAGCCGACGCTCGCCGACAGAATGATGTCGCCGGCATACCAGAGCAGCAGCACCAGCAGCGGCGGCGCCCAGAATGGCAAGCCCACGGCGGAGGCACCAAAGGCCGCCAGCACGGCCGCAAGGAACGGTGTGGAGAGAAGCTCCAGCATGAAGAAGGGCAGGAAGGTGACGCGCCTCAACCGTGCCCAGCGGAACTGCCGCTGCACCGCATCCGCGAGACGACGTGGGCCAAGCGGCTGCTCGAAGGGTTGCCCGACGAGATGGACGCGCCTGCCTGCCGCGCGCACCAGCTTGGTGGAAGCGGCATCCTCGGCAATCTCGGCGCCGAGCGCGGCGATGCCGCCATTCGCATCGAGGAAGGGCTTGTTCCAGAGCATCGACTTGCCCTGCGCGAAGCCGAGCCCCAGCGCTTCGCCGACATATTGCCAGCGCGCCTGGAATGCGTTGAGGAAGGCGCATTCGACCTCGGCGCCGAAGCTTTGTGGCCGGGAACCCGCCGGCGTCGAGCAGACGAGGCCGGTATCGGACCGCCAGGCGGCGAGCATGCGCTGGATATAGTCCTTCGGCATCAGCACGTTGGAATCGGCGAGGATGACCCAGTCGGTCGTCGCCTCTTCCCAGCCGCGCACGCAGTTGTTGAGCTTGGGATTGGCGCTGACGGGGACGTCGCCGACGATCAGCCGGACCTTCTCGGTGCCATAGATGCCGATCAGCTCCTCGATCAGCGGGATGATCGGATCATGCGCGTCGGCGACGCAGAAGATCGTGCTGTAGCGGGGATAGTCGAGCTCCAGGCCGGAGACCGCCGTCTCGCGGCTGAAGGCCTCGATGCCGCGCACCGGCCTGACGATCGTGACCGGCGGCAGCTCGGCGAGCAGGGCGGAGCGCTGCATGGGCCAACGCAGGCGCCACAGCGCGATCGCCTGGCTCGCCAGGTTCGTCGCGCTCAGCAGCCCGGCAAACAGCGCCGCCCAGCCTGCAGGCGTCATCGCGCCCTCCCCTGCCCCGCCAGCAGCATCATGAGGAGAGGCCGCCCGTCAGCGTCGGCAGGTCGAGCGGGCGGAAGCCGTAATGGGCGAGCCAGCGCACATCCGCCTCGAAGAAGGGGCGCAGGTCCGCCATGCCGTATTTCAGCATCGCGATGCGGTCGATGCCCATGCCCCAGGCGAAGCCCTGATAGACTTCGGGATCGAGCCCGCAATTGCGCAGCACGTTCGGGTGGACCATGCCGCAGCCGAGAATCTCCAGCCAGTCGTCACCCTCGCCGAAGCGGATCTCGCCGCCCTTGCGCGAGCACTGGATGTCGACCTCCATCGAAGGCTCGGTGAAGGGGAAGAAGGACGGGCGGAAGCGCATCTTCACGTCGTCGATCTCGAAGAACGACTTGCAGAACTCTTCCAATATCCACTTCAGGTGGCCGAGATGGGCCGACTTGTCGATGACGAGCCCCTCGACCTGATGGAACATCGGCGTGTGGGTCTGGTCGGAATCGTTGCGATAGGTCCTGCCCGGGCAGATCACGCGGATCGGCGGCTGCTGCGCCAGCATGGTGCGGACCTGCACCGGCGAGGTGTGAGTGCGCAGCAACTTGCGCTCGCCATTGGCGTCAGGCTCGAAGAAGAAAGTGTCGTGCATCTCGCGGGCGGGGTGACCGACCGGGAAGTTCAGCTTGGTGAAGTTGAGGTCGTCGGTCTCGACATCCGGCCCTTCGGCGATGGCGAAGCCCATATCGCCGAAGATCGCGGTGATCTCGTCGATGACCTGGCTGATCGGATGGATACGGCCCCGCGCCTCCGGGCCGTCCTGCACCGGCAGCGACACGTCGACGCGCTCTGAGGCCAGTCTGGCCTCCAGCGCCGCCTCGCCCAGCGCCTCCTTGCGGGCGGCGATCGCGCCCTGCACGCGGTCGCGCAGGCCGTTGATCAGCGGCCCCTTTTCCTTGCGCTCATCCGGCGTCATCGCGCCGAGAGTCTTGAGCAGCGCCGAGATCGAGCCCGATTTGCCGAGCGCGGCAATCCGCACATCCTCGACGGCGGCTTCGTCGGCGGCGGTGTCGATCGCAACGAGGACGTCGCGTTCCAGGGTGGCGATATCGGTCATGAACGGGTCGCAAGCGTTGAAGGCGTGGGAACGGCGCGTTCTAGCGGGAACGGTCGGCATATGCCAGAGCGAAGCGACGCTTTGCCGAACCGGTCGAACTTGGCCGGTGCCGATGCAGGAGGATGCCTTGCCCGACAACACCCATCAGAAGGAAGCGCCGTCCTACCGGCTCGCCGCGCTCGACCCGGATTTCATCCTGGGCGATTCGACCCGCGGCGTGCGCTTCATGCTGGAGTACCAGAAGGCGGAAGATCATCTGAGGGCGCGCGGGGTCGTCTCGACCATCGTCGTCTTCGGCTCGGCGCGGGTGCGCGAGGGCAATCCCTGGTACGAAGCGGCAAGGCAATTCGGCCGCATCGCGTCCGAACGGGGCGGCGCGCTGCTGGATGGCGAGGCCGGACGCCATCACGTCATCGCAACGGGCGGCGGACCCGGCATCATGGAAGCGGCCAATCGCGGCGCCACCGAAGCAGGCGCCATCTCGATCGGCTTCAACATTACCCTGCCGCATGAGCAGGAGCCGAATGCCTGGTCGACACCCGACCTGACCTTCCTCTTCCACTACTTCGCGATGCGCAAAATGCATCTCGCCATGCGCGCCGCCGCCCTGGTGGTCTTCCCCGGCGGCTTCGGCACGCTCGACGAGCTGTTCGAGATCATGACGCTGGTGCAGACGGGCAAGATGGCCCCAGTGCCGATCGTGCTCTACGATTCCGGTTACTGGCAGGGCCTGCTCAACCTCGACCGGATGGAGGCCGCCGGCTTCATCCGCCCGGAGGATCTGAAGCTGTTCAGTTACGCCGACACGCCCGAGCGGGCATATGACCGCATCGTCGAGGGCGCAGGCGAAGGCTGGAACCCGCCTGGCAACGGCAGCGTGCAGACTTGAATTCAAAGAAAAAGGCCGGCGTCACCGCCGGCCTTTTCCAATTCAGCGATGCCAGTCCGCTCAGGCGGCCTTGGCTTCGGCGCCCAGCGCGCCCTTGACGGTCTCGACCACGGCCGTGAACGAGGCCACGTCGTCGATCGCCATCGCGGACAGGGTCTTGCGGTCGAGCTCGATGCCGGCCTTGATCAGGCCGCCGATGAAGACCGAATAGGTCAGGCCGTGCTCACGCACCGCAGCGTTGAGACGCTGGATCCAGAGAGCGCGGAACGAGCGCTTCTTGTTCTTGCGGTCGCGATACGCGTACTGCATCGAGCGATCGACGGCCGCCTTGGCGGCGCGGATCGTATTCTTGCGGCGGCCATAGAAGCCCTTGGCGGCCTTCAGCGTCTTCTTGTGCTTGGCGTGGGCAGTAACGCCCCGTTTCACGCGAGCCATGTCATGATCTCCGGAATGTCAGGTGGCGTCAGCCGTTGGGGAGGAAGTACTTCTTCACGTTGGCAGCGTCGCCCTCGAAGAGGGTCGTCGTGCCGCGGTGATTGCGGATCTGCTTGTTGGTCCGCTTGATCATCCCGTGACGCTTGCCGGCCTGGGCGTAGAGCACCTTGCCGGTACCGGTGATCTTGAACCGCTTCTTGGCGGCCGATTTAGTCTTGATCTTGGGCATTTCAGCTCCTCAATGGTCGCGGCATCGCGCTTTTTTGAACGCGTCGCCAATGTCTTGCTTTCAGGAAGCAAAGCACGACCGCCACGGCAGCCCTTATCAGCCGGGCGATCGAAGGCCGGCCCTATCGCAGAAAAGTGCCGTTCTGGCAAGTGCGAAGCCGGCAATGCCGAGCGAGGCTGCCGATAAAAACAGCAGCCATCCGCGCACTTCCTTCAGACGCCTGTCACAACGTAAGGTCAACAGGCGCGTTCCGCATCTGGAGAATCCCCCGTGAAGAAGCTTCTGCTCAGCCTCGCCGCAGGCCTCGCCCTGACGGCAGCAGCCTGTGCCCCTGCGCTTGCCCAATCGACCCTCGATAAGATCAAGGCGCGCGGCAACATCATCTGCGGCACCAGCGAAGGCGTGCCGGGCTTCTCCCTGCAGGACAAGAACGGCATCTGGCGCGGCTTCGACACCGATGTCTGCCGGGCGCTGGCCGCGGCGATCTTCAACGACCAGGACAAGGCGAGCTATCTCTCGCTCTCGAGCAAGAACCGCCTCGTCGCGCTGCAATCGGGCGAGATCGACGTGCTCGCCCGCACCACGACCTGGTCGCTCGGCCGCGACATCGGCCAGGGCGTCAGCTTCACCGCCATCAACTATTATGACGGCCAGGGCTTCATCGTCCGCAAGAAGCTCGGCGTGAACACGGTGAAGGACCTGAACGGCGCCTCGGTCTGCGTCGCGCAGGGCACGACCACGGAGCTGAACCTCGCCGATTACGGCCGCACCCACGGCATCAAGTTCGAGACCGTCGCCTTCGCAACCCTGGAGGATACAGTGCAGGCCTATGAGGCCGGCCGCTGCGACGCCTATACCACCGATCTCTCCGCACTCGCCGGCACGCGCGGCAGGCTGAAGGATCCCGACGAGCACATGCTCCTTCAGGAGGTCATCTCCAAGGAGCCGCTTGGCCCCTGGGTTCGCAAGAACGACCCGGCCTGGTTCGATCTCGTGCGCTGGACCGTGTTCGCGACGATCAATGCCGAGGAACTCGGCGTCACCCAGGCCAATGTCGAAGAGCTGGCGAAGACCTCGCAGAACCCGGAAATCCGCCGCATGCTCGGCGCCGAGGGCAAGTTCGGCGAGGGTCTCGGCCTGACCAATGACTGGGTGGTGCGCATCATCAAGGCCGTCGGCAATTACGGCGAGAGCTTCGACCGCCATTTCGGCCCGAAGACCAGCAACCCGCTGCCGCGCGGCGTCAACAAGCTGTGGACGCAGGGCGGCCTGCAATACGGCCCGCCGATCCGCTGACCTGCCGACAAGCGGGCCGGCCGATCAGGCCGGCTCGCAAACCGCCGTCTCCTTCCATTCGCCCAGCAGCCGGCTGTAGCCGGCGAGCGTGACGAGCAGCGCGACGGCCCCGGCCGCGACCGAGATCCAGAAGCCGCTGCGGGCGCCGAAAGCATCGATCAGAGCGCCGGCGGCCGAGGCGCCGAAGGCCATGCCGATGCCGATGCCCGTGATGCCCCAGGTCATGCCCTCGGTGAGCTGGCGCGGCGGCACCAGCCGCTCGATCAGCCCCATGGCGATGATGATCGTAGGCGAGACGGCCGCGCCGGCCATGAAGAAGACCAGAGCCAGAGAGGTCAGGCCGGTCACCGCCAGCAAAGGCAGAGTGGTCGCCGCCGCGAGCGCTATGGCAGCGACGAACTGGGTAGCGAGCGACGCCCTCAGCCTGAGCGCCCCGAAGACCAGGCCGACGATGAGAGAGCCAGCCGCGTAAATCGCCAGCACCACGCTCGCCATCGCCTTCTGCCCCTGCGCCTCGGCGAAAGCGACGGCGGTGATCTCGGCCGTACCGAAGATCGCGCCGACCGCAATCATCGCGAGCACCACGACCCGCACACCGCCGAGCCGGATGACCGAGGCATCCATCCCCACGGAGTCGGCACGGACAGGCGGCTCGGTACGGCGCTGGGCGCAGAGCAGCGGCACGCCGACGATCAGGAAGATCATGGCGGCGAGCGGCCCGGCCTCGGGAAAAAGGCTGACGCTGAGCCCGATCGCCACGATCGGGCCGACCATGAAGATGACCTCGTCGACCACCGATTCGAAGGCGAAGGCGGTGCGCAGCTGCGGTGTATCCCGGTAGAACTCCGTCCAGCGTGCCCTGACCATCGCGCCGATGCTCGGCATCAGCCCGGAGAGCAGCGCGAAGACAAAGAGCAGCCAGCTCGGCGCGCCCGCCCAGGTCGCGAGGATGAGGCCGCTCAGCGCAAGCACAGCGGCAGTCGCAGCCGGCATCAGCACGCGGCGCTGGCCATAGCGATCGACGAGGCGCGAGACCTGCGGCGTGATCAGCGCGCTCGCGAGCGCGAAGGTCGCGGCGACGGCACCGGCGATGGCATATTCGCCGCGCCGCTCCGACAGCATCGTCACGATGCCGAGGCCGACCATCGAGGCTGGCAGGCGTGCAACGAAGCCGGCGGACGAAAAAGCGAGGGCGCCGGGCACCCGGAAGATCTCACGGTAGGGATTAGGCATGATTGTCCCGAAGGAAGCGGACATACGCCGCGTATGCGAATGGATAATTGCATGCATCTCGTATGTCAATTAACGTACGAGACGTATGTGAAAGGGAAATGATGGCTCGCAGGCTTCGCGCCGACATGATCGCGGAAACCCGCGCCAGCCTGATCGCCGCCGCACGCGAGGCGTTCGGCACGGTCGGCTATGCGGCTGCGTCGATGGATGATCTGACCGCTGCGGCGGGGCTCACCCGCGGCGCGCTCTATCATCATTTCGGCGACAAGAAGGGCCTGTTCGCCGCCGTCCTCGACCAGATCGATGCCGAGATGACGGTGCGGCTGCGTGCCGTCTCGGCTAAGGCGCAGGATCGCTGGACCGGCTTTCGCGACGAATGCGCAGCCTATCTCGCCATGGCCCGCGAACCGGAAATCCAGCAGATCGTGCTGCGCGACGGGCCCGCCGTCCTCGGCGATCCCTGGAACTGGCCGATCCAGAACGACTGCATCCGCATGATGACGCACGGGCTCGGCGAGTTGGTGGCCGAAGGCGTGCTGGCCCCGCTTGATCCGGAGGCCATCGCGCGGCTGATCGTCGGCGCGACCCAGCATGCGGCGCAATGGATCGCGCATGCACCCGAACCCGAATCCGCCCTGCTGGCGGCGACCGACGCCTTCAACGCCATGCTCGACGGGCTTCTGCTCAAGCCCGCATGAAAAAGGGCGCCAGAGGCGCCCTTTTTCCGCATTCTGAACAGAAACGCGCCCGGTCACGCCTCAGCGCGGCGCGAGCACCATCACCATCTGGCGGCCTTCGAGCTGCCAGTCGCTCTCGACCTTGGCGATCTCGACGAGATCGGCCTTGACGCGCTCGAGCACCTTCACGCCGAGATCCTGATGCGCCATCTCGCGGCCGCGGAAGCGCAGGGTGACCTTCACCTTGTCGCCTTCCTCGAAGAAGCCCTGCATGGCCTTCATCTTCACATCGTAATCGTGCTTGTCGATGCCGGGCCGGAGCTTGATCTCCTTGATCTCGATGGTGCGCTGCTTCTTACGCGCCTCGGAAGCCTTCTTCTGCTCGAGAAAGCGGAAGCGGCCGTAATCAAGGATCTTGCAGACGGGCGGAACGGAATTCGGGGCGATCTCGACCAGATCGAGACCGGCATCCTCAGCGATCTTCAGCGCCTCGAAGAACGACACCACGCCACGGTTGGCGCCCGTGTCGTCGATCAGCTGTACCTCGCGAACTCCGCGGATATCACGGTTCGAGCGGGGGCCTTCCTTGGTCGGGGCCGGGGCAGCACGGTAAGGGCGACGAATGGGGTATTCTCCTGTATTTGGCGCAGTCCGCGCCGTTGATTCAGACACATTGCATAAAGAGGCGCGATGTCAATGCATGACACCGCTGCGACAGGCATTCGCCCGCGCCTTGACGCCTCAACGCTCCAGCAGCGCGCAATAGACGTCGAGGGTCTCGGTTACCATCGCTTCCAGCGAAAAATGCTTCTCGACATGCTCGCGCGCCCTCCTCGCCAGCGCATCGCGCGCGGAAGGCCGCAGCGACAGCGCTTCGGCGAGACCGGCCGCCAAAGCGGACGCATCGCCGGGCGGGACGCGCCACCCGGTGCGCTCGCCGGGAGTGACTTGCGGCGGGGCGAGCACCGTTTCGGGCACCGCACCGAGATCGGAGACCACGACGGGCGCGCCCATCGCCTGTGCCTCCACCGCGACGCGTCCGAAGGCTTCGGGCTCGGTCGATGGCACGGCGACGACCGCAGCCGAAAGCATCGCCGCCGGCATATCCGTGCAATGGCCGACACGCCGGACGCGGCCTTCCAGCCCGGCCTTGGCGATAAGCCCGTCGAGTTCCTTCACATAGCCGTCGCGCCCTTGGGCGTCGCCGGCGAGGATGAAGGCGGTATCGGTATCACCGCCGTCACGCATCAGGCGCGCAGCCTCGATCAGGACGCGCTGGCCCTTCCAGCCGGTCAGCCTGCCGGGCAGCAGCACGATGCGCTGATGCGGTTCGACGCCCCAGGCCTTGCGCAACGCCTGGATCCGATCCGCCCCAACCGCCGCCGGTGCAAAGGCCGAGAAATTGGTGCCGCGATTGACCACCCTGATCCGGTCCCGCGCCATCGGATGCTTCGAGAGAATCAGCTCAGCCGTGTAGCCGGAATTGGCGATGACGACATCACCGCGCGCCATCACCGAATTATAGAGCGTCTTCACCGCCGAGCGGCTGTTGTAGGAGCCGTGATAGGTGGTGACGAAGGGCAGTTTCAGGAGCCGCGCCGCGCCGAGCGCGACCCAGGCAGGGGCGCGCGAGCGGGCATGGATCAATTCCACCCCCTCCTGCCGGCAGAGCAGCAGGAGCTTACGAATGTTGAGCGCCATGGCGATCGGGTTCTTCGAGGCCGCGGGGAAAGGCAGCCAGACCCCGCCCTTGGCCTGCAGCTCGGCGACGAGACGCCCGCCCTCGGTCGCGACTAGCGCGCGGGCGCCCACATCGGTCAGCCCCTTGGCGATGTCGACCGCAGTCCGCTCGGCACCGCCCGCCTCGAGCTCCGGAATGATCTGCAGGATCGTCCGCCCCGCCAGCGGATGCGTTTCGGTGGAAGGCAGCGAAAGATGGGCACCCGGTTTGAAGGACATGCTCTCTTGGTCTGGACTTTCATTCGTTGGGGCGAATATGCCCCTATCGGAGAGCCGCCGCAGCCTTTAATCGCCGCGGCCGCGTGATTCGTCACAGGAGATTTGCCGTGGAGCGCCAGCCGCCGCAATGGCTCGAGGTCGGAGACGGCCCCACCGGGCGCCGCCTCGCCTATCTCATCCAGGACGGCACGGGAGCGCCCGTGGTCTGGCTCGGCGGCTTCCGGTCCGACATGCGCGCGACCAAGGCCGAGGCGCTGGCGGACTGGGCCCGCGACACGGGGAGAGCCTATCTGCGCTTCGACTATGGCGGGCATGGCGAGAGCGAAGGCGACTTCGCCGGCTTCACCCTGTCGGATTGGCTGGCGGACGCGCTTGCGGTCATCCAGACCCAATGCCGGCAGAGCCCGATCCTCGTGGGATCCTCGATGGGCGGCTGGATTGCCCTGCTCGCGGCGCGCCGCCTGTTCGGCACGCCGCTGCAACCCGCAGGCCTCGTGCTGATCGCGCCCGCCGTCGATTTCTCCGAGGAGCTGATGTGGGCACAGATGCCTGACGCCATCCGCCGGGAAATCCTCGACGAAGGCGTCTGGCACCGCCCTTCCGAGTATTCACCCGATCCGACACCGATCACCCGCGCCCTGATAGAGGACGGGCGCCGGCACCTGATGTTCGGCGGCGAGATCAAGGCCGGCTGCCCTGTCCATATCCTGCAGGGCATGCGCGATCCCGACGTGCCATGGCGCCAGGCGCTGAAGCTCGTCGAACATCTCAGCGGCGATCCGGTGGTGCTGACGCTGATCAAGGACGGCGATCACCGCCTGTCCATGCCGGACGATATTGTGAGGCTGCAATCGGCGGTCGCCGGGATGGCGACCGCGCCCTGAGCGGCAGGAGCCTGGTCAGCGTCAGTGAACGCTGACCATCTTCAGATCATGCTCCCAGGCATTGGCCGTCGCGGCCTCGCGCGAATCCGTGACGAGGATCGGCGCGCCGTCGGCCGAGAGCAAGGTGAAGAGCAGCAAGCCGGACTCGATCTTCGGAGCCTGCGGAAAGATCCGCATCAGCTCGTCAGAGGTCATCGACTTGACGTAGGCGACCTCGCCGGTGCCGAGCGCGGCGAATTCCGCAGGGGTCAGCGGGTCGGCCTGGATTAGGATTCTGTCCTGTTTCATCGCGCCCTCCTTCAGAGCAGTGCGAATGCGGTTCTGATACTGCGCCTTCAATTATGAACAGATGCGAAAACCGCTGCCGCATCCTTCAACGCCGGACGGCGACCCGTCCTCTACTTTCGGCTCATGATATCGATACGCCGGATGAGCCGTTCCGGTTCCGGCCTGACGAGATCAATTGCAAGCAGGCCGTTCGACAGATCGGCGCCGAGAACCTGCATTCCTTCGGCCAGCAGGAAGCTCCGCTGGAATTGCCGGGCAGCGATGCCGCGATGCAGGAATTGCCGATTCTTGTCATCGCTCTGCCGGCCCCGGATCGTCAGCTGGTTCTCCTCCAGCGTGATCTCGAGCTGCTCGCGCGAGAAGCCCGCTACAGCCAGCGTGATCCGCAGACAGTCGGGCTCGTCCTCCGTCCGAGGCAACCGCTCGATATTATAGGGCGGGTAACCCTCGCTCGCGCCCTTAGCGACGCGATCGAGCGCACGCTCGATATCGTCGAAGCCGAGCAGGAACGGGTGGGACAGGCTAGGCGTACGCGTCATCTCTACCAGGCCCTCGAAAGGCGCCTCACGAACATCGGGACCCGCCGCCGGCAGCATCCCGCGGGCGAAAGGCGAACCCTTTCGCTTGTCCACGATATGGCGAAGCCGTGGCCGCTCTTCAAGAGGAGGGAGGATGCGGCGGCAGCGAACCGCACCGCATGACGATGAGAGAAAAACAAAAAGGTGGTACAGCCACCCCGGCTTGAACGGGGGACCTCTAGATCCACAATCTAGCGCTCTAACCAACTGAGCTATGGCTGCCCGTACCCGGGGCATGGGACCCTGCCGCCGCAGCGGGGGTCACCAGCGGCGCGGACCCTAGTGCCGACGTTCCGTTTTTGCAACCGCGGAATTCGATTTCTTCCGCAGGAATTTCGGCGCACCCGTCAGTGCGCCGATGATGTCGTCGCGCCTAGTCCTTGCGCAGCGCCGTATTGGCGACGCGGGCGAGCTCCTTCAGGTGCTCCGCATAGGATTCGTAGCTGCGGCGGACTGCCTTGGCCTGAAGCGTGATCGCCTCAGAGGCGCTGTTGCTGCGCGCCAGGGTTTGAGCATCGCGCAACGTCGCCTCGAGTTCGGCGCAGGCATGGTCGAGCATATGGGCCTGCAAGGCGCCGAAGGCCCGCGCCATCGTCAGCGCCTGGCTCATGATGGTCGCGGATGCGACGGCGGCAGCCTCGGGCGGACGCGGCAGCGGCAGCGAATCGAGTGAAACCGGCTGGATCAGCTTGGCCGCCACGGGCGCGGAGACCGGCTCGGCCGGCTTGACCGCCGGGGCAGACGGCGCGGCGGCTTCGACCGCCTGCGCCGGTTTTGGAGCCGGCTTCGCCCCGACCGGCGCGGCGTTGCCGCGCGGGGCGATCTCTTGCGGGGCGGTCTTCGGAGAAACGGCAGCTTTGGCGACCTCTGCCTTCGGCGCGGCCTCCGGGGCCTTGGCCGAAATCTTGGGCGCAAGGATCTTCGCCGCCGGCTTCTCAATGCGCCTCTCGGCGGGGGCAGACTTCACCGCAAGCGCGGAAGCCGGCGCTTCATCAGACTGATTCGCCTTGGCCGGAGCAGTTGCATCGGTCCGCGCCGGCGCCGGAATGGCGGGTGAAGCCGGCTTCTCGGGCGCCAATGGCGTCTGGGTCACCACCGGAGCGGCAGCGGTCGGAGAAGCGGGTTTCGCAGCGGCTTGGCTCGCAGGAGCGGCTGGAGGCGGAACCGCCGCGCCAGCGACGGGGCGGGCCTCGGCATTCGCCGACGGCGGCGTTTCAGCAAGCGGCTCGGCGGATGAGGACGATAGCGCCCTCACCGGGGGCAGGCTGACCGGGACCTTGGACGTCGTCCTGGTGGGAGCAGGCTTGACCATGACGGCTCTCCTTCAGCAGCAAACAGCGGAGACCGGGCGCAAGGCCCGGCCCGATACGGTGCCGGCGCGATCAGCGCCGGCCAATGCGGCTCAGCGGCCGCCCTTGGTGGCCTTGCTCACGGTCTCGGCAGCCTTGGCCGCAGCTTCCTGCGCGGCAGCGCCGACATCCTTGAGCTGGTCCTGCAACGCCGCCATCTGCGACTTCAGGAAATCCGACTGATGCTGCATGACTTCGGTGAGATCCTTGGACTTCACCAGCTTCTGGGCGAAGTCGAAGGCCGCCGCGACGTTATTCTCGGCATAGGCTATGGCCTTGCGGGTCGCATCATGGGTGTTGGCTCGGGCGCTCTCGGCGGAGCCATGGGCGCTGTCAACAGCCTTCTGAGCCGCGCCAATGAAACCGTCGAAGGCCTTGCGAGCCTGTTCGACACTACGCTCAGCGAATTCTCTCATCTCGGTCGGAACTTCATAAGGCAGCTTGCCGTTCATGGGATCCTCCTGTCGCCTCGTCAGCCAATCCTACGTAATTGTGCACTGCAATATCATTGTTGCATCGCAATGACAATAACGTGACATCTGCGACGCCGCGCATGTTAACGCTGTTTCGAGGAGAAGCGGGAGAGCAATCTTCGGCTCCATGGATTCGCCGCCGTTTGGGAGCTATTAAGCTTTCATTAGGCATAACGGGCGCGGATCGAACGAGCGGGCAGGCATGAGCGAATCCGGAGATGACTGGGCGCGACGGGGCGTGGCGGCGGCTGAAGACGCTGCGCTTGCGTCCTTTGCCGCGGGCGGCGCCCTGCTGCTCTGGGACGCGACCGCCGGGCGCCCCGGATTTGCGAACGACGCCGGGTGGGCATTGCTCGGCGGCAAGGGGGCAGATGCCGCGGTTCCGAATCAGGCGCGTCAGCGGCTCGATGCGCTCGCGGGTGGCCTTGCCTCCGCGGCTGGCATCCGCCTCGAACGACTGCGCCTGACCTCCGGCTTCGCAGCCATCCCCCTCACCTGCGGCTGCAAGCTCCTGCCCTGCCCGGACGGTCAGACCGTCCTGGCGATCGCCATCCCCGCTGCCGAGCTGCGCCGGCTCGGCATCACGATACCCCCGAAGGCTGAGTCGACGCCGACCATAACCGCGACGGCCACTCCGTCCGAGGGGACCGATTCGCCCGCCCCGCCCCGCCCGTCGACGATCCGCTTCCTCTGGCAGAGCGACGGCGAAGCCCGGCTGACCAAGCTGTCCGACCAGATCGTCTTCCTGACAGGTGCCGACGCTGCAGACAGGCTGATCGGCCGACGCTGGCAGGATCTCGTCGGCTCCACCATTCTCGACCGCGATGGCGGGCTGATCGAGCGGCTCGGCACGGCCACGACCTGGAGCGGCCACAATCTGCTCTGGCAGACGGACACCGCCGGTGAAGGCGCGCGCGTCGAGCTGTCTGGCGTGCCTGTCCTCGATGCGGCCCGCGCACTCGCCGGTTTCCGCGGCTTCGGCATTGCCCGCTTGAACGAGCGCGAGCCGTTCCTTGCAGCCGCTGTCGCGCCCGAACAGGCTGCTGCGAACGCCCCTGCTGGGCCAGCGGAGGCCCTAGCGGAAGAGGATGCGAAGCAGCAGGATGAACCTGCCGGGGAAATGCACACCATCGCGGACGTAGAGGCGGAACTGCCGCAAGCCGATGAGGCGGCCGAGTCGTCCATGGTGAGCACGGCGGAACGCGAAGCGGCGCCTGAAGCGGAAAACCGCCCTGAGGATAGCGACGAGTTGCCGCTCGCGGCAGCGCGCGACGAATCCGAAGCTCCCTCCGCCGACCGACCGGACGACGAGCAGCCCGCTGCGGGGTCGGTGCCCCCTGCCGACAACATCGTTCCATTGCGCAACGGCGGCACTGTGACGGCGCTACGTCCGCTTCTAGAGCCGTCGAAGCCGCATCTGAGCTCGGCCGAGCGCAATGCCTTCCGCGAGATCGCCAAAGCGCTGGGCGCCCGCCTGGCCGGCGACGAGGAGCCGGGCGGCCCGCGCCTGCCGCCGGTCGCGCCGCTGCAGGTCAAGGAGCAGGCAGAGGTGGCCGCCGCCGAGAGGCCGGCGGTCGAAGCCGACTCGGCCCCGGCCCCGGCACGGCAACGTAATTCCCATGCCGACGTACTCGACCGACTGCCCATCGCAGTCCTGGTCAATCGCGGCGACGAGGCGCTCTATGCCAACCGCACCTTGCTCGATCTGCTCGACTTCGCCGACCTCGCCGATCTGAAGGCCGGCGGCAATGTCAGCCGCCTGATCAAGGAAGCATCGCGCGCAGAAGGCGGCGCGATGAAGCTGATCGATCGCCTCGGTCATCTGGTCAGCGTCGATGCCGTCCTCTCCAGCGTGAGCTGGCTGGACGAGCCGGCGACGCTCATGGCCTTCCGCCATCCGAATGGCGGCGGCGAGGTCAAGGTGCTGACGCCGGAAGAGGCGGAAGAAGCCGAGCTCGCGGCCGAGTTTGCCGCTGAGGAGGCCGAATCGGCGGCGCGCGTCGAGGCACTCCAGCTCGATGCCGAGGCCCGCGACGGCCGCATCGCCGAGCTCACCGCCATGCTGGACACGGCGACCGACGGCGTGGTCACGGTGGATGATCGCGGGCGCATCCTGTCGCTCAACAAGGCGGCCGAGGCGCTGTTCGGCTACGATCAGCGCGAGGTGACCGGCGAACTGTTCACGCTGCTCTTCGCCGGTGAGAGCCATGCCCCGGCCCTCGACTATCTCGAAGGCCTGAAGGGCGGCGGCGTCGCCTCGGTGCTGAACGATGGGCGCGAGGTGCAGGGCCGGGTGCGCCAGGGCGGCAAGATCCCGCTGTTCATGACCATGGGGCAGATCGCGCATGGTGCCGAGCCGCGCTTCTGCGCGGTGCTGCGCGACATCACCGCCTGGAAGAAGACCGAGGGCGAGCTGGTCGATGCGCGCAAGGCGGCGGAGATGGCGAGCGCGCAGAAATCCGACGTGCTCGCCAAGATCAGCCACGAGATCCGCACGCCGCTCAACGCCATCATCGGCTTCGCCGAAGTCATGGCGGAAGAGCGCTTCGGCCCGATCGCCAACGAGCGCTACAAGGAATATCTGCGCGACATCCATCAGTCGGGCGGCTACGTCATCAGCCTCGTCAACGACCTGCTCGACCTCGCCAAGATCGAGGCGGGCAAGCTCGATCTCGACTTCGCGAGCGTCAATCTGAACGAGATCGCGCTGTCGACCGTGGCGCTGCTGCAGCCTGAAGCGCAACGCGGCCGCGTCGTGCTGCGCTCGGGGCTCTCGCCGAAGCTGCCGCCCGTCGTCGCCGACGAGCGCTCGATCCGCCAGATCGCGATCAACCTGCTTTCCAATGCGGTGAAGTTCACCGATGCCGGCGGCCAGGTCATCATCTCGACCGCGCTCGGCGACCAGGGCGAGGCGATCCTGCGGGTGCGCGATACCGGCATCGGCATGGATGACGACGAGCTGAAGCTCGCGCTCGAACCCTTCCGCCAGGTGCCGACGACGCGCCGTGCCGGCGGCACCGGGCTCGGCCTGCCGCTGACCAAGGCGCTGGTCGAGGCCAATCGCGCGGCGATGTCGATCACCAGCGTCAAGAAGGAAGGCACGCTGGTCGAGATCACGTTCCCGCCCCAACGCGTGCTCGCGAGCTGAGGCCGCCGCCCGGCTCCCACGTCGACCTCTCAGGCGCGCGACGACGCCTGAGGGATCCATTGTGCACTGCACTTTCCACAATCTGTCCGGAGTGATATCGAGCTGGAGCGCGACCCCACGGAAGGCTGACGGAGCCGTTCCCGAGAGCGAGGATACCCACGCGTCGCATCATGCGCGTCCGGCAACTGACCCTCACACAGTCTGCGCTCGCAGCGATCGGGCTTGTGCTCGCCTGCTCCATGATGCTGGGAGCGAGCCTGCTCTGGCATCATTACGGCGCGCTCAGCAGCAGCGCCCGCACGCTCGCCCGCCTCGACGCCTTTCGGGTGGTGCTCGATGCCGCCTACCATGTCTCGGCCGAGCGAGGCCCAACCAATTCGGCTCTCGGGCGCGAGCCGACGGAGCCGGACCCGGTGCGAGAGCGGCTGCGAGCCTTCCGAACGTCGAGCGACGCCGCGATCGCGCGGATCCCGGCTTCGCTCGCTCCCGATGTCGCGCCTATGCGCGCGCAACTCGACGGCGCTCGCGGGCAGGTCGACGCTCTGCTGGCGCGTCCGCTGACGCAACGTGACCACGATGCCGTGGAAAAGGCGATCTTCTCGATGTTCGCCGTTTACGACGCGACCCACCCGCTCACCAATGCCGCGATGGACAAGCTTCTGGCAGGCGATTCAGCGCTGATCGGCCAGGCTCTGGTGGCCTATATGCTCGGCGAGCTTCGCGACTATGCCGGCCGTCTGGGCTCCTATCTGGTCATTTCGATCGTGCGCGGCGAACCGCTGGCCGGCCCGTCGCAAGCCGCCTTCGACCAGGTGCGCGGCCGCGTCCTCGAGCTGTGGCGGCTCACCAGCTCGCAAACCAGCACGCGTGCGGCTCCGCTTGTCGCTCAGGCTCATCAGGCCACCGAAGAGCTCTTCTTCAACCAGGGAATACGGTTGCTCGACGACACGCGGCAGCAGCTCGACGCGGGCCGATATCGCGGAACGCCGGAATCCTTCACCGATGTGCTCGTGCCGAGCTTCCAGCCTATCGGGCAATTGCGCGACCGCTTCATCGCTGCTGTCGCCGACCGCTTCAATGCAACCTATCGCCATGCCCGGGCGGATTTCATCGTTGCGGCCATCGGCATGGCGCTGGTGGTCGCGGTCGAACTGGCGCTGCTGTTCGTCAGCCGGCGCTTCCTTTTCCGGCCGCTCATGCTTGCGCGCGCCCGCGTCGTCGATTTGGCGAACGGCAGGTTGCACCAACCCGCCGCGCCGGGCCAGCTGCGCAGCGAGATGCGGGACCTGTTCCAGGCGCTGGAAACCCTGCGTCGGCGGCTGATCGAACGCGAGCAGCTCGACACCGAAAGACTGCGGCTGACGGCCCGCCTCCGGCGCCAGGCCGACACCGACGGGCTGACCGGCGTCATGAACCGCGGCGCCCTCGAAAGACTCGTCGAGCGAATCGCTCGTACATCCAAAAAGGACCGGCAGATCGGGCTCATCTTGCTCGACATCGATCACTTCAAGGCTATCAACGACGAGCTCGGCCACATTGCCGGCGACGCCGCCCTGCGGGCGCTCGCCCAGCGCCTACAGGACGGACTGCGCGAGGAGGACGTCATCGCCCGCTTTGGCGGGGAGGAGTTCGCCGTCCTCGTCCTGGATGGCAGCGCGGCCGATCCCGACATGCTCGTCGAGCTGGCCGAGCGGCTTCGGCGTCTGATCGAAGCCGAGCCCGTTCTGCTCGATACCGGCGCGGAGGTCGCGATCACCGCGAGCATCGGCATCGCCGCCGCCAGCGTCGGGCCGGAGATGTGGCCGGAGTTGCTGGAGGCTGCCGATGCCGCGCTCTACCGCGCGAAGCGGGAAGGCCGCAACCGCGTGGCGACGGCGGGCTGACCCCCTCCGGTTACAGCAGGGTGCCGGTCAGGATCGCGGCAGCGACGCCGAAATAGATGACTAGGCCGGTAACGTCGACGAGCGTCGCCACGAAAGGCGCCGAGGCGCTGGCGGGGTCGAAGCCCAGCCGCTTCAGCGCGAAGGGCAGCATCGAGCCGGCAAGCGAGCCGAAGGTGACGATGCCGACCAGTGCGCCGCCCACCGTCGCGGCGACCAGCATCCAGTGCGGCCCGTAATCGTAGAGACCGAGCCACTGCCACACCATGATCCGAACCACGCCGATCACGCCGAGAATGGCGCCGAGCGTGAGACCGGTCGGCAATTCGCGTAGCGCAATCCGCCACCAATCCTTCAGCGTGACCTCGCGCAGCGCTAGCGCGCGGATGATCAGCGAGGTCGCCTGCGAGCCGGAATTGCCGCCCGAACTCATGATCAGCGGGATGAACAGCGTCAGCACGATCGCCTTCTCGAGCTCGCCCTCGAAATACTGCATGACCGAGGCGGTCAGCATCTCGCCGACCAGCAGGATCGAGAGCCAGCCCGCGCGCTTGCGGATCATCGAGAGGAAGCTGATCTCGTTATATGGCTGGTCGAGCGCCTCCATGCCGCCGAGCTTCTGCACGTCCTCGGTCGTCTCGGCGATCATCGCGTCGATGACGTCGTCGAAGGTAACGATGCCGATGATGTGCTCGTCCGCATCGACGACCGGAACGGAGAGCAGGTCGTATTTCGTGATGAGCCGCGCCACGTCCTCGCGATCGACCTCGGGCGCGACGGTGATCGGCTTGTGCGCCGGGACGACCGACTCGACCGGCGCCTCGGGATCGCCGGCGATCAGGCGCCGCAGCGAGACCGCGCGCACCAGCTTGCGCGTCACCGAATCGAGCACGTAGATCGCGTAGACCGTCTCGCGCGAGCGCTCGACGCGGCGGATATGATCGAGCGTTTGCTGCACCGACCAGTTGCTGGGCACGCTGACGAACTCGGTCGTCATGATCGAGCCGGCACTGTGCTCGGGATAGGCCAGCAGCTTCTTGAGATCGGAGCGGGTCTGGCGGTCGATGCGGCCGCTCAAACGCTGACGTGTCTCCTCGTCGAACTCCTGGAAGACGTCGGCCGCGCGGTCCGCCGACATGGCGGAGAGCAGCGCACCGGCGCGCTCGTCCGCCAGCATCGCCAACGCTTCGGCCGCAGCGGTAAATTCGGGCTGATCGAGCACCTCGACGGCGCGGTCGAAAGGCAGTTCCGCCAGGACATGGGCGATCGTCGCCTCGTCCTGTTCGTTCAGCGTCTCGACGATGTCGGCGACGTGCTCTTGCGCCAGCGTCTGGGCCAGCGTCACGGCGAGGAGGTCCGTCGTGGCGACAGTATCATTCATGGCTCTATTCCTTGCGATCGGGCCGTCAGGGCCGGATCGCAGGCGAGCCGGGTAACCCGGTCAGGCGCGCGAGGCGGCGGCAGACGGCTTCGACTGTCGGCTGGGACTGTCGCTTGGCATCGGGTCGGGGTTTCCTGTGAGCAGCCGGCCGCGAAGGCCGGAAGCAGGAGGCCAATGCACCCGCCAAACGCCTGCGTCAAACGGTTTTTTCGATGCCGCGACCGAGGCATCCCGCATTGGCGCGACGCCAGCGTGCGCCTAAGGTCGCTGCGACGGAATCGGCCTGCTCGCCGGATCAGGTCGCCCGCACGCCATCTCTCACCGGAATCCCGCCGATGTCCCTGACGATCTACGGTTGCTATCGTTCACGCGCGACGCGCGTCATCTGGCTCGCCAACGAGCTTGGCCTGCCCTTCACGCATGTGCCGGTTATCCAGGCCTATCGCGTGCCGGATCAGAACGCACCCGGCGTGCCGCTGCACACCCGCAGCGCCGAGTTCCTGAAGATCAATCCGAACGGCCACATCCCGAGCATCGACGATGACGGCTTCAAGCTGCACGAATCGCTGGCGATCAATCTCTATCTCGCGCGCAAGCATGGCGGGCCCCTGGCACCGCAGAACGCACAGGAGGAAGGCCTCGCGGTGATGTGGTCGCTCTGGGCGGCGACGGAGTGCGAGACCCATGCGCTCAACCTGCAGTTCCACCTTGCCGCCTATCCGCCGGAGAAGCGCAGGCCGGAGCTGGTCGAGGCGGCCCTTGCCGCCCTGCCCGGCCCCTTCGCGGTGCTCGACAAGACGCTGGCCGAAGGCAACGGCTATGTCATGGGCGGCCGCTTCACCGTTGCCGATATCAATGTCGCGGAGATCATCCGCTATGCGAAGCCGGCGACGCAGCTCTTCGACGCCGCGCCGCGCGTCAAGGCCTGGCTCGATGCCTGCCAGGCGCGGCCGGCCTTCAAGGCGATGTGGCAGGCGCGCGACGCCGAAGCCGCCTGAGACAGGAAACGGGTGGAGCACGAGCCGGGGCGAGCCTATCGCTCCGGCTCGTTCCTTTTTCAGCAGGTTCGCCATGTCCGCCTCCCCCGCCGCGCAGCCTGCCATGGATCTCAGCGACTGGCTGCTGCTCCTGCTGCTCTCGCTGCTGTGGGGAGGCGCCTTCTTCTTCGGCAAGATCGCCGTCGCCGAATGGCCGCCGCTGGCCGTGGTGCTTGCGCGCGTCGGCATGGCTGCAGCGGCGCTGCTTCTGGTCGTCCGGATTTCGGGATTGTCGATGCGTGTCGGCAGGCCGATGTGGCTCGCCTTCTTCGGCATGGGCTTGCTCAACAATCTCATTCCGTTCGGGCTGATCTTCTGGGGACAGACCCAGATCGCCAGCGGCCTCGCCTCGATCCTCAACGCCACGACGCCGCTCTTCGGCGTCGTCGTCGCCCATCTCTTGGGCCAGGACGAGAAGGCAACGGGGCTCAAGCTCGCCGGCGTGGGCGCCGGCATCGTCGGTGTCGCGATCCTGATGGGCCCCGATGCGATCGGGGGGCTCTCGGGAGCGCTGCTGCCGCAACTCGCCTGCCTCGCCGCCGCCCTGTCCTATGCCTTCGCGGGCCTGTTCGGCCGGCGCTTCCGCAGCCTGCCGCCATTGGTCACGGCCGCCGGTCAGGTCAGCGCGACCACGCTGATGACCATTCCGCTGGTGATCCTCTTCGACCCGCCCTGGCTGCTGCCCGCACCACGCGCCGAGGTCATGTTCTCGCTTATTGGGCTCGCGCTGCTCTCGACGGCTCTCGCCTATGTCATCTTCTTCCGGATCATGCGCCGCGCCGGCGGCACCAACGCCATGCTGGTGACGTTCCTGATCCCGGTCAGCGCCATTCTGCTGGGTTCGCTGTTCCTCGGCGAGGCACTGCAGCCGCGGCACTTCCTGGGGATGGCGGCCATCTTCGCCGGGCTTGCCCTGATCGACGGCAGGCTGTTTCGCATGAGGCGCACGCGGCCGGCATGAGCCCGAAGAGTTTATTGCCAAAAAATTATGAATTACGGTAGGGTCGACTTGTCGGCTGGAGGCGCTAAGGGCACGTGCCACTGACAGAGATATCGCGGGAAGCGATACTGGGGAACAGGGGACGGCCATGGATGTGCGGCAACTGCGATGTTTCATCGCGGTCGCGGAAGAGCTGCATTTTGGCCGCGCGGCCGAGCGGCTCGGCGTCGCGCCTCCTGCCCTGTCGCGCCAGATCAGCGCTCTCGAGGACGAGCTCGGCGTCAGCCTGCTGACACGGACCACCCGCCAGGTCGCGATGACCCGCGCCGGCTTGATCATGCTCGAGGAGGCCAAGGGCATCCTCGTCAAGATGGAGCACGCTTCCCGCGCCGTGCGCGAGGCCTCGCTCGCCTCGGGCAAGGTCCTGCGCGTCGGAGCGATCGACGCGGCCTCCTCCAGCTTCGTCCCGGAAGCGCTGGTGGCCTTCCGGGCCCGCTTCCCGGGCATCGAGATCAAGTTCGTCGAGGCGATGACGGCCGCACTCGTGCAAATGCTCGAGTCCGGCAAGCTAGACCTCGCGCTGACCCGTCCGCCGCGCAAGCCGACGGACTGCGCCTTCGAGATCCTGCGGGTGGAGCGCCCGCTCGTGGTGCTCAACGAGGCCCATCCGCTCGCCGCCCGCGAACACCTGACGATGCTCGATCTCGTCGGCGAGCCCTTCGTGGTGCCGTCCAAGCGCATCCGGCCCTACGCCTATGATCTGGTCATGGCTTATTTCGAAAGCGTCGGCGCGGTGCCGAACGTCACCATCGAGGCGACCGAGAAGCCGGCGATGATGTCCGCGGTGGCGGCCGGGCTCGGCATGGCGCTGGCGCCGGACTGGGTCTCGCGCCTCTCCTTCCCCGGCGTGACGATGCGGCGTCTGCGCGGCGCATTGCTCGATCCGCCACCGCCGGGCGCACTGGTCGGCGTCGCCTGGCGTCCCCAGCAGAAATTGCCTGCACGCGACGATTTCCTTGCGATCCTGCGGGAAAGCGTGACCTTGCTCGACGAGCGCCACAGCGTCCTCACCCCTTCCCCCAAAACGCAGAAGCGGAACACCCGCCCCGGATCGCCAGTCGGAGGAGCCTGATGAGTCTCAATCAGATAGAACGGGCGCAGGGTTTGCGCATAAGATCGACGCAGGATTTGGCCGGCGGCCTGTTCATGGTGGTGCTGGCGATCGGTGCCTACATCTTCGCCTGGGATCTTCCGGTCGGCACGCTGCGCCAGCTCGGTCCCGGCATGCTGCCGAAAGCCTTCGCGGCCATCTGCGGCGCGCTCGGCATCATGCTGGCCGTCGCCTCGCTGCGCTACAACGGCGAGAGCCTCTCGGGCTGGTCCTGGAAGGGCATCTTCTTCGCGCTCGGCGGCGCCTGCCTGTTCGGGCTGACCATCCGCGGCTTCGAGTTCGGCCCGATCCAGATCCCGGCACTCGGCCTGCTCGTCTCCGGGCCGCTACTCATCTTTTTCTCAGGGCTGGCGGCAGATGACCGCAAGTTCAAGGAGCTGCTGATCTTCGCGTTGGCGATGTCGGCCGCCTGCATTCTTCTCTTCAAATACGCGTTGAGCCTGCCGATCCCGCTCGCGCCCTGGCTACTGGGTATCTGAGCGATGATGGATACGCTTGCCCATCTTTCGCTCGGCTTCGGCGTCGCGCTGACGCTCAAGAACATCGCTCTCTGCTTCGTCGGCTGCCTTGTCGGCACACTGATCGGCGTCCTACCCGGCGTCGGGCCGATCGCGACGATCTCGATCCTGCTGCCGATCACCTTCGGCCTCGATCCCACCGGCGCGCTGATCATGCTCGCGGGCATCTACTACGGCGCGCAGTATGGTGGCTCGACCACCGCGATCCTTGTCAATATCCCGGGCGAGGCGACCTCGGTCGTTACCACACTCGACGGCCACCAGATGGCCAAGCAGGGGCGTGCGGGCGTCGCGCTGGGCACCGCGGCGCTCGGCTCCTTCTTCGCCGGCTGCGTCGCGACCCTGTTCATCGCTGCGCTCGGCGCGCCACTGACCAAGATGGCGCTGCTCTTCGGCCCGGCGGAGTATTTCTCGCTGATGGTGATGGGCCTGTGCTTCGCGGTGGTTCTGGCGCGCGGCTCGATCCTGAAGGCCTTCTGCATGATCATGCTTGGCCTGCTGTTCTCGACCGTCGGCACCGATCTCGAGACGGGGCAGGAACGCCTGACCTTCGGCATACCGGCGCTCTCCGACGGCATCGACTTCTCGGTGCTCGCGATGGGCGTGTTCGGCTTCGCGGAAGTGCTGCGCAACCTCGAGAGCCCCGAGGCGCGCGACGTCGTCAAAAACAAGATCGGCCGGCTGCTGCCGGGCTGGGAGGACATCAAGCAATCGGCGGCGCCGGTACTGCGCGGTACCTTCATCGGCGGCATCCTCGGCATCCTGCCGGGCAATGGCGCCGTACTCGGCCCCTTCGCCAGCTATACCGTCGAGAAGAAGATCGCCAAGGATCCCTCGCGCTTCGGCAAGGGCGCGATCGAGGGCGTGGCGGGGCCGGAATCGGCCAACAATGCCGGCGCCCAGACCGCCTTCATCCCGCTGCTCACCCTCGGCATCCCGCCGAATGCGGTGATGGCGCTGATGGTCGGCGCGATGACGATCCACGGCATCATTCCCGGCCCGCAGGTCATGACCCGCAACCCCGAATTGTTCTGGGGCATGGTCGCCTCGATGTGGGTCGGCAACCTCATGCTGCTCATCATCAACCTGCCGCTCGTCGGCATGTGGGTGAAGCTGCTGCAGGTGCCATACCGGCTGATGTTCCCGGCGATCCTGATCTTCTGCTGCATTGGCATCTACTCGGTGAACAACCAGCCGCTCGACGTCGCCTTCACGGCGCTGTTCGGCCTGTTCGGCTACCTGCTGATCAAGCTCGGCTTCGAGCCCGCCCCGATGCTGCTCGGCTTCGTGCTGGGCAAGCTGATGGAGGAGAAGCTACGGCAGGCGCTGATCATCTCGCGCGGCTCGTTCTACACCTTCATCGACTATCAGAACCGGCCGATCTCGCTCGGCCTGCTGATCGTCGCCGTCCTCGTGCTCGCGATCGCTCTGCTGCCTGCGATCTCGAAGAAGCGCGACGAAGTCTTCACCGAATGACGGGGTTGCCGCCCCGGCGCCAACCCCATCAATTTCATTTCAAGCAATCTCTGGGAGGAATGCTGATGAAGAAGTTCGTTCTCGGCCTCGTCGCGGCAGCGGCGCTGGCCTTTACCGGCAGCGCGCAGGCGCAGGGCTATCCGACGAAGCCGATTACCATGATCGTGCCCTTCGCGGCCGGCGGCCCGACCGACATCATCGCCCGCATCGTCGCCGACCACATGTCCAAGACGCTCGGCCAGCAGATCGTCATCGAGAACGTCGCAGGCGCCGGCGGCACGACCGGCATCGCGCGCGCCGTGACGGCCGCGCCCGATGGCTACACCATCGCGATGGGCCATCTCGGCACCTTCTCGGCGGCGCCCGCCACCTATCCCGGACTGAAATACGACCCAATCAACGGCATGCAGACGATCGGGCTCGCCGGCGGCACGCCGATCCTGATCGTGGCGCGGAAGAGCTTCGAGCCGAAGGACCTCAAGGCGTTCGCCGACTATGTGAAGGCGAACCCGGACAAGGTGAACGAAGCCCATGCCGGGCTCGGCTCGGTTTCCTGGACCACCTGCACCCTGCTCAAGGGCGTCCTCGGTACGCCGAAGATCAACGCCGTCGCCTATCGCGGCACGGGTCCTGCCCTGAACGACCTCGTCTCCGGCCAGGTCGACTTCATGTGCGACCAGATCGTCTCCGTTGCCGAGCAGGTCCGCGCCAACACCATCAAGGCCTATGCCGTCGCCTCGGCCCAGCGCTCGCCGGCCCTGCCCGATGTTCCCACCACCAAGGAAGCCGGCCTGCCCGACTACCAGATCGAAGCCTGGAACGGCATCGCCGGCCCGAAGGGCATGCCGAAGGAGGCCGTGGACAAGCTGGTCGACGCGCTGAACAAGGCGCTCAACGACGAAGGCACCAAGAAGCGCCTGCTCGACCTCGGCACCGTTCTGCCGACGGCTGAGGAGCGCACCCCGGCCGGCTTCGCCACGCTGATCAAGCGCGATGCCGACAAGTTGACGCCTGCTCTCTCGGCCGCCCCGAAGCAGTGAGGCCAACCCAGTTCGATCGTCTTCGCGGCGGGCCTCGTGCCCGCCGTTTTCATTTTGAGCGATAATCTGCGCCCGATGGGCGAACCCGCCGCCTTCCGCAATGAACTGACAAGTCATTGCTGCGGCTCATCTTCTCGCCGACGATCGCAAACGTTAACATCTCGTGACCCCATTTTTGGGGAACTGTTTCGGCTTGCTGCAGTTTTCCTTCCCGAAGTTCACTTCGAAAGGAGAAAGCCATGATCAAGAAGCTCGCTCTTGTTGCCGCGTTGACCATTACGCCTGCCGTTGCCTTCGCCCAGAGCCAGCCTTCGGGCGGTGCGGTCGGTGGCGCGACCAGCGGTGCGGCGGCCGGTGCGGTTGGCGGCGCTGTGGTCGGCGGCCCGGTGGGCGCTGTCGTCGGCGGCGTCGGCGGCGCCGTGGTCGGCGCGATCGTCGGCGATGCTGCCGAGCCCCGCTTCCGCACCTATGTCGTCGAGCAGCGCGTTCCGTCCTATAGCTATGCCGAGCCGGTGGCTGTCGGCACCGTCCTGCCGGCGCAGGGCGTCGTCTATCACCGCGTACCGGCCGAGTACGGAGCGTCCGCCTCGCGCTACAACTACACGGTGGTGAACGATCGCACCCTGATCGTCGAGCCGCAGACGCGCCGCGTGGTCCAGATCATCCAGTGACGCCAGTCTCTACGGAATGGCCCGCCTCGGCGGGCCATTCTCGCTTTTGTGATCGCCGCGGCACGGAACTGCCGCAGAAGGCGCGCATTCTGGCTTTGGGGCTAGGCAGTTATCGGAGGTCGATCATGATCAAGCGGATTCTGTTGGCTGCGGCTTTTGCAGCCATTCCCGCAACCGTTTTCGCACAAAGCATGGGGCCTATCATCCGCGACCCCGCAAGCGGCGGCTTCACTCATGACCCGGCCCTTGTCGGCACCGAGACGAACATGATGCCGTTCGACGTCTTCGCGCCACCTCTTCGGCGGGATCCCGCCGGCGGCACGATGATCAACGACGACGCAGGCTTCCGGAACTATGTGACGGCGCAGCATATGCGGTCATATCGCTATGGCGAACCGGTCGTGATCGGCACGGTGCTACCGGCGCGCGGCATGGTCTATCGCAATGTGCCCGCGGCATATGGCGCACCCGGCTATCACTACACGATCGTGAACGGCGAAGCCGTCGTCGTCGAGCCGCGCACCCGCCGCGTGGTCGAAATCATCGAATGACGCTGGATTGCCGCGCGTCCGGCCGGACGCGATGACGGCGATCAATCCATTGTTGTCGCATCGATTCCGAAAAGTGACGTCCACTTTTCGCCCGGTGCGAAGGCCGGAAAGGCCCTTGCCCGTGGCGGCATGGGCCTTCCCGGTGCTCAGCGCGTACCGAACATGCGATCGCCTGCATCCCCGAGACCCGGCACGATGTAGCCGTGATCGTTGAGGCGCTCATCGATCGCGGCGGTCCAGATTCGGACATCGGGGTGCGCGCTGCGCAGATGAGCGATGCCTTCGGGCGCCGCCAGCAGACAGACGAACCGCAGATCCCGGGCGCCCCGCTCCTTCAGACGCTCTACCGCCGCCACGGCGGAATTGGCGGTCGCGAGCATCGGGTCCATCACCACGATCATGCGGTCTGCGATGTCGGATGGAGCCTTGAAATAATACTCGACCGCCTGGAGCGTATCGGGATCGCGGTAGAGGCCGATATGGGCGACGCGCGCGGCCGGCACCAGCTCCAGCATGCCGTCCAGGAAGCCGACGCCCGCCCGCAGGATCGGCGCGAAAACCATCTTCTTGCCAGAGATGACCGGCTGCATCGACTTCTGCAGCGGCGTCTCGATCTCGATCATCTCGGTCGGGAGATCGCGCGTCACCTCATAGCAGAGCAGCATGCCGATCTCATTGAGAAGCTGGCGGAAGCTCTTGGTGGAGCGGTCCTTCTCGCGCATCAGCGTCAGCTTGTGGCGGACGAGCGGGTGATCAACGACGGTGACGCCGTCCTGGCTCGAAGTCATACGCCGGCTACCCCTTTTTCTCTCGAAACTCTGCTCGTCAAAATACCGTGCCATCGCTGACAATGGTCAAGGGCGGACCGCCATCCACACGCTTTTCACGCGCGATCCGCCGGCCGGCAGCCCAGGTACCACCTTCGAGCACCTTGGCGAGCGGCAAATCCTCGCGTGAGCGGCCGAGGCGCTTGCGGATCAAGAGTCCGATTTCGTCGAGCAGCGCCACCGTCAAAGCTCGCCATTCGACGACCAGCGGCGAGGAAACCTCATGCGCCTTCGCCCGATCCGCCTCGTCCTTGAGCGCGATCACGCCGCTATCCAGAAAGAGCCCGCCATTGCGGTATTCGGGCAGGCCGGTGAGATCGTCAATGTCGATGACGGCGATGCCGGCCCATTGCAGCGGTTCGATCAGCGAGTAGGTCAGCCATTGCGACAATTTGTGGAAAGGCACGAGCCCTTCCGTGACCTCGCCCGGCGCGATCAGGGGATGGCGCCAGGTATCGCCGAGCGCAACACCAGCGAGCGTCAGGCGCGAGGGCCAGATGCCGCCGAAGGTCGCGAGCACCTCGCCGAGCATATGCGCAGCTCGCAGCGTGCCGGTGTCGGCGGCAGCTGCGAAACGGCCGAAGAGTTCGCCGGGGCGCGACAGGCCCTGTCGCTCCAGCTCTTCGCCGAGGCGGTTGAGCAGAGCGGCCCGCCCCTCCAGCGCCAAGAGCGGATTGTCCGGACCCACCTGAAAACCTTGTGCCAGCGTCGCCGCATCGAGCCGCTTCAGCCCTGCGGCGTCGGCGCGAAGCGGATCGGCAGGATCGCTGGAGAACAGGCCGGCGGCGAACATGTCGAGCGAAGCCAGCGCCAGCCCCTCGGACCGGCCGATCTCGCGGCCCGTAGCAGGATCGCGGTAGCGCCAGTCGGGGCCCGCACCGGCATCGAGCAGGACGCTGACCACGGCAAGATCATAGGCAGCGCGGCCGCGAGCGGCGGAGTCCGCGAAGCCGGCGGCCTGATCGAGCCGTTGCCAGCGATCATCGCCCGCGACGACGAAGTGGCGCCAGCGCGCATGGAAGGGGATTTCGAGCGTGGGATAGTTCGCCCGGATTGTCTCAAGCACATAGTCGGCGCAGGCTTCCAGCCGCTCGGTCTGGACGCTGAAATGCAGCAGCTGGCCGGCAAGCCCGAGCTCCAGCATCTCCCGCGCGCGCTCGCGGACGGCAGCAGGTTTCAACAGGGCGCGGAACGCCTCGGTATCGCGGTCGGGCATCGTCAACTCGGGTAGATGCGGGGCAGGATCAGAACTTCTCGAGGCCACGGCCGACGGTGGCCTTGAGCGCATTGTCGCCGGGTGTGCCGTCCGGCGAATAATAGCCCGCAGCCTTCTTGGCCTCGATCTCGACCGATGCGTCGGGCGGGATCAGCTCAGGCGGGATCGCGACGCGCTCGCCGATGGTGATGCCGCTCTCGACCATGGCGTCATATTTCATGTTCGACATGGACATCAGCCGGTCGATATGGGTGACGCCGAGCCAGTGCAGCACATCCGGCATGAGCTGCTGGAAGCGGGCATCCTGCACGCCGGCGACGCATTCGGTGCGCTCGAAATAGGTCGCGGCGGAATCGCCGCCCTCCTGGCGCTTGCGCGCGTTGTAGACGAGGAACTTGGTGACTTCGCCGAGCGCCCGGCCCTCCTTGCGGTTGTAGACGATCAGGCCGACGCCGCCGCTCTGCGCTTCCCGCACGCATTCCTCGATGCCGTGGATGAGATAGGGCCGGCAGGTGCAGATGTCCGAACCGAAGACGTCTGAACCGTTGCACTCGTCATGGACGCGGCAGGCGATGCGCTTCTTTGGGTCGGCGAGCGCGGAGACCTCGCCCATGACATAGGCGGTGATCGAGCCGATCGGCGGCAGGAAGACCTTGAGGTCCGGCCGCGTCACCAGCTCGGGATACATGCCGCCGGTCTGCTCGAAAAGCGTGCGCCGCAACTCGTTCTCGGTGGCGCCGAAGCGCTCGGCGATGCCCGGCAGATACCAGACCGGATCGACCGCGATCTTGGTGACGGAGATGTCGCCCGACGGATGCAGGATGTTGCCGTCTGCGGCGAGGCGATGCGCGCCCATGGCGGCGAGAATCTCGGGCAGGTTGAGCCTGGCCTTGGTGATCGCGATCGAGGGGCGGATGTCGATGCCCTCCCCGATCAGCTTGCCGAAATCCTTCGCCACGGTATGGCCGAAGGGATCGAGCGAAACGATCTTCTTCGGATCGGCCCATTGCGGCTGCGGCGAAATCTCGGCCGTCGGATAGGTGTTGGTCAGGTCCGGGCGCTGCGAGGGGTTCATCGCACGGGCCGAGATCGCCAGCGCGCGGTAGACCGAATAGGAGCCGCCATGGGCGCCGATGACGTTGCGGTCGGCCGGGTTGGTGGTCGAGGCGATGATCGGGCCGCGCTCGGCGGCGGTGGGGGCGCCCCACCGGATCGGGAAGCGCACGGCAGCGCTGCCGGGCTCGGGATGGGAGGTCAGCCTGATATGGCCGTTACGGTTCGGCGCGTTCATCGCAGGTCTCGCCCTGAAACAGGAAGGGCCCCGGGACGGGAGCGTCCGGGGCCCTCTGGACCTCAAGAAGTCTGTACCAGCGCGTGGACGCCGTCAATCGCCTTAGAAAACAGCGAGATAGCGCAGCAGAGAGATGATGCCGATCACAATGACGATGATCTGCACGACATTCTTGATCTGCCCGTCGAGCGGCAGCATCCGCACGAGATAGAGCACAAGGCCGATCACGAGAACGGTGATCAGCAGCGAAATCAGAATGGACATGCTTTCAGCCCTTTATCTCGGCCGGTGGCCGGCCCCCCGGGAGCCCTGCCGCGACGGATTCGCGACCTGTCAGCCCCGCCGAGAGAACGTTGCAGGGTGGGAATAGGTTCCGGTGCGGGGTTTGCCGGCGAAGGAGACGGGGCGGTTTCCGAATGAACGCGGGGCCGCAAACGAAGACCCCTCTCCCGGATGGGAGAGGGGTAGGGGTGAGGGAAGGACGGAAAACCAGTCCGGCACGGAACCAACCGCAGCTGCGGAGAGGGCAAGGGCGACCGACGGCAGGCCCTCACCCCTACCGCGCCTTATCCTGCGATGCGGTCGAAATCCGCCACGGCTCGTGTCGCCTGACGGAGTTGGTTGAGCAGCTTCAGGCGGTTGGCACGCTGGGCCGGATCGGGATCGTTGACCGTGACCTTGTCGAAGAAGGCATCGACCGCCGGGCGCAGTTCCGCCAGCGCGGCCATCGCGCCCTCATAGTCTTCGGCGGCGACGGCAGCCTCGGCCTTCGGCGTCGCCTGCGCCAGCGCGACGGCGAGCGCCTTCTCCTCGATCAGGCCGGCTTCTGCAATCAACTGCAATTCGGGCGCCGCGGAAAAAGCGCCCTCCCCGTCCTTCTTCTCCTCGGCCTTGAGGATGTTGGCGGCGCGCTTGTAGCCCGCGAGGAGGTTCTTCCCGTCCTCGGTGTCGAGGAAGCGGCCGAGCGCGGCGACGCGGCGGGTGATGAGGAGCAGGTCGTCGTTGTCTGACGGGCCGTCGCCGATCACCGCATCGACAAGGTCATGCCGCGCGCCGCGGTCGCGGAGCATGATTTTCAAACGGTCGTGGAAGAAGGAGAGGAGATCATAGGTTTCCCTCCAATACCAACGAGATCCTGCCCATTTGATGTAGGTCTCGATGCCCACCGCACGGGCTCGAGCACTTTTAAAAGAGTGCAAAGCTTCTTCCGCGTCCAGCTCTACCAGCTTTGCAGCGAGAGCTTCTAGTTCGGCAGTCTTCTCCGAAACACCAGCAACCATCTTGCTGGTGCGAAGCGGATTGAGGACTGGCATAAGCCCCAGCCGCACCCCGTTCTCAACCACCAGCCGGATCACGCCCAGCGCCGCGCGACGCAGCGCATAGGGGTCCTTGCTGCCGGTCGGCTTCTCGTCGATGGCCCAGAAGCCCACCAGCGTGTCGAGCTTGTCGGCCAGCGCCACCGCAACCGAAACCGGATCGCTCGGCACACGGTCGGACGGGCCGAGCGGCTTGTAGTGCTCCTCGACCGCAGCGGCGACCGAAGCGTCCTCGCCCTGCAGCTCGGCATATTTCCGGCCCATCAGGCCCTGCAATTCCGGGAACTCGCCGACCATCTCGGTCGGTAAATCGGCCTTGGCGAGCTTGGCGGCGCGCTCGGCCTTCCCCGGGTCGGCGCCGACGATCGGCGCCAACTCCTTCGCCAGCGCGGCGATGCGCTGGACGCGCTCGCCCTGCGTGCCGAGCTTGGCGTGGAAGACGACGCCGAGCTTGTCGAGCTTGGCCATGCGCTGGTCGAGCGGTTTTGCGAGATCGAGCCCGAGCTTTTCGGCGCTCTCCTTGAAGGTGTCGAGGTCGGGCAGCGAGCCGCGATCGGTCTGCCAGAAATAGGCGGCGTCCGAGAGGCGCGCGCGGACGACGCGGCCATTGCCCGCGGTGATCGCCGCGCCGCCGTCGCTGGCGAGGAGGTTCGAGACCAGGATGAAGCGATTGGCGAGATCGCCTGTCGCCGGGTCGCGCAGCACGAAGCATTTCTGGTTGGCGCGGATGGTGGCGCGGATCGCTTCGCCGGGGATGTCGAGGAAGCGCTCCTCGAAGGAGCCCATCAGCACGACCGGCCATTCGACGAGGCCGGCGACCTCCTCCAACAGCCCCTCGTCCTCGACGAGATCGAGCCCCTGCGCGAAGGCGAGGTTGCGGGCGTCGGTAAGGATGATCTCCTTGCGCCGGTCGGCATCGAGCACGACCTTCGCCTTCTCCAGCGAGGTCACGTAATCGTCGAGACGCTTCACCGTGATCGGGCCGGGCGCATGGAAGCGGTGGCCGTAGGTCGTGTTGCCGGAGACGATGCCGTCGACCTCGAAGGGCACCACCTCCGGGTCCTCGGTCTCGGCGCCGAAGGTGCAGAGGATGGAGTGCAGCGGGCGCACCCAGCGCAGGCTGGCGCCGGCCGCCGAAGCCTTGCCCCAGCGCATCGATTTCGGCCAGGGGAAGGCGCGGATCACGGCGGGGACGATCTCGGCGATGGCCTGAACCGTTTCCTGGCCGGGCTTCTCGATGATCGCGACGTAGCTGTCGCCCTTCTTCGGATCGCTGACGATGGTCGCTTGGTCGAGCGAGGCAAGGCCGGCAGCCTTGAGGAAGCCCTGCACGGCGGCATCGGGCGCGCCGACGCGCGGGCCCTTGCGCTCCTCGCGCACGTCGCGGCCGCGCACCGGCAATCCGGCGATATGCAGCGCGAGACGGCGCGGCGTGACGAAGGCCTTGGCGCCCTCATAGACGAGGCCGCGCTCGACCAGCGCATCGGTGACGAGCTTCTTGAGGTCCTCACCGGCCTTGCGCTGCATGCGCGCCGGGATTTCCTCGGAGAAGAGTTCGAGCAGGAGATCGGGCATCAGATTGCTCCCCCGCCGGCGGTCTTCAGCCAGGCCGCGCCGCAGGCCTTGGCGAGCTCGCGCACGCGCAGGATGTAGCTCTGCCGCTCGGTGACCGAGATCACGCCGCGCGCATCGAGCAGGTTGAAGATGTGGCTGGCCTTGATGCACTGATCATAGGCCGGCAGGGCAAGTTGGTGGCGAGGCTGGTTGTCGCCAGACGCCGGCTCACCGGCAGCGAGCAGCGCCTTGCACTCGGTTTCGGCGTCCGTGAAATGCTGGAACAGCATCGCGGTGTTGGCGTGCTCGAAATTATGCCGCGAATATTCCTGCTCGGCTTGCAGGAAAACGTCGCCATAGGAGATGCGGTCCTCGCCATCGAGGCCGTTGAAGTTGAGGTCGTAGACGTTCTCGACGCCCTGGACAAACATCGCCAGGCGTTCGAGACCATAGGTCAACTCGCCCGCGACCGGCGCGCATTCCACGCCCGCGACCTGCTGGAAATAGGTGAACTGGCTGACTTCCATGCCGTCGCACCAGCACTCCCAGCCGAGCCCCCAGGCGCCCAATGTCGGGCTCTCCCAGTCGTCCTCGACAAAGCGCACGTCATGCAGGCCGAGATCGACGCCGATCGCCCTAAGCGAGTCGAGATAGAGCTGCTGCAGATCCGGCGGCGACGGCTTCAGGATGACCTGGAACTGGTAGTAATGCTGCAGCCGGTTGGGGTTCTCGCCGTAGCGGCCGTCCTTTGGGCGGCGCGAGGGCTGGACATAGGCCGCCTTCCACGGCTTCGGCCCGAGCGCGCGCAAAGTCGTCGCCGGGTGGAAGGTGCCGGCGCCGACCTCCATGTCGTACGGCTGCAGCACCACGCAACCTCGCTCGGCCCAGAAGCGCTGCAAGGTCAGCAGCAGCCCCTGGAAGGAGCGGGTCGGGTCCATCGCCGGGGAAGAAGCCGGGATGCTGGAAAGCGAATGTGGCGCGGGGGCGGACAAGATGCCTGCAACCTTCCGATAACAAGGGAATTGCGGGGTGATTAGGGTTCGGACCGATCAGGGTCAAGCGCAGGCCGGAACCGCAGCCGGACAGATTTCGTTCATAACCCGTCTGCTAACCACGAGACGCCGCATGATCAGCAATGTTCGGGGGCGAGCATTGGATCGATGAGCAGCGGCTGAATAATGAAGGAGTTATAGCCCATGTTGACAACCCGCATCATTGCCGCCGCCTTTGGCGCGGCAACCTTGCTCGGTGCCGCCATGAGCAGCGCCCCCGCTTCCGCTGTTCCGATTTCGGCTGGCACGGCGTTGGGCTCAGGCGCCGAGACCGGTCTCGTCCAGCAGGCCTGGCACCAAGGCCGCCCGCATTACGGCCCGGGCCGACCGCATGTCCGTCGCTGCTGGACCGAATCCCGCCGCGTCTGGAATGGCCGCCGCTGGATCGTGCGCCAGCAGCGCATCTGCCGCTAAGACGGCCAACCGCCTCGATGAAGGCAAGCTGAACGGCGCGGTTTCGCGCCGTTCAGGTGTGACGGCCTAGCTTCGCACAAGGGACGACAAGTCAGCCATCGGCACGGCCGGCGGCAATCGATGGAGAACACGATGTTCCGGACAACGCTTCTCGCCGCTGCCGTGACAGGCGCGCTCGGCGGCTTCGCCATGATGGCCGCCCCGGCCTCGGCAGCACCGGTCGCCGCTCCCGCCGGCCAGACGGCGCAGGCCGGCCAGGGCCTGATCGAGCAGGCTCAATATTACTATCGCGGCCCGCGCCGGAATTATGGCCCGCGCCCCTATTATCGTCCGCGCTGCTTCTGGTCGGAACGGCGGGTGTGGAACGGCTGGCGCTGGGTGGTCCGCCCGGTGCGGGTCTGCCGCTGAGGTTGACGCATTGCAGCCATGATTCGCGGCTCAATGAAGGCTCGCTGAACGGCGCGGTTTCGCGCCGTTCAGGTTAAGGGGGATAGTTTCCCCTCCCATGGACGGCGTTGGTCAGCGCAAGCGAGACCGTCGACGCCATCGCACGGAGGATATCATGTTCAAGACGATGCTTTTCTCCGCCGTGACGGCCGGCGCGCTGGGCATTGCAGCCCTCACCGCCGCCCCGGCTTCCGCGGCGCCGGTCGCGGCTGCGCCGAAGGTCGATCTCGCAGGCGGCATGGTGCAACAGGCGCAGTACTATTACGGCCCGCGCCGCTATTATGGCCCGCCGCGCCCCTATTACGGCCCGCCGCGCTACTACGGCCCGCGCCGCTATTACGGTCCGCGCTATTACGCGCCGCCGCCTCCGCCGCCGATCTTCGCGCCGCCGCCGCGCTACTACTGGTAAGAGTCGAGGCGCGCCCGCCCACGATGCACGGCCTCGCTCTCGGCCGTGAACCGGCCATCAGGTTCATTGATCACGAAAGCCGGCAGCAGCTCTGCCGGCTTTCTGCTGTTCAGCACCGCCGTGACGATAACGCGAATCGCTGGCTTGTCGGCGACGCCGTAGACCGGCCGGATCGCGACGGCACCGAAGCCGGAGGCGAGGCCGGCGAGCAGATCGGGCAGCGCCTCGGCCCGATGGATGATCGCGAGCAGGCCGCCCGGCTTCAGAGCCCGCCGCGCGGCACGTAGCCAGGGCCCAAGATCGCTCTCCGCCACATGGGCCGCCCGGCGGTTGGCAGTCGGCGAGGCACGCGTCCCGCCCTGCGGATAGAAAGGCGGGTTCATCGCGACCGCGTCGCAGGAAGCCGGCTTCAGTCCCGCCACTTGCAGTTCGGCCGCCGGCGCTGTGACGTCTGCCGCGATGACAATCCCGCGATCTGCCATGCCATTCAATGCCAAGTTCTGCGTCGCCAGAGCCGCCAGTTCCGGGTCGCGCTCCAGCAATGCGATCCGCAATGCCGGCCGCAGCAGCGCAGCCGCGAGCGCCACCGTCCCGACGCCCGCGCCGATATCGAGGAGCGTTCCGCCATCGAGCACGGGCAGCGCAGCCGCGAGCAGGATGGCGTCGGTGCCGGCGCGGTGGCCCTTGCGCGGCTGGCGCAGGCGAAGCCGGCCGTCGAGCAGCCGATCCTCGACGATTTCACCCAACGCAAACGGCGTCTCCACCTCACTCATTGCGCAGCTCGGCTCCGTAGCCGGCTTCGACCAGAAGGGCCCGCGCCCGGCGCTTATCCGCCTCGCGCACAAGGAGCCGGCGTGGAAAGGCGCCGGTCATGCCCTCGAGGGCGCTGATATGCTGGTCTGCGATCAGGCAATCGAGCCCGGCCGATTCCAGCAGGGCCTCGACGGCGCCGAGCAGGATGAGGTCGTTGGTGCGCATGAGTTCGTGCATCGCCCCATGGAGCCCAACCCGCCCCCTTCGCGCAAGCTGCGGCGTCGCGACGGTTTGCAGGGGCTGGCGTCCCATGCAACGGTTGTGGCATGGCTGGCGCGCGTCGTGCCGGCGCAGGGATCGGACTCGGAGTGCTTCTGTGGGTGTCGTCGTCTCCCTTGAGGAACGGGAATCGAATCAGGCGAGCATCGAGCCGCTGGTCGCGTTGACGCGTGCCGATGTGGAGCGGGTCAATGCGATGATCCTGTCGCGCACCGGCTCCGAGGTCACGATGATCCCGGAGGTCGCGAACCACCTGATCTCCTCCGGCGGCAAGCGCCTGCGGCCGATGCTGACGCTCGCCATGGCCGATCTCTGTGGCTATCGGGGCGAAGGCCATGTCAAGCTCGCGGCTTCCGTCGAGTTCATGCACACCGCGACGCTGCTGCACGACGATGTCGTCGACGAGAGCGACATGCGGCGCGGCAAGCTCGCCGCCCGCATGCTCTGGGGCAACGAAGCCAGCGTGCTGGTCGGCGATTTCCTGCTGGGCCAGGCCTTCAAGATGATGGTCGAGGTCGGCTCACTGCGGGCGCTCGATATTCTCTCCACGGCCGCGGCGGTCATCGCCGAGGGCGAGGTTCTGCAACTCTCCGTCGCCAAGAACACCGAGACGACCGAGGACGAGTATCTCTCGGTGATCCGCGGCAAGACGGCCGAGCTCTTCGCCGCCGCCTGCGAAGTCGGCCCGGTGATCGCCAATTCCTCGAAGGCGGACGCCGCCGCCTGCCGCAGCTACGGGCTCAATCTCGGCATTGCCTTCCAGCTCATCGACGACGCGCTCGACTATGGCGGCGTCGCGGCGAAGCTCGGCAAGAACACCGGCGATGATTTCCGCGAGGGCAAGATCACCCTGCCCGTCGTGCTCTCCTTCCGCCGCGGCGACGAGACAGAGCGCGCCTTCTGGAAGCGCACGCTTCAGGACGGCGAGATCCGCGAGGGCGACCTGGAAGAAGCACGGGCGATCATGCGCCGGCACAAAGCACTCGACGACACCATCGCGCGCGCCGAGCATTATGCCCGCATGGCCAAGGATGCGCTTGGCCTGTTCCCAGCCTCGCCGATGAAGCAGGCGCTCAACGCCGCTGTCGATTTCTGCGTGGCGCGGGCGCACTGAGGCGGCATAGGTCCGGGCCTTGACCCGTCCCTCTCAGAAACCAGCCTTTTTCTGGGAGAGTTGCTCGGGGCAAGCCCGAGCATGACGGACGACGTCAGCGCAGCAGAGTCGGCTTCGCCCACCAGCCCGGCTGTGTCTTTGCCAACGCTCGTGACGCATCGGCGCTAGCCCTGCAATCGTCGAACAGGGCGAAGCAAGTCGCGCCGGAGCCGGACATGCGCGCCACTCGGCAGCCCGGCAATTCCGCTAGCCGCTCGAGAACGAGGTCGATCACGGGTGCGACATGCCTCGCCGGAGCCGCCAGATCGTTATCGGAAGCTGCGAGCGCGTGGTGGAACGCCCCTGTCGACACAGAATCAGGCGCGGTGCGCGAGACCGCGATCTTTTGCCCCGGTGTCAGGCCCAGAGCGCGGAACACCGCGGCCGTCTCGACCGGAACGCCCGGGTTGACCAGCACAGCGAAGAGTGGCGGCAGGCGGAGCACCGGCCCAAGCCTCTCACCGATGCCGGCCATCAGCCGCGCCCGCGATTCGAGGCAGACCGGCACGTCGGCGCCGATCTTTGCCGCGATGTCCAGCAGGACCTGATCGGTTTGAGCGATGCCGTTCAGCCGCGCGACGAGGCGCAACGCCGCGGCCGCGTCAGCCGAGCCGCCACCGATCCCCGAAGCGACAGGCAGTCGCTTGACGAGATGGAAGCGCCCCAGACGCAGGCCTGGACGGGCGGTCGCGAGCGTCCGCGCAGCACGCAGGACGAGGTTGTCGTCCGCGTCAGACAGCCCCGCCGCGCGCGGGCCGGTGATCGACAGAGATAGCGGCGCATCCGGCTCCAACGTGAGCTCGTCACCAACCCCGGCGAAGGCAACCAGGCTTTCGAGCTCGTGATAGCCGTCCGCGCGCCGGCCCAGGACCCGCAGGTCGAGATTGACCTTGGCGCGCGCACGCGTCGTCAGCGGTAGAGCCACGGCCGCTCCCGGTTCAGCCCGGCGACGGGATCGGCGTCAGCCGCCGTCCTTCTTGGCGTCGTCGGTCACGTTGGCGGACGGGCCTTCCAGCCCGTGCTCGATCTTGCGTTGGATCTTCTCGAGATCCTCCGGCTCGGGCTTGAGATCGCGCGCGTGATTCCACTGGAACTTCGCCTCGAGCTGGCGGCCGGTGCGCCAATAAACATCGCCGAGATGGTCGTTGATCACCGGGTCCGAGGGGCGCAGCTCAGCCGCGCGCTCGATCTCGCGCGCGGCATCCTCATAGCGCCCGAGCCGGTAATAGGCCCAGCCGAGCGAGTCGATGATGTAGCCGTCGCGCGGACGCAGCTCCACGGCGCGGCGCAGCATGCCCAGTGCCTCGTCGAGCTTCAGATGCTTGTCGACCAGCGAATAGCCGAGATAGTTCAACACCAGCGCGCGCTCGCGGCCGAGCGGATCGGGCAGGAGTTCAAGAGCCTTGCGCAGATCGGCCTCGGCCTCCGGCCAACGGTTGATGCGTTCCCGGGCGATGCCGCGGAAATAGTACAGATCCCAGTTGGCGCGGCCGGGGGACGCGAGCTTGTCGATGGCCTTGTCGTAGGCGGCGGCCGCCTCGGCGAACTGCTTGCGCGAGCGATAGATGTTGCCGAGCGCCGCGAGCGCATCGACATCGTCCGGCCGCTCGGCGATGACCTTCTCCAGGTGCTTCACCGCCTCATCGGGCTTGCCTAGGTTCTCCAGCGCGAGGCCCGCCTGGATCTCGGCGTTGGACCGCAGCGGCGAGGAGGCCGGCATCTTGTCATAGACCGCGACCGCGTCCTCGGGCTGGCGAGCCCGCTCGAGGATGTCGCCCAGCGTCAGGATGGCGAGGTCATGGCCGGGATCCAGGTAGATCGCCATGCGCAGATAGAGAAGCGCTGCGGCTTCGTCGCCCTGCCGGTTGCCCGCGCTGGCGAGCCCGTAGAGAACTTCGGCCGCGCCCTGCTGCGCGGTCTGGATCTGACGCGGCGGTGCCTCCTTCTTCGACACCAGCGACATGCCTTCGCGGATGATCGGATGATTCGGCAGCAGCCGGTCGAACTCGGCGTAAGTGACTGCCGCGCCGGCAAAATCGCCGCTGCGGGCCTGGAAGCGCGCCCAGAGGTCGACGAGGCGCAACGTGGTCTTCTCGGCGTCGTAGGCGGCCTTCAGCCGCTTTTCGGCCTCGGCCTTGCGCCCGGCTGCGTCGAGAATCAGGCCGGCATGATAGTCGCGGAAGAGGTTGTAGGAGGGCTCGCCCTTCAGACGCTCCAGCGTCTCGATGGCGCGCTTGGCGTTACCCGATCCAAGGTAGGACCAGGCGGAGAGCAGCGTCGCCGTGATGTCGGCCGCCCGGCCGCGACCGCCGCGCTGGAGGTGATTGCGGGCGGTCTGGTAGCTCTTCTGCTTGATCGAGCGGATGCCGATGACGAGCTGCGCCAGGCCATTGCTCGGATCCTGCTGGATCAGCTTGTCGGCGGCGCGGAAGGCGTCAGGCATGGCGCCATCGGCGAGAAAGGCGACGAAGGCGCGCTCCAGCAACTCGCTGTTGCGCGGATCTTCCCGCACGGCTTCGCGCAGATAGACCGAGGCCGCGCCGAGATCGCGCGAGGCGCCCGCCACGATGGCGGCGAGATAATTCCCTTCGAGGCTGTCGGCTGGCTCCAGCGAATCAGACGAACGCGGCGCGGTCGCTCCCTGGGCCGCAGCGGCCACGGGCAAGACCATCAACAACGACAAGGCAGCAGCCGTACCGGAGGCACGCACCTTCTTCAGAAATGTCACGACTGCTGTTCTCCCTCGGTCCGCCGCCCAAATGCTCCGGGCGCTCCTTCGGCGGACCGTGATGGCTCGCGTAGGCCGCCAAGATGGCGGTTTCCGGGCGGGCGGGCAAGCGGGGCCCTGCGCGAATGCGGCGGCTTCGTAGCGGCGGCGCAACAGTCCCCGAAGACCCGTTTTTCCCGGAGGCGTACAGCGAGAAAACATTGTCCGCCGGCACAAGGATAGCGACTCTCTATCTCCCCTGCTTGCAGCTCAGGCAGCGATCATTGTCGGGACCGTTCCGAGGATGAAGACTGATCTGAACTCTGCCGCAACGGCTCTTCTCTTCGGCTTCGCCGCGGACAAGCCGGAGCCGGCAGCTCCGGCCGTGCGCAAAGGCCGAACCACCATTTCCAAGCATGAAAGGGCGCACCTCGCAGCGCGCCCTTGTTCGCAGGACTCTCAGAGAGAGCCGATCACATATTCGCGTAGCCGGGCCCGCCGCCGCCTTCCGGCACCGTCCAGGTGATGTTCTGGGCGGGGTCCTTGATGTCGCAGGTTTTGCAGTGGACGCAGTTCTGCGCGTTGATCACGAAGCGCGGATTGCTCTTCGTCTCGGCATTCTCGTAGACGACCTCGTAGACGCCTGCCGGGCAGTAGAGCCGTGCCGGCTCGCCATAGACAGGCAGGTTCTTCGCGATCGGAACCGACGGATCGGTCAGCTTCAGGTGAGCCGGCTGGTCTTCCTCGTGATTGGTCGAGGAGAGGAAGACCGATGACAGCTTGTCGAAGGAGATCTTGCCGTCCGGCTTCGGATAGGTGATCGGCGTCACCTCGGCGAGCGGCTTCAGCGTCGCGTAGTCGGGCTTTCCGTGCTTCAGCGTGCCGAAGGGCGACCAGCCGAAGAGCTGGTTCAGCCACATGTCGACGCCGCCGAGCCCGATGCCGATGAGCGTGCCGAACTTCGACCAGAGCGGCTTGACGTTGCGGACGAGCTTCAGGTCCTTGCCGATGGCGCTGTCTCGCCAACTCGTCTCGATCTCGACGACCTCGTCATGGCTGCGGCCCGCCTGGAGCGCCGGCACCAGCTTCTCGGCCGCCAGCATGCCCGACAGGATGGCGTTGTGGCTGCCCTTGATGCGGGGAACGTTGACGAAGCCCGCGGCGCAGCCGATCAGCGTGCCACCCGGGAAGGTCAGCTTCGGCACCGACTGGAAACCGCCCTCGGTGATGGCGCGCGAGCCATAGCCGATGCGCTTGCCGCCCTCGAAAGTGTCTCGGATCAGCGGATGGGTCTTGAAGCGCTGGAACTCGTCGAAGGGCGAGAGAGTCGGGTTCTGGTAGTTCAGATGCACGACGAAACCGACCGAGACCAGATTGTCGTCGAAATGATAGAGGAAGGAGCCGCCGCCGGTGCCATTGTCGAGCGGCCAGCCGAAGGAGTGCTGGACCCGGCCCTTGTGGAACTTCTCCGGCTTGACCTGCCAGAGCTCCTTCAGGCCGATGCCGTATTTCTGCGGCTCGCGGCCGGCGTCCAGGCCGAATTTCCTGATCGCGATCTTGGAGAGCGAGCCACGCGCGCCCTCGCCCAGCAGCGTGTAGCGGCCGCGCAGCTCCATGCCGCGGGTGAAGCGGTCCGAGACGGTGCCATCCTTGGCGATGCCCATGTCGCCGGTCGCGATGCCGGCGACAGAACCGTCCTCGTTGAACAGCAGCTCGGCGGCGGCGAAACCGGGATAGATCTCGACGCCGAGCGCCTCTGCGCGCGCACCCAGGAACTTCGCGACCAGCCCGAGCGAGCCGACGAAATTGCCGTGATTGTTCATCAGCGAGGGCATGCCGAAATTCGGCAGGCGAAGACCGCTCGGCTGGGTCAGGAAATAGAAGACGTCTTCCTTGACCTCTGTGGTCAGGGGGCGCTCGGGATCGTCGCGCCAGTCGGGCACCAGACGGTCGAGGCCGATCGGATCGATGACGGCGCCGGAGAGGATATGGGCGCCGACCTCGGCCCCCTTCTCGACCACGACGACCGAGATGTTCTCGTCGAGCTGCTTCAGCCGGATCGCAGCCGCCAGACCAGCAGGACCGGCGCCGACGATGACGACGTCATAGTCCATGCTCTCGCGCGGTTCGCTCTGCGCTTCCTTGAGATCCATCCTGCCCTCCGCCTTGGCAACCCGCGTCGCGCGATTAGTTTATATATGAACTATTATGCCGACTCGTTCAACGCTCGGCTTCCGTCCAGTCTGGACCCCTCTATCCAAGTGCCCGTTCCATTTTGCAACTGCGTTGGCTCGCGAAGCGGCGTTGCAGCGTATAGGATGCGGCCATGAGCCTGTCCGATACAGCCGGCCCCGACGCGCCAGACCCTTACGAGATTTTGAGCTGGTACGCCGAGATGGGCGTGACCGAGGCGCTCGACGAGGCGCCGCGCAATCATTTCGCCGAGCCGCCCCCCTCCGCCGGCGCCGGCCAACCTCGCCTGCGCTCGTTGCCGGGCCGTCCGGCCGCTCCCGCCCGGCCGATCGCGGCGGCCGCCACGGCGCCCGACGACGCAACCCTCAACGCCCGCGCGCTGGCCCGCGAGGCGCGCACGCTCGACGAGTTGAAGGAAGCGCTCGCGAAGTTCGAAGGCTGCGCCTTGAAGGCGACAGCCAAGAATCTCGTCTTCGCCGATGGCAACCCGGAAGGCCGGGTGATGATGGTAGGCGAGGCGCCGGGCGCCGATGAGGACCGGCTAGGCTTCCCCTTCGTCGGCCGCTCCGGCCAATTGCTCGATCGGATGCTGGCCTCGATCGGCCTCAGCCGCCAGAACGACGTCTACATCGCCAATCTCCTGCCCTGGCGTCCGCCGGGCAACCGCACGCCGACGCCGCAGGAGGTCGCGATCTGCCTGCCCTTCATCCAGCGCCAGATCGAGCTCGCCGACCCCGACATCCTGGTCTGTGTTGGCGGCCCCTCGGCGCAGGGGCTGCTCGGCTTCAGCGGCATCCTGCGCTCGCGCGGGCAATGGGTGGAATACGATACCGGCTCGCGCCGCATTCGCGCCATTGCGACGCTGCACCCGGCCTATCTCTTGCGGCAGCCGCTGCAAAAGCGCCTCGCCTGGCGCGACCTGCGCGCGCTCAAGGCTGCGCTCGCATAGGCTCCCGGAACCGAAGTCGGGCCGCCAAATGCGGTGATGGAGGAACCGGAAATCTCGCCAAAGTCCCACTTCGAAATCTCGGTTTCCGGCAGCAGCTCCGCATCACGAGGCCCCGAATGGCCGGAATCATGCGCGGTCGATCAATTTGAAGCGATTGCCCCGCGGCCAAGGCATGAGAAATAGCCGTTTCCGGCGATTTGCGATATAATATCACTTGATTTTGCAGCGGCCTGCGCGGTGAACCAATGCGTGGAGGCTGACCATGGCTGTCATCGATCTTGGCGCCGGCATACTGTCCGAGCAAGAGCATGATAGGCAACTGCGGCGTGCCATCGTCGCAAGCACAATCGGCACCGCAATCGAATGGTATGATTTCTTCCTGTACAGCACGGTGACCGGTCTTGTCTTCGCGCGGCTGTTCTTCCCGCGATCGGAGCCGCTCGTCGGCACGCTCGAGGCCTTCGCCATCTATGCGGTCGGTTTTGTCGCCCGGCCGATCGGCGCGGCGATCTTCGGCCATTATGGCGACCGCATCGGCCGCAAATCGACGCTGATCGCCACGCTCATGCTGATGGGAATCGCGACATTTCTCGTCGGGCTCGTCCCGACCTATGAGAGCATAGGCATCTGGGGCGCAATCATCCTGACGGTGCTGCGCTTCATTCAGGGCGTCGGGGTGGGCGGTGAATGGGGCGGCTCCGTGCTGCTCTCGATGGAATGGGCGCGGACAGCCGATCATCGCGGCTTCATCGCATCCTGGCCGCAGTTCGGGGTGCCTTGCGGCCTGTTCCTCGCCAATCTGGCTGTCCTCGCCTTCAGCTGGCTCTCCGGCGACCAGTTCCTGACCTGGGGCTGGCGCATTCCGTTTCTGCTGAGCCTCGTGCTCGTCGCGATCGGCCTCTGGATCCGGCTCGGCATCATGGAGACGCCGATATTCCGCAGGCTCGTCGCCGAGAACAAGGTCGAGCGCGCGCCGATGCTGGAGGTGGTTCAGCGCCACCCCAAGGAGATTCTGCTCTGTGCGTTGCTACGCATGGCTGAGCAGGCGCCCTTCTACATCTTCACCGCCTTCATCTTCGCCTACGGCGTCGGGACGCTGAAGGTCTCGCGCGATTTTCTGCTCGTCGCCGTGCTGGCGGCCTCGGTCCTGTCCTTCGTCTCGATCCCGCTCTTCGGCCACATCTCCGATCTGATCGGACGCAGGCGCATGTATATGATCGGCGCTGCGGCGACCGGCGCCTTCGGTTTCATCTATTTCGGGATGCTCAACACCGGCTCGGCGCTGTTGATCTTCCTGGCCATCGTGATCTCGCTGGTGCCGCATGACATGATGTATGGACCGCAGGCGGCACTGATCGCGGAATCCTTCACCGGCCGCCTGCGCTATAGCGGCGCCTCGCTCGGCTATCAGCTCGCCTCTGTGATCGCCGGCGGCCCGGCTCCGCTCATCGCCGCCTGGCTGTTTGCCAAGTATGGAACGGCCTATGCGATCGCCTTCTACATTCTCGCCTGCGCAATCCTGAGCCTGATCGCGACAGCCTTGATGAAGGATTATACCGGCAGGGATATCGAGGGCGAATACGAGTAGAGGCAACGTCTCCGCGCGCCCAGAGAACCATTCCGTTTGGGTGCAACAGTGCGCGCAGTTCCGCGCCGGGACGGTTGCACGCCGAGGTTGCAGGCCCCCTCCCCTGCGACATCACGACCGGCGACTGCGACATCCGCGCCTCTCGCCCAGCCTCGGATTTGACTAATCTGGCCGAGAGCGACGATGCTGCCTTCGGCAGGATCGTTTCAAGCCGCCCCGAGGCGGTAGCTGGCCGGAGTCTTGCGATGGAAATCGACGCTTTTCAGCTTTCACGCATCCAGTTCGCTTTCACCGTTTCATTTCACATCGTCTTTCCAGCCTTCACCATCGGGCTATCCGCCTATATCGCGACACTGCTCGGCCTCTGGTTGAAGACGGGCGACCAGAAGTTTCATCTGCTCGCACGCTTCTGGACCAAGATCTTCGCCGTATCCTTCGCGATGGGCGTCGTCTCCGGCATCGTGCTGTCCTATCAGTTCGGTACCAACTGGAGCCGGTTCTCGACGGCCGTCGGCAACGTGGTCGGCCCGCTGATCGGCTACGAGGTGCTATCGGCCTTCTTCCTCGAGGCCTCCTTCCTCGGCGTGATGCTGTTCGGATGGAAGCGCGTGCCGCCCTGGCTGCACTTCACCTCGGCGGTGATCGTCGCGGGTGGCACGGCGCTCTCGGGCTTCTGGATCCTCTCGGCCAATAGCTGGATGCAGTATCCGGCTGGACACGAGGTGCGCGACGGCATCGCCTATCCCGTCGACTGGGTGAAGATCGTCTTCAATCCGACATTCCCGCTGCGCTTCGCCCATATGATGACCGCGGCCTATCTGACGACCGCCTTCGTCGTGCTGGCGACCGGCGCGCGCCATCTGCTCGCCGGGCACCGCACAGAATCGGCCAAGACGATGGTGCGGATGGCGATCCTGATGATCGCGCTGACGGCGCCGCTGCAGGCGGTGATCGGCGATTTCCACGGCCGCGACACCGCGACCTACCAGCCGGCCAAGCTGGCCGCGATCGAGGCGCATTGGGATTCGTCCAAGCCCGGCGCCCTCGTGCTCTTCGCCTGGCCCGACGAGAAGGCCGAGCTCAATCGCTTCGAGGTCTCGATTCCCGGCGTCGCCAGCCTGGTCACCCATGGCAGCATGAATGCGCTCTTCCCGAGCCTGAAGGATTTTGCCGTGCAGGACCGGCCGCCGGTTCTCATCCCGTTCTTCGCCTTCCGGGCGATGGTCGGGATCGGCGTGCTGATGATCCTGTTCGGCTGGATCGGCGCCTGGCTCTGGCGCAAGGGCACAGTGTTCGAATCGCGGCGCTGGCTCTGGATCGCCCAATACACCTGGCCCGTCGGCTTCCTTGCCATCCTCTCGGGCTGGTTCGTCACGGAAGTGGGCCGCCAGCCCTGGCTCGCGACGGGCATCATCCGCTCGGCCGATGCCGTCTCGCCGGTGACGACCACCCAGGTCGCGATCTCGCTCTTCCTGTTTGTCTGCGTCTACTCGGTGGTGTTCACGGCGGGCATCCTCCTGATCAACCGCCTGATCGACAAGGGACCGGACGAGATCGCAGGCCCGGACGCGCCCGAGCAACCCTCGAAGCGCACGCTCAAGGCCGTGCAGGGCGAAGCCGCCACCATCTTCGGCGACGGCCAGCCCGGCGACGACAAGATCCAGCCGGCGATCTGAGGAGCCACGACGATGGAATGGTATCTTCCGGTCATCTGGGCCGTGCTGATCGGCACCGCCGTGATGCTCTACGTCGTGCTCGACGGTTTCGACCTCGGCATCGCCATCCTGTTCCCGACGACGAAGGACGAGGGCGAGCGCGACCAGATGATGAACTCGGTCGCCCCGTTCTGGGACGGCAACGAGACGTGGCTGGTGCTGGGCGGCGGCGGCCTCTGGGTCGCCTTCCCGCAGGCCTACGCCATCATCATGCCGGCCTTCTACATCCCGATCACGCTGATGCTGCTGGCACTGATCTTCCGCGGCGTCGCCTTCGAGTTCCGCTGGGTGGCCAAGCCGCATCACCGACGCTGGGACTTCGCCTTCTGGCTGGGTTCGGCCGTCGCTGCCTTCTCGCAGGGGCTCGTGCTCGGCGGGCTGATCCAGGGCGTCACCGTCAAGAACGGCCAGTTCGCCGGCGGGCCGCTCGACTGGCTGACGCCGTTCACGGTGATGTGCGGAGCCGGTGTCATCGTGGGCTACGCCCTGCTCGGCGCGACCTGGCTGCTCTACAAGACCGACGGCCCCGTCGCCGAACGGGCCCGGCGGCAGGCGAAGATCCTGTTGCTGGGCCTCCTGGCCTTCGCGGCGCTGGTCTCGCTGTGGACGCCCTATGCCCACCCGCGAATCGCCGAGCGCTGGTTCACCCCGGCCAATCTCGTCTGGCTCTGGCCGTTCCCGCTGCTGACGGCGCTGTGCGGCTACCTCGCCTGGCGGCGGCTGCATGGCGCGCATGAGTTCACGCCCTTCGCGTTGACCGTCGCGATCTTTCTGCTCTGCTTCGTCGGGTTGTCGATCTCGAACTTCCCCTATCTGGTGCCGCCCGACATCACGATCTGGGACGCGGCGGCCGCACCCTCCTCCCATATCTTCGTGCTGATCGGCGTCGCTTTCCTCCTGCCGATGATCCTGTTCTATACGGCCTTCGTGTACTGGACCTTCCGCGGCAAGGTCAGGGTCGACAGCGGCTATCACTGAGTGAGAGGATAACGATCAGGCTTCGTTCAGGCGGGGCCTGCAAAGACGACTTGAGTTCCCCGCATCTCCCGGCGAGATTGCGGGGCGTTTCGTCGAGGAACCGTCCATGCAGTGGGAAGACTATCGCCAGTCCGAGAATCTCGAGGACCGGCGCGGCGGCGGCGGTGGCGGCGGTTTCGCCGGCATGCCTGGCGGGCGCGGCGGCATCGGCATCGGCACCATGGTTGTGCTCGGCCTTCTCGGCTGGGCGCTCGGCATCGATCCCCGCCTGCTGATCGGCGGCGCCGAAATGATCGGCGGCATTGGCGGGCGCGAGCAGACGCAGGAAACCCGCCGCTCTTCCGGCCCGCCGCAGGACCAGATGGGCCGCTTCGTCTCGGCCGTGCTGGCGCAGAACGAGGACGTCTGGTCGAAAATCCTGCCGCAGCAGGCCAATATCCGCTACCAGCCGCCCCGGCTCGTGCTGTTCTCCGGCGTCGACCGTTCGGGCTGCGGCACGGCGCAATCGGCGATGGGGCCGTTCTACTGCCCCGTGGACAAGAAGGTCTATCTCGACACCTCCTTCTTTCAGGAGATGCAGCGCAAGCTCGGCGGCGGCGGCGACTTCGCCTATGCCTATGTGATCGGGCACGAGGTCGGCCACCACGTCCAGAACCTGCTGGGCATCCTGCCCAAGGCCAACCAGATCCGCGAGCGTTCCTCCGAGCGCGATTCGAACGCGATCTCGGTCAGGATCGAATTGCAGGCCGACTGCTTCGCCGGCGTCTGGGCGCATAATATCCAGGCGATGGGCCGGATCGACCAAGGCGATATCGAGGAAGCTATCCGCACCGCCTCTGCGATCGGCGACGACAAGCTCCAGCGGGCGGCGCAGGGCGTAGTCGTGCCGGATTCCTTCACGCACGGCTCGTCGGCGCAGCGGACGAAGTGGTTCAACACCGGCTTCCAGTCGGGCTCGCTGCAGAGCTGCGACACCTTCCGGAACCCCGTATAGGCATTCGCACACGGATCCTTCGAACAGCCGAGCCGGTGAGCCGACGCCGGCGATCAGGCGCCGGGCGCGATCAGGATATCGGCCCGGACCGTGCCCAAGATCGTCTCGGCCGTGCTGCCGATCACCGCTTCGGCAAAGCCACCCTGCCCGTAGCGGCCGACGACGACCAATTCTGCTCCGGCCGCGGCGCGGCAATGCTCGATGGCCGCGGCGGCATTGCCCTCGACGCTCTGGGTGCTGAGCCGCGTGATGAGGCTCTCGGGAAGCTTTGCCGCGTCGAGGAAGGCCTTCATCCCGGCCTCGGCCTCCGCGCGGAGGAAATCGCCCTTGCCTTGAAAATCGGTCCTGGGGCCGGGGCCGGGATGGGCATGAACCAGCAGGAGGCGCGCCTGCGGAAACAGTTCCGCAGCCGCCAGCAGAGCCCGGCGCGAGCCCTCCGAGAAATCCGTGCCGACGACAATCGTGCCGTAAGGGCGATCGGCGCGCCGGCGGACGATCAGGACCGGAACAGCCGCCCTGCGAACGATATAGTCAACGGCCGTCCCGACAACGTAGTCGCGGACGTCGTTGTAGCGCGCGACGCCGGTCACGATCAGTCCGCTGCCCCGCTCGGCGGCGACCTTGGCCAGCACGTCCGGCAACGAACCGTTACGGACCAGCAGTTCCGCCTCGCCGGCCGCCGAGGGCAGCTCCTCGCGCCAGGCCTCGGCCGCAAGACCGGCGCTCCCCTGCTCCGTCGCATTCGTGACATGCAGGATCGCGAGCTTTGCCTGCCATCCGCGCGCCAGCAGCACTGCGCGTTCCGCAGCCCTGTCGGTGCGCGAGGACAGATCGCTCGCCAGAAGAATCTCGCCCGGTATCGTCATATCAGCCTCCCGACGCCTCCAGCTTAGGAGGCACGCGGCCCGATGTCATGCCGCCTCGGACACCGCCCTACCCTGCGCGCTCGCGCCACACCGGCAGGCGCTGCGGCGCCTGGTCGAGGCGCCCTTCCAGGACCATCGCCTTCGGCAACACGAGCCCGGACCGGAGCCTGCGCCCGGCGAAGGACAGCGCGACGCGCTCGCGCAGCGCAGCGCCGACTGCGTGAAGCGGTATCAGGGCCGGCAGATCCGGCGTGAGCAACAGATAGCGCTCCACCACCAGCGCCCAGTGCGCCTGCGGCACGTCGCCGGCCTCGAACAGCACGAGCCGATCGCCGCGCGCCGCGGCCGCCCCACCCTGCCAGGCCGCGGCCGGGCCGGTGCGCAGATAGCATGCGCCGGTCGTGTCCGCGGCACGCTCGAAATCGGGAGCGCCGACCGTATCCACGATCACCGCATGACCGAGCAGCCCTTCCGCCACCGCCGGGATCAGCACGGCCAGCGTGGCGGCGAGAGCTCGTGGGGAACCATCGGCGCGGATCACGGCTGTGAGCATACGCAAGGTTCTATGCCGCAGCGCAGCACGCCGCAATCCGGCTCTTGCATTTTGTTCTTGTTATGTTCACTCTATCCGAGATCACAAAATGCCGATTCCCGGCAGTGAACCGGTTCGAAAGCCATGCCACAGGCCAGACCCACCGAAAGGCCCTATCCATCGGCCCAGCCGCTGCGGCGGCACGACAGGGAGCCGACCATCTCGGCGCCAGTCGTCGCGCCGGCCGACCCGCTCGCCTATGCCGGCCACCGCATCGACCCGGAACGACGGCGCGGGCGGGGCGCCACCGTCAATCCGGGAGGGCGCTACGAAGCGGAGCAGCGCGTCACCGAGGATGATGGCTGGGGCTCGCTGGAAGAGTTGCCGCCGTTCAAGACCGAGATCGCCTATGAGAAGGCGCGCAACATCATCACGCGCAACGACTCGCCGGACATCTCCTTCGACCGTTCGATCAATCCCTATCGCGGCTGTGAGCATGGCTGCGTCTACTGCTTCGCGCGGCCGACCCACGCCTATCTCGGCCTCTCGCCCGGCCTCGACTTCGAGAGCAAGCTGACGGCGAAACCCGACGCCGCGGCACTGCTGGAGAAGGAACTCTCCTCTCCTTCCTATCAGCCGCGCACCATCGCGATCGGCACCAATACCGACGCCTATCAACCGATCGAGAAGAAGCTGAGGATCATGCGCCAGATCCTGGAAGTGCTCTCGAAGTTCAACCACCCGGTCGGCATCGTCACCAAATCGGCCCTGGTCCAGCGCGACATCGATATCCTCGCCCCGATGGCCGAGAAGGGCCTGGTCAAGGTCGCGCTCTCGGTCACGACGCTCGATCCCAAGACGGCGCGGGGCATGGAACCGCGCGCCGCCTCGCCGCCGAAGCGGCTCGAGACGATCCGCAAGCTGTCGGAAGCCGGCATCCCGGTGACGGTGCTGGTTGCGCCCATCGTACCGGCGATCAACGAGCATGAGATCGAGCGAATTCTGGACGCCGCCAAGGCGGCGGGCGCGCAGGAGGCCGGCTATGTGCTGCTGCGGTTGCCGCTCGAGGTGCGCGACATCGTGCAGGAGTGGTTGCTGACGCATCATCCCGACAAGCTTCGGCATGTGATGTCGCTGATCCGCTCGACCCGCGGCGGCAAGGATTATGATTCGCAATGGGGACAGCGCATGGTCGGCTCAGGTCCCTATGCCTGGATGATCGGTCGGCGTTTCGAGCTTGCGGCCGAGCGTATCGGCTTCAACACGGCGCGCCGGAGGCTGCGCACCGACCTGTTCGTAAGGCCCGAGAAGGAAAAGGCGCAGCTGAGCCTGTTTTGAATGGACACGCGCGGAGGTCGTACCGGGCGCAACGAAGCGTAGAACCGCGATCCATTCCGGAGCGCCTCTGATTGCCGGAGCGCCTCTGATTGAAGGCTTGGGCATGGATCCCGGATCGGCGCCGCCCATGGCAGATTGTCCGGGATGATGGTGGAGGAGGACGACAGCGGTCTAGCTCGCGGCGGCACTCTGTTGCATAAGCCCGCCATGCCCGCTGATTTCAGCCGCGAGACACACGCCATCGCTAACGCCCTCTGGCCGCTGGCCGGCATTGACGAGGTTGGGCGCGGGCCGCTCGCCGGCCCGGTCGTGGCGGCGGCCGTCATCCTCGATCCGGCCCGCGTGCCGCATGGGCTCGACGATTCGAAGAAGCTGCCGGCACCGATCCGCGAGGAGCTCTTCGGCGAGATCATGGAGCGGGCGCTTGCAGTGGCTGTCGCCAGCGCCACAGCGGTCGAGATCGACGCGCTCAACATCCGACAGGCGACGCTGCTGGCGATGCGCCGGGCGATCGCCGCGCTGCCGCTGGCGCCGCTGCATGTGCTGGTCGACGGCAACGATCCGCCGCAGATGAGCTGTAGCTGCGAGGCGATCATTCAGGGGGACGGTGCCGTGGCCTCCATTGCGGCCGCATCGATCGTCGCCAAGGTGACGCGCGACCGAATGATGGCGCGGCTGTGCCGGCGCTATCCGGCCTATGGTTTCTCCGGCCATGTCGGCTATGCGACGCCGCAGCATCGCAAGGCCATCGCCGAGCACGGCCCCTGCCCCGAGCACCGCTATTCCTTCGCCCCGGTGAAGGGCGTCTGGTTCCGGTAAGGATTGCCTGGCGTCATTCTCGGGTGAAGCGAAGCCCGGACCCGAGAATCTCAGACAGAAGGAGGCCCCAGGGCCGTCCTCGGCAGGAGATACCGGGTCAAACCCGAGCATGACGGGAACCCTGCCAGATTGCCCTAGCGGCAATCCGCGGGTTAACGCCCGTTTACGAATTTCCCTTGTTTGCCAACGAGCTAGGCAAAATCTGCAGCCCCAAAACGGGACGCATTTTTTTCAAAGCGGAAACCCGGCCTTTACCCTGTCCGGCCAATATCGCGCTCGTTGAAGTTGCGTAACGGTCTTGGCGTCATGGGTATCTCGCGTACCGGGACCGCCAGCGCTCCCGTCCGGATTCAGGTTTCGCGTACCGGACGGCCAGCGCTGGGGGCTCGGATGAAGGCCAGGAGCCTTCCCGAACAAATCGGCGTTCCGCAGGAACTGCCGCTCGATCAGATCCTCGTCGGCGACTGCGTCGCGGCGATGAACGCCTTGCCGCCGGCAAGCGTCGACCTGATCTTCGCCGATCCGCCCTATAACCTCCAGCTCGGCGGCGATCTGCGCCGGCCCGACGACAGCCTCGTCGATGCCGTCGACGACGACTGGGACAAGTTCGCCTCATTCGCCGATTACGACGCCTTCACGCGCGCCTGGCTTGCCGCCGCGCGCCGCGTGCTGAAGCCGGACGGGGCGCTGTGGGTCATCGGCAGCTACCACAATATCTTCCGCGTCGGTGCGACGCTGCAGGATCTCGGCTTCTGGATGCTGAACGACATCGTCTGGCGAAAAGCCAATCCGATGCCGAACTTCCGCGGCCGGCGCTTCACCAACGCCCATGAGACGCTGATCTGGGCGGCGCGCGGCGAAGCTTCGAAATACACCTTCCACTACGAAGCGCTGAAGGGCGGCAATGACGACCTGCAGATGCGCTCCGACTGGTATCTGCCGCTTTGCACAGGCGATGAGCGCCTGAAGGACGCTGGCGGCGCCAAGGTGCACCCGACGCAGAAGCCGGAAGCCCTGCTTGCCCGCGTCCTGCTCTCGGCCTCCAATCCTGGCGACGTGATCCTTGATCCGTTCTTCGGCACCGGCACGACCGGCGCCGTCGCCAAGGCGCTCGGCCGCCATTTTATCGGCCTCGAGCGCGATGCGACCTATGCCAAGGCTGCGCGCGAGCGCATCGCCGCGGTGACGCCGCTGGCGCCGGAAGCCTTCTCCACCGCGCCCTCCAAGCGCAGCGAGCCGCGCGTGCCGTTCCTCAGCCTGGTCGAAGCCGGGCTGGTGAAGGCCGGCGAGACCGTCCATGACGAGAAGCGGCGCCACAAGGCCGTTATCCGCGCCGACGGCACGCTGATCCTCGGCCCTGCCGTGGGCTCGATCCACAAGGTCGGCGCGCTGGCACAGGGCCTACCGGCCTGCAATGGCTGGACCTTCTGGCATGTCGAGCGCGAAGGCGGGCTGACCGTGCTCGACGCGCTGCGCGGCGAGATCAGGGCGCAGATGGCGGCGGGCTGACCGCCCGCCGGCCAAAACTCCTGCCATCATTCGTTCAGAGGATGCGCGCGCCGGCTGCGCGCCCACTCTGGCTCGTGAGATCGTAGCGGGGCTGTCATGGCCACCATCCTGAAGAACGGCTCCCGCGGCGCTGAGGTCAAAAAGCTTCAGGACGATGACGATGACCTATCGCGTCTTCGAGCGGTAGAGCCCCGCGCGCTCGACGACCTTCAGCATGACGCTCGGCAGCGGCTCGCCGGCAAGATTCGCCAGCTTTGTGAAGCGCATGCCAGCGGGAGCTAGAGTCCGCTCCGGAACGCTGCCGGTGAACACCGTCAGTTCCAAAGGGAAATGCGTGAAGACGTGGCGCACCGGCTCGGCCAGCCGGGTCCAGCGCAGGGGCAGCGGCGCATCCTGCGCGGCGCCGTCAAGCTCGTAATCGGCGCGCCATTCGCTGGTCGGCACCTCAGCCATGCCGCCAAGCAACCCCTTGGCGGGGCGCGTGCGCAGCAGGATGGCCCCATCGGCACGGGTCAGGACGAAGGCAGCGCCGTAGCGGATCTTGCCCGCCTTCTTCGCCGCCTTGCGCGGAAAGCTCTCCTGCATGCCGTCCGCCCGCGCCCGGCAGGGATCGCGCCAGGGGCAGAGCCCGCAGGCCGGGTTGCGCGGCATGCAGATGGTCGCGCCGAGATCCATCAGAGCCTGCGCGAAATCGCCGGGCCGATCGATCGGCAGCATCGCCAGAACCTTCTCCCGGATCAGCGGCCGCGCGCCCGGCAGTTCATCGGCGATGGCGAAGAGCCGCGTCATGACGCGCTCGACATTGCCGTCGACGGCCGCGGCCGGCCGGTCGAAGGCGATGGCGGCGACCGCTCCGGCCGTGTAGGCGCCGATGCCCGGCAAGGCCCGCAGCCCCTCCTCCGTATCGGGGAAGCGACCGCGGTGATTCTCGGTGACCGCGCGGGCGCAGGCGTGGAGATTGCGGGCACGGGAATAGTAGCCGAGGCCGGCCCAGGCCTGCATCACATCCTCGGAAGGCGCTTCGGCAAGGGCCTTTACGGTCGGGAAGCGCGCCATGAAGCGCTCGTAATACGGTTTGACCGCCGCGACCGTGGTCTGCTGCAGCATGATCTCGGAGGCCCAGACACGATAGGGATCAGGGCGCTCGCCCGCCACGGCGCGCCAGGGCAGCGCGCGGCGATGGCGGTCATACCAGGCGAGCAGATCGACCGCGCGGGCCATCGGAACGGAGGCGTCCATGCGCCGGGTTTAGCGCGAGGAGCCGACGTCGCGAAAGGCCGAACAGTCGCTGGGATCGAAAACGGGCGTCAGTCATTGCGCCCCGGTCCCGCTTTCGCGGAGCCGGATCATTTCTGTCCTCGGCCTTCTGACTTTCCGCGGCCGCATAGCGGCCGGTCTCGACCACGCGCCTCAGTAGGGGTGACGATCCGTCTTGTTGGTCCACGCCGCATAGGCTTTGAGACCAACCTCTCGCTCGAAGTTCTCGGTCACCCTGATCCGCCTGTCGCCCCACGGCTTGGCGAAATCCTCGTATTGGAACGCGTCGTCGAAGCCGATTGCGCTGGTGTCCTTCAGGCTGGCGGCAAAATAGACGTGGTCGATGCGAGACCAGTAGATCGCGCTCATGCACATCGGGCAGGGCGCGCCGTTGATGTAGATCTCGCATCCCTTGAGCATGCGCGCGCGCTCTGGCACCGGATCGGGAGAGCCTGCCTCGCGCGGGATCATTTCCAGGATCGTGCCGGCACCGTATTCGCTGCCCAGCAGCGCCTTGGGATTGAGGCGGGCCGAAGCATCCATGATCGCGGTGACTTCGGCATGGAGGACGGGAATGCCGGTGAGGAGCACGCGGTTCTGGCCGCGTCCGATGATTTCACCGTCTTTGACGATAACGGCGCCGAAGGGACCGCCCCATCCCTTCTCAACCGATTCGATCGCGAGCCGCGTCGCCTCTTCCATGAATTTCCGCTTTTCCGGCGAAGGCGTAGCGGCGACAGCTTCGACGGCAGGCAGCGCCATCGCACCGGCAGCGCTCAATGCGACGGCCGCCGTGAAGAACTGGCGGCGGTTCGGATCATCGGGCGCATCGCAGCCGAGGGTATGAACAGTGGCGCAGGAGCAATTCGGCATCGCATTCGAACCTTCAGGCGTAGGCCCAACTCAAGCCGAGTACGTCACCGCCCTCGGCGACAGTTCCCGCCGGACCTGCCATTGCGGCATTTAGCGCTGAAATGCTGTAGGCGAGTTAATTTCAACTGTCAGTTTCAACCCGGTGAGGCAGAAATGGCCACGCGTTCGGACATGATGATGCCCCGCGCCGCGCAATCGACTTGCCAGGCCGCCGCCCGCTCGCGCAAACTGAGCCATGGCCGCAAAGCACCTCGCAGAGCTGATCGACGACTGCATCGCGCCCGCGCTCGCCGCGCAGGGCTTCGCGGGGCGTGCCGTCGTTTCGCTCTGGCCTGAGATCGTCGGCGAGAGGCTGGCGGCGCGCTCGCGCCCGCTCAAGATCGACTGGCCGCGGCGCCGGCCCGCCCCTGGCGAGGCGACCGAGCCGGCAACGATGGTCGTGCGCGTCGAAGGCGCTTTCGCGCTGGAGATGCAGCAGCTCGGCCCCTTGGTGATCGAGCGGGTCAACACCCATCTCGGCTGGCGCGCCGTCGGCAAGCTCGTGCTCAAGCAGGGGCCGGTCGCCCGGCCCGTGGCGCCCAAACCGGCGCCGAAGCTCAACGAGGAAGCAGCGGCGCGGATCGACGAGCAGGTCGCCTGCGTCGCTGACGAGGGCTTGCGCGAAGCGCTGGCGCGGCTCGGCCGGGCCGTCGCACTCAGTGCGAAAACGCGAGACCATGACACGGCTTCGTGAGCAATGCGCGCAGCGGCACGATGTGCTCTTGCCACAATCGCGCTGGCCTCTATAGAGCGATTCATCGCATTTGCTTCAAGCGAACGGGTGTCCGCTTCGCTTGAAAATACTCAAGCTCCGCAACCGCTTTTGGACCTTTCGGGGATTGCTCACGATGACGAACAGGCGACAGCTCCTGACCGGCGCAGCCGGTATCGCGGCCGCCGCGCTCGCCGGCGTTAACGCCGTGCGGGCACAGACCAAGCTTCCCGATGCCGGCCCGCTCGGCGATGTCTGGCTGGGCTCCCCCGACGCCAAGGTCACGATCGTCGAATACGCCTCGATGACCTGCTCGCACTGCGCGCATTTCCACGAGACGACCTGGCCGGAGCTGAAGAAGAAATACATCGACACCGGCAAGGTGCGCTTCACGCTGCGCGAGTTCCCGCTCGACCCGCTGGCGACGGCCGGCTTCATGCTCGCGCGCTGCAACGGGAACGACAAGTTCTACCCGATGACGGACCTGCTCTTCGCGCAGCAACGCAACTGGGCCTTCACCGAGAAGCCGGTGGACGCGCTGGCCACGCTGGTCAAGCAGGCCGGTTTCACACAGGAATCCTTCGAGGCCTGCTTGAAACGGCAGGATATCTATGACGCCGTCACAGTCGTGAAGGATGGCGGGGCCAAGGCTGGCGTGGATTCGACGCCGACCTTTTTCATCAACGGGCAGAAGCGTTCCGGTGCGCTCTCGATCGCCGAGTTCGACAAGATCCTGGAGCCGCTCCTCGCCAACTGAGGGGCCTCCCATCCGCTTGCGCTCCCAGCGCGAGGCAGTCATCTCAGCCCTCTTCCTGAGGAGCCGCGCAGCAGCGTCTCGAAGGATGAGGGCTGAGGCTTTTCAGGCCGGCGCGGTGGCACCATGCACCTGACGCGCCTCAAGCTCGCCGGCTTCAAGACTTTCGTCGAGCCGACCGAGTTCCTGATCGAGCCGGGGCTGACCGGCATCGTCGGGCCGAATGGCTGCGGCAAGTCCAACCTCGTCGAAGCCCTGCGCTGGGTGATGGGCGAAAGCTCGTTCAAGAACATGCGCGGCTCGGGGATGGACGACGTCATCTTCGGCGGCTCGAACGAGCGCCCGGCCCGCAACATGGCCGAAGTTTCGCTCACCCTCGACAACAGTGACCGCAAGGCTCCGGCCGCCTTCAACGAGGCCGAAGTCCTCGAAGTCACCCGCCGGATCGAGCGCGAGGAAGGCTCGACCTACCGCATCAACGGCAAGGAGGTGCGGGCCAAGGACGTGCAGCTCCTCTTCGCCGATGCCGCGACCGGCGCGCGCTCCCCGGCCCTCGTGCGGCAAGGGCAGATCAGCGAGATCATCTCCGCCAAGCCGCAATCGCGCCGGCGCATCCTGGAAGATGCCGCCGGCATCGCCGGCCTGCACAGTCGCCGCCATGAGGCCGAGCTCAGGCTGCGCGGCGCCGAAGAGAACCTGACCCGGCTGGAGGACGTGCTCGGCGAGATCGACGGGCAGATCGACGCCCTGCAGCGGCAGGCGCGGCAGGCCGGGCGCTACCGCAGCCTTGCAGGCGACATCCGACGCGCCGAGGCGATCCTGGCGCTGATCGCGCTGCACGATGCCCGCGCCCAGGAAGCGCAGGCATCGCATGTGCTCGAAGAGGCGGTGCGAGGCGTCGCCGACCAGACCGGCATTCAGGCCGAGGCCGCCAAGCGGCAGGCCATCACAGCCCATGCGATGCCGGCATTGCGCGAGGGCGAGGCGACTGCCGCAGCGGCGCTGGTTCGGCTGAAGCGCGGCCTCGACGAACTCGAAGCCGAGAATCGCCGATCGCGACAGCGAACCGAAGATCTCGGGCGCCGTCTTGCGGAACTGCAGGCCGATCTCGCAAGGCAGGAAAATATCGGCCGCGATGCCGCCGAGAGCCTCGCGCGGCTGTCGGAGGAGGATGCCGCACTCGCCCGCGAGGGCGATGGCGCCGGATCGGGCGCCGAGGCCGCGACGGCAGCGCAGCGCGAGGCCGAAGCAGCCCTCGCAGCGGCTGAGGCCGAGCAGGCCAGCGCGCAGGCAGCTTTGTCCGATCTCGCCGCCAGACGCGATGCGCTGGAGCGTTCCTTGCGCGAAGCGCGCGAGCGGCAGGTCCGCGCCGGCGGCGAGCGCGACAAGCTGCGCCGCGACCTCGAAGCGCTCGATGCGTCCGATGCGAAGACGTTGCTCGACAGGCTGCGCGAAGCTCTTGCGACGGCTGAGAAGGCGGCCAAGAGAGCGGAATCCGATGTCGGGGCGGCACGCGAAGCTGTCGCGGCAGCACGCGAGCGCGAAGCGGCGCTGCGCGGTCCGCTTGCCGAGGCCGACCGCAGAGCCCAGCGGCTCGACACCGAGATCGGCACACTGCGCAAGCTGCTTGCCCCGGCAGCGGGCTATCGCTGGCCGGCGATCCTCGAAGCCGTCAGCGTCGCCAAGGGCTACGAGGTCGCGCTGGGTGCCGCGCTCGGCGACGATCTCGACGCCTCGACCGAAGCGGCCGCCCCGGCACATTGGGACGATACCGGAGCAGGAAGCGGCGACCCTGACCTGCCGACAGGAGCCGAATCGCTGCTTGCTCATGTCCAGGCCCCCGCCGCCCTGAGGCGGCGGCTCGCGCAGATCGGCGTCGTCGCGCGCCAATTGGGGGACGCCCTCCGGCGAGAGCTGAAGCAGGGCCAGATCCTGGTCTCGCGCGAAGGCGATCTCTGGCGTTGGGACGGCTTCGCCAGCGCAGCCGACGCTCCCTCCCCCGCCGCCAGACGGCTTTCCGAGAAGAATCGCCTCGTCGATCTTGAGCGTGAGGCGAAGGCCGCGCGCGAGGCGGCGGAGACCGCCCGCCGGGTTCTGGACGCCGTCGGCGCCGAGGCGCGCGCGGCTGCGCAGGCGGAAACCGCCGCGATCGAGGTCTCGCGGCTGGCGCGCCGGAGCGTCGATCAGGCGCGCGAGCAGCTTGCGGTCGCCGAGCGCAAGGCGGCCGAGACCCTGGTCAAGCGTTCAACCCTGGCCGAAGCGATCAAGCGGCTCGGCCAGGCCGTGTCCGAGGCCTCTCAGCAAGTGGCGGTGCAAGAAGCAGGGCTTGCCGCCCTGCCCGCCTCCGCCGCGCTGGAAAACACGCTGCTCAAGGCGCGGGTGGTGCTGGGCGAGGCCCGCGCCGCCGCCTCCGACGCCCGCGCCCGGGTCCAGACCCTGGCCCGGGAAGCCGAATTGCGGATGCGGCGCCGCGCCGCGATCGCCGCCGACGTCAAAGCCTGGAAGGAGCGCGCGGCAGCCAGCCTCCAGAGCGCCGAAGAGACACGGCACCGGATCGACGTCGCCAGCACCGAGCAGAGGACGTTGCTGGAAGCGCCCGACACCTTCCTGACCGAGCGGCGCCGCCTCCTCGCCGAGATCGAGCAGGCGGAAGGTGCTCGCCGCGAGGCAGCCGACCGGCTTGCCTCCGGCGAAACCGCGCTGGCGGAGGCCGACCGGCAGGCGCGCATCGCCCTCGAAGGGCTGTCCGGCGCGCGCGAGCGCCGCGCCTCGGCGGAAGCAAGGCTCGAAGCCGCCCGCCAGCGCGTCGCCGACATCACCCGCCAGATCGAAGACGGGCTGGAAACCGGCCTCGACGGCCTGCAGGCCATCGCCGGAATCAAGCCTGGCGACGCGCTGCCGGAGCCGGAAACGGTCGAGCGACGGCTCGCCAACCTCAAGGGCGAACGCGAGCGACTTGGCGCCGTCAATCTGCGGGCCGAGGATGAATTGACCGAGGTGAAGGCCAAGCGCGAGGGACTTTCCGGAGAGCGCGACGACCTGACCGAGGCGATCCGCCGGCTGAGGCAAGCGATCGGAGCGCTGAACCGCGAGGGGCGCGAGCGGCTGCTTGCCGCCTTCGAGATCGTCAACAGCCACTTCCAGCGGCTCTTCGGCGTGCTGTTCGGCGGCGGCGAGGCGGAGCTCAAGCTGGTGGATTCGGAGGATCCGCTCGATGCCGGGCTCGAGATCTTCGCCCGCCCCCCCGGCAAGAAGCCGCAGGTGATGACGCTGCTCTCCGGCGGCGAGCAGGCGCTGACGGCAACCGCGCTGATCTTCGCGGTGTTCCTGACCAACCCCTCGCCGATCTGCGTGCTCGACGAGGTCGACGCACCGCTCGATGACGCCAATGTCGAACGCTACTGCGATCTGCTCGCCGACATGGCGCGAAACACTGAAACGCGCTTCATCCTCATCACCCACAACCCGATCACCATGGCGCGGATGGAGCGGCTCTTCGGCGTGACCATGGCCGAGCGCGGCGTCAGCCAGATGGTTTCGGTCGATCTGGCCACCGCAGAGCGCATCCGCGACGCCGGCTGAGGGCGCCGTTCTCCCGGCTGAAAAAATGCCACAATCGGCACCGCATTGCGGCAAGAATGTCGCACTTAGCCCGAATTTCTAAATATTCCAATATGTTAGGTGTTATCCACGTGCCTTGACAGCGCCGGGGGCTGTCAATAAAGGAGGCCGTGCTGACGACGGCTCGATGCGCGGGTTTGGTCGTGGTTATAGTGGTTTTTCGCTGGATCGCGGCGTAAACGCGGTCAAGACGGAGGCCAAGACCATGTCCGAACCCGACCCAAACGCCTCAGACTCGGAGTTGCGCGCAAGACTGGGTTCCCTGAAGTCCGCGATCAAACGGGCGGAAGAGAACGAAAAGCCGGGCGCGAGCCCGGCTGGAGAGGACAAGGCCCTCGCGGGCGCGATGTCCTCAGGCTTTCGCGCCGCGACGGATCTCGCAGGCGGCATCATCGCGGGCGCCCTGATCGGGTACCTCGGCGACCGGTGGCTTGGAACGTCCCCGTTCCTGCTGATTGCCTTCATGGCGATCGGAACCATCGCGGGCTTCAGATCCGTCTATCGGCTCGGTTCGCGCCCGACCTCACGGTCGAACGGCGATCCGAAGAAAGATTGACCGAAGAGGCGGCCCGCAAAGCCGCGCGACGAGGGACAGAACCATGGCGGCTGGCGGCGGAATCGATCCGATCCACCAATTCCACATCAACCCGATCGTGGAGCTGAAGCCGTTTGGCCTCGACCTGTCCTTCACCAACACCTCGCTGTGGATGGTGATCGTGCTCGCCGTCGTCTCCGCGATCATGATCTACGGCTCGAGCCAGCGTGCGGTCGTTCCCGGCCGGCTGCAATCACTCGCCGAGATGATGTATGAGTTCGTCGCCTCGACCATGACCGGCGTCATGGGCAAGGAGGGGCTGAAGTTCTTCCCCTTCGTGTTCTCGCTGTTCACCTTCGTGCTGGCGAGCAACCTGCTCGGCCTGCTGCCCGGCTCCTTCACCGTCACCAGCCAGATCATCGTCACCGCCGCCCTGGCGCTGCTCGTCATCAGCATCGTGGTGATCTACGGCGTCGTGAAGCATGGCACGCATTTCTTCGGCCTCTTCGTGCCGTCGGGCGTGCCCGGCTGGCTGCTGCCCTTCATGGTGCTGATCGAGGCGGTCTCCTTCCTGTCGCGGCCGGTTTCGCTCTCGCTTCGTCTGTTCGGCAACATGCTCGCCGGCCACATCGCGCTCAAGGTCTTCGGCGGCTTCGTCGTCGTGCTGCTGGGCTCTGGCGCCGCGCTGAACTACGCCATCGCGCCGCTGCCGCTGCTGCTGGCGGTGGCCCTCACCGCGCTCGAGGTTCTGGTCGCGGCCCTGCAGGCCTATGTCTTCGCGATCCTGACCTGCGTCTATCTCAACGACGCGCTGCATCCCGGCCACTGAGCCCAAGCCGCGCTCGCAAAAGTTCAACCCGCCCTTTAGCCTTCCACACTGGAGAAACATCATGGATCCTGTTGCAGCCAAGTTCATCGGCGCTGGTCTCGCTTCGCTCGGCATGGGCCTCGCCGCCATCGGCGTCGGCACCATCTTCGGCAACTTCCTCTCGGGCGCCCTGCGCAACCCGTCGGCTGCTGACGGCCAGTTCCCGCGCGCCTTCATCGGCGCGGCGCTCGCCGAAGGTCTGGGCATCTTCGCGTTCGTCGTCGCGCTCGTCCTGCTCTTCGTGGTCTGACGCTTCACGTCGATCGCGTTCCCGTCGCGCGCGCCGGCCCTGCTTCGGCCACGTGCGCGGCGCTTCCTTTTCTCTGCGCTGAAAGGCACCCCATGCCGGTTCGATCTTCAGGGTTCGTCGGACAAGGATGGCCGGTGGCTGTCGCCTCGTTCGCCACTCTGCTGGCTGGCGCGGCGCAGGCTGCCGAGCAGCAACACGGCCTGAGCGGCGAGAAGGCGTCTTTCCCGCCCTTCGACCCGGCTCACTTCGCGAGCAACCTGTTCTGGCTCGCCATCACCTTCGCGGCTCTCTACTGGCTGATGTCCAAGGTCGCGCTGCCGCGCCTCGGCTCCATCCTGGAAGAGCGCGCCGAGACGATCGGCCGCGATCTCGACCAGGCCACCCAGATGCAGGCCAAGGCCGAGGACATGGCGCAGGCCTATGAAAAGGCTCTCGGCGAAGCTCGCAAGAACGCCCAGGGCATCGCCCAGACGGCGCGCGAGACGGGCGCGAAGGCTAGCGAGGCCCAGCGCCACGCTACCGAGGCGGAGCTTGCTGCCAAGCTTGCCCAGGCCGAGGCAACCATCGCCAAGACCAAGGTCAATGCCATGAGCAATGTGCGCGATCTCGGCGGCGACATCGCTGTCGCCATCGTCACCAAGCTCACCGGTCAGGCTCCCAGCGCCAGCGAGGCGTCGGCGGCTGTCGACCAGGCCCTGACGCGCGGCTGAGGAGAGATCAGATGGATACTTTCTGGGTCGGCGTCGCGCTCGTCATCTTCCTCGCCATTCTCGTCAAGTTCGGCGTGCCGGGCATGATCGTGAAGGCACTCGACGCGCGCGGCGAGAAGGTCGCGCAGGAGCTGGCGGAAGCCCGCCGCCTGCGTCAGGAGGCCGAGAAGCTGCTCGCCGAGTACGACGCGAAGCGCAAAGCCGCCGAGGCCGAGGCCGCCGAGATCGTCTCTTCCGCCAATGAAGAGGCCAAGCGCCTCGCAGCGGAAGCCGAGGCCAAGCTCGCCGATTTCGTCGCCCGCCGCACGAAGTCCGCGGAGGAGAAAATCGCACAGGCCGAGAGCCAGGCCGAGGCCGAGGTTCGCGCCGCGGCTGCGGAGGCTGCCACCAAGGCGGCCGAGACCATCCTGCGCGGCCAGATGGCCGGCAAGGCCAGTGACGCCGCCTTCGCTGCTGGACTCAACGAGGTCAAGGCCAAGCTCAACTGAGCTTCGGTTGATTGGATAAGATCTGACGCCGCGCTCCCGAGGAGCGCGGCGTTTTTCGTTCAGGGATCAACGAAGATCGAGCGTCGTGCTCGCGCTTGCCCCGAGCATCTCATGCCGAAGGAGGCTCTCGCGCCTGTTCCGGCCCGAGATTCTCGGGTCTTCTCCTTCGCTTCGCCGAAGAATGACGGCAGGTGCCGCCTTTCAGTTGCTCGCGGTCGCCGCCGGAGCCGGGGCGTTGCGCGCCGCCGTCACGGGCGCCACCGCCGGCCGCGCCGGCGGCTCTGACGCCACCTTCGGCTTCGGCTTGCGTGGCTGAATCGTCGAGGTGACGATGCCCTGCGGCGTGTCGAGCCCATAGATGTCGTCGCGGAACTGGACCTGCCCGTCCGCCCCCTGCCAGCCGGTCAGATAGACCCAGGCGACCGGCACCGACTTCTTGAGCGGGATGTTCTTGCGCTCGCCCTTGGCGATCTCGTCCTCGATCCCCTGCCGGGTCCATTCCGAGCCTTCCAGCAGCCAGGCGGCGAGATCGCGCACACCCTCGATGCGGGCGCAGCCGGAGGAGTTGAAGCGTACGTCGTTGCGGAACAGCGTCTTCTTCGGCGTGTCATGCATGTAGACAGCGTCGCCATTCGGCATGTCTATCTTGAGCTGGCCGAGCGAATTGGTCGGCCCGGGCTCCTGACGCACGTAGAAATAGGGATTGGTCAGGGCCGCCCAGTTGACGCTCTTCGGGTCGATTTCCTTGTTCTCGGCTCCGAGCAGTTTCATGTTCGACTTGGCGATGAAGCCCGGATCCTTGCGCATATGCGGGATGACGTCGGCCTTCACGATCGACATCGGCACCGTCCAGTACGGGTTCAGGTTGACCGAGGTGATGTTGGCCTGAATAACCGGCGAAGGCCGGTCCGGGCGGCCGACGATGGCGAGATGGCGCTGGGCGACCGTACCGTTCTCGACCGCCTCGACGCTGGCGCCGGGGATGTTCACCACGACATAGCGGCTGGCGAAGTTGAAGCCGTTGCCCTTGAGCCGCTCCAGCGTCGCGGTGAGTTGGTTCAGGCGCGCCTCGACAGGCGTGTTCATCGCCTTGAGCGTGAGGCGCCCGACCGTCCCGAGATCCGACAGGCCGTGGCGGCGCTGGAAGCGCTTCACGGCCTCGGTCACGTTGGCATCGTAGGTGTCGCCCGCCACGGCCTCGGGCGCGAGATCGCCGCTGGCGAGCAGGCGCTGCTTCAGCGCGACGACATCGGCACCTTGCGAATCCGGCTTCAGGGTGCTGGCGCTGCCGGGCACTTTGGGCCAGCCGCCGCGATTGGCGACATCCTCATGGGCAATCAACGCCTCGAGCGTGCGGTCATAGGTGTTCGGGCCGTAGCTCGGCTCGTTCGCACGCACGATCGCCGTCGAGGCCAGCAGAAGCGCGGCCGCCGCAGCGAGGATGGAGGGACGCATAGACATGAAAACCCCCGGGCCGCACAGAGCGGCACCGGGGGATCATTCCGCGACATAGTCAAGGAAGGCTTAAGAAGCGAGCAGCGCCCTTCACCATGCTGACGAATATCGTCAGGACGGATGAAGCGCCTACTCGGCGGCTTCCTTGACCGGCGCCGGCTTCTCCCATTTCAGCACGGGCTGGCGGGCGGCGCGGGTCTCGTCGAGGCGGCGGATCGGAGCGTGATGCGGTGCGCTGGTGAAGCGCTCCTTGTCGTTGCCCTTGGCCGCCATGGCGAGATCGCGCAGTGTGGCGATGAAGAGATCGAGCGCAGCCTTCGATTCCGACTCGGTCGGCTCGATCAGCATGGCGCCGTGCACGACGAGCGGGAAATAGACCGTCATCGGGTGGTAGCCCTCGTCGATCATCGCCTTGGCGAAATCGAGGGTCGAAACGCCCGAACCCTTCAGCCACTCATCGTCGAACAGCACCTCATGCATCGACGGGTGGTCCGGGAAGGGCAGCGACATCAAATCGGCGAGGCCGGCGCGGATGTAGTTCGCGTTCAGCACCGCATCCTCGGAAGCCTGGCGCATGCCGTCCGAGCCGTGGCTGAGCATATAGGCGAGCGCGCGGACATACATGCCCATCTGGCCGTGGAACGCGGTCATCCGGCCGAATGGCTTGTTGCCGGCGGGCGCTTCCCCGCGCGTCTCGATCAGATGCGGCTTGTTGTTCTCGACATGGATGAAGGGCACGGGCGCGAAGGGCGCCAGACGCTCGGAGAGCACGACCGGGCCTGCGCCGGGACCGCCGCCGCCATGAGGCGTCGAGAAGGTCTTGTGCAGGTTGATGTGCATGGCGTCGACGCCGAGATCGCCGGGACGGGCCTTGCCGACGATCGCGTTGAAGTTGGCACCGTCGCAGTAGAAATAGGCGCCGGCCTCATGCATCGCCGCAGCGATCTCGACGATCTCAGGCTCGAAGATACCGCAGGTGTTCGGGTTGGTCAGCATGATCGCGGCAATGTCCGGCCCGAGCAGGGCTTTCACATCCTCGACCGCGACGGTGCCGTCGGGACGCGCCGGAACCGCCTTCACCGAGAAGCCGATCAGGGCCGCAGTCGCCGGGTTGGTGCCATGGGCCGATTCGGGGACGAGCACGACATTGCGGGTCGCGCCCTCGCCCTTCGCCGCGATCGCGGCCTTGATCGCCATCATGCCGCAGGCCTCGCCATGGGCGCCCGCCTTGGGCGAGAGCGCCACCGCCGGCATGCCGGTCAGCGTCATCAGGTAGCGGGAAAGTTCAAGCATCAGCTCGAGTGCGCCGGGCACGGTCGAGAGCGGCTGCAGCGGATGCACGTCGGAGAAGCCCGGCAGCCGCGCCACCTTCTCGTTGAGGCGGGCATTGTGCTTCATCGTGCAGGAGCCGAGCGGGAAGAGCCCGGTGTCGATACCGTAGTTCTTCTGGCTGAGACGCACAAAGTGGCGCATCGTCTCGGGCTCGGAGAGGCCGGGAAGGCCGATCTCGCCCTGGCGGGCATGCTTGCCGAGCCGCGACTTGAACGGGGCCGGCTTGTCGATGTCGACGCCGGTCGCCTCATGATGGCCGATCTCGAAGATCAGCGGCTCGATCTGCTGGAGAGCCTTGTTGCCGGTGAAGGTAAGGTGCTCTTGGTGCGAGGCCTCGCCGGCCTGGGTGGGACGTCCCTGACGGTTCAGCATCACAGCACCTCCACGAGCGCCGCCACGAGGGCCGCCCGGTCTTCATCGGTATTCACCTCGGTCGAGGCGATGATCAGCAGGTCGTCCAGCCCGGCTCCGGGCAGAAGGCGCGAGACGGGGACGCCAGCCAGGATGCCCTTGGCAGCCAGAACCTCGACGACCTCGGCGGCCGGCTTCTTCAGCTTCACCGTGAACTCGTTGAAGAAGCTCTCGTTGAGCACGGTGACGCCCTCCACACCCGCCAGCAGGTCGGCGAGCTTCACCGCATTGGCGTGGTTGACTTCGGCGAGACGGGCGAGACCGGTCTGGCCCAGCAGCGTCATGTGGATGGTGAAGGCCAGCACGCAGAGGCCGGAATTGGTGCAGATGTTAGAGGTCGCCTTGTCCCTGCGGATATGCTGCTCGCGGGTCGAGAGCGTCAGCACGAAACCGCGCTGGCCGGTCGAATCGACCGTCTCGCCGCAGAGCCGGCCCGGCATCTGGCGGATATATTTCGACTTGGCAGCGAAGAGGCCGACATAGGGACCGCCGAAATTCAGCGCATTGCCGATCGACTGGCCCTCACCGACGACGATGTCGGCATCCTGCGCGCCCGGGGGCACGACCGCGCCGAGCGAGACGACCTCGGTGAAGACCGCGATCAGCAGCGCGCCATGGGCATGGGCCTTCTCGGCGATCGGCTTGAGGTCGCGCAGATTGCCGAACACGTCCGGCGACTGGACGACGACGCAGGAGACGCTGTCGTCGATCTGAGAGAGTATGTCCTCATTGGCCGAGACGTCGGGCTTGAGCACCACGACCTCGTCATTGGCCATCTCGGAGAGAGTCTCGACCACCGCCGTGTAGTGCGGGTGCAGGCCGCCGGAGAGCACGGCCTTGCGGCGCTTGGTGACGCGATGCGCCATCAGCACGGCCTCGCCGGTGCCGGTCGAGCCGTCATACATCGAGGCGTTGGCAACCTCCATGCCGGTCAGCGCAGCGACCTGGGTCTGGAACTCGAAGAGATATTGCAGCGTGCCCTGCGCGATCTCGGGCTGGTAGGGCGTGTAGCTGGTCAGGAATTCCGAGCGCTGGATCAGGTGATCCACCGTCGCCGGCACATGGTGCTTATAGGCACCGGCACCGACGAAGAAAGGCACGGCCGAGGCGGCGGTGTTCTTGCCGGCCATCTTGCCGAGGACGCGCTCGACCTCGAGCTCACCCTTGGCGCGGGGCAGATCGACCGGGCCCTTCAGCAGCTTGCCGGCCGGCACGTCGCTGAACAGCGCGTCGATATTGGAGACGCCGATCCGCGCGAGCATGTCCTCGCGGTCGGTATCGGTGAGCGGGAGATAGCGCATGGGGGTTCCTATTGTGCTCTGCGCGGTTTTCAACGACGTCATGCTCGGGCTTGACCCGAGCATCTCTTCAACCAGCATCTTCTCGTCACGAGATTCTCGTCACGAGGTTCTCGGGTCGCCGCTTCGCGCTGCCCGAGAATGACGTGGCGCTCGTACTCAGAGCGTCTTGACGTAGTTCTGGTACTCGGCCTCGTTCATCAGCCCGTCGAGCTCGGCCGCGTCCTTGATCCTGATCTTGAGGAACCAGCCCTTGCCGGCCGGGTCCTCGTTGACAGCGCCCGGCGCCGCTTCGAGCTCGGCATTGACCTCGACAACCTCACCGGAAACCGGGGCATAGACCTCGGAAGCGGCCTTGACGCTCTCGACCACCGCGGCCTCGCCGCCCTTGGCCAGCGCCTTGCCCAGGGCCGGGAGCTCGACGAAGACGACGTCGCCGAGCTGCGACTGGGCGTAGTCGGAGATGCCGACGGTGCCGACATCGCCGTCGATGCGGATATATTCGTGGTCCTTGCTGTAGCGGGTCTCGGCCATGGTTTCCTCCTGGCGAAAAATCGAAAATCAGGTCAGCGCTTGTAGCCGTTCGGCACGAAAGGCATCGGTGCCACCACCGCCGGCAGCGGCTTGCCGCGCACGATGAGATTGAGCTTGGTGCCCGGCGCGGAATGGGCCTTGGCGACGTAGCCCATGGCGCAGGGGCCGTTCAGCGTCGGGCCGAAGCCGCCCGAGGTCACAGTGCCAATCACGTCGCCTTCCGGCGTCGCGATCTCCGTGCCCTCGCGAGCCGGGGCACGACCTTCCGGCTTGAGGCCGACGCGGATGCGCGAGACGCCCTCAGCCAGCTCGCGCTGGATGCGCGCGGCGCCGGGGAAGCCGCCCTCCTCGCGACGGCGCTTCTGGATCGACCAGTTCAGCGCGGCCTCGATCGGGGACGTCGTGGTGTCGATGTCGTGGCCATAGAGGCACAAGCCGGCTTCAAGCCGCAGCGAATCGCGGGCGCCCAAGCCGATCGGCTTGACGCTGGCGTCGAGCAGCAGCGTGTCCCAGATCTCGCCGATCTTGGTCGCGGCGGCGGAGATCTCGTAGCCATCCTCACCGGTATAGCCGGAGCGGCTGACATTGGCCTTTATGCCGGCGACCTTCATGGTGCGCGAGGTCATGAAGCCCATCTCGGCGGCTTCCGGCGCGATTTTCGCGAGCGCGGCTTCCGCGCCCGGGCCTTGAAGCGCGATCAGGCCGCGATGTTCGGCGCGGACCAGCTTCACATTGGCCGGCAGGCGCGCCTCGATATGGGCGTAGTCAGCGTCCTTGCAGGCGGCGTTGACGACCAGATAAAGCGCGCCGTCCTCATCGGGATCGATCGAGCGCGTCACCATCAGATCGTCAAGGATGCCGCCGTCATCGTTGAGGAGCTGCGAATAGCGCTGCTTGCCGGGAGCGAGATTGACGATATCGGCGGGAATCAGCGCTTCCAGCGCCTTCGCCGTCGTCTCGTGGTCAGGCCCGATCAGGAAAGCCTGGCCCATATGCGAGACGTCGAAGAGCCCGGCCTTCTCGCGTGTCCAGTTGTGCTCGGTCAGGATGCCCGACGGATACTGCACCGGCATGTCGTAGCCGGCGAAGGGCACCATGCGGGCGCCGAGCGCGACATGGCGGGAATGAAGCGGCGTCTTCAGCGGCGCGGGCGCGCTGGCGGTGTCGGTTGTGGCCTCAAGAGCCTCGGCAGCCATGGCATGCCCCTCCCAGAATCGAGCGCAGGCTCCGGACGGAATCGTCCGGAACGCGCCCCCTCTGTCTTGGGACCTGAGAGATTTCCCCGCCAGCCGTCAGGCCGGACGAGTTACACCCGTCGGTGGGCGGACATCGCTGTCCACCGCTTTCCAGAGCGCCAAGTCCCCAGCGGTCCTTTTGCCTGAGCGTTTCCGGGGCGGTTGCGCCTTCGGCGCCGGCCCTGACGGATCAGGCCCGGTCTCTTCCGCGGGGATATGCGGCTAGGGCAGAGATACAGGAGGCACCGGCCCAGTCAATCCGGGCGGCGCCTTCTTTCACGGCAAATCGGCCTTTAGCGGCGGCGATGGCGCGCCGGAGCGGCAGCGCCGCCCTGGCCCAGACCGACGATGATCTCGACATCGCCCTTGCCGGCCGGCACGACGATGCCGTCCTCGACGAAGGAGAAATCGACACCGCTCTGGCCCGACGGGATCGTGCCGCCGACGCGCGAGCTGCGGCGCGCAACCGTCGTCGTGCCGCGCGTCACCGTCGTGCCCAAGGTCGCGCCGTAGCTGCCCGGGCTCCCCGCCGGGCCAAGGAGCACACGGCCCTCGACACCGACCTTGAGACGGAAGCCGCCATTGCCAGTCGGCGTGCATTCGCGCGCGACATTCGTGATCGAAACCTGGTAGCGCAGACCGCTGCTGTCCTGGCCGGCCTGGGCGCGGATGGCGGCGCCGCCATCGGCGATGATCACCTCCGGGCAGACAGTGTCATTCCGGTCCTCTTCCTTCGGCAGCTGGTCAGGCACCGGCGGCTTCGTGGACTGGAACATCAGCATGTTGAGCGCCGTGCTGCCGCCTGACGACGATGAGGAGGAGCCGCACCCGGCGAGGCCCAGGCAAAGCAGCGGCAGGGCGAGCCAGCGGCCCGCAGTCAAAGTCTGGTCGATCAAGGCAGCGCCTCCACGCCGGGGCCGAAGCCGTTGAGCGAGACGGGCACGCCCACCCCCTCCTCCGGCGTCTGGAATACAATGAATGTCGCGCTCTTGCCGCCCTTGAGCTGGCCAAGCAGGTTGTCGTCCATGACGACCTCGGCGACGCAACCAGTCGTCAGGCAGCGCACGAAACCGGCGCGCCCGATGTCCTTGTCGTCGATCTTGAGGCCGAGGCCCGACGGCAGCAGCACGCCGAGCGGCGCGACGACACGCAGGAGCCGGCTCTTCTGATCGGCGGTCTTCAGCACGATGACGAGGAGCGTCAGATTCGGCCGATCCTCGGCCGCGACGTTCTGGACCAGCGCGCATTGCTCCGCCTTGGCGCCGGGCGGCACCTCGCAGCGCATCTGCCAATCGCCATGTGTGGAACGCACCGCACCCTGCGCGAGCGCGGAGCCGGCGTAGAGGCTCGTCCCCATGAGCGCCAGCGCCAAGGCGCCTGCCGCCCCGATGATCCTCTTCATCCCTGCCATCCTTCGAAACCCGTCCAGAAACCGCAGAAGAAGCGCAAGATTCAGGCAAAACGCCGACCGCGCCAGAGAATCCCGCCGCTACTCACATAAAATGCGTTGGGACCATGCAGACCCGGCCCTGTCAAGGCGTGCACGCGGGTGCGGGCGCGGTTCCGTCAAGGCCTCGCGCGATTATGCCGCACAGATGATGATGGACCGTGTCATTGCCCCACTGGCGCAAGCGTGATCTTTGATTTATCGCAATGCCGAAGAACGAGGCGACCTTCGCGGTCGCCCCTTCGTGCGTGGGGCAAAGCCGGTCGGTTCCCATGCAGGTCGATTGAGGAGCATGTCGGATCGATGCGATTTCTGAGCAGGACCTTTGCAACCGCGGCCGTCACGGCCCTTGCCGTCGCCGCGCTGGCGACCGTCCCGGCCGTCGCCGGCACCGGCATGCCTTCCCCCTGGCAGATGAACCTGCAGGGCGCAGCGACCCCCGTCGCCGAGTTCATCCACTGGTTTCATGACTGGCTGAACATCATCATCGGCGTGGTCACGCTCTTCGTGCTGGCGCTGCTGATCTATGTCGTCTTCCGCTTCAACGAGAAGGCGAATCCGGTCCCCTCCAAGACCACGCACAACGCCCTGCTCGAAGTGTGCTGGACGGTGATCCCGGTCCTGATTCTCGTCGTCATCGCGATTCCCTCCTTCCGGCTGCTGAAGCTGCAGCTCGAGGTGCCGCAGGCCGACCTGACCCTGAAGGTCACCGGCAAGCAGTGGTACTGGTCCTATGAATACGCGCAGGACAACGGCGCCTTCGGCTTCGACTCGCTGATGCTGGACGAGAAGCAGCGCGCCGAGGCGATCGCCAGCAAGAAGATCGCCGAGGCCGAGGCCCCGCGCCTGCTCGCCGTCGACAACGAAGCGATCGTGCCGGTCGGCAAAATCGTCCGCGTCCAGGTCACCGGCGCCGACGTCATCCACAAGTTCACGGTGCCGTCCTTCGGCATCAAGATCGACGCGATCCCCGGCCGCCTGAACGAAACCTGGTTCAAGGCCGAGCGCGAAGGCATCTATTACGGCCAGTGCTCGTTCATCTGCGGCCAGAACCACGCCTACATGCCGATCGCCTTCCGCGTCGTCAGCCAGGAGCGCTACGCCGCCTGGCTCGCCGAAGCGAAGCAGAAGTTCGCCAATGCCGAGGATGCGGGCAGCAAGCTCGCCGCCGCGTCCAAGTAATTCGCCGAGGAGACAACACGATGGCAACAGCGGCTCAGCACGCTCACGGCCATGACGAGGCCCATCACGACCACCCGACCGGGTGGCGCCGGTGGCTTCTGTCGACCAACCACAAAGACATCGGCACGCTCTACCTGATCTTCTCGATCATCGCGGGCCTCGTCGGCGGCTTCCTCTCGATCATGATGCGTATCGAGCTGATGTATCCCGGCGTGCAGATCTTCGCGAACGGCCAGAGCTACAACGTGTTCGTCACCGGCCACGGCCTGATCATGATCTTCTTCATGGTCATGCCCGCGGTCATCGGCGGCTTCGGCAACTGGTTCGTGCCGCTGATGATCGGCGCGCCGGACATGGCCTTCCCGCGCATGAACAACATCTCGTTCTGGCTCACCGTCGCAGCCTTCGTGCTGATGATCATCTCGATGTTCATGGAAGGCGCCCCGGGCGCGCATGGCGTCGGCACGGGCTGGACGGTCTATCCGCCGTTCTCGACCGCCGGCCACCCCGGCCCCTCCGTCGATTTCGGCATCCTGTCGCTGCACCTTGCAGGCGCCGCCTCGATCCTCGGCGCGATCAACTTCATCACCACGATCCTGAACATGCGCGCGCCTGGCATGACCATGCACAAGATGCCGCTGTTCGCCTGGGGCGTGCTGGTCACCGCCTTCCTGCTGCTGCTCTCGCTGCCGGTCCTCGCCGGGGCGATCACCATGCTGCTGACGGACCGCAACTTCGGCACGACCTTCTATGATCCGGCCGGCGGCGGCGATCCGATCCTGTACCAGCACCTGTTCTGGTTCTTCGGTCACCCCGAAGTCTACATCATGATCCTGCCGGCCTTCGGCATCGTCAGCCACATCATCTCGACCTTCTCGAAGAAGCCGATCTTCGGCTATCTCGGCATGGCCTACGCCATGGTCGCGATCGGCGTGGTCGGCTTCATCGTGTGGGCTCACCACATGTATACCGCCGGCCTATCGCTCAACACGCAGCGCTACTTCGTATTCGCGACGATGGTCATCGCGGTCCCGACGGGCATCAAGATCTTCTCCTGGATCGCGACGATGTGGGGCGGCTCGATCCGCTTCACCGCCCCGATGGTCTGGGCGATGGGCTTCATCTTCCTGTTCACCGTCGGCGGCGTCACCGGCGTGGTGCTGGCCAATGCCGGCGTCGACCGCTCGCTGCACGCGACCTATTACGTCGTGGCCCACTTCCACTACGTGCTGTCGCTCGGCGCCGTGTTCGGCATCTTCGCGGGCTTCTACTACTGGTTCCCGAAGATGAGCGGCTATGTGATGCCGGACTGGATCGGCCGCCTGCACTTCTGGGTCGCCTTCATCGGCGCGAACCTGCTGTTCTTCCCGCAGCACTTCCTCGGCCTCGCCGGCATGCCGCGTCACTATGTCGACTATCCCGATGCCTTCGCGGGCTGGCATTTCTGGTCGTCGATCGGCTCCTACATCTTCGCCTTCGGCCTGCTGATCTGGCTCTACGGCATCGTCGTCGCCTTCAGCCGCAAGCAGCTCGCCGGCGACAATCCGTGGGGCGAAGGCGCGACGACGCTGGAGTGGACGCTGTCCTCGCCGCCGCCCTTCCACCAGTTCGAGACGCTGCCGCGCATCACCGGCTCGGACCACTGAGACAAAATGGCGGCGGACCCCACGGTCCGCCGCCGCCCCTCCCCCGAGCGCCTTGCGAGGCGTTCCGGAGACGGGCGGCATCACAACAGCCGCGAACACCCTGCGCCCACGGGCGCCGTTCACAAGAGTACGAAGACGATCCGACTGATGTCTGCTGCGTTCGAAACCCGCACCGACGGCCTGACCACCTCCACCGGCGAGGCGCGCGACTTCTTCGCGCTGCTGAAGCCGCGGGTGATGTCGCTCGTCGTGGTGACGGCGCTGACCGGTATGGCGACAGCCCCGGGCTCCGTGCACCCCGTCCTCGGCTTCGCCGCGCTGCTGGCGATTGCAGTCGGTGCGGGCGCGTCGGGTTGCCTCAACATGTGGTACGACGCCGACATCGACGCGCTGATGAGCCGCACGGCCAAGCGCCCGATTCCGGCGGGCCGGATTCAGCCCTCCGAAGCGCTCGCCTTCGGCCTGACGCTGTCGGTCGGATCCGTGCTGGTGCTCGGCCTGATCGCGAATGCGCTCGCAGCCGGCATGCTGGCCTTCACCATCTTCTTCTATGCCGTCGTCTACTCGATGTGGCTGAAGCGCTGGACCCCGCAAAACATCGTCATCGGCGGCGCCGCCGGCGCTTTCCCGCCCATGATCGGCGAGGCCGTGGTGACCGGCAATTTCGGCTGGCACTCGCTGGTGCTGTTCGCGATCATCTTCCTGTGGACGCCGCCTCATTTCTGGGCGCTGGCGCTGGTCAAGTCCGAGGATTACGCGCGGGCGGGCATCCCGATGATGCCGAATGTCGCCGGCCCCGCCGCGACCCGGCGGCAGATCGTGCTCTATTCGCTGATCATGGCTCCTGTCGCCGTGCTGCCGGCGCTGATGGGCTTCGGCGGCCTGATCTACCTGATCGTCTCGGTGACCACCGGGCTCGCGATGGTCTGGCTCGCGATCCAGGTCTGGCGCCGTACGGAAGGTCAGGCTGCCATCAAGGCCTGCTGGTCCCTGTTCGGCTTTTCGATCGTCTATCTCTTCCTGCTCTTCGCCGTGCTGCTCGTCGAGAACGGTTTTGGCCTGATGTGGGCCCTGCCGAAGGTGATCGGATGAGCGAGCAACACCCCCAGAAGCCGGCACCGGCACCGTTCTCGCCCGAGGATATGGCGCGCCGCCGCCGCCGCTCGATCGCGCTCGCGCTGGTGCTCGGCGGGCTCGTGATCTTCTTCTTCGTGGTGACGCTGGTGAAGACCGGCCCCGCCATCCTGAACCGGCCGCTGTGATGGCGAATCCCGTCCCGCAGAAACCCAAGGGCAACCCGGCGCGCACCGCACTGGTCTGCGTCGGCGTCGCTTTCGGCATGCTTGGTGCGTCCTTCGCGGCGGTGCCGCTCTATGATCTGTTCTGCAAGGTCACCGGCTTCGGCGGCACGCCGAAGGTCGGCACGGCCGGTGCCGGCAAGATCCTCGACCGGACGATGTCGGTGCGCTTCGACGCCAATGTCGCGCCGGGGCTCGGCTGGAAGTTCGAAGCGGAGAGCCCGGAGATCAAAGTCCAGGTCGGCGCGACCCAGACCGTGTTCTACAAGATGACGAATCGCTCGGACCGCACTGTGACCGGCATCGCGACCTACAATATCGCGCCGGACAAGGCGGCCGCCTATTTCGTCAAAATCCAGTGCTTCTGCTTTACCGAGCATACGCTGAAGCCCGGCGAGAGCTTCGAGGCACCGGTGGTGTTCTATATCGACCCCGAAATCGCTGGGAATCGCGAACTCGACGGCGTCCACGCCATCACATTGTCCTATACCTATTTCGCCTCGAAGTCGGGCCAGCCCGTCGCCGAGGACAAGGCTGGCTCCGTCAAGGGTGACGCGGGCAATTCGAAACTGTAGAACGCGCTAGAGCAAATGCGCGGACAAGACGTCGTACGCGGAGACTGAATACGATGGCCGGGGCCCATACGAAGCACCACGACTACCACCTCGTCGATCCGAGCCCGTGGCCGCTCGTCGGCGCCGCGAGCGCGACGATCATGGCGATCGGCGCCGTGATGTGGATGAAGGCGCTGCCGGTCGGCGGCATGCATATCGGCCCGCTCGTGTTCGGCGCCGGCCTGCTCGGCGTGCTCTACACCATGCTCGCCTGGTGGATGGACGTGATCCGCGAGGCCGAGAAGGAAGGCCACCACACCCGCGTCGTCCAGCTCCATCACCGCTACGGCATGATCATGTTCATCGCCTCCGAGGTGATGTTCTTCGTCGCGTGGTTCTGGGCCTATTTCGACGCCAGCCTGTTCTCGGGCGAGACGATCAATTATCTCCGCTACGACTTCACCGGCGGCGTCTGGCCCCCGAAGGGCATCGAGACCTTCGATCCCTGGCACCTGCCGCTCCTCAACACCCTGATCCTGCTGACCTCGGGCACCACGGTGACCTGGGCGCATTATGCGCTGATCAACAATGATCGCGCCGGCCTGAAGCAGGGCCTGTGGCTCACCGTGATCCTCGGCGTCCTGTTCACGCTGTGCCAGGCTTACGAGTATTCGCACGCCACTTTCGCCTTCAAGGGCAACATCTACGGCGCCACCTTCTTCATGGCGACCGGCTTCCACGGCGCCCATGTCATCATCGGCACGATCTTCCTGGCCGTGTGCCTCTACCGGTCCTATCTCGGCCACTTCAAGCCGCAGCAGCATCTCGGCTTCGAATTCGCCGCCTGGTACTGGCACTTCGTCGACGTGGTCTGGCTGTTCCTGTTCGCCTCGATCTATGTCTGGGGCGCCGGCGCGCACGCAGCCGCCGCGCATTGATCACGCGCCGTACCGCGCCCTCGCGGTTCTCGTCTGACGAAAGGCGGCCGCGAGGCCGCCTTTCGCGCTTCGGAGGCTATGATGGCCGGTTCTGAACCCACACCTCCTTCGCCCTACTCGACGGGGCTGGCGGGCCGCTGTCCACGCTGCGGCGAGGGGGCGCTGTTCGACGGCTTCCTCAAGTTGAAGCCGCGCTGCAGCGCCTGCGGCCTCGACTATAAATTCGCCGACTCGGCCGACGGCCCTGCCGTCTTCATCATGCTGATCGCCGGCTTCATTGTTCTGGGAGCGGCGCTCTATGTCGAGATCGCCTATGAACCGCCGATCTGGCTGCACCTCATGATGTGGCTGCCGCTGGCACTGGTCATCTGCCTTGCCCTGCTCAGGCCGATGAAGGGGCTGGCAGTCGCGCTGCAATACGCCAACAAAGCCGAGGAAGGCAGGCGGGCGAAGTGACCGCGCAAACCGCAAGCGACCGGAAACCCGGGCTGCTCCTGCCGACCGTCCTAACGATCATCGGAACGGCGATCCTCTGCATGCTCGGAACCTGGCAACTCCAGCGCATGCAGGAGAAGCACGCCTATATCGAGCGCCTGCAGGCACAAGCCGCCGGAGCGCCCGGCGCGATTCCGCCGAGCGCCGAATGGGCCAAGCTCGATGCAGCGGCGCTCGATCTCTCCCGCGTCGCCGCGAAGGGCACCTATGTCGACGGGCCGATCGCCGGAGTCCGCACCACGATCGCCGCCGGGCCGCCCGGCTCGCGGCAGCTCTCCGGCTTCGGCCGCTGGGTGTTCCAGGGTTTCAGGCTCGCGGATGGCGGCATCATTCTGGTCAATCGCGGCTTCGTGCCGGAAAGCCGCATGGGCCAGATCGGCCCGGCGAGCGGGCCGGACACGGTCACGGGCTTCCTGCGGGCGCCCGAAACCCGCAACAGCTTCACGCCGGAAGACCTGCCGGCGATCCGCGAATTCTACACGCGCGACCCCGCGGCGATCGCCGCGTCCCTCGGCTTGCCGCCGGCGCCGTTCTATCTGGAAGCCGAGCGCGAAGGCGACGGAATGAGGCCGCCGGCAGGGGTGGATGTGCGCGAGCTCATCGACCGCATCCCCGACAATCACCTGCAATACGCCCTGACCTGGTTCGGCCTGGCGCTGACATTGCTCGGCGTCTTCGCCGCCTATGCCTGGCAGGCGCGGAAAGGGTCCGCACCGACCTGATGTCGTTCAGGTTTTGCCGAAACCGCCGGACCGGCCTATAGCATCAAGCTGAGATCACCGAGGCCAAGATCGTGCTGCATGTTTCCACCCGGGGTGAAGCCCCGGCGCTGAGCTTTTCCGACGCGCTGCTGACCGGGCTCGCCCGCGACGGCGGCCTCTATCTGCCGCAAGCCTGGCCGGCGCTCACGAAAACGGAGATCGCCGGCTTCGCCGGGAAGCCCTATACGGCCGTGGCCGAACGCGTGCTCGGCGCGCTGACCGACGGCGACATCGAGAGCGGCGCGCTCTCCGGCATGATCCATCAGGCTTATGCCGGCTTCCGCCATCCGGCCGTCTGCCCGCTGACGCAGATCGGCGACAACCTCTTCGTACTGGAACTCTTCCACGGCCCGACGCTCGCCTTCAAGGACGTCGCGATGCAATTGCTCGGCCGGCTGATGGATCATGTGCTGGGCCAGCGCGGCCAGCGCGCCACCATCGTCGGCGCGACGTCCGGCGACACCGGCGGCGCGGCCATCGACGCCTTCAAGGGGTTGAAGAGCGTCGATGTCTTCATCCTCTATCCGCAGGGCCGCGTCTCCGATGTGCAGCGCCGGCAGATGACGACGGTCGACGCGCCGAACGTCCATGCCATCGCGGTCGAAGGCACCTTCGACGACTGCCAGAACCTCGTGAAGGCGATGTTCAACCATCACGCCTTCCGCGACGAGATCGGGCTCTCGGGCGTCAACTCGATCAACTGGGCCCGCATCGCCGCTCAGGTGGTCTATTACTTCACCTCGGCCGTCTCGCTGGGCGGGCCGGAGCGCAAGGTCTCCTTCACGGTCCCGACCGGCAATTTCGGCGACATCCTCGCCGGCTGGGTCGCCAAGCAGATGGGCCTGCCCATCGAGCGGCTGACCATCGCGACGAACAGCAACGACATCCTGGCGCGGACGCTGGAAACGGGCGTCTACGAGATGCGCGGCGTGGCGGCGACGACCTCGCCCTCGATGGACATCCAGATCTCGTCCAATTTCGAGCGGCTGCTGTTCGAAGCGCATGACCGCGACGGCGCGGCCGTGCGCCGGCTGATGCAGTCGCTGCAGCAATCCGGCCGCTTCGAGATCGCGGACGGACCGCTCCAGCGCATCCGCAGCGAGTTCGATGCCGCCTCCCAAAGCGAGGAGGAGGTCGCCGCCGAGATCAGGAAGAGCTGGACCGAGGCCGGCTATCTGCTCGATCCGCACACCGCGATCGGCGTCGGCGCCGCGCGTCTGGCGCTCAAGCGCGATCCGGCGACGCCGATGATCGTGCTCGGCACTGCCCATCCCGCCAAGTTCCCGGCCGCCGTGAAGGCCGCGAGCGGCGTCGAGCCGGAGCTGCCCGCCCATCTCTCCGATCTGATGGAGCGCAAGGAGCGGGTGACGCTGCTGCCGAACGATCTCGGCAAGGTCGAAACCTTCGTGCGCGAGCATGCGCGCGCCGTTCGGGGAGCGGCAGCGTGAGCGCGACGCCCCCGGTCGAGATCGTCGAACTCGCCGCGCCCGCGCGGAAAGAAGGCGCGCATGACCCCGATGTCCAGCTGACCACCCTGCCCTCGGGCCTGCGCATCGTCTCGCAGCGCATGGACCATGCCGCGACCGTCTCGCTCGGCATCTGGATCGGAGCTGGATCACGCGACGAGCTGCCGCATGAGCACGGCCTCGCCCATCTGCTCGAGCACATGGCGTTCAAGGGCACGGCGCGGCGCAATGCCCGCGAGATCGCCGAGGAGATCGAGGGCGTCGGCGGCGATCTCAACGCCGCGACATCCGTCGAATACACCTGCTACACCGCCCGCGTCCTCGGCACCGATCTCGCACTCGCCGTCGACATCCTCGCCGACATCGTCACTTCGCCGGCCCTCACCGAGGAGGAGCTGAAACGCGAGAAGGGTGTGATCCTGCAGGAGATTTCTGCCGTTCAGGACACGCCGGACGACCTCGTCTATGACCGCTTCCTGCAGGCGGCCTTCCCCGACCAGCCGATCGGCCGGCCGATCCTCGGCACGGCCGCGACAGTGCAGAGCTTCACGCCGGATGCGATCCGCGCCTATCTCGCCCGCAACTACCATGCCGGCAATATGGTGCTCGCCGCGTCCGGCGCCGTCGGTCATGACGAACTGGTGGCGCTCGCTCGTGAGCATCTATCGAATCTGCCGGCGCAGCCCGCGGAAGTGCCCGAACGCGAGGCCGGTACATATCGAGGCGGCGAAGCCAGGATCGGCAGCGACGAGGAGCAGGTCCATCTCGTGCTCGGCCTGCCCGGCAAGTCCTTTACCGGCGGCGCGCATTACGCTTTGCAGATCTTCGCCTCGGTGCTGGGCGGCGGGCTGTCATCGCGCCTGTTCCAGGAGGTGCGCGAGCAGCGCGGCCTGGCCTATGCGATCGATGCCTTCCACTGGCCTTTCTCGGATTGCGGCGTCTTCGGCATCGGCGCCGGCACCGCGCCTGAGGATGCGAACGAGCTGATCGAAGTTGCGCTCGGCTGCCTGCGCCAGGCGGCGGAGGATGTCAGCGAGGTCGAGGTGGCGCGAGCCCGCGCGCAGATGAAGGTGGGGCTGCTCGCCTCGCTCGAAAGTCCTGGCGGCAAGCTGGAGCAGATGGCGCGGCAGGTGCTGATCTTCGGCCGGGCAATCCCGCGCGAGGAACTTGCCGCCCGTCTCGACGCGGTCACGCTCGAGGATGTGCGCGCTGCGGGCCGCTCGCTACTCGGCCACCAGCCGACCATCGCGGCGATCGGCCCGATCCACGGTATTCCCGGGGCCAAGCGCCTGCGTCAGGCTGCCCGGGCAGCGGACTGAACGGCGATGGCGCTCTTCCGTTTCCCGAGCGAGCCGCCGAGCCGCCCGTTGATACGGACGCCGAATCTCTATCTGCGTGCGCCGCAGGCCAGCGACTACTCCGCCTGGGCCATGCTGCGGATCGAAAGCCGCGACTTCCTGACCCCCTGGGAGCCGACCTGGAACGAGGACGACCTGACCCGGGCCTCCTTCCGGCTGCGCGCCAAGCGAGCGGCACGCGAAATCGCCAGCGACGAAGCCTATTCGCTGTTCATCTTCGAAGCCCATACCGAGATCCTGCTCGGCGGGTTGACCCTTGGCCTGATCCGCCGCGGCGTCGCCCAGGCCTGCACGCTCGGCTACTGGATGGGCAAGCGCCATGCCGGCAAGGGGCACATGGCCGAAGCCGTGCGCGGCGCGGTGCGCTTTGCCTTCTCCGAGCTTGCACTGCACCGGGTCGAGGCCGCCTGCTTGCCGAACAACGAACCGTCGCGGCGGCTGCTGGAGCGGATCGGGTTCCAGCACGAGGGGCTGGCGCGGGCCTATCTCAAGATCAACGGCGTCTGGGCCGACCATCTGCTCTACGCGGTGCTTTCGGGCGATGCGTTGCCCGGAGCGAAGCCGTGAAGGCAGCGGTTGACCACAGCCACGCTCTGCCTTGCCCTTGCCATGAGCGACCAATAGGGATTTTCGTTCAAGTTCGAATGATTGTCTCCCGCCTGATAGCCGAGCACAGCTTGTCCATTTCCGAGCGCATCCTCCGGATCGGCCTCGCCGTCGCCGGCCTTGCCGTGTGGTTCAGTTTCGCGACCGTGACGCCAGCCAGCGCCGTCGATGCGGTGCGCGTCCCGGTCGATGTGCCGGTGATTGATCTCACCAATGTCGTCGAGCGCAACAAGTCGGACGGCGACGTCATCCAGATCTCGACCGCGCCGGGGCCGGACGGCATCGTCCGCCGCATCGCGGTCAGGGCGCGCGAATCGGGCGCCCGGCCGGACTGGATCGTCTTCGCGCTGACGAACGATTCCGATGAGCAGATCGACCGGCTGCTGGTCGCGCCCTTTCACCGGCTGATCGGCTCCGGCGTGGTCTGGCCCGATCTGGGCGACAAGCGCATCGAGGCGGTGACGGCGAGCCAAGGCCTCTCGCCTGACCGCGAAGCCAGCCCCGACGCCGATGTCTTCCTGATCACGCTCGACCCCGGCACGACCGTGACCTTCGTAGCCGAGCTGAAGTCTCCGAACCTGCCGCAGCTCTATCTCTACGAGTCGGAAGCCTATCGCCAGAAGACCAACGGGCTGACGCTCTACAAGGGCATCATCATCGGCATCGCCGGCCTGCTCGCGCTCTTCCTGACCATCATCTTCGTGGTCAAGGGCGCGGTGATCTTTCCGGCTGCCGCGGCGCTCGCTTGGGCGGTCCTTGCCTATGCCGGCCTCGATTTCGGGTTCTTCCAGCGCCTTTTCCCACTCACGCCCGCGATCGAGCGCATCTACCGGGCGGGCGCGGAAGTCGTGCTTGCCGCGACGCTGCTCGTTTTCCTGTTCGCCTATCTCAACCTGTCGCGCTGGCATGTGCGCTATGGCCATGTCACGGCGATCTGGATCATCGGCCTTGCCGGCCTGATCGGCCTTGCCGTCTTCGACGCGCCGATGGCATCCGGCATCGCGCGCATCTCGATCGCGGCTGTCGCGGCGATCGGCTTCATCCTGGTCGTGCATCTGGCGACGCATGGCTACGAGCGGGCGGTGATGCTGATCCCGACCTGGTTCCTGCTCGCTGTCTGGGTCACCGCCGCGAGCTTCACGGTCACCGGGCAGTTCCAGCGCGACCTCGTGGCCCCTGCCCTCTTGGGCGGCCTCGTGCTGATCGTGCTGCTGATCGGCTTTACCGTGATCCAGCACGCCTTCGCCGGCGGCGCGATCTCGCAGGGGCTCGTCTCCGACACCGAGCGGCGGGCGCTGGCGCTTTCCGGCTCCGGCGACCTCGTCTTCGACTGGGACGTCAGCTCCGACAAGGTCTTCGTCTCGCCGCAGATCGAGACGCTGCTCGGCCTGCCGAAGGGCTCGCTCGAAGGCTCGGCCGCACGCTGGCTGGAGCACATGCATGTCGCCGACCGTGACCGCTACCGCGTCACGCTCGACGCCGTGCTGGAGCAACGCCGCGGCAAGCTCAACCTCGACCTGCGCCTGCGCTCCGCCAACGGCGCCTATCACTGGTTCAACGTCAAAGCGCGGCCCGTCATCGGCTCGGACGGCGAAGTCATCCGCGTCATCGGCACGCTCTCCGACGTCACCGAGCAGCGCACGGCACAGGAGCGGCTGCTGCACGACGCCGTCCATGACAACCTGACCGGGCTTCCCAACCGCAAGCTGTTCCAGGACCGGCTGGGCGCGATCTTCGGCTTCACCCGCGCCGACGACAATATCCGCCCGACCGTACTCGTCATCGATGTAGACCGCTTCAAGCAGGTCAATGAATCGGTTGGTTTCTCAGCCGGCGACTCGATCCTGCTGACGCTGGCACGGCGCCTTGGCCGGCTGCTCAGGGCGCAGGACACACTCGCCCGCATCGGCGGCGACACCTTCGCGATGATCCTGGTCTCGGAGCGCGATCCCGAGCGCGTCCTCGCACTGGCCGAACTCGTGCGCCGGGCCGTCTCGACGCCGATCACCTATGCCGAGCGGGAGATCGTGCTGACCCCCTCGATCGGGCTCGCCCTGTTCGACCCCTCGCCTGCTGCCCGCAAGGACGATGCGCTGAAGAACGCCGAGCTCGCCATGGCCCATGCCAAGCGCCAGGGCGGCAACAAGATCGAGATCTTCGTTCCGGCGATGCGGACCGACCGCAACGACAGGCTCGCACTGGAGAGCGACCTGCGCCGGGCGATCGAGCGCAACGAGATCCAGGTCATGTACCAGCCGATCGTCCGGCTGGAGGACCGCACCATCGCCGGGTTCGAGGCGCTTGTGCGCTGGGACCACCCGCGCGAGGGGCGGTTGATGCCGCAGGACTTCCTCGCCATCGCCGAGGAAACCGGGCTGATCGTCGATCTCGGCGTCTATGTGATGGACAAGACGGCCCGCGAGCTCGAAGCCTGGCAGGCGGCACTCGAAGTCGACCCGCCGATCTTCGCCAGCGTCAATGTCTCCAGCCGGCAGTTGCTGCGCCACGACCTGCTGCACGATGTGAAGACCGTTCTCGGGCGGCGGCGCGTGCTGCCGGGCACGCTCAAGCTCGAAATCACCGAAAGCCTGGTGATGGAAAACCCGGAATATGCGGCGCAGATGCTGCAGCGCATCCGCGACCTCGGCGCCGGTCTCTCGCTCGATGATTTCGGGACGGGCTATTCCTCGCTGTCCTATCTGCAGCGCTTCCCCTTCGACACGATCAAGATCGACCAGAGCTTCGTGCGCCAGATGGGCAATGGCCGCCCGCCGGTGATCCTGCGCTCGATCGTGCAGCTCGCCTCCGATCTCGGCATGGATGTCGTGGCCGAGGGCGCGGAGAGCGAGTCCGATGCCATCGAGCTCTACCAGATCGGCTGCCAATACGCGCAAGGCTACATCTTCGGCCAGCCGATGACCGCGGCCGAGGCGCGGCGCCTGATGGGGGCGACGGCTGCGGCGGCGACAGAGATGGCGTAGGCGGCCGAGCCATCGAGCGGGCAGAAGGCCTGAGGTCCAAAGACGGCTGAACGCGGCGCTCGCCGTCAGGATCGGGCTTGTCCCGACCAGCCACGTCTTCATTCTTCGAGTGCGATGTTCAAAACGCGGATGCTCGCCACAAGGGCGAGCATAACGGAAACGGAATCAGCGCCGTGTCCTTGGGTTGCGGGGCCTTGGCCCATGTCCTTGGGTTGCGGGTCCCTGGCTGGCGCGAGGCCCCGGAATGACCGGAGCTGGCAGCTCAGGCGTGGCCGGCGTCCCGGGAGAGGAATGCAGGTTCGATCCCAAGCTTGTTGAGCGCCCGCTGATACTTCGTCTCGATGCTCTCGTCGAACAGCAAGCCGGGATCGGCCGGGCAGTGCAGCCAGCCATTCGACTGGATCTCCGCCTCGAGCTGTCCAGCGGCCCAGCCGGCATAGCCGAGAGCGAGGACGGCATTTTCCGGTCCGCTACCGATGGCGATAGCTCTGAGGATATCGAGCGTCGCCGTCAGGCAGATGCCGTCGTCGATCGGCAGCGTTGCCGATTCGAGGAAGAAATCCGCCGTATGCAGCACGAAGCCGCGCTTGGTCTCGACCGGGCCGCCGCGCAGGACCTGCATGCGCTCGGCGCTGCTCGGCAGCCGGATGATCTCCTCGGACGGAATGACATCGAGCTGAACGAGCAGATCCGGAAACTTGGTGTCGCCGGCCGGCTTGTTCACGATGATGCCCATGGCGCCATCCTCGGAGTGGGCGCAGACATAGACGACGCTGCGGCTGAAGCGCGTGTCGGCCATCCCGGGCATCGCGATGAGGCACTGCCCGTCCAGATAGCTGCGGCCGCCGAGGCGGGGTTGTGAGCCGATCTTCATCCCCCGTATGCTAGGCGCTGTCGGGGAGGCTCGGCAAGGCTCGATGTGAGCGGGCGCCTCCGGCTTCGCGCAAACCCGACATCCGCGCCGCGTCCAAGCGATGCGCGGGGGCGGTCCTTCGTTGCGGCATCGCGATTGCGCCCCATTTGCGCGCAAGAATGAAGGTTGCGGGAGCCAATTCAGGACGTGAGACGCAGGTTTTGTTCGCTTTTCGGTTTCGCAATGGATAATGCAGGGTCGTGAACCGCATTTTTTCCCTGCTGGCCATGATGCCTCTCGCGCTCGGCGCCGCCGCGCACGCGCAGGAGGCGCCGACCGAGGCCGCGATGTCGCCATGGTCGGCGAGCGAGCATGCGAAGCTGCGCCTGATCGCCGGCCCGACCACTGCGACGGGCAAGCAGCGCGTCGGCGTCGAGATCGTCATGTCTCCGGGTTTCAAGACCTATTGGCGCAGCCCCGGCGAGTTCGGCGTGCCGCCGAACTTCGACTGGTCGGGCTCGACCAATATCGGCGGGCTCGATGTGCGCTGGCCCGTTCCGGAGCGATTTCAGGATTCGGCCGGCTACTCGATCGGTTATGTCGGGGAAGTCGTGATTCCGATCTCTGTCCAGCCGGTCGATCCGTCCCGGCCCGTCCTGGTCGTCCTCAAGCTCGAATATGCCGTCTGCGAGAAGATCTGCATCCCGGCCAAAGGCGAGGCCAGCCTGTGGCTCGAGCCGGGCGTCACGACCGTGACATCGCCGCGGCTGGAGAGTTTCGAGGCGCGCGTGCCGGTATCGGCGAAGCCCGGCCCGCACAAGGAGAAGACCTCGATCCTCGAGGCCAAGCTTGACGACACCGTCGTCGATCCCGGTCTCAGGCTCGTCCTGCAGCCGCCCCCGGAGGGCAAGATCGAGGACATCTTCGTCGAGGGGCCCGGCCAATGGTCCTTCGGTAAATCCCGGCTGACGCCGCAGGGCGACGGCACGGTTGCCGCTCAGATCCGCATCAACGAGCGGCCGAAGAGCGCTGCCGGTCCCGTCCCCCTGATCTTCACCGTTCGCGGGACGCCCAAGCCCGTCGAGATACGGCTCGAACTCGACATCCCCGCCGGCAAGCCCTAATCCCTGAGGCGAAGCGGCCTTCCCGCCGCGGGCTTCACGGAGAAAGACGCAATGACGATCCAGGTGGGTGACAAGCTTCCGCAGGCGACGTTCCGCATCATGACCGTCGATGGCCCGGCTGCCAAGACGACCGAGGACCTGTTCAAGGGCCGCAAGGTCGTGCTCTTCGCCGTGCCCGGCGCGTTCACGCCGACCTGCCACAAGAACCATCTGCCCGGCTATCTGGCCAAGGCCGATGAGATCAAGGCCAAGGGCGTCGACGCCATTCTGGTGACCTCGACCAACGACGTCTTCGTGCTCGACGCCTGGTCGAAGGCGACCGGCGGCGCCGGCGTCATCGAGTTCCTTTCCGACGGTAACGCCGATTTTGCCACGGAAATCGGCCTGTCGATGGACGGCTCGGGCTTCGGCATGGGCACGCGCTCGCGGCGCTATTCGATGCTGGTCGAAGACGGCGTCGTGAAATCCCTCAACGTCGAGGAAGCCGCCGGCAAGGCCGACGCCTCCGGCGCCGAGACGATGCTCGGCCAGCTCTAAGGCTTGCCGGCCGCCAATTGCAGAGCCCGCGCGAGGTCATCGCGCGGGCTTTTCTGTTGGGCTGTGTGTGCCGAGGCGGCCAACGCGGCGAATGCCCGACATGGGCGGGACGCCGCCTTATGGGCACGCGTATTGTTACTGTTACGGACTTCCTCGCGATGCCGCCTGGCGGCAGGATGGCGCGCGGTGCCTAAACCGCGGCAGACGCCGAGGCAACCTAAGATCCAGAATCCGAGAATAGCATTGTTCAAGCCTCTGATGGCCATCTGCTTGACTTTTTAAGTTCAAGATTATGGAGGAGAAGGCAATATGACTGTTAAATCGGTCGAACAATTTGCGACCCCTAAAGAAGGCCCCGATATCAACCGGCGGAACATCTTGCTCTCGGGCTCGGCTCTTGTTGCCGCGGCGACCGGCCTTGGCGCCAGCGCTCAGGCGCAGCAGCCCGCTCCGGCGCCTCAAGCCGCCGCACCGTCCGGGCGCCGCCCCAACATCCTGGTGATCTGGGGCGATGACATCGGAACATGGAACAAACAGCCGCGGCATGATGGGCTACATGACCCCCAACATCGACCGGATCGCGCGTGAAGGCGTGTCGTTCACGGATTATTACGGGCAGCAAAGTTGCACCGCGGGCCGCGCGGCCTTCATCGGCGGAAACGTGCCGGTCCGTACCGGCATGACCAAGGTCGGCCTGCCCGGCGCCGCCGAGGGCTGGCAGAAGACCGATGTCACCATGGCGACGGTGCTGAAATCGCCGGGCTATGCGACCGGTCAGTTCGGCAAGAACCATCAGGGTGACCGCGACGAGCATCTGCCGACCCAGCACGGCTTCGACGAATTCCTCGGCAATCTCTACCACCTCAATGCCGAGGAGGAACCGGAGAACCCCGACTACCCGAAAGACCCCGAGTTCCGGAAGAAGTTCGGGCCGCGCGGCGTGATCAAGGCCTCCGCCGACGGCAAGATCGAGGACACCGGGCCGCTCACGAAGAAGCGGATGGAGACGATCGACGAGGAGACGCTGGCGGCAGCGAAGGACTTCATCCAGCGCCAGGTCCGTGCCAACAAGCCGTTCTTCACCTGGTGGAATGCGACGCGGATGCATTTCCGCACGCATATCAAGCCGGCGAGCCGCGGCAAATCCGGGCAGGACGACTATTCCGACGGCATGGTCGAGCACGACGGAATGGTCGGCGAACTGCTGAAGCTCGTCGACGATCTCGGCATCGCCAACGATACCATCGTCTTTTACTCCACCGATAACGGCCCGCACTACAACACCTGGCCCGATGCCGCCACGACACCATTCCGTAGCGAGAAGAACTCTAACTGGGAGGGTGCTTACCGCGTTCCTGCCTTCGTTCGCTGGCCGGGCAGGTTCCCTGCGGGCACGACGCTGAACGGCATCTTCGCGCATGAAGACTGGTTGCCGACCTTCGCGGCAATCGCCGGGGAGCCCGAGATCAAGGACAAACTCCTGAAAGGCGTGCAGCTCAACGGGCGCAACTACAAGAATTACATCGATGGCTATAACCAGTTCGACTACTTGTCGGGCAAGGTGAAGGAGTCGCCGCGCAATGAATTCTGGTACGTCAATGATGACGGACAGGTCGTTGCGGCCCGCTATCAGGACTGGAAGGTCGTGTTCCTCGAGAACCGAGGCGAGGCGTTCGGCGTCTGGCGCGAGCCCTTCACTGAGCTGCGCGTCCCCCTGCTCTTCCACCTGCGCCGCGACCCGTTCGAGAAGGCGCAACACAATGCCAACGTCTACAATGACTGGTTCCTGGAGCGCGTCTTCGTCATCGTTCCGATTCAGGGTCTCGCGGCCAAGTTCCTGCAAACCATGAAGGATTACCCGCCGAGCCAGACGCCGGGTTCGTTCAATCTGACGAAGATCGAGTCCCAGCTCCGAAGCGCGGCGGGCGGCGGCTGACCGCGCATACGTTCTCCCGAAGCGGCGTGGCTAGCGTCCGCTTCGGGTCGGTCGGGAGCGGACGCTCAGCATTTTGGTCTCTGGATTTCAACTGGGGTGTCAGTCGCCTGTTGAGCGAGGCACGAATGCCCCTGAGTGCCCTCGGGGGCTGGAACTCCATCGAGGAGCACAAAGCGAGCCGAATGGGCACCATAGAGTCCGGCGGGAAATCGCATTTTGCTATGGATGAGGAAGGCGCCGCTCCGGTTGCGGGTCAGCACTCCCTTTTGCACGAGCTGGATCAAACCGAGCTGGCTGGGCAGCACCTCGTAGGCTGTGACGGGCTGCACGGCCACGACGGTTGAAGGATCAATCGCGACAACACCGCCTGGGAAGAAGGAAAAGGCGCCATCGAGGAGCGAAGGCTCAACCTTGCTGAAGTCAATCCCCGCGACTGGGCTGCCAAGCTTTGCCGCGGCCGCCCGCGACTTTGTAGCCTCCGGCGGCATCTTGACGGCGCCGGATGGGACTGAGAAGCCGGACACTTCGTATTGGGCTGCCACGACAGGTTCCTTGCCCGTCTCTCGGCGCACGATCGCGACTGCTGCCTCGGGGCCTTTGGACTGACTGAAAGCCGTCTTGGAGCCGTTCGGCATAGTCTGACTGAAATACGGCAGGCATCCCGTATGAGGCATGAAAACCATCTTATCGGCTCCTACCCCTTTTGCCCCGACCAGAGGGTTTTTCCCGGATGCGGAACCGGGCCCGGCTGAGCTGGAGCTGAGAACGACGCGTTCGAGGCGCTGGGTCGCTCCGGTGAAATCCCAGATGACGCCGCCGTAAGTGCTTATGACGACATAGAGAGGCTGCTCGCCCGGCTCGACCTGAATGGAGCCCGCACCGATCGTCACATCCTGCGAGCCGATGGTCGCTGTCGACACCGAATCCGTTTCGTATGCCGACAGGAGCACAACCTTTGCCCGTTCGGACGCCTTGGGCATCAGGCAAGCTCCACGCGTGGCGATCGCCTGGCGGTCCTCTGCAGCTTTGCGCTCAGCTTGGAGGCCGGCCACGACAACACCGTATTCCTCCGGCGAAACCGTACCGTTCCCGTCGACGTCGAGCGATTTGATCAGCTCCGTGGCTTTCTCGGTGAAGCGCTGCAGATCGACACTACGGGCGTCGCCTCCAAATGCTGCAATGGCATCGCGGGTCAGCACGGGAAGGCCATACAGGTCGGCCGGCTTAGTTCCCGTTGGAGCGGCACCCGCCTCCACCCATGAGACCTTGCCATCACGATCCGTATCGGCATCTTGGAAAGACTTAAGATCGCGCTCCAGTCGCTCTCGACGGCTGGCGAGGAGGTGCCCCGCGTCGAAACGCGTATCGTACTTGTACCTCGCCTGGAACTCCTCCCGCGTGACGAAGCCATCGCCGTCAGCATCCGCATTCATATACCGTCCGGCGGCGGCAAATTTGGCGTTGGCGCCAAGAAAGGCTTCGTGCAACCCGGCATCGGCCTCATCGATCAGGCCATCGCCGTTGGCATCGAGCGTCATGAACGCTTTCTGTATTTGGGCAGCAGACTTCTCGATCGTCATTCCTGGCAGCACGAGCAAGCTCGCCAATCGTGGCGACAGGTCAGCGCGGGCAGGTTGCGAGAGTGCCGAAGCCGAACCCAGTACCAGGAAGCCTGACAGCAACACGACCAGGGATGAAGCACGAGCTCTATTCAATATTGCCTCCTGAATAGCCTGTTCCTCCGCTTAACAGGCCAAGCTTGAGGCGGGCTTAAAGGGATAGTGGGAGACCTTCGAGGTTTCGGGCATGCTCCGTTTACCGAATACAGGAGAAGCGGCCGTGCTAGCGCGCAGGGTGGACAACTAACTTCCGCTTGGGGTCGAGCGCTGACGGCCCCGCCAACTCGCCGTCCTCCTTTCATGGCTTCTTCCGGGTGTTGATCGATCCGATCGCGGCTTGTCATGAGACAAGGCCCGGCCCCCCGGCTAGCGTCTACGCCGGAGGAAAGCCTGCATGTCCGATATCATCATCCGCCCGCTCGCCGCTGCCGACCGCGTCGCCTGGACGCCGCTCTGGCGGGGCTATCTGACCTTCTACAAGGCGACGCTGCCGCCCGAGCTCGACGAGATTACCTTCAACCGGCTGACCGGCGGTCAGGAGCCGATGGGCGGCTTCATCGCGCTGCAGGGCGACAAGGCGCTCGGCATCACCAACTGGGTGATCCACCGCACGACCTGGAGCGAACGGAACATCTGCTATCTGCAGGATCTGTTCACGGTGCCGGAGGCGCGCGGAACCGGCGTCGGCCGCAAGCTGATCGAGGCCGTGAACGCCATGGCGCGGGAGAAGAACTGCTTCCGCGTCTACTGGCAGACGCATGAATCGAACCTGCAGGCGCAGGAGCTCTACGACAAGGTTGCCGACAAGTCGGGCTTCATCGTCTATCGCCAGCCGCTGGCGTGACGAGCAGACAGCCGTCTTCGCATGATCTGACACAAGCCGGGCTGCATAGACGCAGAGGCACGCCTGCGCCTGTGCAATCGCAACGGCCATGCAAGCGCCTATATTGGCAGGAGGCTTGAGCGGACCGCTTTGCAGTGGCCGCCGAGCCGTCCCCTCGCAGGGCGCATCTTGCGCCCGCAGCCAGCGACAGGCGCGTCATGAAGAAGATCGGGTTTCTCTCCTTCGGCCATTGGTCGCCCTCACCGCAATCCGGCACGCGTTCGGCCGGCGATGCGCTACTGCAGTCGATCGATCTCGCCGTCGCGGCGGAGGAATTGGGCGCCGACGGAGCCTATGTGCGCGTCCATCATTTCGCCCGGCAGCTCGCCTCACCCTTCCCGCTGCTGGCCGCGATCGGCGCCCGGACGAAACGCATCGAGATCGGCACCGCCGTGATCGACATGCGCTACGAGAACCCGCTCTACATGGCGGAGGATGCCGGCGCGGCCGACCTCATCGCCGGCGGACGGCTTCAGCTCGGCATCAGCCGCGGCTCGCCGGAACAGGTGATCGATGGCTGGCGCTATTTCGGCCACGAACCGGCCGAGGGCCAAAGCGACGCCGATATGGGCCGCCGCCATGCCGAGGTCTTTCTCGACGTGCTGCGCGGCCAGGGCTTCGCCGAACCGAATCCACGGCCAATGTTTCCGAACCCGCCCGGCCTGCTGAGACTCGAGCCGCATTCCGAAGGCTTGCGCGAGCGCATCTGGTGGGGCGCCGGCTCAAACGCGACCGCCGTGTGGGCGGCGAAGCTCGGCATGAACCTGCAGAGCTCGACCCTGAAGGACGACGAGACGGGCGAGCCCTTCCATATTCAGCAGGCGAAGCAGATCCGCGCCTATCGCGAGGCCTGGAAGGAGGCGGGCCATGCGCGTGAACCGCGCGTCTCGGTCAGCCGCAGCATCTTCGCTTTGGTCGACGATCGCGACCGCGCCTATTTCGGCCGCGGCGACCAGGGTGACGACCAGATCGGCTTCATCGATGAGAACACCCGCGCCATCTTCGGGCGCAGCTATGCAGCCGAGCCGGACAAGCTAGTCAAGGAGCTGGCGAAGGACGAGGCGATCGCCGAAGCCGATACGCTGCTGCTGACCGTGCCGAACCAGCTCGGCGTCGACTACAACGCCCATGTGATCGAGGCGATCCTGAAGCACGTCGCACCGGCGCTCGGCTGGCGCTGAGGGCGATCGTCCGAGCCGAGCCGCGAAGCCGCGTCGGGGCCGCAAGGATCACTTTTCGATGAGCCGCTAGCGCCCCGACTTGAACGGCGCCATGCCGGCGCGCGCCAGCGCGTCGGCGCGCTCGTTCATCTCGTCGCCGGCATGGCCCTTGACCCATTTCCACTCGATCTTGTGGCGGCCGAGCGCCGTCTCGAGCCTCTGCCAGAGCTCGACATTCTTGACCGGCTTCCTGTCGGCGGTCTTCCAGCCGTTCTTCTTCCAGCCGTGGATCCAGCCGGTGATGCCCTGCCGCAGATACTGGCTGTCCGTGTGCAACGCGACGGTGCAGGGCCGCTTCAGGGCCTCGAGCGCGGCGATGGCTGCCATCAGCTCCATACGGTTGTTGGTGGTCTGGGCCTCGCCGCCGGAAAGCTCCTTCTCGACGCCGTTGAAGGTGAGGATCGCCCCCCAGCCGCCGGGGCCGGGATTGCCGGAGCAGGCTCCGTCCGTCCAGACTTCGACAGTATCGCTCACCGCTTCAGCCCGTATTCGCGGGCGTCGACGACGCGCTGGTGGAAGGCGAGCTTGCGGTCGTATTCGAGCGGATCATGCGGCTTGACCAGCGCGCCCGGCGGCACGTTGAGCCAGTCGACGAGGCGCGTGAGCAGGAAGCGCAGAGCCGAGCCGCGGCAGAGCTGCGGCAACGCCTCGATCTCGACCAAGCTCAGCGGGCGGACCGTCTCGTAGCCGGCGAGCAGCGCCTGGCCCTTGGTCAGATTGAACGAGCCGTCTGCCTCGAAGCACCAGGAGTTCAGGCAGATCGCCAGATCATAGGCATAGGCGTCGGTGCAGGCGAAGTAGAAGTCGATCAGGCCCGAAAGCCGGCTTCCGATGAAGAAGACGTTGTTGGGGAAGAGATCGGCATGGATCACGCCGCGCGGTAGGTCCTTGGGCCAGCTCGCCTCATGCACGGCAATCTCCGCCATGACCCGGCGGGCGAGGCCCGGAGAGACCTTGTCGGCATCCGGCCCCGCCTGATGCGCCAGGGGACGCCAGCCGGGCACGGAGAGCGCGTTGACCCGCTCCATGGTGAAATCGGCGCCGGCCTCGTGCATCAAGGCAAGACCGCGGCCGAGTTCCTGGCAATGGGCAGCGGTCGGCCGGCGGACGGAGAGCCCGTCGAGGAAGGTGACGATCGCGGCCGGGCGCCCGGCGAGACGGCCGAGCATCTCGCCGCGGCTATCCTGCACCGGCTGCGGGCAGATCAGGCCGCGGCCTGCGAGATGCTGCATCAGGCCAAGGAAGAACGGCAGATCGTCCGGATTCACCCGCTTCTCATAGAGGGTGAGGATGAAAGTGCCCTGCGTGGTGTGAATCAGGTAGTTCGAGTTCTCAACGCCCTCGGCGATGCCCTTGGCGGAAAGCAGGTCGCCGATGCCATAGCGCGCCACGAAGGCAGCCATCTCGTCATCGGGAACTTCGGTATAGACGGCCAAGATCAGGCTCTCTTGCTCTTCGGTTCATCGCATTTTCTTCACGCGAAGCGGTATCCGCCTCGCTTGAAAATGCTTCTGCTGGCCTTACTCGGCCGCGTTCGGCGCCGCTTCGCCGCGCAATTCGCGCGGCAGCGGGAAGAAGACGTTTTCGTCGGCGGTCGAGACGGTCTCGACGCGGACCTCGTACCGGGCCGCGAAGGCGTCGATAATCTCCTCGACCAGCACCTCGGGCGCGCTGGCGCCGGCGGTGATGCCGAGGCTGCGGATATTGCCGAAGACGGCCCAGTCGATCTCGTCGGTGCGCAGGACGAGCCGGGCAACCGGGCAGCCGGCGCGCTCGGCCACCTCGCGCAGGCGCTGCGAGTTCGAGGAATTGGGCGAGCCGACGACGATCAGCCCGTCGACTTGCGGCGCCACGCGCTTCACCGCTTCCTGGCGGTTCGTCGTCGCATAGCAGATGTCTTCCTTGTGCGGGGCGATCAGCTCCGGGAAGCGCGCTTGCAGCGTCTCGACGATTTCACGGGTGTCGTCGACCGAGAGAGTGGTCTGCGTGACATAGGCCAGCGGCTGGGCGGCTGGCGGGGTCAGCGCGGCGACATCCTCCAGCGTCTCGATCAGCGTGATCGCCCCCTCCGGCAACTGGCCCATCGTGCCGATGACCTCCGGATGGCCGGCATGGCCGACGAGCAGGATGTGGCGGCCGCGCTTGTGATGCACCTCGGCCTCGCGATGCACCTTCGTGACCAGCGGGCAGGTGGCATCGATAGCGAAGAGGTTGCGCGCCTTCGCCGCCGCCGGAACCGCCTTGGCGACACCATGGGCGGAGAAGATCACCGGGCGCGTCTCGTCGGGCACCTCGTCGAGCTCGGCAACGAAGACCGCCCCTTTCCGCTTCAGGGATTCGACGACGTATTTGTTATGGACGATCTCGTGGCGGACATAGACCGGCGCGCCATGCAGAGCGAGTGCCTTCTCGACCGCGTCGATGGCGCGCACGACCCCGGCGCAGAAGCCGCGCGGGGCACAGAGCAGGATGGCGAGCGGCGGCTTGGTCACGCGCGAAATGAACTCCGGATGATGCCGGTCTTCTTTCGGCGGGATGGCGGCGATGTCAAGGAAGCGAAGCGGCGCAGGCCGGACAGCCATGTCGATTGCCTCTCGCAGTCTTGCCGCCGAGCGCCTAGATAGAACCCTGGCCGCCCGCGCAGCAGCTCCGCTTCAGGCCATCGCACGCCCGTTTCCGATCACGAGTTCCGTATGGCCGACGCCACCTCGCATGTCAGCTTCCTGCCGCCGATCCTGACCTTCTGCGCCGCGGCGGTGGTCGCTGTTCCGCTGTTCCGCAAGCTCGGGCAATCGGCGGTTCTGGGCTATCTCGCCGCCGGCATCGTGATCGGCCCCTCGGTCCTGGGCGTGATCAAGGACCCCGACGCCATCCGCAGCACGGCCGAGATCGGCGTGGTGCTGCTGCTCTTTCTGGTCGGCCTCGAATTGCAGCCGGCGCGCCTCTATTCGATGCGCAAGGACATTCTCGGCACCGGCCTGGCGCAAATGGCGCTCAGCGCCGCCGGCATCGGTCTCTTCGGCTGGTATTTCGGCCTGTCCGCCGCAGGCGCGGTCGCGGTCGGCGTGGCGCTGGCGCTTTCCGCCACCTCGATCGCACTGCAGCAGCTCGCGGAACGAGGCGACGCCAGCGAAGCCTATGGCCGGCGTACTTTCTCGATCCTCCTGTTCCAGGACATGGCAATCGCACCCGTCCTGGCGCTCCTGCCCTTGCTCGCCACCACCGGCGGCGCGCAGGCCGGCAGCCCGATGCGCGCGCTCGTCAGCCTCGGCATCGCACTCGGTGCGCTGGTCGCGATCATCCTGGCCGGGCGCTACGTGCTGAACCCGTTCTTCCGCATCCTCGCCAATACCGGCGCGAAGGACGTGATGACGGCTGCCGCGCTGTTGATCGTGCTCGGCGCGGCCCTGCTGATGGAGCATGTCGGCCTGTCGATGGCGATGGGCGCCTTTCTCGCCGGCGTGATGCTGGCCGATTCCCATTTCCGGCACGAGCTCGAAGCCGATATCGAGCCTTTCCGTGGCGTGCTGCTCGGCCTGTTCTTCATGGCAGTCGGCATGTCGCTGGACCTCGAGCTGGTTGCCTCCAATTGGATGTTGCTGGCGGTGGCTGCGCCGCTGCTGGTGCTGTTCAAGATCGCCGTGGTCACCTCGATCCTGCGAATCTCCTGCTCCTCCTGGCTGGAGGCGATCCGGGCCGGTGCCCTGCTCTCGCCGGCCGGCGAGTTCGCCTTCGTGCTGCTGCCGCTCGGCCTTGCGCAGGGGCTGTTGACCCCGTCACAGTCGGCGATGGCGACGGCGCTCGCGGCGATCAGCATGCTGCTCGGCCCGATCGTCGCCAAGCTGATCGATGCGGTGCTGCTTTCGCGCGTCACGCCGGAGACGATGGAGGAGGATTTCGACGGGATCAGCGACAGCCAGGTGATGGTGGTCGGCTTCGGCCGTTTCGGACAGGTAGTGACGCAGGCGCTGCTGCTCCAGCACATCAACATCACCGTGATCGATTCCGACGTCGAGCAGATCCGCGCCGCCGCCCGCTTCGGCTTCAAGGTCTATTACGGCGATGGGACGCGCCTGGACGTGCTGCGTGCCGCGGGCGCCGGCCGGGTCAAGGTGATCTGCGTCTGCATCGACAACAAGGACGCGGCGCTGCGCATCGTCGAGATGGTCAAGGCCGAGTTTCCGCAGGTGCGCGTGCATGTGCGCTCGTTCGACCGCATCCACGCGATCGAACTGATGAAGGCCAATGTCGACTACCAGATGCGCGAAACCTTCGAATCGGCGCTCGGTTTCGGCCGTGTCACGCTCGAGGCCCTCGGCCTGAGCCATGACGAGGCCGATTTCGTGATCGACCACGTCCGCGACCGCGATGCCCAGCGCATGGAGATCCAGTTCAGCGAGGGGATCGCCGCCGCGCTGAACCGTGTGCCGCGCGTGACGCCGGAGCCGATCGTCAAGCCGAAGGGCAAGCCCAAGGCCCTCAATGCCGAGACGGAGCAGGTCATTGCCGATGGCGGGGCCGAGGTCTCTGTCGGCGGCGTCGGAGAGCCCGAGCGGTGAGCAGCTCTTCCACCCGGCCGGCGCAGGCCGCCTTTGTTGAAGGCCCGCTGATGCGCCACGTTGCCGTGATGACGGCGACGGGCTCGATCGGACTGATGGCCGTCTTCGTCGTCGACCTCCTGTCGCTGCTCTATGTCTCCTGGCTCGGGCGCCCCGAGGCCACCGCCGGCGTCGGCTTCGCCACCATCGTGCTCTATCTGATGATCTCGGTGAATGTCGGCCTGATGATCGCGGTCGCCGCCCTGACCTCGCGCAGCATCGGCGCCGGTGACCGCGAGGGCGCGCGGCGCATTGCCGCCTCGACCATGGTCCTGATGGCGCTGGTTGCGCTGGTGCTGTCGTTCGCCGCCCTGCCGCTGCTGCCCTGGCTGCTGCGCACCATCGGCGCGCATGACCAGTCCTATGCGGTCGCCCTCTCCTTCCTGCACATCACCCTGCCCTCAAACGTGCTGATGGCGATCGGCATGGGCTTCTCCGGCGTGCTGCGCGCCGTCGGCGATGCGCGCCGAGCAATGTTCGTGACCCTCGGCGGCGGCATCGCCACCGCCGGTCTCGATCCGCTGCTGATCTTCGGCTTCGGGCTGGGGCCGGACGGCGCGGCGATCGCGATCGTGCTGGCGCGTGTCATCATCGTGGCCATCGGCTTCCACGCGACCGTGGTCGTCCACGGCATGATGGCACGGCCGCGCTTGAGCTGGATTCGCCAGGACAGCGCCCGGACCTTCGCCATTGCCGGGCCGGCCATTCTGACCAACCTCTCCAACCCGATCGCCAACGCCGTCTTCGCAGGCGTCGTCGCCCGCTTCGGCGATGGGGCGGTGGCGGCGCTCGCGATCATGGACCGGCTCGTGCCAGTGGCTTTCGGTGCCGTGTTCGCCCTGTCGGGCGCGGTCGGCCCGATCCTCGGCCAGAACTGGGGCGCGGGGCGCTTCGACCGGATGCGGCGCGGCCTGACAGATTCGGCGATCTTCGCTGGCGGGTGCGTGCTGGTTTCCTGGCTGCTGCTGCTTTCGCTGCGCGGCGTCATCGTCTCCGCCTTCCACGCCGTGGGGCTTACGGCAGAGCTGGTCGAGTTCTTCTGCCTGATCGCCGGACCGATGTGGCTCTTCGTCGGCATGCTCTTCGTCGCCAATGCCGCCTTTAACAATCTCGGCATGCCGTTCCTGTCGACGCTGTTCAGCTGGGGCCGCGCGACGCTCGGCACCATGCCCTTCGCATTCCTCGGCGCGCAGATGGCCGGGCCCAAGGGCGCGCTTGCCGGCTCGGCGCTGGGTGCGGTCGCCTTCGGCGTGCTGGCACTGGTCTTCGCCTATCGCGGCATCGCCCGGCTGGAGCGCGAAGCGCTGCAGCGCCGGGCCACCCTCGATTTGCCAGACAAGGACACCCTGCTATCGTCCGCTCAGGCACGGAACTGAACGCCGGCCTGGGGAGGCATCCATGATGAATCTGTTCGATATCATGCAATCGGCACAGAATGGTCGAGCGGTGCCGAATCTCGCCCAGCAATATGGACTGAGCCTGCAGCAGACCCAGGCCGCGCTTGATGCGCTGCTGCCGGCCTTCTCGATGGGGCTGCAACGGCAGACGCAGGACCCATTCGCCTTCGGCGCGCTGGCCCAGATGATGACGGCCTCGCCCTATGCCCGCTTCTTCGAGGCAGCCGGCAGCGGCATCCCCACCGGTGCGCAATCGGCAGGAAACGACGTGCTGAGCCAGATCTTCGGCTCGCGCGAGGTCAGCCAGGCCATCGCAGCGCAGGCGGCGGCGACCAGCGGCGTCAGCCAAGCGATCCTGAAGCAGATGCTCCCGGTCATTGCAGCGATGCTGATGGGCGGCCTGTCCAAATCGAGCAGCAATGAAGGGCTCGGCGGCATTCTCGGCCAGTTCGCCGAAATGATGCGCGGCCAGATGCCGGGCATGCAGCCCGCGCCGCAGCAACAGCCGCAGATGCCGGCCAATCCGTTCGACGCGATCCTGAAGGGAATGTTCGGGCAGGCGGGAGCCCAGCCGCAGACCAGTCCTCAAGCCAACCCGACGGACCCGTTCGGCGGCGCGCTCGGCCAGATTCTCGGCGGCATGTTCGGTGGCGCGGCCGTTCCGCAAACCGAGCCCACCCCCGCATCGCGCAGCGCGCCGCCGCCGCGCCGCGCGCCCGAGCCGGAGCCCGAACCTGAAGAGGCGCCCTCGTCCTCGCAGGCTCCCGGCCCCGGCTCTATCGGCCTCGACGCGCTCAACCAGATGTTCGAGCACGGCCGCCAGATCCAGGACGATCATCAGAACGCCCTGAAGTCGATCCTCGACGCCATGCTCGGCGGCAGCCAGGGACGCCGCTGAAGCCGGACGGCCGCCGAAAGCCGGAAAGCGCCGGCCAATCCCGACCGGCTGATCAGGCAGGCGTCAGGCGCGCAGCCGTCCTTCGCCGACCTGTGCCGCCATGGCCGCGGCCATGCTGCGCAGTTCGGCAACGCCATCATGCGTGCGGAAACTGGCGACGAGATCGTTGAGGCGCTGGATCTGACTGGCGAGGGCCGTGGCGGAAGCCGCGCTCTCCTCGGCAAGAGCCGCGTTCTGCTGCGTCATCTCGTCCATGTGAGCCACGGCCTGGCTCATCTCGTCGATGCCGTGCGCCTGCTCGGTCGCGGCAGCGGAAATCTCCGAGACCGTGGCAGACACCTTGCCCGAGGCCTCGACGATGCGCTCGAGCGCGGCACCCGCCGAGCGAACCAGACCGACGCCCTGTGCCACCTCCGCGCCCGACTCGGTGATCAGCGCCGTGATGTCCTTGGCAGCCGCGCTCGAGCGCTGGGCGAGCGTGCGAACCTCGGAGGCTACGACCGCAAAGCCCTTGCCGGCATCGCCGGCGCGCGCCGCCTCGACTGCCGCATTGAGCGCCAGAAGATTGGTCTGGAAGGCGATCTCGTCGATCACGCTGGTGATGTCCGAGATCTTGCGCGAGGCCGTCTCGATGCGGGCCATGGCATCGACCGCGTCCTGGACGATGGCACCGCCCTTGCGCGCGACATCCATCGCCTCGTCCGCCAGCGCGACCGCCTGTTGCGAGGAATGCGCGGAAGCCTTGACCGAGGCCGCGAGCTCCTCGGTCGTCGCCGCGGTTTCCTCGAGCGAGGAAGCCTGCTCCTCGGTGCGCTTCGAGAGATCGTCGGCGCCGGTGTTGATCTCCAGAGCCGCATTGCCGACGTCGCCGGAGGTCGCCTGGATCGTCCGGATCGTCTCTGCGAGATGGCCGACAGCCAGGTTGAAATCGTCGCGCAGCTTCTCGTATTCCGCGGCAAGTTCTGCATCGATCCGGCAGGTCAGGTCGCCACGCGAGAGCCGATCCAACCCTTCGGCGAGCGCGTCCATCACCTGGCTCTGCTCGGCGGCCAGGCGCACCTGCTCCTGCGAATGGGCGGCGCGCTCTTGCTCGACGAAGCGGCGCTGCGCCTCCGAGGCCTCGCGGCTCTCCGCCGTTTCCGCCTCGAGCCGCTGCACCGCGAGACCATTCTCCTTGAAGACCTGGACGGTCCGCGCCATGGCCCCTAACTCGTCGCGCCGGGCCTGCCCTTCGATCTCGACCGCGTAGTCGCCCGCCGCGAGATCGGCCATCCGTTCCTTGAGCTGATCGAGCGGACTGGTGATCGACAGGCGGGCGAGCATCATCGCGCCGGCAAGCCCGATCAGCGTGCCGACGATGGTCAAAACCAGCATCAGCCAGTCGAGCTGCTTGGCCTGGGTGTCGAGCACCTGAGCCGTCGTCTGCGTATCGCTCTTGATCTCACCGTTGAGCTTCACCGCGTCGGCGATGATCCCCCCGAAAGCCCGGTCGAGCTCGGACATTACCGAGAGCGCCGGCAAATCCTCGTCGCGCGCCGCCTGCTTGGTGACGTCGTCGATCTTGGCCTTGAGCTCGGTGATCCGCCGCGCCAGCACATCGAACTCTGCATGTTTATCGGGGAAGCTGATCTTGGCATTGACCAGCTGCTGCAGCGCGAGATCATAGCCTTTGCGAACATCCTCGATCGCGGTGGCGTTCTGCTTCATGTATTCGGGATAGGCGATCGCCTTGTAGAGATCGCGCAGGATGTAGCTCGTCGCCAGCGTCGACTGCGCCGAATCGAGGATCGCCGTGGCGCGCTGGTCGATCAGATCCGAATACGTTTTCTGGATGCGGGCATATTCCTGGCCGGCATAGATCGCCGTGCCCAATCCGATCATTCCCATGACAATGAGCGGGATCGCGATCTTCGTGCGAATCCGCAGATCCTTGAGGCGCAAAGACAGTTTCATGCCGACAGCCCAGATCCGATGCCGCCGCTATCCGAGCGGCGCGACAGATTTCCGTCGAAATGATGAAGTTTGCGTTATAGCAGCTAAAAGCCGCTCAAATCGCATAAAAAGGGGCGGAAGCACGAAGCTTCCGCCCGCAGGGGCGCTGCTGCCAAGGGGTCAGGCGCAGCGTACAACCGCTAGATCTGCATTGGCGGCCAGCTTCGGCCGTGCCGGAGCATGGAGCTGGGCGTGCTCGCGCCGCGCCGCGGCGGCACCCGCCTGCGCCTCCGAGCGATCCTGAAGCACGGCCGACGGATCCTTGTACCAGGACGTCGCCAGCGCACCGGCAATATCGGAACGCACGAGGCCGATGTCCTTGAGGCCGCGTTCGTCGAGCTCGGTCAGACGCATCACCTCGCGGCGGTGAATGAGGGCACGCACGAGTTGAGCAATCCCGCCGAGACCGGAAATGGCAACGCGCGTGACGCCCGACGAGATGGTCGAGAGCGGCTTCGCGACAAAGGTCATGATCAGCATGACAGCCTCCTGGATCGGAACGGAAGGGAAAGTTGGCTCGGCATCTCCGTCCAGCCCGGACGCGCCATTGACTGGAAAGCTCAGAGAGTGAGCAGACAATAGCGAGGCACTGGTCATCAGCCAAACGAATGGTTATGATGTCTCGCAACACTGATATTGATGAGCAGTGGATGGGGATCGCCAATGGCGCATGTGCTCGATGCCGATCAGCTCAAGACCTTCGTCGCCATCGCCGATACCGGCTCCTTCACCCGCGCCGCCGAGATCGTCTTCAAGACGCAGTCGGCCGTTTCCATGCAGATGAAGCGCCTGGAGGAGCGCGTCGGCCGCCCCCTCTTCGGGCGCGACGGCCGCCATGCCAAGCTGACCGAGGATGGCGAGCGTTTGCTCGACTATGCGCGCCGCATCGTCCGGTTGAATCTCGAATGCGTGGCTTCCTTCGCCGATGCGGATCTGAAAGGCCGCATCCGCCTCGGCGTGCCCGACGACTATGCCGACCGCTATCTCCCGGAGATTCTCGCGCGCTTCGCCCATTCGAATCCACGCGCCGAGGTCACCGTCGTGTGCGAGCCGACGCCGATGCTGGCCGAACGCATCGCGACCGGCGACATCGACCTTGCCATCATCACCCATGTCGAAAGCCGCGGACAGGGCGAGATCATCCGGATCGAGCCGCTACTATGGGTTACCTCGGCGCGCCACGGCGTGCATGAGGAAGACCCGCTGCCCCTGGCGCTCGGCCGGCCGACCTGCAACTGGCGCCAGGCGGCAGTGGACGCGCTGGAGTCGAAGGGTCGCCGCTTCCGCGTCCTCTATGCGAGCTGGAACTCGACGGCTGTCGGGGCGGCCGTCCTGGCGGGCCTTGCGGTTTCGGTGCTGCCGGAAAGCGCGGTGCGGCCGGGCATGCGCATCCTCGGCCCGTCCGAAGGATACGCCACCCTACCCTCGTGCAAGATCGGGCTGCTGCGCACGCGCTTCGACCCTTCGGTGCTGTCGAACGCGCTGGCCGAGCACATCATCCAGAGCCTGGATAATCTGGCGAGCTTCAAGGTGGCGGCAGAGTAGGCCGAGAGCTGCCCGGTCGCAGGCTATCTGGTCAGGCCCGGAATGATCGCCTCGAACAGCACACTGAGGCGTGTGCCGATCAGCGTGGCAGCACCGACGATGCCAATCGAAACCAGGCTGGCGATGAAGGCGTATTCGATCGCGGTGGCGCCACGCTCGTCGCGAAGAAGTCCGGCAAAGCTGGCGGCGATCTGCTTCATACCCTTAGGTTATGCATGAAGTTTCCGCCAACTGGTTAATTTCGACAACAAAATGCGCCGGAAATTGCGATTTCCGGCGTCAGTCCGGCGAGAGGCTACACCGCCAGCTCCGTCATGACGGGCTCGACCCTGCCGTTCCAGGCCGAGCGGAAGCGCTCTTCCAGGAGCTGGGCAAAACTCCGGCGATGCGCCACGATCTCTTGGAGAGGCGCGAGGAAAACGCTCTCGTCCTGGCCCGATGCGTTCTGCCTTGCCCGTCGTGCAAGACCCGCGCGTGAGAGTTCCAGAACCTCGGCGGCGATGTCGTTCAACTTGCGCCCGGCAACCGTCGCTGCAAGCCCCTGCTTCGGAACAGCGTCGCGCAGGGCCTGGCGTTCCTGCGCGCTCCAGCCCTTGACGAGGTCCCAGGCGGCATCGAGAGCCGATTGATCATAGAGCAAACCGACCCAGAAGGCCGGCAGGGCCGCCAGCATTTCGGGCGGGCCGGCATCGGCGCCGCGCATCTCGAGGAAGCGCTTCAGCCGGACTTCCGGGAACAGCGTCGAGAGATGGTTCGCCCAATCCGACATTGTGGCGCGTTCGCCCGGCAGCTGCGGCAGCCGGCCGGCAAGCAGATCGCGGAAGGAAGCACCAGCGACGTCGTGATAGATGTCGTCACGCTTGACGAAATACATGGGTACGTCGAGCGCCCAGTCGACATAGCCCTCATAGGACATGCCCTCGTCGAAAGCGAAGGCGAGCATGCCGGAGCGGGCATTGTCGGTGTCGCGCCAGATCTCGGAGCGCATGGATTGGAAGCCGTTGAGCTTGTGCTCCAGGAAGGGCGAGGAGGCAAAGAGCGCCGTCGCCAGCGGCTGCAGGGCGAGCGAGACCCGGAGCTTGCGCACCATGTCAGCCTCGGTGGAGAAGTCGAGATTGACCTGCACCGTGCAGGTCCGGAACATCATGTCGAGGCCCATCGTGCCGACCTTCGGCATGTAGTTCGCCATGATCTTGTAGCGGCCCTTGGGCATCGCCGGCGTCTCGGCACGGGTCCAGAGCGGCGAGGCGCCGAGTGCGACGAAGCCGATGCCGTGCGGCTCGGCGACCGTCTTTACATCGGCGAGATGGGCGGCGAGCTCGGCCTGCGTCTGATGGATGTCCTCCAGCGGCGCGCCGGACAATTCGAACTGGCCACCCGGCTCCAGGGAGATCGCGCCGCCACCCTCGGGGCCGGCGAGGCCAATGATGTTGCCGGCATCGACGATCGGCTCCCAGCCGAGACGCTGCTGCATTCCTTCGAGCAAGGCGCGGATGCCGCCCGCACCGGCGCGGCCCTCATAGGGAACCGGCGCGAGGTCGCTGCGGTAGAACGGGAATTTCTCGTGTTCGGTGCCGATCCGGAAAGCCGATTCCGGTTTTTCGCCGGCGGCGATCCAGGAGATCAGTTCATCCTTCGAACCGATCGGGGTCGAATCGGACACGTCGCGAGCCATGGGCGCTCCGGCATAACAGGCATTGGCAACCTGCTGGTCCCCGGCGAAAGCCGGCAAGCCGCAGGTTCGGGACGACAGACATAGGCGAGCGCCGCACGCTCGACAACGACCCGGCTCTTGCATTCGCGAAAGGCCGCCCGGCGCCTGCAGCAGATCTCGCTGGGCGTTGAGCCGGCTTTCAGCCGGCCGAGGCGGGGCTTCGCTCAGCGCCGTGGCCAATCCCCGAGCGTGGCCTGGACCAGGGCGAGTGCCGCAACCGCCGCGGTGTCGGCGCGCAGGACCCGGGGACCGAGCGAGATCGGCAAGGTATTGGCGCGCGCCCGGATCAGCCGCCGTTCGGACTCGTCGAAGCCGCCTTCCGGCCCGATCAGCACGGCGAGCGGCGACGGCTGCAGCGCCGCCAGCGCCGCGATCGGGCTCGCCTCCTGCGCTCCCTCGTCGCAAAAGATCAGGAGCCGCTCCGGCGCAAGACCCGCCAGAGCCGCTTCGAGGGACTTTTCCGCCGCGACCGCAGGCAGGCTCAGGATGCCGCATTGCTCCGCAGCCTCGACGACGTTGGCGCGCATGCGGTCGAGATTGAGCCGCGACACCTGCGTGCGCCGTGTGATGACGGGCTGGAGGAACCCGACACCCATCTCGACGGCCTTCTGCGCCATGTAGTCGAGGCGGGCGTGCTTCAGCGGTGCGAAGAGATAATGGAGATCGCTCTCCGGCGGCTGCGGTTTGACCTGCCGGACGAGGGCGAGCGTCGCCTGCTTGCGCCCTTCGGGCACCAGGCGCGCCAGCCATTCGCCGTCGCGCCCATTGAAAATGAGGACGGTGTCGTCGGCTTTGAAGCGCAGGACGTTGAGCAGGTAATTCGCCTGTTCCCGCTCCAGCGGAAGCGCCGTCCCCGACGCGAAGGAGCGGTCGATGAACAGCCGATGGCGGGCGAAATCGGGAACGGACATGTGGGCAGGCGCCTCCGCGACTGATCTTGTCTGTGGAAAGTGGCATGAAAAACGCCACAATCCTGAACTAGCAGCGAGCAGCTCCCGACACAGGAAGAGTAGACTCGCAAGGGTCGTCGCGTTAACAGCGCGAGCTGTTAAGGACATATTTAAGAACCGGCCGGATCGGCCGGCAAGCTGGAGAGGGATATGATGCGGCGCGGATTGGCATGTGGCGTGGTCGCGACGATCGGCCTTGCCGTAGCTTCTGTCATGTCTGCCGCACCGGCCAAAGCCCAGATCTCCGGCTGTGAACAGATCCAGAAGCTGCTCGCCGAGCGTCAGTCGATCGTCGCCAGGCTTCAGGCCACACAGAAGGCCAAGAAGAAGATGACGCCGCAGGATGCCTGCAGCACCTTCGGCCGTCTGGTCAACAATGGCGAGGCCGCGATCAAGTTCGCGACCGCCAACCAGGACTGGTGCCAGATCCCGCCTACCTTCATCGACGGCATGAAGACCGACAACGAGAAGGTCGTGACGTTCCGCACGCAAGCCTGCAACGCAGTGAAGCAGCAGGCCGCGATGCAGCGCAAGGCTCAGCAGCAGGCGCAGGGCGCCAATCCCTTCGGCGGCGCCGATTCGATCACCGGCGGCGCCGGCGGCGGCATGCGCGTCCCGCAAGGCGCGCTCTGACAGGCGAGGGCCGGCCATGCCGGAGCCGACACCACTCCATGCCGGCGCCGGGGCTGACACCGCCCTTCCCGATGCGCTCAAGGGACATTGGGTCGACACACGTGCGCCGCGCGCGACCCGCCCATACCTGAAGCTCGCCCGCATGGAGCGGCCGATCGGCTGGTGGCTCCTGCTCCTGCCCTGCTGGTGGGCGGCCGGGCTCGCCGCGATCGCCGCCGGCCGGCCCTATCCCGACCCCTGGCATTGCCTGCTCTTCCTGATCGGCGCGATCCTGATGCGCGGCGCCGGCTGCACCTTCAACGACATCGTCGACCGGAAGCTCGATGCGGAAGTGGCGCGCACGCGCGGCCGGCCGCTGCCTTCCGGCCAGGTGACGGCCAAGGCGGCGGCGGCGTTCATGGTCGTGCAGTCGCTCGGCGGCTTCGCGGTGCTCTTGCAGTTCAACCACTTCACGATCCTGCTCGGCATCGCCTCGCTCGCGATCGTGGCGATCTATCCCTTCATGAAGCGGATCACGAACATGCCCCAGTTCGTGCTCGGGCTCGCCTTTTCCTGGGGCGGCCTCATGGGTTGGAGCGCTGTGTTCGGGCGGCTCGATCCGCCCGCCTACCTGATCTATGCGGCAGCCATCGCCTGGACCGTCGGCTACGACACGATCTACGCGATGCAGGACATCGAGGACGATGTCATCGCCGGCATCAAGTCGAGCGCACGCTATTTCGGCGACCACACGCGCGAAGCCGTGGCGCTCTGCTTCGGCCTGGCGGTGTCCCTGACGGGCGTCGCGATCTGGCTCGTCGGAGGCGGCCTCTTCGCCTGGCTGGGACTTGCCGCCTTCGCCGGCCATCTCGGCCGCCAGGTCGCGCGCATCGCCGGCGCGAGCGCGCCGGAAGCCCTCATGCTGTTCCGCTCGAACCGCGATGCCGGGCTGCTGCTGGCCGCCGGACTGGCGCTCGACACGATCGGCAGCGCGGCACTGGCCGGCTAGTCGGTCAGCCTGTCGCCTGAAACGATGTTCGGAAGCTCCGTCAATCGGCCGGTCTTGCGGCGCGTCAGGAAACGGGGACGGCGTCCGTTGAGCAGGCCGTGACGACGCCGGATCCGCACGGGTCCAAGCGCAACACGGCCGATCTGCGGGAACGGCTCGCTCACCGCACCATCGGCGGTCTCGAGCAGCAGCGGCAGGCCGCTCGCCCGGCCGAAATCGCGCCAGAGCGCGACGGCATCGGTCTCATCGGCGCAGGCCACCACAATGGAGCGGCCATCGCCAGCCGTCAGAGCCAGCTCGAAGAGCTCGTCGTCTCCCGCCGGGTTTGCCAGACGCAAGGCAACCCCGCGCCAATTGCCCGAGCCGCGCAGAATACGCACGGAGCCCAGGCGTTCGATCGCCGGCGCCACCGGGCGAGCCGGCATCGGGTTGTGCGAAACGATCGCTGTGGTTGTCGATCCGCCGGGAAGACGCGGCGCAAAGCCACCCTCCCCGGCGGCCGGCGTGACGCTGGCCATCGGTTATAACGCCTCTCTCAATCCCTGCTGCAGCGGAGCCCTCTGTCGATGCCGGGGCTCTCGTGCTTGCCATGCGAGATTGGGCGGCAGCCGTGTCCGAGCGCTTAAGGGGTTGGGTTAAAGGATGGTGTTTTCGCCGCTTCGGCGCCCTGACGGGCCGGTTTCCCGTCGGATGCTTGACGGAATCTTTCGCAGCGTGACCGCATTTTCGGCTTGAAACAGCGACTTTTGCGGCCGATACGGAGGGGCATGAGTGCAATGACGCTACCGATCGCGGCCGAGCTGATGAAGGCGGCCTGCGAAAGCTGCCTGGAAGCCGGCACCCTCGCACTCGATCTCTTCCGGCCCGGCGCACAGACGGCGGCACGTACCTGGGCCAAGAGCGGCGGCTCACCGGTGACCGAGGCCGATATCGGCGTCGACACCTTCCTGCGCATCCGTCTCTCTACGCTGCTGCCGGAAGCCGCCTGGCTTTCCGAGGAGACCGTCGACGACGCTCAGCGCCTGACACACCGCTTCGTCTGGGTCGTCGATCCGATCGACGGCACCCGCGCCTATATGAGCGGCTCACCGGACTGGGCGGTCTGCGTCGCGCTGCTCGATGCGGGCACGCCGGTGCTCGGCATCGTTCACGCCCCCGCCTGCGATGCGACCTACACCGCCGTGCGCGGGGCCGGCTCCCGGCGCAGTGGCGAAGCCATCCGCACCTCGCCGGCAACCCGTCTCGCCGGTTCGAAGATAGCCGGGCCCAAGCCCATGCTCGACGCGCTGGCTCAATCCGAGGATTTCGAGCCTGCCGGCAAAATTCCCTCGCTTGCGCTGCGGCTGACGCGGATCGCGGACGGCACGATCGATGCCGGGCTGATCTCGCCGGATGCGCGCGACTGGGATCTGGCGGCCGCGGATCTGGTCCTGAGCGAAGCCGGCGGACTGTTGAGCGATGCGGCGGGGCAATCCGTCGCCTATAACCGACCCAACCCCGTTCACGGGATGCTGATCGCCAGCAACAATGCGCTCGCAAATCCGTTGCGGCATGCTGTCGAGCGGTTGCGCGACGGACGGCCGCAGCCCGTCTGACGTTTTTTTGGAAGCTTGGCGCACGGCCGGCTCGCATGCGCGGCCGGGATGGCTTATTGGGGCGGCGCAAGCCCCCGCAGGAGATATCGATGAGCGTGGAACCGGATCAGAAGCAGCTTCTCCATCTCGTCTTCGGAGGCGAACTGGACTCGCTCGACGGGATCACCTTCAAGGATCTGGCGAAGCTCGACATCGTCGGGATCTTCCCGAACTACGCCAGCGCGCATATGGCCTGGAAGGCCAAGGCCCAGCAGACGGTCGATCAGGCGCAGACGCGCTACTTCATCGTCCACCTCCACCGACTTCTCGACCCGGAAGCGGCCAGGGGCTGAGCCAGCGCAGAATTTCGGCATCAGGCAGATGGGTTTTTCCATCCTCAAGACGCGAATGGCGCAGGAAACGCTCGGCCGATTGCTGGCCGGCTATCTGCGCCTCGTGCAACGTACCAACAAGATCGTCTTCGAACCTGCGGACGCATACGATCACGTTCGGCCGGAGCTGCCGCTCATCTTCGCGATGTGGCATGGCCAGCACATCATGATCCCCTTCGCGCGGCCGGAGTGGATGCCGGCCTGCTCGCTGGTCTCTCGCCATGGTGATGGCGGCTTCAACGCGGTGGCGCTGCGCGAGCTCGGAATCGGCGCAATCCGGGGCTCCGGCGCACGGCCGGGGCACAAGGTCCGCGAGAAGGGCGGGGCCCCGGCCTTCCTCGCCATGCTGCGCCGGCTCGCCGCCGGAGAGACGATGGTGCTGACCGCCGACATACCCAAGCGCGCCCGCGTCGTCGGCCCGGGCATCATTACCCTGGCACGCGCCTCCGGCCGGCCGATCCGCGCGGTCGCCGTCGTCACCAGCCGCCGGATCGACTTCAACAGCTGGGACCGTGCGTCGCTCGGCCTGCCCTTCGGGCGCTGCGCCATCGTCGTCGGCGAGCCGATCCTGGTCGCGCGCGACGCCGACGAGGCCGCGCTGGAAGAAGCGCGCCTCGCGTTGCAGGCGAGCCTCGACGACGTCCACGCCCGTGGCTACGCGCTCGTCGGCAGCCGCGACCCCGGCGCCGGCCTGCGCGAGCAACAGCAAACCGCCGGAGCGCCGGCATGAGCCGCAAGGGCGCGATCTTCAGGGCCTATCGCTACGCGACCGCGCTGCTCGAGCCGGCTGCAGCGGGGCTGCTGCTGATGCGCAAGCGCCGCGGCAAGGAAGACCCGGAGCGGATTTCGGAGCGGCGCGGCTATCCCGGCGTGAAGCGGCCGAACAAGCCGCTGGTCTGGCTGCATGGCGCCAGCGTCGGCGAGACGGTGACGCTGCTGCCGCTGATCGCAAAGCTGCAGAAGCGCGGCCTCGCCGTGCTCGTCACCTCCGGCACGGTGACCTCCGCCAAGCTTCTGGCGGCGCGGCTGCCGGCCGGCGTCATCCATCAATACCTGCCGCTCGACGTCCCCCGCTACATGCGCCGCTTCATGGAGCATTGGCGGCCCGAGCTCTGCCTGATCTGCGAGTCCGAAATCTGGCCGAACCTGTTGATCGAGGCGCATCGCCGCTCGATCCCGGTGGTCATGGTCAACGGGCGGATGTCCGAGCGCTCCTTCGCGCGCTGGTACAAGATGCCGAGGACCTCGCGCTTCCTGCTCTCGTGCTTCGAGGCCTGCCTTGCCCAGTCGCAAGCCGATGCGGAGCGGCTCGCACAGCTCGGAGCGCCGCGCGTCAGCGTCGCCGGCAATCTCAAATTCGACGTACCGGCCCCGCCCGCCGAACCCAACATGCTGGCCATCCTCGACGGCATGACAACCGGCCGGCCGGTCTGGATCGCCGCAAGCACGCATCCGGGCGAGGACGAGCTGGTGCTCGCCGCCCATCTCGCGATCAAGCCCTATTTGCCGAAGCTCCTCACCATCATCGCGCCGCGCCATCCCCAGCGCGGCCCTGACATCGAGGCGCTGGCACAGGCCAATGACGTCGCCGTGTCGCGCCGGGCCGCCGGCGAGAATCCGGAGCGCGACATCGATCTCTATGTCGCCGACACGGTCAACGAGCTCGGGCTGTTCTACCGGCTCTCGCAAGTGGCCTTCCTTGGTGGCTCGCTCGTCGAAGGCATTGGCGGGCACAACCCGATCGAACCCGCCAAGCTCGGCTGCGCGCTGCTGCACGGCCCCTATGTCCACAACAATGCCGAGATCTTTGCGGCCTTCGACGCGGATGGCGGCTCGCGCTCCGTCCCCGACGCGCAGACGCTGGCCGGCGCAGTGCATCGCTGGCTGAGCGACCCGGCAAGCGCCCGCCAGGCAGCCCGGGCCGCGGCGCAGACCGCGAGCCAGCTCGGCGGCGCCCTCAACCGCACGCTCCATGCCATCGAGCCCCTGCTGATGCGCGCCGCGCTCGAACAGCGTGAGCCCACGGCCTGATGCCGAGCGCGCCGCGCTTCTGGTGGCAGACGCGCCCGACGCTTGCGGCCACACTGCTGCGGCCGCTCGGCTGGCTCTACGGCTGGATCACGCTGCGGCGCATGCGCCAACCCGGCGCCGAATTGCCCGTCCCCGTCATCTGCATCGGGAACTTCGTCGCTGGCGGTGCCGGCAAAACGCCGACCGCGATCGCCGTCGCGGACATGCTGGCGCGGCGCGGCGAGACGCCCTTCGTCCTGATGCGTGGCTATGGCGGCCGGCTCGCCGGCCCCGTCGAGGTGGATCCCACCGGGCATGCCGCAGCTGATGTCGGCGACGAGCCGATGCTGATGGCGCGCCATGTCCGCACCGTCATCGCCCGCGACCGGCTCGCGGGCGCGCGGCTGGCCCACGGGCTCGGCGCCAGCGTCATCGTCATGGATGACGGGCTACAGAATCCCGCCCTCGCGAAGCGGTTGAGGCTGGCCGTGGTCGACGGAGCAAGCGGCGTGGGCAATGCGCTCTGCCTGCCTGCCGGCCCGTTGCGGGCGCCGCTGGTCGACCAGATCGGCGAGATCGACGCCGCAATCGTCATCGGTGAAGGCGAAGCAGGCCAGCGCGTGGCGGCTGCCGTGCGTGCACAGGGGCACCCTGTCATCAGCGCGCGACTGGAGCCGCTTGCCAGCGCGGCGCAGCAGCTAAGCGAGCGGCAGGTCCTGGCGCTTTCGGGGATCGGCAGGCCCGAGAAATTCGCAGCGACGTTGCGCGAGGCGGGTGCCACGATCGTGGCCGAGCGCGCCTTCGGCGATCACCACCCCTATACGGATGGCGATGTTGCCGAAGCCATCTCTGAAGCCAAGACGCGCGGCGCGCTGATCGCCACGACCGAGAAGGACTGGACCAAGCTTGCCGCCCTCTGGCCCAATGCAGAGGCCGATCGGCTCGTCGTGCTGCCCGTCAGGCTGGTCTTCGCCGAACAAGCGGCGATCGAAAACCTGCTCGCAGACGCGTCAACAGCGGCGGACCGAAAAGTGGAAACCACTCGGAATCCGATGCGATAACAAATGCATAGATCAACATTCACCGCGCCCGACAGGACGCGCGGCGATCTAGGCGCGCCCGGCCCGGCGCAGCCTGAGCATCACGGCTTCCGGTGAAGCATAGGCCTCCTGCCACTCGATCGACCAATAGCGCAGATCCTCCAGCCGGATCGGCGCCGAGGTCACTGCGCAGCGCACGAAGGCGCCGGGCTTCACGACGCGGAACTCGCCGGGGCCGTAATCGATGACCGCCTCGGGGCCGCTCGGAGGGAGACGCTCGCTGATGTTCATCAAATTCGCATCAAATCATTGATCGGGAAACGGAAAGCCGGGATACTCCGCCGCTTGTGATAACCCTCTGGTCGACGATGTCCAGTCTGCAGCGCCTCGCGGCGTGTCTGATGAGCCTTGCACTCCTTGCAGCCCCGGCCGCCATGGCCGCAGGCTACGAGCGCGTGTCGATTCCGATGGACGGAGGCCATCTCGACGGCGTTTTCTATCGCCCGGCAGGCCCTGGCCCGTTCCCGGCCGTCGTCGCCCTGCATGGTTGCGGCGGCCTGTGGCGCGAGCAAGGCAGATTGTCGGTTCGCCATACGGATTGGGGCGAGAGGCTCTCCGCCGCCGGCTTTGCGGTGCTCATGCCTGACAGCTACGGCTCACGCGGGCTCGGTTCGCAATGCGGCGTCAAGGATCTGACGGTGCGGGCCGGGCGCGAGCGCGTGGCCGATGCCACCGCGACGCGGGCCTGGCTGCAGCAGCGCAGCGACATCAAGCCGGGCATGATCTCGCTCCTCGGCTGGTCGGGCGGTGGCTCGACCGTGCTGGCTGCGATCCGCATGGAACGTGCCCCCGCTGACGGCAAGCCCGATTTCAAGCGCGCCGTCGCCTTCTACCCGGCCTGCCGGCTGCAATCGGAATCCCCGTCCTTCTCCGCCCGTCTCCCCCTGCTGATCCTGATGGGGGATGCCGACGACTGGACCCCGGCTGCGCCCTGCGGCTACCTCGCCAAAGCTGCGCAGGCGCGCGGCGAGCACGTCGGCATCGTGCTCTATCCCGGCGTGCTGCATGATTTTGATCATCCGCGTCTCGAGGTCAGGGAGCGCGAGAACATCGCCTATTCCGCGAGCGGCACCGGCAAGGTCACCGTCGGCACCAACATGGCCGCGCGGGAAGATGCGCTGAAGCGCGTCAGCACCTTCCTCAATATGCCCTGATCGTCAGAACAGATCGCCCTGAGTGCCGGTGGCTGGTCCCTTACGCACGGGACGCGAGGCTGAGGGCTTCGCGCCGCCGGGCTCGGTCCCGGAGACTGTGACGCCGAAGCTGCCATCTGCGAGCTGGACCGAGAGAGCCTGCCCTGGCTGGGCCGCTCCGACACTGCGCACCAGTGCGCCCGCCTCGTCGCGGATCAGGGCGTAGCCACGCGACAGCACAGCCTCCGGGCCGAGCGAGCGGATCAGCGCCCAGAGCGAGGCGAGCCGGTCGGCGCGCCGATGCAGCGCCTGGCCGAAGGCGCGCTCGGCCCGTTCCGCCAGCACAATGCCGCGTTCTCGGCGCTGGACCAGGCTCTGGCCGAAGGCATTGCACGCCCGCGCTTCCAGCGTCGCCAGCCGGTCGCGGACATGGGCGATACGTGTGCGTTCGCCGGCGATGGCATTGCCCCTGGCCGCGGCAAGGACGCGACCGAAACCGGCGAGCTCCGCCCGCAGCCGGGCGAGCGCGACGCGGGGCGAACGCGCCTCCAGCCGGCGCGACAGGGCCTGCAGCACCTGTTCATGAGCCCGGGCGTTGCGGGCGAGCGCAGGCGCCAGTCGCGTCGCGGCGAGATCGAGCCGCTGGCGCGGGCCGGAGAGCACCGCTTCGGGGCCCGGAAGCGCGCGGGCGAGCGCTCGCAAATCGCTGCGGCGGCGATCCGACAGGCGGCGCATCGCGCCGGCATGGCGGCGCGACAGATCGGCGACGAAGCTCATCAGTTCGGCCCGCACGGGCACGACCTTCTCGGCCGCGCCGGTGGGCGTCGGCGCGCGCAGGTCGGCCGCGAAATCGATCAGCGTCGTGTCGGTCTCGTGGCCGACCGCCGAGACGAGCGGGATCTCAGAGGCCGCCGCCGCGCGGACCACGATCTCCTCATTGAAGCTCATCAGGTCTTCGAGCGAGCCGCCGCCGCGCGCGACGATGATGATGTCCGGCCGCGGGATGCGCCCGCCTTCCGGCAGCGCGTTGAAACCGGCGATGGCGTTGGCGACCTCGGCGGCGCTGGTCTCGCCCTGCACCCTGACCGGCCAAACCAGGACCTGGCGGGGGAAGCGATCCTCCAGCCTGTGCAGGATATCGCGGATGACAGCCCCTGTCGGCGAGGTCACGACGCCGATGACGGAGGGCAGATAGGGGATGAGCTGCTTGCGCTCCTCGGCGAAGAGCCCCTCCGCCGCAAGCCGCTTGCGACGCTCATCGAGCAGCGCCATCAGCGCGCCGATGCCGGCCGGCTCCAGCGAATCGATGACGATCTGATAGCTCGACTTGCCGGCGAAGGTGGTGATCTTGCCGGTGGCGATGACTTCAAGGCCTTCCTGCGGCCGCGTCTTCAGCCGGCCGAACACGCCCTTCCAGATCACTGCGTCGATCTTGGCGTTGGTGTCCTTGAGCGAGAAATAGACATGGCCGGAGGCGACGGGGCCGCGATAGCCGGAAATCTCACCGCGCACGCGCACGAAGCCGAAGGCGTCCTCGATGGTGCGCTTCAGCGCGCCGGAGAGGTCCGAGACAGACCATTCGGGAGCATTGCCGGTCGGCAGGGGCGATTCGGTGTTCATGACCGGACCATAACGGCCCGGCCCGCACAGCAGAAGCGTTGCCCGCACGGCGCCGGGCGGCTATGCCCAGCCGAGCCCTCATCCTGAGGAGCCGCGGAACGCGGCGTCTCGAAGAATGCTTCAGCGCGCGCTGGAACATCCTTCGAGACGCGCTCCGGCCGAGCGCTCCTCAGGATGAGGGCTGAGCTTCCTGCAATAGAAACCCGGTCAGCGGAGATGGCGCCATGAAGATTCTTCTGATCGGTTCGGGCGGACGCGAGCATGCGCTCGCCTGGGCGATTTCGGCCTCGCCGCTCTGCGACACGCTCTTCATCGCGCCGGGCAACCCCGGCACGGCGCAATGCGGAGAGAATGTCGCGGTCGACGTCGCCGACCACGCCGCCGTCGTCGCCTTCTGCCGATTGCAGGGGATCGACCTCGTCGTGGTCGGCCCGGAAGGTCCGCTGGTCGCCGGCATCGCCGACGATCTCCGCCAGGCCGGCATCAAGGTCTTCGGTCCGTCGAAGGCCGCCGCGCAGCTCGAAGGCTCGAAGGGCTTCACCAAGGAGCTCTGCGCCGAATTCGACATCCCGACCGCCGGCTTCGGCCGCTTCAGCGATGCCGCCTCCGCCAAGGCCTATGTCGCGGACAAGGGCGCGCCGATCGTGATCAAGGCCGACGGGCTTGCCGCCGGCAAGGGCGTGATCATGGCCGAGACGCTGGATGAGGCGAACGAAGCCATCGACATGATGTTCGCAGGCGGGCTCGGGAGCGCCGGGGCCGAGGTCGTGATCGAGGAATGGATGATCGGCGAGGAAGCGAGCTTCTTCGCGCTCTGCGACGGCAGCCATGCGCTGGCGCTTGCCTCGGCGCAGGACCACAAGCGCGTCGGCGATGGCGACACCGGCCCCAATACCGGCGGCATGGGCGCCTATTCGCCCGCGCCCGTGATGACGCCCGCGCTGGAAGAGCGCGTCATGGCCGAGATCATCCGGCCGACGCTCGCCGGCATGGCCAAGCGCGGCACTCCCTTCCAGGGCGTGCTCTACGCCGGGTTGATGCTCACGGCGCAGGGACCGAAGCTGATCGAGTACAATACCCGCTTCGGCGATCCCGAATGCGAGGTGCTGATGCCGCGCCTGAAGAGCGACATCGTGCCGGCGCTGCTCGCTTGCTGCGACGGCGTGCTCGACAATGTCGACCTGCGCTGGCGGGACGAAGTGGCGCTCACCGTCGTGCTCGCGGCCAGGGGCTATCCGGCAAAGCCCGAGACCGGCAGCGTCATCCGCAAGGTCGAAGAAGCCGAGGCGCTGGACGAAGTGCTCGTCTTCCATGCCGGCACCAAGCTGGCGAATGGCGATCTCGTCGCCAATGGCGGGCGCGTGCTCAATGTCGTCGGGCTCGGCAAGAGCGTGCGTGAAGCGCAGGCGCGCGCCTATGAGGCGGTCGACAGGATCGACTGGCCGGAAGGCTTCTGCCGCCGCGACATCGGCTGGCAGGCGGTGAAGCGCGAGCAAGGCTGACAGGACGCCTCGGCCGGAGCTATGCTCCCGGCCATGGCGAACATCGACAGTCTCTTCCCGGGTTTCAAGGCGCATTGGATCGACGGGCCGGTCGGCAAGATCTTCGCGCGCGTCGGCGGCGAAGGACCGCCGCTGGTGCTGATCCACGGCTTCCCGCAAACCCATGCCGAGTGGCACCGGCTGGCGCCGGAGCTGGCGAAGACCCACACCGTCATCTGCCCCGATCTGCGCGGCTATGGCTGGTCGGCCGCGCCGCATGGCGACGGCGGCAAGGCGACCTACACCAAGCGCGGCATGGGCGAGGACATCGTCGCCGTGATGCAGGCGCTCGGCCATCTGCGCTTCGGCGTGATCGGCCATGATCGCGGCGCGCGGGTCGCCTATCGGCTGGCGCTCGACCATCCCGGCCGGGTCGAGCGGCTGGTGCTGCTCGACATCCTGCCTACCGTCTCGATGTGGGAGGGCATGAACGCGGCCCGGGCCATGCAGGTCTATCACTGGACCTTCCTGGCACAGCCGGAACCGATCCCAGAGAATCTACTCAAATCCGATCCCGTCAGCTGGCTCGACCGCACCATCGCGAGCTGGAGCCGGGCGAAGAACCTCGACCTGTTCGATCCGCTGGCCATGCAATCCTACGCGGAATCGTTCAGCGACCCGTCGCGCACGCATGCCGCCTGCGAGGATTATCGCGCCGGCGCCACCACCGACGTCGAGCACGACAAGACGGATCTCACCGCGGGCAAGCGCATCCTCTGCCCGACGCTGGTTCTCTGGGGCGAAGCCGGCATCCCGGCCAAGGGCGCGAGCCCGCTCGAAATCTGGCGAAAGACCTTCGCGCCGCAGGCGGAAGGTCAGGCGATCGACAGCGGACACTTCCTGCCGGAAGAGAATCCGCAGGCGACGCTTGCGGCGCTGAAGCCTTTCCTGGCCCAGGCCGTCGCCTGAGGCCAAGCGCGGAACGGAAGACATGCCACGTTCCAGCAACGCCGACCTCTCGCGAGCCTCCGGCGGCACGCCCGAGATCGCGCTGGTGCTCGGCGCCGGCGGGGCGCGGGGCCTGAGCCACATCGCAGTGCTGGAGGCCTTCGACGAGCTCGGTCTCAAGCCCGCGCGGATCTCCGGCTGCTCGATCGGCGCCATCATCGGCGCTGCCTATGCCGCCGGCCTCTCCGGTCGCGATCTGCGCGAGCATGTGCTTGCGACCTTCCGCGACCGGGCGCGCGCAGTCGCAAGGCTGCTGGAGGCCCGCATCGGCCGCCTTACCGATCTCGTGCGCGGGCTCGGCAACCCCGTCCTGATCGATGGCGAGCGCCTGCTCGACCTGTTCTGGCCGGAAGCCGTGCCCGACCGCTTCGAGGAACTGGCTATCCCGTTCAGCGCGGTTGCGGCGGATTACCACCGCCATGCAGAGGTTATGCTGCATGAGGGGCCGCTGACGCCGGCGGTTGCCGCTTCGCTCGCCATTCCCGGGCTGGTGCGGCCGGTCGCGCTTTGCGGGCGCGTGCTGATCGACGGTGGCGCCATCGATCCCCTGCCCTATCGGGAGTTTCTGGCGCCGGGCCGCGTCGTCGTTGCGATCGATGTCAGCGCACCGACGACGGCGACGAGCGACACGCGCATCCCCGGGGCAATGGAGGCGATCGTCGGCGCCTCGCAGATCCTGACCCGCACGCTGGTCCAGCGCATGATCGAGCAGCAGCCGCCCGATATTCTGATCCGGGCGGGCGCCGACCGCATCGGTGGACTCGACTTCTTCAAGGCGAAAGCGATCCTCGCGGCTGCCGAGCCGATCAAGGACGAGGTCAAGCGAGCGCTGGAGTGGGCTCTCGAACCACCGGGCTGAGCGGCTCCGGCGCATCGCAGCGGAAGCCGGGGAGCGCGTTTTCGAGCACCGCCCTGCCCTCCTCCGTCAGGACGACGGCGCGGCTCTCCTTGCGGCGACGGACCCAGTCCATCTCGAAGCAGCGGCAGGCCAGCGCCGCAGCGAGATGGCCGGCGAGATGCGGGCGGCGCTCGCTCCAGTCGAGGCAGGGGCGCAGCGCCGCACGGCGGCTCCGGCTGCTCGCACCCGGATCGACGCCGAGAGCGGAAAAAATCGCGTTGCCCGACGGCGTCAGCGCATAGCCGCCCTCGCTGACGGCGAGGTGGCCGCCGGCCATCAGCGCGTCATGAATACCGATGCCGAGCCGCCCGGCGAAATGATCGTAGCAGGTGCGGGCCTCGCTCAACTCCGCACCGACACGCGACGGCAGGCGCCGGCTCGTCCCGTCCAAATTGGCCAGAACCATCAGGCCTTCCAGCGCCGCCGCGACTTCCGGCCCGGCCAGCCTGTAGTAGCGATGGCGTCCTTGCACGGCGACGTCGATCAACCCGCCCTGCATCAGCTTGGCGAGGTGACCGCTCGCCGTCTGCGGCGCGACGCCGGCGATCCAGGCGAGTTCCTTGGCCGTCAGCGCACGGCCATCCATCAGCGCGTGCAGCATGTTGGCGCGGGCCGGATCGCCCATCAGATGGGCGATCTCCGCGAGATAGGGGCCGGAATAGCGACTTGGCGTGCTCATCGCCGCATGATGCGCCATCGCCGCCGGGCCGCAAGCGGGAACACTACGGCGCCCGCCGTAGCATCGGGCAGCGACAGTCGGCACAGCCAATGCCACAAGCAGGACATGGACAACACGACTCTCCTCCTCTTCGTCACCGCGACCTTCGTGCTCGCCGGCTTCGTCAAGGGCGTGATCGGGCTGGGGCTGCCGACCATCGCCGTCGGCATCCTCGGCGTGGTGATGGCACCGGCACAGGCGGCGGCGCTTCTGGTGGTGCCCAATCTCGTCACCAATGGCTGGCAGATCACGACTGGCCCGAAGCTCGGCGCGATACTGAGGCGGCTCGCTCCCATGCTGGCCGCCATCTGCGTGGGCACCTGGGCCGGCGCCGGATTGTTGCAGCAGCAAAAGGACGGCACGCCGACACTCTGGCTCGGCCTTGCGCTCGTGCTCTACGCGCTGGTCGGCCTCAAGGCGGCGAAGCTGCGCGTGCCGCCGGGCTGGGAAAGCTGGCTCGGCCCCATCATCGGACTGACGACCGGCGTCGTCACCGCCGCCACCGGCGTCTTCGTGCTGCCGGCCGTGCCCTATCTGCAGGCGCTCGGCTTCGACAAGGACGAGCTGGTGCAGGCGCTCGGCATTTCCTTCATCGTCTCGACGCTCGCCCTCTCCTTCGGCCTGATCGGCGCCGGCGCGCTCAACGGCACCGTCGCCTGGCAATCTCTGCTCGCGCTTGTTCCGGCGCTGGCCGGCATGGGCGTCGGCCAGTTCATCCGCAGCCGCATCTCGCCCGCCACGTTCAAGATCTGCTTCTTCGCCGGCCTGCTGGCGCTCGGTGCCTATTTGTGTTGGCGCAGCCTTGCATAACGGCGCGTATCTTGCTTAAGGACCGGCGGGGGCACATTGCCGGTCTTAACCAAGCGCTAACCATAGGAGCGCAGCGTCGACCGGCCGCAACAGGAGCGCCTGCATGGATGCCTTCACCATGGTCGTCATGGCCTGCGTCACCGGCGAAGCACATTGCGCCACCAGCCGGATCAGCGAGATGGAGTTCACGTCCATCCAAGCCTGCGAAGCCCGGATCGACGACATCACGCGCTCGATGACCAAGGAATTCAGCAAGCGCCCGGAATTCAAGGGCCGGCGGGTGACCTATGACGTCTCCTGCATGGACCGCGCGCAACTTGCGCAGAAGTTCGGCATCGACTCGTCGGACACCTGAGCTGACATCCCCGCGTCATGCGCGGGCTTGACCCGAGCATCTCGGAAACCATTGCCTTCTGGTCCTGAGATTCTCGGGTCTACGCTTCGCTCCGCCCGAGATTGACGCTGGTCGCTACCGCCGCTCGCGGAAGAACTCCCGCAGCAGCGTCGCCGCCTCGGTCTCGCGCAAACCGCCATAGACCTCCGGCACATGGTGGCAGGTCGGGCTCTCATAGAGCCTGACCCCGTTCTCGACCGCGCCGCCCTTCGGGTCGCCCGCGCCGAAATAGAGCCGCCTGATCCGCGCGAAGGAGATTGCCGCGGCGCACATCGGGCAGGGTTCGAGCGTGACGTATAGATCGCAGCCGATCAGCCGCTCGCTGCCGATCTCTTCGCAGGCGAGCCTGAGCGCCAGCATCTCGGCATGAGCGCTCGGGTCCTTCAGCTCCAGCGTGCGGTTGCCGGCGCTGGCGAGGACCGCGCCGTCGCGCACCACCACCGCGCCGACCGGCACCTCTCCGCGCAACGCGGCCGCCTTCGCCTCGTCGAAGGCGAGCGCCATCGCGTCGAACGCGGAGGATGATTGCGGTTTCGACATCATAAACCCCAGCTTTGGCGCTCGCAGCGAGGGAAAGCCTCTGCTACAAGCGCCGGTTATAGCGAATAAGCGAGCCAGGCCTCTCCCGCAAAGCGGTTGTGCTCGGCCGGCTCAGGAGCAGCCATGAAAGACGACGACAACAACAGAGGCCGCGGCCCACGCAAGGGCGGTGGCGCCGGCGGCCGTGGACCCGGCTCCGGTGGCAAAGGCTTCGGCGGCAAGCCCTTCGGCAGCCGCCCCGGCGGTGAAGGCCGTGGACCCGCGCGCGATGGCGAGCGTAAGCCGTTCCGTAGCCGCCCAGCCGGTGACGACCGCCCCGCGCGCGACGGCGAGCGCAAGCCCTTCCGCGGTCATTCGGCTGGCGATGAGCGCCCGGCCCGCCGCTTCGAGCGCCCTGCTGGCGGCGAGGGCGAGGCTGCGCGCCCGCGCCGCTTCGACGGCGACAGGCCGGCCCGCGTCAGGGCCGAGGGCGAAGGCCGCGGCTTCCGCGAACGCTCCGGCGAGGAGCGCCCCCGCCGTCCGGCCCGCACGGGCGAGCGCCCCTTCGCCGGCCGCGACAGGCCGCAGGGCGACCGGCCGCCGCGTGGCGAGGGCCGCGATGGCGAGAAGCGTTTTTCGCGCCCGCGCGCGCCACGCTTCGAAGGCCATGAGGACCGTCCGCGCCGCCCGCGCGAGGATGCGCCCGAGCGCAAGCTGATCACCGCGGAAGAGCCGGAGCGGATCGCCAAGGTGATGGCGCGCGCCGGCGTCGCCTCGCGCCGCGACAGCGAGGCGATGATCGAGGAAGGCCGCGTCAGCGTGAACGGCAGGGTGCTGGAAAGCCCGGCCTTCGACGTGAAGCCGACCGATATCGTGCTGATCGATGGAGAGCCGCTGCCGGCCCGCGAGCGCACCCGGCTGTGGCTCTACCACAAGCCGCGCGGCGTGGTGACGACCAATTTCGACCCGGAAGGCCGGCCGACCGTCTTCGACGTGCTGCCGGAAGACCTGCCGCGCGTGCTCACCATCGGCCGGCTCGACATCAACACCGAAGGCCTTCTGCTGCTGACCAATGATGGCGGGCTGGCGCGGGTGCTGGAGCTGCCGGAGACGGGCTGGCTCAGGCGCTACCGCGTGCGCGCCTTCGGCGAGGTGACGCAGGACGTGCTCGACACGGTGAAGGACGGCGTCACCATCGACGGCATCCAGTACGGGCCGGTGATCGCCCGCTTCGAGCGCCAGCAGGGCTTCAACACCTGGCTGACGGTCGATCTGCGCGAGGGCAAGAACCGCGAGGTCAAGACCGTGCTCGAGCATCTCGGGCTGACCGTGAACCGGCTGATCCGCATCTCCTTCGGTCCCTTCCAGCTCGGCGAACTGGCCGAGGGCGAGGCCGACGAGATCCGCTCGCGCGTGCTGCAGGACCAGCTCGGCACGGAGCTTGCCGCCAAGGCCGGCGCCGATTTCGAGTCGCCGCGCCGCGACGCCCTGCCCGCCGCGCCACGCCCGGCTCCGGCCGGCGACGACCGCCCGCGCCGACGCCGCGACGCCGCCGAGGACCAACATGAAGCGCGCCGCGAGGCTGTGCGCGAGTTGCGCGGCGACAAGCCGTGGACCCGCACCGTCTGGCGCGATGCGGAAACAGAGCCACAGCGCGAGCGCAAGACGCCGCCGCGCCGCGGCGCCGACCCGAAGCTGGAACGGCAGGAGCGCGAGGCTTCCGGTGAGGTCCGGCGCCGGCGCGATACGCCGATCGCCGACCCGAAGGGCCGGCGCGTGCTGGTCGAGCGCGTCGGTGCCCCCGCTCCCGAGGAGCGCGCTGCGCCCGCACCGGACAGCAAGCGCAGGCCGGATCGCAAGCCGCGCCACGAACGTGGCGGCGAGGAGGCTCGCGCACCGCGCTCCTTCGAGCGCTCCAGCGGCAACGAGAGGCCGGCACGGCGCCCGCGCGCCGAAGGCAGCGGGCGCGACCGCGGCGAAGAGCGGCCCTGGCAGGACCGCGCTCCACGCGGCGAGCGCCCGGACCGTGCCCCGCGCGATGGCGCCGACCGCCCGGCGCGTCGCTTCAGCGAGCGACCTGCCGAGGACCGGCCGCGTGGCCGCAGCTTCGGCGACAAGCCCGCCGGCAAAAGCTTCGGTGGCAAGAGCTTCGGCTCTCGCTCCTCCGAGCGGCCGGCCGGTGGCGGACGCCCCTTTGGCGGCAAGCCGAGTGGAGGGCGACCGAGTGGCGACAAGGGACCGCGCCCGCCCGGCCGGGGTCCGCGTCCCGGCGGCAAGCGCGGCTAAGCGATGCGGATCGTCGGCGGACGCCTGGGCGGCCGGCCTCTGGCCGGCCCGAAGCCGGGGATCGGCAGCATCAGGCCGACCTCGGACCGCCTGCGCGAATCCCTGTTCAACGTACTGACTCATGCTTATGGCGACGCGGTCGAGGGCGCCCGCGTGCTCGACCTCTTCGCCGGCACCGGCGCGCTTGGCTTCGAGGCGCTCTCGCGTGGGGCGGGCTTCGCGCTCTTGGTCGATGACGGCACCGAGGCGCGCGGCATCATCCGCGAAAACCAGATGGCGCTGGGGCTTGCCGGCTTCAGCCGCATCTTCCGCCGCGACGCGACAAGGCTCGGCCCGATCACCGGGATGGCGCCCTTTGGCCTCGTCTTCTGCGACCCGCCCTATCGCAAGGGGCTGGGCGAGAAGGCGCTGGTCTCGGCCCGCGAAGGCGGCTGGCTGGAGCCGGGCGCGCTGATCGTGCTGGAAGAGGCTGCGGATGCCGAGATCAGCCTGCCGGAAGGGTTCGAGGAACTGGAGCGCCGGAGCTATGGCGAGACGCTCGTGATCCTGCTGCGGAACTCATAGGTCATAGGTCGTCGCCAATAGGCCGGCGACAGCGAACTTATCCCCAGCTCCTGTTCCGCGCTTAATCTCCGCATCCGCCGCGGAGACCAAGCGCCGGATGCCAATCAGACATTCCATCGAACCCAACGGGCGCGCACGCATAGCCCGCCTCCATGCCGTTGCATGCCAATTGGCCGGCGAGCGCATGATGCGCGCTCTCGCCCGGCTGCAAGCACTCGTCGAGAAGGGCGGGTTCAATCGCGATCAGCCGCGCGTGCCGGCGTGCAGCCCGGAGGTAGGGCAATGGGCGGGCGGCCAGGGCGCCAACCAAAGACAGCCCGGCATCGGCGACAATGGCGGCCCGGCGCTCGACCAAACCAACAATCCGCCCAGCAGCAAGCCGTCGAAGACCCAGGCGGCCAAGACGCTGGCACGGGCGATCGCGCTGCGAGCGCTGAGACCCGCGGGCCGGATCGGCGCTGCCTTGATGGCAATCGAGGTCGGTCACTGGCTCTATACCGAATACCCCTCGATCCGGTCCTATCAGGACGAGCCGAAGACGCTCGCGGAGCTCCAGCAGCAGGCCGGGCAGAACCGGCCGGGTTATGACGACCATCACATCGTCGAGCAGGGCGCGGGATCGCGCGAGGGCTTTCCGCGGTCCGCGATCGACGGCGTCGACAATCTCGTCAGCATTCCGCGATACAAGCATCAGGAGATCACAGGATGGTACGCTACGAAGAATCCCGAATTCGGCAACCTCTCACCGCGAAATTACTTGCGTAACAGGGGATAGGCGGAGCACGTTCAAGTTGGTCATCCGGCCCTCAGGCGTTTCAAGGTGTTGAAATGACCCCATCAAAACTGAAATTGCTTACACTCGAAGAACTCAATCGCCTCTTTGAGCAGCTATGCATCAAGCAATACATCGCCTTGGATCGCAACGAGATCGCCAGCTACAACAGACGCTACGACCAGATTAGAGCAATAGAAGACGAACTGAGATCCCGTCCTGGAGATCAAAGACGGATACTTATGCGGCTATTCGGACACCCGAACATGCAGGTCCGCCTGACGGCCGCTCGCGCCAATCTCGCGGTCGACTACATGGCCGCGCGGCGCGAACTTGAGGCTATTGTCGAGGAGCAGTGGTTTCCGCAGGCCGGCGACGCCGGCATGACGCTGGACAATCTCGATAGCGGCTTCTACCGGCCGAGTTGACGTTCGTGCCAAGCTTCGAGCGCCGCTGTGGACCGGCAGACCTTAGTCCCCGGTCGGCTCATATCTAAGGATGCCCGCTATCCTCGCCCTTGCCCCGGCGCCCATGTCGCGGGGGTGATTGATGCCGTCGTTGACCTGCAGTTCCCGAAAATCAAAGGGGCTGGCGCCATCGACGCAAGCCACGTTCACCCCGAGCTGGCCGGGATTCGAACGGCGCTGGTGATGGGTATAGATGCCACAACCCAGGCAGAAGTAATGCTTCGCCGTCTTGGTATTGAACTGGTACTCGCCGAGAGAATCCTCTCCCGAGACGATCCGGACGCCGCTCGCCGACACGACCACGGCGCCCCGCATGCGGCAGAACGAGCAATTGCAGCGACGCGCGGTGTTCAGGCCGTCGGTCAAGGTCGCTTCGAAGCGGACGCGTTTGCAGTGACAGGCCGCCTGAACAATCATCTCGCCCGCCATCGTCGTCTCCTCGATCGATATCCCGGCGCCTTATAGGCGCTTACCGTCGTCCGAACAGCCGCTCGATATCCGACAGCTTCAATTCGACATAGGTCGGCCGGCCGTGGTTGCATTGGCCGGAATTGGGCGTGATCTCCATCTCGCGCAGCAGCGCGTCCATCTCCTCGGGGCGCATGCGGCGGCCGGCGCGGACGGAGTTGTGGCAGGCCATCGTCGCCAGCACATGGTCGAGCCGGCGCTCCAAAGAGCCGGCCGTGCCGTGCTCGGCCAGCGCATCGGCGACATCGCGGACGAGGCGCTGGAGATTGCCGCCAGCAAGCTGGCTGGGGGCCTCGCGCACCAGCACTGCGCCAGAGCCGAAGGATTCCAGCACGAGGCCGAGGCTTTCGAGCTCGCTGCCCGCCGCTATCAGGCGGTCGGCGTCGACAGGATCGAGCTCGACCACTTCCGGCAGCAGCAGGGGCTGGCGGGCAATGCCGGAGCGAGCGCGCTCGGCCTTCAGCCGCTCATAGACCAGCCGCTCATGGGCGGCGTGCTGGTCGACGATGACGACGCCCTCGCGGGTCTGGGTGACGATATAGGTCTCGTGGAGCTGGGCACGCGGGGCGCCGAGCGGCCGGTCGAGCGCGTCGGGCGAAGGCTCGGCGAGATGCGCGCGGGCGTCCGCGGAGGGCGCGGCGAAATCGGAGAAGCCCGCCTGCGGAGTCGATAATGAGACCGAGGGCGGCGCACTCCAACTCGGCACTGAGGGGAAGCCCGGGCGCGGGATCGCGTTGCCGTTTCCGCCCATCGAGAGGACGGCGCGGAAGGCGTCGAGCGTGCGGGCGCCGCCTGTGGTGGTGGCGCGGTGGCCGGCTGCGGCGAGCGCCGCCTTCAGCCCGGAGACGACAAGGCCGCGGACCAGCGCGGGGTCGCGGAAGCGAACTTCGCTCTTGGCGGGGTGGACGTTGACGTCGACGAGCCGCGGATCGCAGCCGACATCGAGGAAGAGCACCGGATGGCGATCGGAGGGTACGACGTCGGCATAGGCGCCGCGCACGGCCGAGAGCAGCAATTTGTCGCGAACCGGGCGGCCGTTGACGGCGAGATGCACGCCGGCCGAGGTGCCGCGATGGAAGGTCGGCAAACCGGCGAAGCCGAAGATGCGGAAGCCTTCGCGCTCGGCCTCGATCTTCAGTGCGTTCTCTGGAAAGTCGCGGCCAAGCGCCCGGCCGAGACGGCGCAGCAGCCCCTCCTCCCCGATCGGCTCGGCCGGCCAGTCGAAGGCGCTGACGTGCTCGCCCTCCAGCGAGAAGCGGATTTCGGGATGGGCGATGGCGAGGCGCCTGAGCATCTCGGAGACGGCCTGCGCCTCGGCGCGGTCGCTCTTCAGGAATTTGAGGCGGGCCGGAGTGAAGATGAAGAGGTCGCTGACCTCGATGCGGGTCCCGACTGCCGCGGCAACGGGACGGACGACGCCCTTCTCGCCGGCCTCGACGACGAGGCCCGAGCCCTGCGGCGCATCATGCCGGCGCGTCGCAATGGAGAGCCGCGCCACCGAGCCGATCGAGGGCAGCGCCTCGCCGCGGAAGCCGAGCGTGCCAATGGCAAAGAGGTCGCCCTCCGGCAGCTTGGAGGTGGCGTGTCGCTCGACGGCGAGTTCCAGGTCCTGTGGCGTCATGCCGGCGCCGTCGTCGACGACGCGGATCAGTTCGCGCCCGCCGCCGATAATGGTCACGGCGACCGAACTTGCGCCGGCATCGATGGCGTTCTCGACCAGCTCCTTCACGGCCGCAGCCGGCCGCTCGATCACCTCGCCAGCGGCGATGCGGTCGACCAGGACGGGATCGAGGCGGCGGACGTTCATGGGTTCAACGTGTTCTTTCGGCCGCGAGCACCTTGCCCGTCATTCTCGGGCGGAGCGCAGCGCAGACCCGAGAACCTCTTTCCGCAGCAAGAGGCTCCCGAGCCTTCATGTCATGAGATGCTCGGGTCAAGCCCGGGCATGACGCGTCTGCGCCGTAGAACCGCGACTCAAGCCCGCCCTTCGGCAAGATAGCGCTTGGCGAGAAGCTTCGCCTCCTCCACCGCCGGCTGGTCGAAGGGATCCACCCCCATCGCGTAGCCGGTGAGGATCGTCTCCAGCATGAAATGCATCAGCATCTCGCCATGGCTGGTCTCGTCGATCCGCTCGACATGGAAGCGGCGCACAGCGCAGCCGTTCTTGGCGAAGGTATCGATCATGGCGATGCCCTGCGCCGCGACGAGGTCGCCGATGGTCTTGCCGGCGAAATCGGCCTGCCCGATCTTCTCCGCGAGGCCCGCGTCGATCTGCGGGCCCTTGCCCTTCACGCCGGTCGTCACGACGGTGAAAAACTTGTCCTTGGGGCCGGCGAGATAGAGCTGCTGCTGCGAATGCTGGTCGACGGGACCGAGCGCGCCGACGGGCTGTGTGCCCTGCCCGTCCTTGCCGAGGCTCTCGGCCCAGAGCTGCATCCACCAGCGGGTGAGCAATGCGAGCTTGTCGGCATAGGGCATGAGCACGGCGATGTTCTTGCCCGAGCGCATGGCGGCCAGATGCAGCGCGGCGCCGATAGCGGCGGGGGTCTCACGGACATCCTTGCCGGCAAAGAGCGGCGCCACCGCGCGGCCGGCGCCGAGCCTCAGCGCCTCGATATCGAGGCCGAGCACGGCGGCCGGCAGCAGGCCGCAATTGGTCAGCACGGAATAGCGCCCGCCGACATCGGTGTGGTGTTCGAGGAAGGGTGTGCCGAAGGGTTCCAGCAGCGCGCGCAGCGGATGGAGCTTGCCGGGCTTGCCCGGCTCGGAAAGCCCCTGGAAATGGTCGCCGATCTGCTGATCGGTGAGATGCGCGCCGCGCAGCGCCTCAATCGCGGCGATCGACTGCAGGAGCGTCTCGCCGGTGCCGCCCGATTTCGAGATGGCCACGAATTTGGTCGTCTTGAGCGGCAGCTTGGCGAGCAGCGCCGCATAGGTCGCCGGGTCGAGATTGTCGATGAAGTGGACGCGCGGGCCGGACGTGAAGTGGGAGAGGCCGGCGATGCCGTAGCCGGTGAGCTGCGCCAGCGTCTGGCCGCCGAGGCTGGAGCCGCCGGTGCCGAGCACCAGCACGTCGGTGGTGCCGCCAGCCTTGAGCCGCTCGGCGGCAACCTTCACGGGCGCCAGATCGGCCGTGTCGCTCGGCAGCTTCAGCAGCGGCAGCGAACCGTCCTTCGCCTGCCCCTGCAGCTTCGCCAGCGCAGGCTTGAGATCGGCCAGCGCCTTCTCGAAGGCCGCGTCGGGAATGCCTCCCTTGCCGACCTTGGATTCGAGCGCGAGATCGAAGCTTTGCTGAAGCATGAAGAGGATCCGTATCGACGAGGAGACGAAGGCTATTTCAGACCAGCCCGACCGGCTTGCCAACCGCCTGAACGAGCAGGTCGGGGTTGCCGAAGAGGCGATGGGCAACGCGCTTGACGTCATCGAGCGTCACAGCCGCGAAGAGACCGTTGCGGCGGGCGAGGAAATCAGGTGTGTCGCCGCGCAGCGCGAGAGCCAGCAATTCCCCGGCGATCTTCGGCGAGGTGTCGAAGCGCAGCGGGTAGGAGCCGATGATGTAGCGCTTCGCTTCCTCGACCTCGTGCTCGCTCGGCCCATCATGGGCGAGCTTCAGCATCTCCTCGCGGATCACCTTCATCGATTCGGCGGCGCGGTCGTTGCGGGTGGCGGTGCCGCCAACGAGCATGGCGCTCTCCCGCAGCGGCATCAGGCTGGAGGATACGCCATAGGCAAGGCCGCGCTTCTCGCGCACTTCCATGAACAGGCGCGAAGTGAAGGCCGAGCCGCCGAGGATGTGGTTCAGCACACTTGCTGGGATGAAGTCCGGATCATGCCACATCAGCCCCGGCCCGACGAAGCGAAGCACGGTCTGCGGGACGTCGAGATCGATGACATGGGTCTGGCCCAGCCCCCGAATCGGCAGCGGCTGAGGCGGGCGCGGACGGGACACGCCCTGTGGCAGCGCCCCGAACAGCAGATCAAGGCGCCCGGCGAGTTCGGCCGCGGTGATGTCGCCGACCACGACAACCTTGAGCCCGCCGCGATCGAGCAATGCCGGCGTCAACGCCTTCAGCGCCGGAGCCGCCAGTTTCGAGACGCTGTCGACATCGCCCTTCTCGGGCCGGCCATAGGCATGGCCGGGGAAGGCCGCGGCGAAAAGCGCGTTGCGGCACATGACTTCGGGGTTCTTCGCCTGGCGCTGCAGCCCGGCGATGATCTGGGCCTGGACACGGCCGACCGCATCGGCATCGAAGCGCGGCTGGTTCAGCGCCAGCGCCAGCAGGTCGAAGGCGGTGTCGCGATGACTCGACAAGGTCTGGACATGTCCGTGGAAATCGTCGCGGCGGGCCTCGAAACCGAGGCTGATCGCATGATCGGCCAGCCGGCCCTGAAAGGCCTCGGCGTCGAGATCGCCGGCACCTTCATCGAGCAGGCCCGAGATCAGATAGGCGCTGCCGGCCGCGTTTTCCGGGTCGCGGCTGGCGCCGCCGTCGAAGGCGAAATCGACCGCGATCAGCGGCAGGCTGTGCTCCTCGACGAGCCAGGCCTCGATGCCGCCCGGCGAGCGGACGCTCTGGACCGCAAGGGCGGGGCCGGCCGTGTTGAGGTCGGGTGTCGGAATCGGCGCGTTCATGTCGCTTCCTGTCGGCGGAGCCTGGCGTCCGCCCGTTCGGTGAGACGGCAAGGATCAGGCGGGCAGCAGCAGGCCGGTGACGCTGCGACCAGGCTTCAGATAGCGGCGCGCCGCTTCGACCACCGCATCGCGGCTGACGGCCTCGATGCGCTGCGGCCAGGCGAGCACGTCCTCGACCGTCTCGCCGACCGCCAGCGCCGAGCCGAAGATGCGCGCCAGCGAAGCCTGGTTGTCGCGGGCGAACACCGTCTCGGCGACGAGCCGCGTGCGGGCGCGCGCCAGCTCCAGCTCGCTTGGCCCGTCGGCCAGGAAGCTGGCAAGCGCGGCATCGAGCCCCGCCTCCATCGCCGCCATCTCGACACCGGGGCGCGGGCTGGCGGAAAGCTGGAAGGCGGCGCGGTCCACCATCGAACCCATGAAATAGGCGCTGGCGCCAGCCGCGAGCTCGTCCTCGACGCAGAGCTTGCGATAGAGCCGCGAGGTCGTCCCGCCGCCGAGGATCTCGGCGACGAGTTCGAGCGCCAGAACCTCTTCGCGCTCTCCAGTCGTGTAGGTCGGGGTCAGCCACCCCCGGCGCAGCGAAGGCTGCTGCACGCGCGGGTCGTTCAGCGCAACCCGGCGCGAGGCGCGCGGCTCGGGCTCGCTCGGGCGGCTGCGGACAGGCGCCGCGCCGCGGGCCGCGATCTTGCCGTAGCTCTCATTGGCGAGACGCCGCACCTCGGCGGCATCGGTATCGCCGGCCACGACGAGGATCGCGTTCTCGGGCGTGTAGAAGCGCTGATAGTAGGCGAAGGCGTCGTCGCGATTCAGACGCTCGATCTCATGCTCCCAGCCGATGATCGGCGTGCCATAGGGATGGTGGAAGAACAGCGAAGCGGAGAATTCCTCGCCGAGCTGGGCAGCCGGATCGGAATCGACGCGCATGCGCCGCTCCTCCAGCACCACGTCGCGCTCGGGTCCGACCACGCTCTCGTCGAAGGAGAGGCCGGTCATCCGGTCGGCCTCGTAATCCATCATCGCGCGCAGATGCTCCTTCGGCACGCGCTGGAAATAGGCGGTGTAGTCGTAGGAGGTGAAGGCGTTCTCCTGTCCGCCGAAGCCTGCGACGATCTTCGAGAACTCGCCGGCGGGCCAGCGTTCGGTGCCCTTGAACATCAGATGCTCGAGGAAATGCGCGATGCCCGATTTGCCGGCCGGATCGTCGGCGGAACCATTGCGATACCAGACCATATGGGTGACGACCGGCGCCCGATGGTCCTTCACGACGACGACGTCGAGGCCATTATCGAGCCGGAAGGCTTCGACGGGCTCAGCCAGACCGGGCTGGCGCGCATGGATGTTCACCTGACGCGATCTCCTGCTGAGACACAAAGGGCGGGCACGATGCGCCCGCCCCGGAAGAGAACTTGGTCAGCTTGTCCCGCTTCGGCAAGAGGCTCGCCTCAGCCGATCTTGCAGATCAAGCCTAGTCAGGCCTGACCAGCATCACCGGTCCCTGGCCGGTCACGAATTCGCGCTGGCCGACAGCCTGCTTGTCCTCGACCGGGCCGCCGCGACCCGGGCCCATCGCGGCCGTGTCAGCCGGGCGGCGATAGCCGGTCGGCGGCTCGGTCAGCAGGCGGCGCTGCGGCTCGGTGCCATAGGCCAGAGACTCTTCGGCCGCCTGGTTGCGGCGGGAAGCGAGGTCGCGGCCGATGCGGATCGGCTGGATCTGGTTGTTGTAGTTACTGTGTTCCTCGATGATCGTCGGCGCCTGTTCCACACGGGACGTGCGGCCGCGGCGCAGCTCTTCCTGCGACAGGACAGGGTTGTTGCGCGCTCTCTCGGAGAGCGCATAGGGCGGACGATTGGCCTCGTCCTTGCGGCGCTGCACATCGGGATCATTCGGCCAGGCGGCACTGCGAGCGCTCGCCGGATCCTGCGGGCGCGGCAGCGCCGAATTCGGCGGCACGACCAGCGGCGCACGCTCGCGATAATCGATGTCGTCGCCGGCCCCCTTGCCGCCGAAGGTGCCTTCGAGCAGGTTCTTGAACAGCATGCCCTCCTGCGCGAAGGCAGGCTGGGCCGCCAGCACGAGCCCGCCGGCGAGCAGCAGATGCGACACGCGGATGCGTTGCGCCATATCAAATCTCCCTTTGGACAATCTCGCACTCGCCTCAAGCATGGACGAGCGGCGAAAGGATGGCGAGACCGTCACTCAGCTGTCTTTTCCCCAGCCGGTCGGAAGGACTCATACAGGAGCCCGGCCACACCGACAACGATCGCGACATCGGCGATGTTGAAGATGTACCAGCTGAAGCTACCCCAATGGAAGTGAACGAAGTCCACCACCGCGCCGTAGACGGCGCGATCGACGCCGTTGCCGAGCGCGCCGCCGATGATCAGCGCAAGGCTCAGCACCGTCAGCGCGCCCTCGCTGCGCCACATCCAGCGCCAGAGCCAGACCGCCGCGACGAAGGAGATGACGACGAGGAACCAGCGCCCGAGATCGGTGCCCTGCTGGAACAGGCCATAGGAAATGCCCCGGTTCCAGGCGAGCACGATCGTCAGGAAGGGCGCGAGATCGAACGGGCCGTTCTCGGCCAGCCCGACGCCGTAGAGCATCCAGCATTTCAGGAGCTGATCCGAGACGAAGACGATCAGGACCGTGACGAGGCCGAGGCGGCGGGCAGGCGTCATCAGGCGGACACCCCCAGCTCCTTCAGCGCCTTGGCATCGCGCGGCGTTACCTCCGGATAGGCGGCGTCGGCCGTCTTGGGGTCGAAATACTTCCAGGACCGCGCGCATTTGATGCCGGCAGCGCGATGCGACACCACCGCGACGCCGGGAATCTCGGCGAGGCGGAAAGCCTCGGCCGGCCCCTCCCCGTTCGTGATGCGGATATCGGAGGTAATGCTGATCTCGGCGAGATCGACGCCCGAGAGTGCTGCATAGAGATCGGCATCGGAAACGAAGACCTGCGGTGCAGCCTCGAGCGAGGAGCCGATCCGCTTGGCGGCACGCTCCAGCTCGAGCGCGCCGGTGACGACGCGGCGCACACGGCGGATCTTGCCCCAGCGCTCCGCCAGCTCGGGATCGAGCCAACTCGCAGGCGCCTCGGCGAAGCGTTCGAGATGCACCGAGCCTTCGCCCGCCTTCTCCGTGGGATAGCGTTCGAGCCAGGCCTCTTCGGCCGTGAAGACCAGGATCGGCGCGAGCCAGGTCGTCAGGCAGCGGAAGAGATGGTCGACCGCCGTCAGCGCGCTGCGGCGGACATGGCTCGACGTCGGATCGCAATACAGCGCGTCCTTGCGCACGTCGAAATAGAAGGCCGAGAGCTCGGTGTTCATGAACTGCGAGAGCAGGAACACGACCTTCTTGTAGTCGTAGGTGCGATAGGCCTCCTCGACCTGCGGCCCAAGCTCGGCGAGGCGATGAAGCATCAGCCGCTCCAGCTCCGGCATGGTCTGCGGCTCCGAGACGCGGATTTCCTCGCTGAAATGGGCGAGCGTGCCGAGCATCCAGCGCATGGTGTTGCGTAGCTTGCGGTAGGTCTCGACGAAGGTCTTCAGGATCTCCTTGCCGATGCGCAGATCGTCGGAATAATCGGCAGCCGCGACCCACAGGCGCAGGATGTCGGCGCCGGAATCCTTGATGATGTCCTGCGGGGCCGTGACGTTGCCCTTCGATTTCGACATCTTCTCGCCCTTCTCGTCCAGGCAGAAGCCATGGGTGAGGACGATGTCATAGGGCGCCCGGCCGCGGGTGCCGCAGCTTTCCAGCAGGCTCGAATGGAACCAGCCGCGATGCTGGTCGGAACCTTCGAGATACATGACGCGGTCATTGCCGCCCTCATCCTTGCGGCGTGCACGCAGATCGGCCCGCTTCTCCAGGGTGAAAGCATGGGTGGACCCTGAGTCGAACCAGACGTCGAGCACGTCGGTGACGCGCTCGTACTTCGCCGGCTCGTAGCCGAAGGGCTTGAGGAAGCGGGCACCGTCCGTGTCGGAGAACCAGGCATCGGCGCCCTCCGCCTCGAAGGCCTGGGCGATGGCGGCGTTGACCTTGGCGTCGACGAGGACCTCCTTGGTCTCCTTCTCGACGAAGACAGTGATCGGCACGCCCCAGGCGCGCTGGCGCGACACGACCCAGTCAGGCCGGTTGGCGATCATGCCGTTGATGCGGTTCTCGCCGGCGGCGGGCACCCACTCGGTTTCCTTGATCGCCCGCAAAGCGCGGTTGCGCAGCGTATCGGTATTGCCGCCAAGCGTCGGCGCGATCTCGCCGATGCCGGTCGGCGAAGGCGCCTCCCCGATCGGCTTGTCCATGGCGATGAACCATTGCGGCGTGTTGCGGAAGATCACCGGCTTCTTCGAGCGCCAGCTATGCGGGTACTGGTGCTTCAGGCGACCGCGCGCGATGATGTTGCCGGCCTCGACCAGCGCCTTGATGACGACGTCGTTGGCGTTACCCTTGTCGCCCTTGTCCGTGATGACCTGCGCGCCCTCGAAACCCGGCGCTTCCTTGGTGAAGCGGCCATCGGCATCGACGGTATAGGGGATGCGGGTCTCGATGCCGCGCCCGGTGAGCTGGCGGCCATTCGCCATCCAGATGTCGAAGTCCTCGCGGCCATGGCTCGGCGCGGTGTGGACGAAGCCGGTACCGGCATCGTCGGTGACGTGATCGCCGTCGAGGAGGGGCACATCGAAGTCGTAGCCGTGGCCGCGCAGCGGGTGGGCTGCGGTGAGCGCCGCAAGCTCATCGGCCGGAACATCGGCGACCAGCTCGAAGGCTTCGACCTTGGCGGCTTTGAAGACGCTTTCGGCGAGGTTCTTGGCGAGGATGTAGGTCGCGCCGACCTTGGCCCAGTTGTTCTCGGGCGCCGCGGTGACGCGGTAAAGGCCATAGGCGATCTTGTTATGGAAGGAGATCGCGCGGTTGCCCGGGATCGTCCAGGGCGTCGTCGTCCAGATGACGATCGCGGCGCCAGCAAGCTTGGCCGGCGCATTCAGCACCGGGAACGGCACGTAGATCGTGTCGCTCGTGTGCTCCTCGTACTCGACCTCGGCCTCGGCCAGAGCGGTCTTCTCGACCACCGACCACATCACGGGCTTGGAGCCGCGATAGAGCTGGCCGGTCTCCGCGAACTTCATGATCTCGCGGGCGATCTGCGCCTCCGCGGGATAGGCCATCGTCAGATAGGGATGGGCCCAGTCGCCCTCGACGCCGAGGCGCTTGAACTCGTTGCGCTGGACGTCGACCCAGTGCTCGGCGAAGGCGCGGCATTCCTTGCGGAACTCGACGACCGGGACATCGTCCTTGTTCAGGCCCTTGGCGCGGTACTGCTCCTCGATCTTCCATTCGATCGGCAGGCCGTGGCAGTCCCAGCCCGGCACATAGTTGGAATCGTAGCCGAGCATCTGCTGCGAGCGCGTGACGAGGTCCTTCAGCACCTTGTTCAGCGCGTGGCCGATATGGATGTTGCCGTTGGCATAGGGCGGCCCGTCGTGGAGCACGAACCTGTCCCGCCCCTGCCCCGCTTCGCGCAGCTTGCGGTAGAGGTCGATCCTGGCCCAGCGGGCGAGCAGCTCCGGCTCGCGCTGCGGCAGGCCCGCGCGCATCGGGAACTCGGTCTGGGGCAGGAACAGCGTCTGCGAATAGTCGACGCCGTCACCTGCGGTCTGGGCGGCCTTGGCGTTGTTGGTCTTGTCGGTCATCTTCCGGCTCGGACAGTCGGGACGGCGGGCCATTCGGCGGGCCCCGGGCGTCCACTCATGAAACGGGAAAAGCGGTCTTCAACCCGGACTGCGCAAGCGCCCGCGCTAAGTCTAGCGCGAGGCGGCAGCCGGGCCCGTAATTCGCCGGGAAAGATCGATCAGCATGGCGCGTTGAGCGGGCATGGAGGGCTTCTAGCAGGCACGGCTCACGGAAGGAAGGGCGGCGCGTCGAAAGCAGGGGTCCTGGCCAGAATGTCGCGGGCACGGGCGCTGTCGGCGTCCATCTGCACGATCAGGGCCTCGAGCGAACCGAATTTTTCCTCGCCGCGCAGCCAGTCGACAAAGGCCACGTCGACGCGCTTGCCGTACAGGTCACCGGAAAAGTCGAAGACGAAGGTCTCCAGCCGCGGCGCGCCGTCGTCGAAGGTCGGGCGGCGGCCGAAGCTCGCGACGCCGTCGCGCCAGACGCCGTCGATGCGCATCCGTACCGCATAGATGCCGTGGCGCAGCTTGCAGTCGCGGGCGAGCTGCATATTGGCGGTGGGATAGCCGAGGTCGCGGCCACGCTTGTCGCCATGGGCAATGAGCCCGTGCACGAACCAGGGCCGCCCAAGGAATTCGGCGGCGCGGGCGACATCGCCCTCTTCAAGCGCCGTGCGGATCAGCGTCGACGACACCGCCTCGCCATGCCAGGCGAAGGGCGGCACCACGCGAACCGGGACGCCGGCCGTCAGGCAGTGAGCCTGCAGCATCTCGGGCGAGCCGGTCCGCCCCTTGCCGAAATGGAAGTCATAGCCGCAGACGAGGCCGGTGGCGCCCAGCCGCCCGACTAGCAGATCGTCGATGAAATGCTCGGCCGTGATCGCCGCGATCTCGCGGTCGAAGGGCAGGACGAAGACCTGAGCAAGGCCGGCATCGGCCAGCAATTCGAGCTTGATCTGTGGCGGTGTCAGCCGGAAGACGGGTTCCTCGGGGCGGAAGACGCTGCGCGGATGCGGCTCGAAGGTGAAGGCGGCCGGCACCGTACCGAGATCGCGCGCCATGGCGCCCGCCACCCGGGCGAGTTCGGCATGCCCCCGGTGGACCCCGTCGAAATTGCCAAGCGCGAGCACGGCGCCGCGCAGGCCATCCGGAATGGGCTTGTCGAGGTCGAGGACCACGGCCGCCGGCTCGGAGCGCGACGGCGCATCGGCTGGGGAAGACATCGATGAGGAACGTCCCTCTGCCCGCGAAAGCCGGGCGATGGTCGTCTTTGCGGCGAAGGCCGGTGAGGCGTCAAGGCCGCCCTGCCCCAAACCTCTCAGGATTTGGGCTTCGGCGGCATCGCCACCCAGGCCTCGCCCTCCATCACCGCCTTGCCGTCGACGAGGCACTCGCAGAAGAAGCGCGCCCGGCGGCGCTCGGCGACGAGTTCGACGACCTCGACGCGCGCCATGACGACATCGCCGATCTTGACCGGGGCCAGGAAGGTCAGCGTCTGCGAGAGATAGACGGCACCGGGGCCGGGCAGCCGCGTGCCGAGCAGCGCCGAAACCAGGCTCGCCGTCAGCATGCCATGAGCGATGCGCTGACCAAACTTGGTGCCGGCCGCGAACTGGTCGCAGAGATGGATGGGGTTGGCGTCGCCCGAAAGCTCGGCAAAGAGCGCGACATCGCGCTCCATCACAGTCCGCATCAGGCTCTCGGACTGGCCGATCGCCAGATCCTCGAAGGCATGAACGGTGTAAAGCGTGCCGGGCATCGGCTGAACAGTCATTGATCTCTCGTCGCTTGCAGGCGCACCCCAGCCCCTGTGCTCGACCGGGTTAATCATCTCGCAACTGCAATATAACGGCAATTGAACTTTGGTGCGGAGCACCACCTGCCCCACGGTCACTTGGCGATCGGATTAACCGCTTCGCAACACGCCGTCGGTATCACCGGATGCGAGTGGAGACCGCCTCTAACGGGCGGCGCGGTGTCGGTATGTTCCGACGCCGCAACTGCCCTGCCTGGAGCATCGCAATGGCTCTCGATCCGTCCATGCCGATCCTCGTGGTCGACGACTACCAAACGATGATCCGCATCATCCGCAACCTGCTGAAACAGCTCGGCTTCGAGAATGTCGACGACGCCTCGGACGGCTCGGCCGCGATCGCGAAGATGCGCGACAAGAAATACGGCCTCGTGATCTCCGACTGGAACATGGAGCCGATGAGCGGCTTCGAGCTGCTGCAGAAGGTGCGGGAGGAGACGACGCTCTCCGAGACGCCCTTCATCATCGTCACAGCTGAGTCGAAGACAGAGAACGTCATCGCGGCCAAGAAGGCCGGCGTCAGCAATTACATCGTGAAGCCGTTCAACGCGCAAACGTTGAAGACCAAGATCGAGGCGGTCTGCCTCGCCGCCTGACGCATCCGGCCGAAAAGTGGCATCCACTTTTCGGAGAAATCAGATGCGACAGTAGAGAGCGAGATCGCCCTCACCAGACCAGATGCGGCATGGCATAGGCCGGCCGGTGCGCCTGCTGGCCGAACCAGCCGTGACGCTCCTCCCATGACGCCTCCATCAAATCCTGTGCATGGATGCCGGCCAGCACCATGATGCCGGCAGCGCCGAAGCCCGAGGCGCCGGCGATATCGGTGCGGATGGCGTCGCCTACGGCGCAGATCCTGTCTCGGGCAATCGCCTCGCCGCGCTTTTCCTCGGCCGCAGCCAGAGCCGCCTCATAGATCGGCCTATGCGGCTTGCCGGCATAAATCACCCGCCCGCCGATCTCCTCATAGGCAAGCGCGACCGCACCTGCGCAGGGAATGATGCGGCCACCGCGCTCGACGACGAGATCGGGATTGGCGCAGATCAGCGGCAACCCGCGTGCGGCGAAGCCGGCCAGCAGGTCGGCATAGGTCGCCGCCGTGTCGTTCTCGTCGTCGAACAGCCCGGTGCAGAGCACATAGGCGGCTTCGGCAGGGCTGGTTTCGCGGACATCAAGACCGGCGATCAGCGGCAAATCCCGGTCGGGCCCGAGCCGGAACATCGGCTCGCCGGCGCGTGCGTGGATCAGCGACCGGCACACATCGCCGGAGGTGACGATCGCGTCCCAGGCTTCGCGCGGGACGCCGAAACCGTCGAGCTGGTCGATGATGACCCCGCCCGGGCGCGGCGCATTGGTCACCAGGACGACACTGATCCCGCGTTCGCGCATGCGCATCAGAGCCACCAGGGCGTCGCGATAGGCCGCGACGCCGTTATGGACCACGCCCCAGACATCGCAGAGGCAGAGATCGAAACGGTCCGCGACCTCGGAGAAGCCCGAAAGCGGGATGGTGGATGCGATCCCCAATGGCGACACTGTCTCGATCTCCGGCGCTAGAGGAGGCATCCATGCCTCGCCGCAGCAGGTCTAGACGGGATTCGCCGGCAGCGGAACCGGATGTTGCGTCGCTTCGCGCGTCAGGCGCTGGCGCGGCGCAGCACCGAGCGGAACGGCAACCGTTCGGGGCGGCCATCCGGCGCAGCGGCGGCGGGGCTGGCAGACGCGCCGTGAGCCAGGACCGGGCGCGCGGCATCATTGGCAGCTCCGGGCGGGCGCACCTGCGCAGCCGGGACGGCGGGAGCAGCGGGCGGCGCAGGAGCCGCCTCCGGTTCCGCAAAGACTTCCGGCTTCACCGGGCGCGGCGGGGAGAACGCCTGGCCCTGCCCCATCGTGACGCCAAGCTCGATCATATCGGCTGCCAGCGGGTTGTCCTCGACATGCTCGGCGACGAGAGTGATCGACGCCCTACCCAACATCGCCGCCAGATCGCCTGCCGCGATATCGCTGACGACCTTGCCTTCGGCATGATCCCGCAGCAGCGTCGCCGGCGCCTTGATGAAGCGCATGCCCCGGTCGAACAAGGCGCGAGGGTCAAGCCGCAGATCGACGACATGATCGAGCGCGAACCGCACGCCGTTCGCCGACATCGCGCCGAGCAGGCCGAGGCTCGTCGGATCGAGGTTCCGGAAGACCGTCTGAGGCATCTCGATGACGAGGTGCCCGGTGTGCTCGCGATATTTGTCGAGAATGCGCGTCAGTGCGGCCAAGGCGCGTGACGAACCCCAGGTTGCTGCGCTGAAATTGCAGGAGACGAAGATACCGCCATCCTTCGAGGCGAGATGGCGGGCAATCGCCAGGGCGCGTGTCAGCACAAGCGCGTCGAGTGTCGGCCCGAAGCCACGGGTTTCGATGGTGTCGAGGAATTCGTGGGGGAGGAGCAGGGTGTTCTCGTCGAGCCGCAGCCGCGCCAGCGCTTCGTAGCCCTGTGTGCGGCGCTGCGGCAGCGACACGATCGGCTGAAGATGGACCTCGATGCGCCCTTCGCTGAGCGCCCGGCCGATGAGCGCGGCGCGCTCGGCCTCGGCCGCTTCCTGCGCCGCCTTGGCCGCGGCGGCACGCTCCGCTGCCTGCTGCTCGGCGCGGGCGCGGCGCACCGCTTCCGGATCGAGAACCACTTCGGGAATAGCGGGAGCGGGGAGCGCCGGCGCCGCAGACGCCGGCTCGGGCAGCCGCGCCAGAACCGTCTCGTGGTCGGCGAGCGTCGTGGCAACCTGATGGATCAAATCGCCGAGCAGTCCAACCTCGGCGGTGAGTTCATGGATTGCGGCACGAGCCGGCGCGGCATCGGCATCCCGCATGGGCATCTGCTCGACACGCTGCGAAAGCGCGTCCAAGCGGATGGCGTTGGTGGCCAGCCTGACCTTGACCTCGCCGAGCCCGGCCAGAGCCTGCTCGTGCCGAGCAAGGCCGCGGCGCTCGAACGTCCGCATCGCGACCATAACGCCGGCGCCGGAGGCAAGCAGCCCCAGCGCGGGCCCCAACCCGCCCGGCAAGATAATCGCCATGACCGCGCCAGCAGAAAGCCCGGTGACTGCGCCGGCGAGAGGAGGCAAGGCTTTCAGGCGCAAAGGAGCCACGGCAGCATTCGCGCTACGAGGGTTGATCGGAAATCGGGAACGAATCACAACGCTAAGCGGCAGATTACCCGCGCGCGCCGCGTTATGCGAGCAGCCTCGTCCGCCGGGCGTCACCATCGTCCGCGCGGGCCGCGAAGCGGGGAGCGCAGCGGTGCGCGAGGGCCTGTCAGGACTTGTCGAGGCCGAGCGGCGCCAGAACCTGGCTCGCCACTTCGTCGGCGAAACCCTTCCGGGCAAGGTATGCGTGCGGGTCCTTCTTGAAGAGCGGAGCCTTGTCCCGAAGCTGCGCAATGGCTTTCGCCTGGGCCGCCGCATCGTCCTCCGACGCCGCGCTCAGGGCCTGGGCCAGCAGGCCGAAGGGGCTCGTATCGGCTGCCAGCATGGCGGCATAGGTCTCCGAAACCTTCTTGGCGCCGATCAGATAGGCTCCGAGAAAAGCGTAGAAGTCATAGCGCGGCGGCCGCCCGACACTGAGCGCAGCCGCGCGCTCGAGTATCGGCAAACCCTCTATCGACCGGCCGCGCCGAACATAGAACGCGCCGAGATCCGCCATGATGTCCGGATCATAGGGATTGCGCGTCAGAGCGTCCCGTCCCTTCTGAAGCGCCTCCTCGGTCGATCCGCGCAGGAACAGGACCTTCATCATGGCCTGATAGGCCCGTGCACCGGACGGCGCCAGGCGGATGGCCGTCAAAGCCGCGGCGAGGGCGCGATCGAGCGGCGGCTTGTCTTTTTGCTCGCCCGCCTTGGGAACGAGGTCGTCCGGATTGAAGCCCGAACCGTATTCTCCAAGCGTCATGATGGCGAGATGGGCCCATGCCGGGTAGAAGCTCGGGTCCTGCTCGATCAGCCTTTCAAGGCAGGACCGGGCAGCGAGATGGTCTTCCGGGACCATGGTGCGACGGGCATCGAAAGCCTGCAGGATGCAACGAACCGCCGATAACGACTGGGATTGGCGTATGTCGGCCGGGATGATGCCGAAGGGCTCCGTCAGCCTGGTCGCCAGGTTGCGCGCCATCTCGGCAAGCTCGGAATCCTGCAGGAGTTCGAGCGACGGCCGGCCGGAGGACGCCGTCCAGACGATGCGCCCGTCCCGGACCGAACGCAGACGCCCCAGCCCCTCGACGCCGCTGTCGACAGCCTGAACGTTCATCTCGAAAACATAATCGACGTCCGCGGGCGCCGCAGTTCCCGGCGGCGGGGCCTTGATCGTCACGAGATCGTCGAAGCGGGCCATGGCATCGACCAGCAGATCGGAAAACCGGTGGAGGATGCCTGCCAGCTTGGGATCCGACGGCACCACCGGGATCGTTATGGCGACGCGGACGAGCTGGAGGGGGGCCGTGATCGCCGGCTGCGCACCCGCGACCTGCTCGTTCCCGTTTAGCTTGGCCGAACTCAGCCCGGCCGGCGTGTCAGCCGGCGCCAGATACCACCAGGCGAGCGTAAGAAGCCCCAGAGCAAGCGCCGCCGCCGTGACGATGGACCAACGCCGCGTGGCGACGCGATCGGCCGCCTTTGCGACCGGAAGTGCCTCCGTCACTGGGGGATCGTCGCGAAGGGCGAGGACCGAGGTCTGTTCCCACGTCATCTCCGTATCCGGATCGACGACCTCGAAGACGGGAACATACCCTCCAACGGGCATCGAGACCACAACCGGATCGCCCTGTCCCTCGCCGGCATAGTACTGCGTCAGCGCACGCCTGAGCCGCCCCGCCTCCACCCGAACGATCGGATCGATCTGCGGGTTGAAATCGGCTGGCCGCCCGAGGCCTTCCACCGCGATGGTATAACCCTTCAGCTCGGCCGCGCGCCCCTCGATCGTGCGCTCGACGATGAAGCTCAGGAAGGCCGAAAGCTGAGGTGCGGCGCGAAAGGCATCGGAAGCGAGGACGCGGGCCAACTCCGCACGAAGGATCGCCGCGGCCCGTTCGTCCAGCCGTCCAGGATCACTATCGCCGTCCGTCATCGGGGTCCGTTCGTCTGTGCCCCAAGCGGGGAGATTACGCCATCGGCGACCTAACGTCACCTGCGGCCTTCGCTCCAGCCGTCATCCGTTCGGCGCAGCCATGGCGTGCCATCATGGCAATTTACAGTCCGCTTTCGCCTGCTAGGTTCAACCAAGGTTAATCCACAGGGGCCTTCGATGACTTCCGCATCCTCCGCCATCGGCACGCCGAACGACCTCGAAGCCTATTGGATGCCGTTCACGGCCAACCGGTCGTTCAAAAAGAACCCCCGCATGGTCTCCCGTGCCGAGGGCATGTTCTACTACACGCCCGAGAACAAGCCGGTGATGGACGGCACGGCGGGCCTGTGGTGCTGCAATGCCGGCCATGCCCGCGAGCCGATCATCCAGGCGATCCAGGCGCAGGCGCGCGACCTCGATTACGCCCCGTCCTTCCAGTACGGCCACCCGAAGGTCTTCGCCGCCGCCGCCCGCATCGCGGCGCTGGCACCGGGCGATCTCGACCATGTCTTCTTCGCCGGCTCGGGCTCGGAAGCGGCCGATTCGGCGCTCAAGATCGCGCTGGCCTATTGGAACGTTTCGGGCAAGGCCGCGAAGACCCGGCTGATCGGCCGCGAGCGCGGCTATCACGGCGTCGGCTTCGGCGGCATCTCGGTCGGCGGCATGTCGAACAACCGCAAATTCTTCGGCTCGCTGCTGACCGGCGTCGACCACCTCGCCCATACCTATGACCGCGAGAAGCAGGCCTTCAGCAAGGGCGAGCCGGAATACGGCGCGCATTTCGCCGATGATCTCGAGCGCATCGTCGCGCTGCACGACGCCTCGACCATCGCCGCCGTCATCGTCGAGCCGATGGCGGGCTCGACCGGCGCGCTGCCGCCGCCGAAAGGCTATCTCAAGCGCCTGCGCGAGATCTGCGACAAGCACGGCATCCTGCTGATCTTCGACGAGGTGATCACAGGCTTCGGGCGCCTCGGCTTCGCCTTCGCCGCCGAGCGCTACGGCGTGATCCCGGACATGATCACCTTCGCCAAGGGCGTGACCTCCGGCACGGTGCCGATGGGCGGCGTGATCGTGCGCAAGCACATCTACGACGCCTTCATGGGCGGCCCGGACAACGTCATCGAGCTGTTCCACGGCTACACCTATTCGGGCCACCCGCTGGCGGCAGCCGCCTGCCTGGCGACGCTCGACATCTACCGCGACGAAGGCCTGTTCGAGCGCGCACACGCGATGGAAGGCGCCTGGGCCGACGCGGTGATGAGCCTGAAGGGCGAGCCGAACGTCGTCGACATCCGTACGCTCGGCATCGTCGGCGCCGTCGACCTCGCCCCGCGCGCCGATGGCGTCGGCAAGCGTGCGTTCGAAGCCATGGACCGCCTCTTCCGCGAAGAAGGGCTGATGGTGCGGACCGCCGCCGATACCATCGCCTTCTCGCCGCCGCTGATCATCACGGAATCGCAGGTCGAGGAGTTGATCGGCAAGCTGCGCCGGACGATCCGGTCGGTTGCGAACTGAGGCGCAGACACCGGGCGTCATTCTCGGGCGGAGCGAAGCTCTGACCCGAGAATCTCGGGCAAGACAACGTGCCGGAGCCTCCGCGTCATGAGATGCTCGGGTCAAGCCCGAGCATGACGGCCCGCACCCGAACGGTGCTCTTCCTATCCCCGCCGCAGCTTGTTGTAGCGCGCGATTAGCCTGTCGCGCTTCAGCCGCGACAGGCGGTCGATCCAGAAGATCCCGTCGAGCTGGTCGATCTCGTGCTGATGGCAGACAGCGAGGAGGCCCTCCGCCTCCTCGACATGCTCCGTTCCGTCGAGGTCGCGATAGCGCACCCGGACGCGGGAATGGCGCTCGATCTCATCGGTGACACCCGGCATCGAGACGCTGCCCTCGACATGGCGGATGGTCTCGCGCGACACGCTGTCGAGGACGGGATTAACGTAGGTCCGGACCTCGCCCGGCGCCAGTTCCAGAACGACCAGCCGCGACAGAACGCCGATATGCGGCGCCGTGATGCCGATCCCTGGCGCGGCACGCATGCTGTCGAGCAGATCCGTCGCCAGTTCCCGCAGATCGGCATCGAAGCGCGTGACCGCCAGGGCGGCCACGCGCAGACGCGGATCGGGGAAACGCAAGATCGGGCGGACGGCCATGGCTGGCGGACGCTCAGGCCGCCGCCTTCTTCTCTGCCGTGCCGTAGAAGCTCTCGCCGGTCTTGGCCATGCGTTTCAGCAGGCGGTTCGGCTTGAAGCGTTCGCCATGGGCCTTGGTCAGCTTCTCGCAGAGCTTCACGAAGGCGGCAGCGCCCATATTGTCGATGTACGAGAGCGTGCCGCCGGTGAAAGGAGCAAAGCCGAAACCGATGATCGAGCCGACATCGGCCTCGCGCGGATCGGTGACGACGCCTTCCTCATAGGTCTTCGCGGCTTCCAGCGCCTGCGTCACCAGGAGGCGGTGCTTCAGCTCCTCCATGTCAACGCTTTCGGGGTCGAGCCGCTTGCCGACGAGATCGGCGAGCCCCGGCCAGAGGCGCTTCGGCCCGGCTTCCGGATAATCGTAGAAGCCCTTGCGGTTCTTGCGGCCGAGACGGCCGTGCTTCTCGACCATGTCGGCGAGCAGCTTCTCCTGCGCCGGATCGACCGCGCCCTCTCCGAGCTGAGCCTTGGTCGCCTTCAGCACCTTGTAGGCCAAGTCGACCGCGACCTCGTCATTGAGCGAGAGCGGGCCGACCGGCATGCCGGCCTGCTTGCCGGCCGCCTCGATCATCGCCGGCGGCACGCCCTCCATCAGCATCAGATGGCCTTCGCGGATGTAGTTGCCGACACAGCGATTGGCGTAGAAGCCTCTGACGTCGTTGACGACGATCGGCGTCTTCTTGATCGCGCGGACATAGTCCAGCGCCATGGCGAGCGCCTTCTTGCCGGTCTTCTTGGCCATGATGACCTCGACCAGCAGCATCTTCTCGACCGGCGAGAAGAAATGGATGCCGATGAAGTTCTTCGGGCGCTGACTGGTCTCGGCGAGGCCGGTGATCGGCAGCGTCGAGGTGTTGGAGCCGAAGATCGTGCGCGGACCGACCACGGCCTCGACCTTGGCGATGACCTCGGCCTTGACCTTCGGGTCCTCGAAGACCGCCTCGACGATCAGGTCGCAGCCCTTGAGATCGGCATAATCGGCCGAGGCCTTGATGCGGCCGAGCAGCGCGTCGCGATCGGCGGTCTTGGCGCGGCCCTTCATGATCTGGTCGGAAACCAGCTTGTGCGAATAGGCCTTGCCCTTCTCGGCCGCCTCGATGTCCTTGTCGATCAGCACGACCTCGAGGCCAGCCTGCGCCGTGACATAGGCGATACCCGCGCCCATGAAGCCGGCGCCGACAACGCCGACCTTCTTGAGCTTCGACGGCGGCACGTCGGCCGGGCGGCGGGCGCCCTTGTTCAATTCCTGCATCGAGACGAAGAGTGAGCGGATCATCGAAGCCGCCTCCTTCGTCCGCAGGATCTTGGCGAAGTAGCGGCTTTCGACCTTGAGGCCGAGATCGATCGGCAGCTGCAGCCCTTCATAGACTGCCGAGAGGATGGCGCGGGCGGCCGGATAGTTGTCGTTGGTCTCCCGGCGATAGATCGCGTTGGCTGGCGGCCAGATCTGCATGCCGGCCGGCGAATGCACCTTGTTCGAGGGCAGCTTGAAGCCCTTCTGGTCCCAGGGTTGCGTCGCCTGCGGATTGGCCTTGAGCCAGTCCTTGGCGTTCTGGACGATCTCGGCTCGCGGCAGGACGGCATGGACGAGGCCGGAATTGCGCGCCGGCAAAGCCTTCACCTGCTCGCCCTTGAACATCATCTGCAAGGCGTCGCCGGTCTGCATCAGCCGCGCCACGCGCTGGGTGCCGCCGGCGCCCGGAAACAGCCCGACCTTGATCTCGGGCAGACCGACGCGGGTCGAGGCATCATCGGAGACGACTCGATACTGGCAGGACAGCGAGAGCTCGAAGGCGCCGCCGAGGCAAACGCCGTGGATCGCGGCGGCGAAAGGTTTCCCGCAGGTCTCGAGCTTGCGATAGAGCAGCGAAAGCTTGCGGCTCTCGTCGAAGAAGCTCTGCATCGCGACCGCCTCGCCCTTCTCCTTGGCGAGCTTCCCATAGAGGTCGCGCAGCCCCTGGAGCATGGTGAGGTCGGCGCCACCCGAGAAGCTCTCCTTGCCGGAGGTGATGACGCAGCCCTTGATGGCCTCGTCAGCGGCGACTTTGTCGACGATTTGGTTGAGCTCTTCCATCACCTCGGGGGTGATGACGTTCATCGAGCGGCCCGGCATGTCCCAGGTCGCAACAGCGATGCCGTCGGCGTCGCTCTCGAAGCGGAAATTGGTGAGGTTCATGATCTCTCTCCCTGCCCTTCCGCTCAGACGCGCTCGATGATGGTGGCGACGCCCATGCCCACCGCGACGCAGAGCGTCACCAACGCGGTTTGCTTGTTCGTCCGCTCCAGCTCGTCGAGCACGGTGCCCAGCACCATCGCGCCGGTCGCCCCGAGCGGGTGACCCATGGCGATCGCGCCGCCATTGACGTTCAGGATGGCATCGTCGATGTCGAGCGCCTGCTGGTAGCGCAGCACGACCGAGGAGAAGGCCTCGTTCAGCTCGAAAAGGTCGATGTCCTTCGTGGTCATGCCGGCCTTCTTGAGGACGCGCTCGGTCACATCGATCGGCCCGGTCAGCATCAGCGCGAGGTCGGAGCCGACTGTGGCGAAGGCCTTGATGCGGGCGCGCGGCTTCAGCCCTGCGGCCTTGCCGGCCCGCTTCGAGCCGACGAGCACGGCCGCCGCGCCGTCGACGATGCCGGAGGAATTGCCGGCGTGGTGGACGTGGTTGATGAACTCGACATCCGGATGTGCGGCGGTCGCGACCGCATCGAACCCGCCCATCTCGCCCATTTGTACGAAGGAGGCCTTCAGCGCCGCAAGCGCCTGCATATTGGCGTCCGGCCGGATGGTTTCGTCGTGGTCGAGGATGGTGAGGCCGTTGACGTCGGTCACGGGGATCACCGAGTTCCTGAAGCGCCCTTCCTTCCAAGCCTGGGCGGCGCGCTGGTGCGAGCGGACGGCGAAGGCGTCGACATCGTCGCGCGAGAAGCCGTATTTCGTCGCGATCAGGTCGGCCGAGACGCCCTGCGGCATGAAATAGGTGTCGATCGCGACTGATGGGTCGACCGCGATGCCGAAGCCCGAGGCGCCCATGCCGATACGCGACATCGACTCCACGCCGCCGCCGATCGTCATCTCCTTCTGGCCGGACATGACCTGCGCGGCTGCGAGGTTCACCGCATCGAGGCCGGAGGCACAGAAGCGATTGATCTGCACGCCCGGCACTTCCTTGCCGTAGCCGGCCTTGAGCGCCACGGTGCGGGCGATGTCGGCGCCGGCCTCGCCGACCGGATCGACGCAGCCCATCACCACGTCCTCGACGAGGAGCGGATCGAGGCCATTGCGGTCCTTGATGGCGCGCAGGGTCTGGGTGCCGAGCTCGATCGCGGTCACTTCATGAAGCGAACCGTCCGCCTTGCCCTTGCCGCGCGGCGTGCGGACGTGGTCGTAGATGAATGCGTCTGCCATCGAGGGAACTCCCTGGCCTGCCGCGACCCGGCGGCTTTGTTTCCTGCCGGACGTCATGGTCGGGCTTGCCCCGACCATCTCCTCATCCAGCGAACTCATCAAGAGATGCCCGGGTCGAGCCCGAGCATGACGTGCCCTTGAGCCGCAGCCTCAGAACTGCTCGGGCGCCAGAGCCATGGTCGTGTCGGCCCCTGCGGTGATCCGCGCCAGATGCGCGGCGGTCTCCGGCAAGGTGCGCTCCATGAAGAAGCGGGCGGTGACGAGCTTGGCGCTCATCCGCTCGGTCGCGCCGTCGGCGCCGGCGTTGAGCTTCTCCAACGCCGCCTTGGCGATCTTCGCCCACATATAGCCGAGCGAGACCAGGCCGAGCAGATGCATGAAGTCATTCGCGCCGGCGCCGGCATTGTCCGGCTTGGCGAGCGCGTTGTTCATGAACCACATCGCTGCCTGTTGGAGGTGGCCGAGCGAAACCTGGAGAGGCCCGAGCAGGGGCTTCAGCGCCTCGTTCTCGGCATTCTCCTTGAGGAAGCCGCCGACCTCGTTGAAGAAGGCCATGATGCCGCGGCCGCCGTCGCGGCCGAGCTTGCGGCCGACGAGGTCCATCGCTTGCACGCCGTTGGCGCCCTCGTAGATCATGGCGATACGGGCATCGCGCACGAACTGCTCGACGCCGGTCTCGGCGATGTAGCCGTGGCCGCCGAACATCTGCTGCGCCTTCACCGCGTTGTCGAAGCCGATATCGGTGAGCACCCCCTTGAGCACCGGCGTCATCAGGCCGAGCTGGTCGTCGGCCGCCTGGCGCTCGGCGGCGTCGCCCGAGCGATGGGCGATATCGGATTGCAGCGCATTCCAGAGCACGAAGGCGCGCGCCGCCTCGTTGAAGGCCCTGATCGACATCAGCGTGCGGCGCACGTCGGGGTGGACGATGATCGGATCGGCCGGTCCCGCAATGTTCTTGGGGCCGGTCAGCGAGCGGCCCTGCAGGCGCTCCTTGGCATAGACGACAGCGTTCTGGTAGGCGACCTCGGACTGGGCAAGGCCCTGGATGGCGACGCCGAGGCGGGCCTCGTTCATCATCACGAACATGGCGTTGAGCCCGCGGTTCTCCTCGCCGACCAGCCAGCCCTGCGCGCCATCGTAGTTCATGACGCAGGTTGCGTTGCCGTGGATCCCCATCTTGTGCTCGATCGAGCCGCAGGAGACGTGGTTGTTCTCGCCGACGAAGCCGTCAGCGCTTACCTTGTTGCGCGGCACGACGAAGAGCGAGATGCCCTTCGTGCCGGCCGGTGCGCCCTCGATGCGGGCGAGCACGAGGTGGATGATGTTCTCGGTGATATCCTGCTCGCCGGCCGAGATGAAGATCTTGGTGCCGGAGATGGCATAGGAGCCATCGCCGTTCGGCACGGCTTTGGTCTTGAGCAGCCCCAGATCGGTGCCGCAATGCGGCTCGGTCAGATTCATCGTGCCCGACCATTTGCCCTCGATCATCTTGGGCAGGTAGGCGCGCTTCTGCTCGTCCGAGCCATGAACGTAGAGCGCGGCGATCGCGCCCATGGTCAGGCCCGGATACATGGCGAAGGCCATGTTCGCAGCCGAAGCGTACTCGTTCATCACGGCGCCGAGCGTGTAGGGCAGGCCCTGACCGCCATATTCCGGGTCCATGGCGAGGCCGATCCAGCCGCCGCCGGCATAGGCCTCATAGGCTTCCTTGAAGCCCTTCGGCGTGGTGACGCGACCGTCGGCGTGGCGCGTGCAGCCCTCCTGGTCGCCGGAGTAGTTGATCGGCTGGAGGACCTGCTCACAGAGCTTCGCGCCCTCGCCGAGCACGGCCTCGATCACGTCCGCGCTCGCATCGGCGAAGCCGGGCAGATTGTTGTAGCGCTCGATATTGAAAACGTCGTTGAGCAGGAAAAGCGTATCGTCGACGGGCGCCTTGTAGACCGGCATGTGGTCCTCCCTCTCGTCGCGGGCCGCTCGCCTCCGTTTGGGAGCGCCTCAATATAGTTCACATATAAACAATCTCATTCGACTTGCAACGGGTACACCGACATTTTGTCACTCTGCGGACGGAAACTGTCCATGCGGCAACAAAAAACCCCGGCACAGCCGGGGTTTCATGAAGGCTGATGCGGCAGCGATCAGGCCTTAGGCATACGGGACAGCGAGGCCTCGAGCTCGGTGATCGCGCTCTCGATCTCGGCGCGCTGGCTGCGCAGCAGATCGAGTTGCTCGACGATCTGGTCGCGGCTGAGCTGCAGCCCGCCGACATTGGCGGCCTTGTCGGCAGCACCCTTCTTGTCCTCGTTGGCGAGCATCGCGCGGATCTCGACGAGCGTGAAACCAAGCTGCTTGCCCTTGAGGATTAGCGCGAGGCGGGCGCGATCGCGAGGCGAATAGACACGCGCCATACCGGAGCGCGTCGGCGCGATCAGGCCGCGGGACTCGTAGAAGCGAAGGGTCCGGAGTGTGACGCCGAAATCGCGGGCAAGATCGCTGATGGTGTATTCGCCGGCCTCATCAGCTTGGGTAGGCATCGCGGAGCGGGCTTCGTGACTCGAAGAACCCGCCATAGCCAGATTTTGGCGTGACATGGAGGTTTCGTTCCTTTCGGTGATCGAATCGCTGTCCGTACGGCAGCGTCGATCGGGATACCTCCTCATAGGGAAGGCGCTATCGTTGCGTCAGGTAATACGTCCGTTTGCGGGGTAAGTTACCGTTACATCAGCGCCGGCAAAAGCCTCCCGCGCGCCATTCGCAAAAAATTAACGGTCTCGAAGCCGTTTCTTAACCCGCTGTTTACCATGCCGGCCAAATGTCGGGAACGCGTATCGGCGTCGTCAACGTTGTTTTCACGACTGCCAAGGTTCGCGCGGGGGTGGCGGCATCAGGGGGCCGCGCTCACCGGGAGACAGGGCCCCGTAGGCGAGCGAGAACATGGCCACCAGCTTGCCCTGGAGCGTCAAGGGCGTCGATCCCCGGACGCGCGACGCGGCAAAGGCGGCAGCTCGCCGCGCCGGCATGACGCTTGGCGAATGGCTCGACCACAAGATCCGCGACGAGAGCGAGGCCCCCGCGCCGGCTGACGCGATGCCCGAACAGCTCGACATCGCAGCCTTGTCCGAGCGGCTGGCACGTCTCTCGCTCGCGCAGACGGACACGGCGCCCCGCAAGGTCGACCCGGCGCCGTCGCGCTCGGAACTCAACGCCTTCATCGGCCAGGCCGCGAACATCGAGCGCCTGACGCGCGAAGCCAGCAGCCGGACCGCCGGTGCTCTCGATTCGATCACGCGCTGGATCGAGAAGACCGAGGATCGTCTGTCGTCGAGCGAGCGCGGCGCCGCCGAGCGGCAGGAGCGCGCGACCAACGTCATCGCAGAAGCGATCAAGACGATGGGCGAGCGCATTGCCGAGATCGAGCGCCGCAGCCAAGAGGCTCAGAACCGAGTGGAGCCGTCGCCACGCCTCGCCTTCAGCCGCGACGGACTCGAGGCGGCCGTCACCGACATCCGCACGCGCCAGCGCGTTCTCGACAACGAAGAGATCATTCCTTCGCCTTCGCGGGCGGCCAACGTCACGCCGGAACGCATTTCCGCCCTGCGCGAGGATCTGCGCGAGCTTGGCTCGCGGCTGTCTTCGGAGGGCCGGCGCGCTGGGCAGCGCCCTGCAGCGCCGCAGCCACGCCAGCCTGACACCAGCGCGATCGAGGCCAAGATCGCCGCCCTGGCCGAGCGCCTCGACCACTTCGACCGGCGCGACCAGTTCGAGCCGCTGCTCAAGCCGTTGACACGAATCGAGGCCGAGGTTTCCCGGCTATCGCAGGATCGGGCCGGCGACAGCTACCAGCGCTTCCAGCATGAGATCGCGCATCTGGCCGCCAAGGTCGACGCGCTGGCGGCGCGCGGGAGCGAGACGACCAATCTCGATCCCGTCCTGCGCGACATTGCCGAGTTGCGCAGCCTCATGCCGTCCGGCGGGCAGGATCATCGGCTCGACGATCTCTCCCAGCAGGTCGCTTCGCTGGGCTTCGAGATCGGCCGGCTGCGCGAAACCCAGCCGGACCTGCGGGAGATGCGCAATCTCTCGGCAGCGATCGAGGATGTCCGCAGCGCGGTCCTGACCAGCCGCCCGCAGGATTTCGACACCGCTCCCCTGGCTTCGCTCGCAAGCCAGATCGACCTGCTGTCGCGCAAATTCGACGACGTCACCGCGCAGCGCCATGGCGACCATCTCGACAACCGCATCGACGCGCTGCAGCACCGCATCGAGCTGCTCGCGGAGCAGGGCCCGTCTGCCGTCACCCGCCAGATCGAAGCGCTGGCCGGCCGGATCGAGAGCCTGGCCGCGTCGAGCCAGCTCTCCCGCATGGTCGGGGCCGCCGAGTCCGCTGCGCCGGTCGATCTGAGCCCGATCGAACAGATGCTGCGCCATCTCGCCGACAAGATCGACGAGGCCGGAGCCCCCGGCGCCGGTGCGGAGTCCTTCGAAGCGCTGGAACAGCAGATTTCGGGCATCGCCTCCCGGCTCGACGAGGCGGCGGCGACCCGCTCGGCCGAGAACGGCATCGAGCGCACGCTGCAGGATCTGGTCGTCCATCTGCGCTCGATGCGCGAGGAAACGGCGGCCGAACGCGCGGCCCTCGTCCAGGCGGCCAGCACCTCGGCGCCGGGCAAGAGCATTGCCGAGCTGTCGAGCCTCGTCACCGGCATGCGCGACACCCATGTCTCGTCGGAGCGCCAGACCCAGGACGCGCTGGGCGCCGTCCATCTGTCGCTCGAGGCGATCATGGCGCGGCTCGCCGGCCTCGAAACCGAGCTGCAGGGCGAGCGCCGGAACGCGCCGCCGCTCCAGGCCCCTGCCGCCCGCAGCGACACGCCTGCGGTCCGCGCGCCCGCGTTCGGGGCTCGCGACCATGCCGGCCCCGCAGTCAGCGCGGCGGCGCAGGATCGCTTCGGCGCCTCGGCCGCGCCGGCTCTGGGCGAATCCGGCCCCGCACTGCCAAGCGCGGCCTTCGACTTGCCGCTCGAGCCGGGTTCGGGTCGCCCGCGACCCGAAAGCGCCGCCAGCAGCGGACAGGACGCCCAATCGGTGCGGCAGAGCCTGATCGCTGCCGCCCGGCGCTCGGCCAAGGCCGCCAGCGAAGCCGCCGCCAGCGCTCCCGCAGCCGCCTCCGAACCCGCAGCGAAGAGCTCCGGCAAGCTCAAGGAGATCCTGGAGAAGCGCAAGCGCCCGCTGCTGCTCGGCCTCGCCGCGCTGATCCTGGCGATGGGCACGGCCCATGTCGTCACCGGCGTGATGCGTGGCGACGGCACCAAGACAGCGAGCACCGCGGCGCGTAGCCTGATCGCCCAGCCGGAAGCCTCGCCGGAGGGCGTGCAGACTCCGGCCAAGGATCCCGCTCCGGCCAAGGACCTTCCGCCTGCCAAGGACCAGTCCTCGGCGCTCTCGCCTGCACCGCTGGCAGCGCCGGCCAACCTGATTCCGGGCCAGGCCGTGCCGGATCAACCAGCCGCCGTCCCGCCGCCCCTCGTGACACCGGCGCCGGCCGCGGCACAGACGGAAGCCTCCGCGACCGTCACACCCGAATCCGTTCAGAGCGTCACCGGGGTTGGCGATCTGCCGGCCGGCTTCGGCAGCGCCGGGCTGCGCAAGGCCGCCTTCGACGGCGATGCCCGCGCCGTCTTCGAGCTGGCGAGCAAAGCTGCCGACGGCCCCGCCGCGCAGCGCGACGCAAAGCTGGCGCTGCGCCTGTTCGAGCGCGCCGCCGTCGCGGGACTCGCCCCCGCCCAGTTCCGTGTCGGCAACATGTTCGAGAAGGGCATCGGCACGCAGCGCGATCTCTCGCTCGCCCGGATCTGGTACCAGCGCGCCGCCGAGCGCGGCAACGCCAAGGCGATGCACAACCTCGCCGTGCTGCATGCCGAGGGCGTCTCCGGCAAGCCGGACTATGCCGCCGCGACGGAGTGGTTCCGCCGCGCGGCCGAACTCGGCGTGCGCGACAGCCAATACAACCTCGCGGTTCTGCTCGGCCGCGGCCTCGGGGCGCCGACCGACCTCGCCCAGTCCTTCGTCTGGTTCTCGGTCGCCGCCAATCAGGGCGACGAGGACGCCGCCCGCAAGCGCGACGAGGTTGCCCAGCGCCTGAAGCCGGACGAGCTCGCTGCCGCCAGGACGACCGCCGCGAACTGGAAGCCCAAGACGCTAGATACGATCGCCAACGAGGTGGCTCCGCCGGCCAAGGGCTGGGACGCCGGGCCTACCGCGGCGGCGGCGGCCAAGCCGGCCAAGCCGGCGCGCAGCTGAGTCCAACGCGGCAGCGTCATCCTTTCGACGTGTTGACGCGGCAAGGAAAACGATAATCTTTTACGACGGGCCGATAGCGGCCCGTCTTCCATTTCAGCAACAACTTTTAACCTGGACGGTTCAGTCTGGGACAAATCGGTGCAGGCAAAGGCCATGCACCCGCCTTGCGAGGGGTAGTAGTGCAGATTTACCTGCCGATCGCCGAGCTTCCGATCAGCGTGCTGATGGTGCTCGGCCTGAGCGGCGCGGTCGGCTTCATCTCCGGCCTGTTCGGCGTCGGCGGTGGCTTCCTGCTCACCCCTTTGCTGATCTTTCTCGACATCCCGCCGGCGGTGGCGGTCGCGACCGTGGCGGCGCAGGTCGCCGGCTCCTCGATGACCGGCGTGCTGACCTATTTCCGGCGCAGGGCGCTCGATCTCAAGCTTGGCGGCGTCCTCGTCAGCGGCGGCATCGTCGGCACGGTGCTCGGCGTCCTGTTCTTCAACACGATGCGCCGGCTCGGCCAGCTCGAGCTCGTCATCACGCTCTCCTATGTCACGCTGTTCTCGATCATCGGCGGGCTGATGCTCTACGACGCCCTGCGCGCCATGCTGCGCGTGCGCGCCGGCAAGCCCGCGCGGCTGAAGCGGCGCGGCGGCATGCATCCATGGTGGATGGGCTTGCCCTTCCGCCAGCGCTTCTATCGTTCGGGCCTCTATTGCAGCGTGCTGCCGATCGCGCTGCTCGCCATCGTCATCGGCTTCATCGGCGCCGTGCTGGGCGTCGGCGGCGGCTTCATCCTGGTGCCGGGGCTTATCTACTTCTTCCGGATTCCGCCGGCGGTGGTGGTCGGCACCTCGCTCTTCCAGATCCTGGTGACCATGACGGGCGCGACCGTGCTGCACGCGGTCACCAACCAGTCGGTCGATCTCATCCTCGCCACGCTGCTGCTGGTCGGCGGCGTCATCGGCGCGCAGTTCGGCGGCCGGGCGGCGCGCAACCTCAACGTCGAATCGTTCCGGCTGCTGCTGGCGCTGCTGATCCTCTCGGTCGGCCTGCGCTTCGCCATCGAGCTCTTCATTCCGCCGACCGAACGCTTCTCGGTGGTCGTGCCGGAGAGCGCGCGATGATGCGGTTCCTCGCCCTCCTCGCCGCGTTCTCCGCCGGCTTCGCCGCGTCGAAGGCCCAGGCCGAGACCCTGATCGCGGCGATGTCGAGCCACCAGATCCAGATCACCTCGAACTACACCGGCAGCCAGCTGACGGTCTTCGGCCTGGTCGAGCGCGACGGGCGCACGGTGGCGCGCGGCGATCCCTACGACATCATCGTCACCGTCCGCGGCCCCCGGCGCATGCTTCTGGTGCGCGAGAAGGAGCGCCTCGGCCCGATCTGGATCAACCGGTCGCAGCGCCGCTTCCCGGACAATCCGGTCTTCCTGCACGTCGCCAGCAACCGGCCGATCTCGGCCATGATGAGCCCCGAAACGGCGCGGCGGGGGCGCATCGGCCTCGCCAATGCCGAGCTGCCACAGGGGAATTGGGTCGACCTCGACCCCGGCTCGATCCGCTTCCGCGAAAGTCTGGTCAGGATCATGCAGAGCAAGGACCTGTACGGCTATGACGAGCGCGGCGTCACCTTCCTGTCGAACAGCCTGTTCAGCGCGCCGATCGACATCGCCGCCACCGCGCCGACCGGCTCCTATACCGTCGACATCGTTCTCTATTCCGGTGGCGTCCCACTGGCGCGCCAGCAGACGAATTTCGAGGTGATCAAGACCGGCATCGAGCAGCGGCTCGCTTCCGCGGCCTATGACTGGTCTTTGCTGTACGGCCTAGCGACCGTGCTGCTGGCGCTCTTCCTCGGCTGGAGCGCAAGCGTCATCTTCCGGCGCGATTAAAGCGGCCCGGCGGTTTCAGCCCAGCAAACCGACATAAGGGAGGAAGGGCACGCTGCTGCCCTCCTCCAGCTGCTCGAGTTCCTCCGCCAGCACGAGCAGCCCATCGGATTGCGCGAGCGAGGCGAGAGAGCCGGCCCCCTCTCCGGGATGCCTGCGCGCGATCACGGCGCCATCGTCGCGCCTTTCCAGCGAGGCGCGCAGGAACTCCCGGCGCCCAGGCTTTTTCCGATGCTGGAAGCCGGCCGTGACGGGAAAGACGATCGGCGCTTCGTCCACCGTGCCGGCAAGGCGCGCCAGCAGCGGCCGAGCGACGAACACAAACCCGACGAAAACCGCGACCGGATTGCCCGGCAGGCCGATGAAGGGCGTGCCGGCCGCCTCGCCGATCGCGATCGGCTTGCCCGGCTTGATCGCGACGCGCCAGAGGTCGAGCGAACCGCAGGCCGACAGCGCAGCCTTGACATGATCGGTCTCCCCGACGGAGACGCCGCCCGAAGTGACGACCAGATCGCAGGCGCCGGCGGCCGCGCGCAGGTGCCGCTCCAGCTCAGCGGGCTCATCACGCAGAATGCCGAGATCGACGACATCGGCGCCCGCCCGCGCCAACAGGGCACGCAGCATCGCCCGGTTGGCGTCGTAGATCGCCGCCGGTCTCAAGCGCTGCCCGGGCTCGGTCAGCTCGTCGCCCGTCGAGAACAGCGCGACGCGCGGGCGATGCCTGACCCGCACCCGTTCCAAACCCAAAGCGGCGAGCAGCCCGAGATCCCGCGGCCGCAGGCGCCGGCCCGCCGGAAGAACCTCCTGCCCCCGGGCGACATCCTCCCCAGCCCTGCGCAGATTGGCGCCGCGCTTCGCCGGGGACGGCAGGATGACCTCGTCGCCACTCAGCGAGACATCCTCCTGCATCACGACCAGGTCGGCACCATCAGGCACGGGAGCGCCGGTGAAGACGCGCCAAGCGCCGTGTCCGAGCGTGCCGGCCGGATCGCCAGCCGCCGTTCGGCCGAGGAGCGGCAGGCGGGTCTCGGCACCCGGCAGGAGATCGGCATGGCGGACGGCATAGCCGTCGACCGCGGAATTCGCGAAGGGCGGCAAATCGATCGGCGCGACCACGGCTTCCGCCAGCACACGCCCATCCGCCTCGACGAGCGGCAGCTCGAGCACGCCCGGCACCGGCTCGGCGCAGGCAGCCGAGCGGCCTCCCGCCTCATCGAGGGAGATCAATCCGATATCCCCTCCTGGTCCGCCCCGCCTACCCGTCACGGCACTCGTCCTTTCCGGAGCTGCGCCCGTATCGCCACCCCGGCGCGCTTGGGTCCGTTGCACCTTCATCCTCGCCCAAACGAGGCCGGTCAAGCATGCGGCATGGCGCGTGGTTGCTCCCACCCGAACAGCCGTCCTATGAAGCGGCGACAACAACGGCCCAGTGGGCGCGAGACCATGGACACCATTCCGCTCGATCTGCGTGGCCTGAAATGCCCGCTTCCGGTGTTGCGGGTGCGCAAGGCCCTGAGCACGGCGCAGGCCGGCGCCCTGCTCGTCGTGCATTGCACCGACCCGATGGCGGCGATCGACCTGCCCAACCTCGCGCGCGAAACCGGCGATGTCATCGAGCGGCAGGGGGATGCGGACGGCGCCATCGTCTTCCATATCCGCAAGGCGGCCTAGCGCCGCGCCAGCGAACGGAGTTCAACGACGTGACCGTCTCCCAAGCCGATGTCCTGCGGGCGCTCGAACTGGTGAAGCTGCCGGCGAGCGGACAATCGCTCGCCGCATCCGGCCGCATCGGCGATATCCTCGTCGACGGCGGCAAGGTGATCTTCGCGATCGGCATCGACCCGACCGAGGCCAGCGCGATGGAGCCGGTCCGCAAGGCTGCGGAAAGCGCCGTCAGCGGTCTGCCGGGCGTCACCCAGGTGCTCGTCGGGCTGACCGCCGACAAGGCGCCTCCATCGGCCGGAATGCAGGCGCGCCAGCAGGCGCAGCGGCCCGGCCCCGGCGGCGCGCCGAAGCCGGCCGGCGTGCCGGGGGTGAAACAGATCATCGCGGTTGCCAGCGGCAAGGGCGGCGTCGGCAAATCGACCACCGCGGCCAATCTCGCCGTGGCGCTCTCGACGCTCGGCCTCAAGGTCGGCGTGCTCGATTCCGATATCTACGGCCCGTCCATGCCGAAGATCTTCGGCATCACCGGCAAGCCGCAGATCGTCTCGGGCCGAACGCTGGCGCCGATGGAGGCCTATGGGCTGAAGGTGATGTCGATCGGCTTCCTCGTCGACGAGGAGACGCCGATGATCTGGCGCGGGCCGATGGTGATCTCGGCGATCACCCAGATGCTGCGCGAGGTCGCCTGGGGCGAGCTCGACGTGCTCGTCGTCGACATGCCGCCCGGCACCGGCGATGCCCAGCTCACCATGGCGCAGCAGGTGCCGCTGGCCGGCGCCGTCATCGTCTCGACGCCGCAGGACCTCGCCTTGCTCGATGCGCGCCGCGGCGTCGCCATGTTCAGGAAGGTCGCGGTGCCGATCCTCGGCCTCGTCGAGAACATGAGCTATTTCATCTGCCCGGAATGCGGACACCAGTCCGACATCTTCGCCCATGGCGGCGCGCGGCACGAAGCCGAGCGGCTGCACATCCCCTTCCTCGGCGAGATTCCGCTCGCCATGCCGATCCGCGAGACATCGGACGGAGGCCGCCCGATCGTCGCCAGCGATCCGCAGAGCCCCCATGCCAAAGCCTATGTCGCGCTGGCACGGCAGGTCCAAGCCGGCCTCGGCGGGGCCATGAGAGCAGCGCCGCGCATCGTCATCGAGTGACACCGTTTCAAGCAAGGCGCTTCCCGCCCGCCGCTTGACAGTTCGCTCATTTTGTTCTTCTTTTGTTCTAGATAAAGGAGTAACGGGGATGGCGATCCAGCGCGCCCGGCATATCGGCATCGGCATCGATCGCCCGGTTGAGGAGGTCTATGCCTTCCTGGCCGAGCCGGAGAATTTCCCACAATGGGCGGAGGGTCTCGGCCACAGCTTCGTGCATGTCGAGGGCATGACCTGGCGCGCCGAAACCCCGATGGGACCGATGCGCATCCTGTTCAGCGAGCCGAACCGCCACGGCGTGCTCGACCATGCAGTGGTCCCCGAGCACGGCCCGGCCATGCACAATCCGATGCGGGTGGTAGCGAATGGCGACGGTGCCGAGATCGTCTTCACGCTGTTCCAGCGTGACGGCATGTCCGACGACGAAATGGCCGCCGATGCGGGCATGATCGCGCGGGATCTCGCGGCGCTGAAGGCCCTGCTGGAACGCTGACCGCCGCCGCGATGGCTAGCTCAGCAATCGTGCGAGCCGCCCCGCCTCGCGCAGGTCGCCCGGCGTGTTGACGTTGAAGAACGGATCGAGGGGTCCCGCAGCCCATTCCGCGACGGCAACGCCGTGCCCCTGCGTCCAGCGGCTGATTTTCCGCTCACCGGCCGCGAGCGCCTGCCGCAAATCCTCCCGCAGCCGGACCGGCCAGAGGCCGATGGCGTGATGCGCCTGCCCGGCCGAGGCGGCGCAGGCCAGCGGGACTTGGGCCGCGATCCGGGCTTCATGCAGGCGCCGGGCGAGATCGTTCGGGATGAAAGGCGTATCGGCCGCGACGCTCAGCAGCCATTCCATTTCCGGCCGATGCTCGGCCAGCCAGTCGAGGCCGGCGAGGATACCCGCAAGGGGACCGGCGAAGCCCGGCACGGTATCAGCGACCACCGGCATGCCGAAGGCCGCGAAGCGCGCCGGGTCGCCATTGGCGTTGAGGACGAGGCCATCGCATTGCCCGCGAAGCCGTTCGATCACATGGGCAAGGATCGGCCTGCCGGCGAGCAGTTCGAGCGGTTTGTCACCTCCGCCCATCCGACGTGCGAGACCGCCTGCGAGAACGAGGCCGAACGTGGAAAGCAGCATCGGGGTCGTCATGCCGACACGCCTCGGATCTGTGTCAGGGCAGCGTCAGGCCGCAAGCCGGATCGCATCGCCGACCCATCGTTCGACCGCCGCCATATCCGCAGCCAGTTCGACCCAGTCGTCTCCGGCGAAATCGCGCCATGCCGGCAGGAAGTCGCGGCGCACCGCGAGCAACACGGGCAGGCCCGCCATCACGGCATTGGCGATCTCATGGCGCAACCCTTCGCCGAGCGCTTCCTGCTTGCCGAACTTGTTGACCATGACGAGATCGACGCGCTCTGCCAATGCGCCGGCGAAAACCGCTGCGGCTGCGGCGAGCCCGGCGGCATCGAGATGGCAGCCGGCGGCACCCGCGCCGAGATCCTGGCTGATCGGAAAGCGATAGCCGCTGCCGAGATCCTCCAGCGACATCGCCATGCAGCGATCGTCGCAGGCTGCGTCATTGTGCTGAACCACCCCGCCAAGCCGCAGGCCGCGCCGCTTCAACTGCGTCGCCACGTCCTGCATGAAGGCGTCGATCGGGAAACCGCTCGTATAGGGGATGGCAGCCAGCATGGTCATGCCGGATTCCTCTCACGAACGCTCCCCAGGCGCCAGAGGCACCGGCGCCGCGGGTTCATTCCCCGCGTGAGAGATGCCGGCGCAGTGTTGCGCCGCACCTACAGTCGCGCGCCCGCACTCTCGCTAGGGTGGCATCGGTTCGTTTCGGGCAACCGGGCGAGCTGCCGCCTATCACCCCGCCGGAACGCATGATCCGTAACAACGCTCAAGCTCCGCTCGACCCGGCCACCGATGCCGCGCTGCTGCTGCGGCGCATCGGCTTCGGCACGCTCGCGCTCGTCCTGCCTCTGGCCGCGCTGGTCTCGCGCCGCGCCGCCGTCGTCCTCGTGCCGATCGGCATCGCATTGCTGATCATCGCGATGCTGATCGAGGAGCCCGCCAAATTCGTCGGCTCCCTCAAGGGAGCCGTTTTCAGCCGACCCGGACTGATCCTGCTCGGCCTCGTGGCCTGGGCGCTGCTCTCGCTGGTATGGAGCCCCTTCCCCACCTCGGCCGCCGAAAAAGCCGGCAATCTGATGCTCGCCGTCGTGCTCGGCTTCACCGGGTTGTCGGCGCTTCCGGAACGGATGCGCTCCTCGAATCTCAACCTTTCGCCGCTCGGCACCGGCAGCGCCGGCATGTTCGCGCTCGGGCTGATCATCATCGCGGCCCTGCGGCATGCGGAGACGCCGCCAGGCGCCGTCGAGCGCGGCGTCTCGATCATCCTGATCACCGCCTGGCCGGCTCTCGCCTGGCTGCTGTCGCGCGAACGCGGGATGAGCGCGCTCGGCCTCGCCCTCGTCGTGGCGCTGCTGGCGCTGACGCGGTTCGATGACGGCGAAACGGTCGCGATGCTCTTCGGCGCGGTAGCCTTCGGCGCCGTCACCGCCAGCCGCGAGCGGGCCGCGCAGGTGATCGCAACCATCATCGCCGGGCTGATGCTGTTCGCCCCCCTGCTGCCGTTCCTGCTCGCGCCACTGGTTTCCGTACTGCCGGACAGCGCCGACGATTTCGCGCAGATGCTGTCGATCTGGGCGGATGTCATCCGGCAGTCGCCGATCGAGCTCATCACCGGCCACGGGCTCGATACCGTGGTCCGCGACCAGCTCAGGGGCATGTTGCCGCAGCCCGCGCCGGCCACCCTGCTGTTCGAGACCTGGTACGAGCTCGGCCTCGTTGGCGCTGCGGCCGCTGCCGCTTGCCTGTATTTCGCCATCCGCGCCGCCGGCCGCATGCCGGGCGCGCTGGCGGCCGGCGGCGTTGCTGCATTCACCACCGCTTTCGCGCTCGCCGTCTTCGGCTTCGCGCCACTCCTGCCCTGGTGGCTGATGACGCTGACCGCCGTGGTGCTGCTGTTCGGCGCCATCGCCCGCGGCCAATACCGCACCGACAGGCCCGCGGTGCCGCTGCCGATGCGCTCGACCGGCCGCTCGCGCCCCAAGGCGGGCGAGCCGCCGGCGGACTGACTTAATCCCCCTGTCGGTTATCGGCGAGGCGCAGCGCGCCTCTCGTGCTTGACGGCCCTGCGCCCGACGCGCTCTCGTGCAGCATGGAAGGCTACCGCGTAGCCGGGAGAGGACAGAAGCGCCCATGCCGTTCGATGTTACCCTCGCCGATATCCAGGCCGCAGCCGGGCGCATCGCCGGCAAGGTCCGCCGCACGCCGACCTATTACAGCGCCGGCTTGTCCGAGCGGCTCGGGGTCGAGACTTGGGTGAAGGTCGAGAGCCTGCAGCTCGGCGGCTCGTTCAAAGTCCGTGGCTGCTACAACAAGCTGATGGGGCTGAGCGAAGCCGAATTGAAGCGCGGCGTCGTCACCGTCTCGGGCGGGAATCATGCCATCGCAGTGTCGCTCGTCGCCCGCTCCATGGGGGCCCGCGCCCTCGTCCTGATGCCCAAGGCGACGCCCGCGCTCAACATCCAGCTGACGCAACAGGCGGGTGGCGAGGTCGAGCTCTGCGAGGATTCCGTCGCCGCCTTCGCCAAGGCCGAGGACTACGCCCGGCAAGGCATGGTCCATGTTCATTCCTATGACGATCCGGCGATCATCGCCGGCCATGGAACGCTCGGCCTCGAACTCGCCGCCGATGCCGGGGGGCGGCTCGACCATGTTTTCGTCTCGATCGGCGGTGGTGGCCTCTCGGCCGGCGTCGGCGCGGCGCTCAAGGGCTTGGATCCGGCCGTAAGGCTGCACGGCGTCGAAACCGAGGGCGCGACCACGATGACCCAGGCGCTCGCCGCCGGCCAGCCGGTCGCGATCCGCCCGACCTCGATCGCGCGCACGCTCGGCGCTCCCTTCGCGACGGAACGCACCATGGCCGCGGCCCGCCAGTTCCTTGAGGAAATCGTCCTGGTGTCGGACGCGGAAGCTGTTCGCGAACTCGTCTGGGTGCTCCAGAATGGCCGCGTGCTGTTGGAGCCCGCTGCGTCCTGCGTGGTCGCGGCCGCGCTGGCGCGGAAGGAAACGTTCCGCCCCGGAGAGCGCGTCTGCCTCGTGCTCTGCGGATCGAACGTCGCGCTGGACGATATCGCGCGCTGGCGCACCGAATTCGCCGTCTAGCGTGGTCGGCAGCGCGGCTCTAGAAGCCTCGCATGAGCCACCATCCCGTTCCAACGCTGCAGACGCAGCGCCTGACGCTGAGGCCGATGGCCGAAGCGGATTTTCCCGCCTATGCCGCGTTTCTGGCGTCGTCTCGCTCCACGGGAATGGGCGGCCCCTACGCGACGCGGCAGGCCTGGGGCATGTTCTGCCACGACATCGCCTGTTGGTCGCTGTTCGGGCACGGCGCGGTGATGATCGAGCTCAGACTGACCGGTGCCTGCATCGGGCAGGTCGGCATCAATGACGGCCCGCTCTTCCCGGAGAAGGAACTCGGCTGGCTGGCTGCTCTATGCCGGCCATGAAGGGCATGGCTATGCCACCGAAGCTGCCCGTGCCTTGCGGGATTGGGCGACACGGAAGCTGAAGCTTTCCAGCTTGGTGAGCTATGTCGCGCTTGGCAACGCCACATCGATCGCGGTGGCGGAACGGCTTGGAGCGGTGCGCGATACGCTCGCCGACAGACCCGATCCAAACGATCTGGTCTATCGGCATGCGCTCGACGTCACCGCCCGCTGAGGACGCCGGAAAGCGCCATCAGTTGCTGTTGCGCGCGACCCTGGCATAGCGGCTGCGCTTGCTGGCGTAAGCGTAGCGGCTGCGCTTGTGGCCGTGCCAGGAGATCTCGAGCGCGCCGACATCGGCGTGGACGAGGCCGTTCGAATAAGTGCCGACGCCGCCGACATTGGCGAGCGAGCGTGCCGCTGCCGCAGCCTTGCGCGCCGAGGCCGCCAGCGGCCGGAAGTCGACCGCCCTGCCGCTGTAGTGCTGCGAGTTCCGCGCATGACGGCCACCACAGGTCGAGGTGATCTGGATGGGACCGATCTTCGCGACGAGTTCGGCGATCATCGCCTTCGTCTCGGGCTTCAGACAGCCCAGACCCTTGACCTGCGGCTGAAAGGAGATTTTCTCGGGAGCAATGTCAGCCAGAGCGACCGAAGGCAAGAAACCAAAAACAAACGCAAGCAACGACAAGCGACGCATCATCTACCAGACATGTAAGGGGAAATTTGGAAGGATCAGGCCAGATATTCTCGATGGCCAGAGCGAAGGATGCCTGAGCTATTCGTCAAGGAAGGCCAAATCATGGCTTGGGCCTTTCCGGAGTATTTCGCGGCCGTAACCAAGATCGCTCCCGCCCGTTTGCCGGCGGACGATTATCTTCCAGAAGGCATCTCGCCATTCCGCCAAAGCCCGCCCCCTGCGCGCTGCCGGCTTGGACAGGGAGGCCTGGGCTGGGCTAGCGTGCCGGACGGCACCCGCTTTCTGCGCGGTCGCCCCATGCATCTCAGAGGATACGATGCCCAAGACCGACCTCATTGCGGCGCTGACCCCCGAAATCGCCGCGATCCGCCGCGACATCCATCGCCACCCCGAGTTGATGTACGACGTTCACCGGACCGCGGGTCTCGTGGCCGAAAAACTGAAGGAATGGGGCGTCGACGAGGTGGTGACGGGCATCGGCCAGACCGGCGTCGTCGGCGTCATCAAGGGCAAGAACCAGGATTCCGGCAAGGTGATCGCCATGCGCGCCGACATGGACGCGCTGCCGATCCATGAGGAGACCAATCTCGAGCATCGCTCGACCATCCCCGGCAAGATGCATGCCTGCGGCCATGACGGGCACACCGCCATGCTGCTCGGCGCCGCGAAGTACCTGACCCAGACCCGCGACTTCGACGGCACTGCCGTGCTGATCTTCCAGCCCGCCGAAGAGGGCGGCGCCGGCGCCAAGGCGATGATCGATGACGGGCTCATCACCCGCTTCGGCATCCAGGAAGTCTACGGCATGCACAACAAGCCGGGCATCCCGGTCGGCCGCTTCGAAATCGCAAAGGGGCCGGCCATGGCCGCCGCCGACCGCATCCACATCAAGATCGAAGGCAAGGGCGGACATGCGGCGGCGCCGCACAACGTCAACGACCCGATCGTCGCCTCCTGCGCGCTGGTCAGCGCCCTGCAGACGGTCGCCTCGCGCAATGCCGACCCGCTCGAGTCGATCGTCGTCTCCGTGACCGCGCTCAATGCCGGCGAGGCTTTCAACGTCATTCCGCAGACGGCCGAGATCAAGGGCTCGGTCCGCACGCTGACGCCGAAGATCCGCGAGCTCGCGCAGAAGCGCATCACCGAGATCGTCGACGGCGTGATGAAGGCTTTCGGCATGAAGTACGAGCTGGAATACCATCTCGGCTATCCCGTCACCTTCAACCATGCCGGCCAGACCGACTTCGTCACCAGCGTGACCAAGGAGATCTTCGGCACCGACGCGATCAAGACCGACATCCCGCCAACCATGGGCTCGGAGGACTTCTCCTATATGCTGGAGGAACGCCCGGGTGCCTTCATCAATATCGGCAACGGCGACTCGGCGGGCCTGCATCACCCGGCCTATGAGTTCAACGACGCGGCGATCCCGGTCGGCGTGAACTACTGGACGAGCCTGATCGAGATCGCCATGCCGCAGCGCGCGGCCTGACGACCGAAGATGAGCGACATCGATTGCCTTGTGATCGGGGCCGGCGTCGTCGGCCTCGCGGTTGCCCGCGAGCTGGCGCTGGCCGGGCGCGAGGTCGTCATCGCCGAGGCTGCCGAGGGCATCGGCACCCAGACCTCGGCACGCAATTCCGAGGTCATCCATGCTGGAATCTATTATCCCCCCGGCTCGCTGAAGGCCCGCGTCTGCGTCGCGGGCCGCAGCAAACTCTACCGCTACCTGCAAGAGCGTGGCCTGCCGCACAAAGCCTGCGGCAAGCTGATCGTCGCCACTTCCGAGGCCCAGAAGCCGGCCCTGGAGACGATCATGGCCCGCGCGCAGGCGTCCGGCGTCAATTCGCTGCGCTGGCTCTCCGGCACTGATGCGAAAGCGATGGAGCCGGAGGTGCGCTGCGAGATCGCCCTGCTCTCACCCGAGACCGGTGTGGTCGACAGCCATGCGCTGATGCTCTCGCTGCTTGGCGAGTGCGAGGCGGCCGGCGGTTCGCTCGCGCTCAACACGCCGATCACCGGCTGGCGGCGCGAGGCGGAAGGCTTCAGCGTCGATTTCGGCGGCGCCGATCCGGCGACCTATACCGCGCGCACCGTCATCAATTCAGCGGGACATGGTGCACCGAAGCTGCTGGGCCTGCTCGAAGGCTTTCCGGCCGAGCATGTGCCGGTCCAACACTATGCCAAGGGCAACTACTTCGCCCTGACCGGCAAGCAACCCTTCAAGCATCTTGTCTACCCGGTGCCGGAAGCTGCCGGCCTCGGCATCCACGCCACCATCGACATGGGCGGGCGGGTCAAGTTCGGTCCCGATGTCGAGTGGGTAGAAAACGACCAGGATCTCGTCGTCGATCCCAAGCGGGCGGAGAAGTTCTACGCTGCGATCCGGACCTATTGGCCTGCACTGCCGGACGGTGCGCTCGTCGCCGACTATGCCGGCATCCGGCCGAAGCTGCATGGGCCGACCGAACCGATGCCGGATTTCCGCATCGACGGTCCCGAGTTTCATGGCGTACCGGACCTCGTCAATCTGCTCGGCATCGAAAGCCCGGGGCTGACGAGCTCGCTGGCGATCGCGGAGATGGTGCGGGAGAAGCTGGCGTAGGTCGCGTCATGCTCGGGCTTGGCCCGAGCATCTCGTGCCGAAAGAGACTCCAGCGCCGCATCCTGCCGGAACTTCTCGGGTTTGCGCTTCGCTCCGCCCGAGAATGACGCACGGCCTACGCGTGTGCGGCCGGGTCAGGCCCGTGCCTTCAGGAAGGCTTCCTTCGCCTCGCGCGCCAAGGTGGTGATGCGGTTCCAGTCGCCGGCTGCGATCGCATCGGCCGGCACGAGCCAGGAGCCGCCGACGCAGATTACCTGCGGCAGAGCGAGATAGTCGCCAAGGTTCTTGAGGCCGACGCCGCCGGTCGGGCAGAAGCTCATCTGCGGAAACGGGCCGGAAAGCGCCTTCAGGGCCGGTGGGCCGCCGGCCTGCCCTGCCGGGAAGAACTTGGCGGTGGTGCGGCCTGCCGCAACGGCGCGCATGCAATCGGAAGCAGTGGCGACACCCGGCAGCCACGGCAGGTCCACCTTGCGCAGGGCTTCATCGACGCTCTCGCTGAAGCCGGGGCTGACCACGGCCTGCGCGCCGGCATCCTTGACCTGCGCGGCCTGCGCGGGCGTGACGACCGTGCCGGCGACGGGCAGCGCTTTCGGGACCGACTTCGCGATGGCAGCGAGCGCCTCCATCGCGGCCGGGCGGCGCAGCGTGACCTCGACCACATCGATGCCGCCGGCGACCAGCGCATGGGCGAGATCGACGGCCCGCGAGGCATCCTCGATCACGACGACGGGGATCACGCCGCAGCTCTTCAACCGGGCAATGGCGGCAGTCTCGTCCATGGCTTCATCTTTCAATCGATTTGAACGGATGACCGGGCTCTACTCCTTCGCCCAGTAGACGTCGAGCCCCTGCTCCCGGCCAAGCAGCATATCGACCGGCAGCGGCGCCTTGCGGGCGGCCTCCTCCTTCAGCACCGCTTCCTTGGCGCCCCCGGAAACGAGCAGGCTCGCCCAACCTGCACCGCGGAGGCGCACTGGCGAAAGCGACAGCCGGGGCGGCAAACCCGGCGGGCGGGCCACGACGATGCCGCTGTCCGGCACGGCATCGAAGGTGGCTTCGGCGCCGGGGAAGAGTGAAGCGATATGCCCATCCGCTCCCATCCCGCTGACCAGCAGATCGAGCGGCGGAAGTGCTGCCAGCTCCGCGCATAGCAGGGCCGCGGCCGCCTCGATGTCGCTGCCACGTCCATGGAAAGAGAGGAACTCGGCGCGTCCGTCCGCAAGCGGTGCGAATTGCGCACGGATCATGCGCTCGTTCGATGCCTCGTCATCGGCCGCGACGAAGCGCTCGTCGGTCGGCAGCAACGTGACATCATTCCATGGGAGATCGTGCTGTCCGAGCGCCGCGAGAAAGCGTGCCGGCGTCGTGCCGCCGGGCACGGCGAGCAGCGCCCGGCCCTTCTCGGCGAGCACTTGCGCCAGCCGCACCGCGACGGTCTCGGCCAAGGCCTCCGAGGCATCGGCCAGCGTCGCGAATCGGTGCCAAGCGAGCGGGCCGGCCGCCATCAGACGAAATCCGGATCGGCCCAGGAGCGGCCGTCGCGCTCGATCAGGCCGATCGCCTGCGACGGCCCCCAGGAGCCCGCGGCGTAGCGATGCGGATGCGGATAGTAGTCCTGCCAGCCGGCAATGATCGGATCGACCCAGGCCCAGGCCTGCTCGACCTCGTCGCGGTGCATGAACAGAGTCTGGTCGCCGCGGATCACATCGGTCAGCAGGCGCTCATAGGCATCCGGCGTGCGCTCGTCGAAGGCGGTGGAATAACGCAGGTCGAGCTGGCGCGGCACGATCTTGAGACGCCCTGAGCCCGGCACCTTCATCATCAGCTGGAGCTGGACGCCGTCGTTCGGCTGCAGGCGGATGAAGAGGCGGTTGGCATCGAGCCTGTCGCAGCTGCCGTTGCCGAAGATCGAATGCGGCACCGGCTTGAAGGTGACGGCGATCTCGGAATAGCGCTGCGCCATGCGCTTGCCTGTGCGCAGATAGATCGGCACGCCGGCCCAGCGCCAATTATCGACTTCGCAGCGAATGGCGACGAAGGTCTCGGTGTTCGAGCCGTGGCCGAGTTCTTCGGCATAGCCGCGGACGCGCTGGCCGTCGATCTGGCCCGGCCCGTACTGGCCGCGCACGGTGTAGCGCTGGACGTCCGGGCCTACGATGGGGCGCAGCGCCTTCAGCACCTTGATCTTCTCCTCGCGAACCGCCCCGGACTCCAGCATGTTCGGTGGCTCGATGGCGAAGAGGGTCAGCAATTGCATGAGATGGTTCTGCACCATGTCGCGCATATGCCCGGCCTTGTCGTAATAGCCGGCGCGCTGCTCCAGCCCCACGGTCTCGGCTACGGTGATCTGGACATGGTCGATGTCCCGGCTCGACCAAGAGCGTTCGAACAGCGTGTTGGCGAAGCGCAGGACGAGCAGGTTCTGCACCGTCTCCTTGCCGAGATAATGGTCGATCCGGTAGGTGCGGCTTTCCGGCAGGATGCGCGCGACGGCATCGTTGATCTGCCGCGCCGAGGCGAGATCGCGGCCGAGCGGCTTCTCCAGGATGACACGCGAGGTCGGCGTCAGAATGTCCGCCTTGGCGAGGTTCTCGCAGATCGGGATAAAGAGGTCAGGCGGGGTCGAGAGATAGAAGGAGCGCACGCGCTCGCTCTCGCCCAGCGCCTGCTTCAAGGCCTTGTAGGTCTCGGGCTGGACCGCATCGAGCATGACCATCGTCAACCGGCGCAGGAATGGTTCGACCTGCTCTTTCGGAATTCCCTCCTCATGGAGCCGCTTCGCGATTTGCTTGGGCAGCCCTTCGACATCCTCCTCCTTGCGGACGACGGCGAAGATGCGGCTTTCGCCGGGTAGTACGCCCTCGCGATTGCGCTGGGCGAGAGCCGGGAAAAGCTTGCGCAAAGCGAGATCGCCGCCGGCGCCGAAGATCACGAGATCGAAGGGCGGGACCGGTGTCCGCTCGGGAATGCTCTCGGGCCGAAGCGGGTTGTCGACGATGGCGTCCATAAGTCCTGTAACTCCGTCAGGCGGTGCCGGTTCGCTGGACCGGCGCGAAGCCTTGCAGTCCGGCCAAGCTTCGATCCGGACGCGAAGCAGCTAACGCAAGGCTGCGACTAGAGTGAGACGGTTTTGCCGTGCTGCAAAGAGGGAACGGCGCAGGGCCGATCCCCTCGCTGCTCAGCCCGCGCGGCGGAAGCCCGCGCTCGCCGCCAGCAATTGCTTGGCGTAGGCCGTCTGCGGCTGACGCGCGGCAAGCGTCCCGACGGTCATTTCCTCGACGGCGCGGCCGAACTGCATGACGAGCAGCCGCTCGCACATATGTCCGACGACGGCGAGATCGTGGCTGACGAGGATGTAGGTCAGCTTGCGCTCCTGCCTGAGCGCAGCGAGCAGATTGAGCACCTCGGCCTGAATGGAGACGTCGAGCGCCGAGGTCGGCTCGTCCAACAACAGGATCGAGGGTTCGAGCACCAGAGCGCGGGCGATGGCGACGCGCTGGCGCTGGCCGCCCGAAAGCTGATGCGGATAACGGAAGCGGAAGGAGGCCGGCAGGCCGACATCGGAGAGGGCCTTGCCGATGCGCGCTTCGGCATCACGGGCACCGTGGATCGCCAACGGCTCGGCCAGCGTGTCGTCCACGGTCTTTTTCGGGTGAAGCGAGCCGTAGGGGTCCTGGAAGACCATCTGGACATGGCGGTAGAAGGCCTTGTCCCGGACCTTGGGCTGCACGGCGCCTTCGATCGTGGCCGAACCGCTCCAGTCGCGATTGAGGCCCGAGAGCACGCGCAGCACGGTCGATTTACCGGAACCGGACTCGCCGACGAGGCCGTAGCTCTCGCCCTTGCGCACCTCGAATGAAAGGTCCTTCACGACATGGGAGTCGCCGAAGGACACGTTGAGCTTGTCGACGGAGATCGCAGCGTTTGTCATGCCAGCCAGGCCGGGTCGCGGTTGAGGGTGGAGAGCTTCGCCCGGGGATGGTCGAGGTCCGGCAGGCATTCGAGCAGGCCGAGCGTATAGGGATGGCGGCGGCTGCGCGTGGAGGCGTCGGCAAGCTCGGCCGCCGGCAGCGTCTCCATGACCTTGCCGCCATACATAACGATGACCCGGTCGCAGAAGGACTGCACGAGATGCAGGTCATGGCTGATGAAAATCAGCCCCATGCCGCGCTCGGTCACGAGATCGTCGAGGATCTTCAGGATCTGGAGTTGCACGGTGACGTCGAGTGCCGAGGTCGGCTCATCGGCGATCAGGATCTCGGGCTCGGCGATCAGCATCATCGCGATCATCACGCGCTGGCCCATGCCGCCCGAAACCTCGTGCGGATAGAGGTCGTAGACGCGAGCGGGATCGCGGATCTGCACGGATTCCAGCATGGCGAGGCTGCGCTCCCGCGCCTCGCGAGAACCGGCCTTGCGGTGGATGCGATAGGCCTCGGCGATCTGGCTGCCGACGGTCTGGACCGGGTTCAGCGAGAATTTCGGGTCCTGCATCACCATGGAGATGTGGCGGCCGCGCAGCTTGCGCCTGATGCCCTTGTCCATCGCCGTCAGGTCCTGGCCGCGGAAGCGCATGCCATCGGCACTGACGACGCCGGGGTGTGGAATGAGATCGAGGATCGCCCGGCCGGTCATCGACTTGCCGGAGCCGGACTCGCCCACGATGCCGAGGCGCTCGCGCCCCAGCTTGAAGGAAAGGCCACGCACGGCCCGGACGATGCCGGTCGGCGTGTGGAAGTCGACCTTGAGATTGTCGACCTCGAGAAGAGGCTGCTCGCTCGTCATGACGTTACCTCGCATCCATGACGTCGCGGAGCCCGTCGCCGAGCAGATTGAAGCCGAGCGCGACAACACAGATCGCGAGGCCCGGGAAGGTCGCGACCCACCATTGGTCGAAGATCTGCTCGCGGCCAGCGGAGATCATCGCGCCCCATTCCGGCATCGGCGGCTGCGCGCCGAGACCGAGGAAGCCGAGCCCCGCCGCGGTCAGGATGATGCCGGCCATGTCGAAGGTGGTGCGCACGATCAGCGAAGGCATGCACATCGGCACGACATGCTTCCAGATGATGCGGGCGCGCGAGGCGCCCTGCAGGCGCATCGCCTCGATGTAATCCTGGTTGCGGATCACCATGGTCTCGGCGCGGGCGACGCGCGCATAGGGCGGCCAGGTTGTGATCGCGATGGCGATGATCGCGTTGACGATGCCGGGGCCGAGCGCCGCGACGAAGGCCAGCGCCAGCACAAGGCGCGGGAAGGCGAGGAAAACGTCGGTGATGCGCATCAGCAACCGGTCGACCCAGCCGCCGAAATAGCCGGAGACTGCGCCGATCAGCAGGCCGAAGGGACCGACCGTCACCACGACCAGCAGCACGATGACCAGCGTGATGCGCGTGCCGTAGACGATGCGGCTGAAGATGTCGCGCCCGAGCGCGTCGGTGCCGAACCAGTTGGTCGCGGACGGCGGCAGCAGCCGCTTGTCGAGTGCCTGCGCAAGCGGGTCGAACGGTGCGATCAGCGGCGCGAAGGCGGCCAGCAGCAGCAGCAGGACGATGATGGCGAGGCCCGCCACTGCCATCGGATTGCGCCTGAAGGCGAGCCATTGCCGGTAGAGCTGGCCGAGGCGGGCCTGGCGGCGCGATGCCGGCGAATCGCTGATCAGCCAAGCATGCAGGCCGGCGGAGGAAGTGTCGCTCATATCCGCCTCCTCAGCGCACACGCGGATCGGCCAACCGGCCGATGATGTCGGTCAGCAGGTTGACCGCGATGAAGACGACGCCGACCACCAGCGTGCCGCCAAGCACAGCGTTCATGTCGGCGTTGAGCAGCGCGTTGGTGAGATAGCGGCCGAGCCCCGGCCAGGCGAAGATCGTCTCGGTCAGCACCGAGCCTTCGAGCAGGTGCATGTAGGAGAGCGCGATCACGGTGAAGAGCGGCACCGCGGCGTTGCGCAGGGCGTGGCGCCAGATCACGGCGGTTTCCGAGACACCCTTCACGCGGGCCGCGATGACGTATTGCTGCTGCAGCTCGCTGATCATGAAGCTGCGGGTCATGCGGCTGATATAGGCGACCGACAGCAGGCCGAGGACGAGCGCCGGCAGGATCAGGTGCGAGAATGCGTCCCAGAAGGCTTCCCATTCGCCTTCGAGCGCCGCGTCGATCATGATGACGCCTGTGCGGGTGGTGACGATATCCTGCCAGACCACGGAGATGCGGCCCGGCCCGGAAACCCAGCCGAGCTTGGCGTAGAACAGCAGCAGCGCCATCAGGCCGATCCAGAAGACCGGCACGGAATAGCCGACGAGACCGACGACGCGGGCAACCTGATCCTGCCAGCGGCCCTGGTTGACGGCGGCGAGGATGCCGAGCGGAACGCCGATGAGGACGCCGATCAACGTGCCGAGCGTGGCAAGTTCCAGCGTCGCCGGGAAAACGCGCTTGATATCCTCGGTAACGGGGTTGGAGGTCAGCACGGAGGTGCCGAGATTTCCGGTGAAGACCTTGCCGATATAGATCGCGAATTGCTGCCAGAGCGGCTTGTCGAGGCCGAGCTCGATGCGCGCCGCCTCATAGGTCTCGGGACGGGCATTGTCGCCGACGACGGCGAGCACCGGATCGATCGGGATGACCCGGGCGATGAAGAAGGTGACGAGCAGCAGGCCGAACATGGTGATGACCACGGTCGTCAGCTCGCGCGAGAGCGCGCGGCCCCAACGGCCCAGCCTTCCCGGCGAGGCGCTCTTGCGGGCTGGCGCCTGCGTCACGGCCGTCATGCCTCGCCTCCGTTCCTGATCGTCATGAGCAACGGTCTCTCCTGGCCGGGCGGGTCACGCCGGCAGCGTATTCTACGGGAACGCAAAGACCCGCCGAGGCCGAGGGCCAGGGCGGGTCTCCTGCGTCACGGAACTTAGTTCTTGACGATGGTCGCGTAGAAATTGGTGTCCGAGCTCGGGCCGATGACCCAGCCGTTCACGTTCTTGCGCTCGGCCGAGACCTCGATCTGCTGGAACATGATGACGAAGGGCGAGACCTTCTGATGCTCGCGCTGCAGCGTTTCATAGGTCGCCTTGCGCTTGGCCGCGTCAGCTTCCAGCACCGCGCCCTGCGTGATCTTGGTCATGTCCGGGATATCCCAGGCATTGCGCCAGGCCAGCGTCTTCGACTTCGCCTCCTCGCCATTGTCCTCGTTGATGGCGAAGGTCTCGGCATTGGTGTGCGGGTCGAGATAGTCCGGGCCCCACTGGCCGATATAGATGTCGTGGGTGCGGGCGCGGTACTTGGTCAGGGTCTGCTTGCCGTCGCCCGGGATGATCTCGAGCTTGACGCCGGCCTGGGCCCAAGTCGCCTGGATCGCCTGGGCGATATCGGTGATCGGCGCAACCGAACGGGTGTCCATGGTGACGGTGAAGCCGTTGGCCAGACCGGCCTTGGCGAGCAGTTCCTTCGCCTTGGCGAGGTTCAGCTGGTAGGGCTTGTCCGAGATCGCGCCCAGGAACCCCTGCGGCAGGAAGGATTCGTGGCCCCTGTAGGTGCCTTCGAGGATGTTTTTCTCGATCGAGGCGTAATCGACCAGCAGCTTCAGCGCTTCGCGCACCTCGGGCTTGGCTAGGTTCGGGTTCTTCTGGTTCAGGCCGAGATAGAGGATGTATCCCTTGTCGCCCTGGACGATCTTGATCGCGTCGTTGCTCTTGACCGCAGCGAGCTGATCCTTGGAGAGGTTGCGGGCGATATCGGCGTCGCCCTTCTCGACGAGCAGACGCTGCGAAGCCGGCTCGGCGACATGGCGCACGACAATGCGCTTGCTCTTCGGCGCGCCCTTGTACCAGCTCTCGTTGGCGTCGAGCGTGTACTGCTCATTCGGGCGGTAGGCGCGGACCTTGTAGGCGCCGGATCCGGCGGAATTGAGTTTCAGCCAGGCGTTGCCCCAGTCGCCGTCCTTCTCATTGGCCTTGACCAGCTTGGAATCGACGATCGAAGCCACGCCGGAGGTCAGGCAGTTGTAGAAGAAGGTCGGCGCGAAGGGCTTGGAGACGGTGATCTGGACGGTGTTCTCGTCGAGAGCCTTGACCTTATCGAGCACGTTCTCGGCGACGAAGCCGAACTGGCGCAGGATGAAGCCCGGCGACTTGTTCAGCGTGACCGCGCGCTGGACGGAGTAGACCACGTCAGCCGCGGTCAGCGGGTTGCCGGAGTGGAACTTGACGCCTTTGCGCAGCTTGAAGGTGTAGGTCAGGCTGTCGGGGCTGACGGTCCAGCTCTCGGCGAGATCCGGCACCAGCGCATTGTTGTTGGCGATATCGACGTTGATCAGCTTGTCATAGACATTCGCGACGACCTCCACGCCGGAGAATTCGAAAGCCTCGGCCGGATCGAGCGTGATGATGTCGTCGATCTGCTTGGCCATGACGACCGTATCCTTCGGCGTCTGCGCGAAGGCGACCGTCGTCGACATCAAGGCCGCAAAGGCCGAAGCCGCCATCAACTTGGCTACGTGACGCATCGATTTCCCCGTTGTTCGTGTCTCTGGAGCCATCGATGGCTCCTTGCCGGCTATCTGCAACCAGTCGGGCTCGGCTGTCCAGCCGAGCGCAGTCCATCCGCTCGCCATTATGCACATCTCTTGGGCAGAGGTTCTCCGGCCTGCCGCCACCCTGTCCACCGGGCGCCTTGCGCATGCGATCCGGCTCGCTAACCTGTCTCGGTGGGCGGTCTGCCGCCTTTGCCAGCGTCCCGGGGGAGCCGAACCTTGGCCATCATCGCCGCGCTGAACCACGTCACCCATTATTCCTATGATCGCCCGGTCACGCTCGGGCCGCAGATCATCCGCCTGCGGCCGGCGCCGCATTGCCGGGCGGCGATCAACAGCTATTCGCTGAAGGTGACGCCGGCCCAGCATTTCGTGAACTGGCAGCAGGACCCGGCCGGCAACTGGCTGGCGCGCTTCGTCTTCCCGGAGCCCGTCACGGAATTCCGCATCGAGGTCGACGTCGTCACCGAGCTGTCGGTGATCAATCCCTTCGACTTCTTCGTCGAGGCGGAGGCAGAGACCTTTCCCTTCGCCTACACGCCGGAGCAGCGCGCGGAGCTTGCGCCCTATCTGGTGACGGAGCCGGCCGGGCCGCTACTCGAAGCCTTCCTCGCCGAATTGCCGAAGGAGCCGGTCAACACCGTCACCTTCATCGTCGACGTCAACGCACGGCTGCAGCGGATGATTGCCTATGGCATCCGCATGGAGCCGGGCGTGCAGGAACCGGAGCACACGCTCCAGATCCGTTCCGGCTCCTGCCGCGACACGAGCTGGCTGCTGGTCCAGGCGTTCAGGCATCTCGGCCTCGCGACCCGCTTCGTCTCCGGCTATCTGATCCAGATGAAGGCCGACGTCGACCCGCTGGAGGGCCCCCGCGGCACCGACAAGGACTTCACCGACCTTCACGCCTGGGCCGAGGTCTATATTCCCGGCGCGGGCTGGGTTGGCCTTGACCCGACCTCCGGGCTTCTCACCGGAGAGGGCCACCTGCCGCTGGCGGCGACGGCGCATTACCGCTCGGCCGCGCCGGTCTCGGGCGTGGCGAGCTATGCCGAGACGACCTTCGACTTCCGGATGAGCGTGGCGCGGGTGCACGAGGTGCCACGCATCACCCTGCCCTTCTCCGACGAATCCTGGCAGGCGCTGGACGCGCTCGGCGAGAAGGTCGAGGCCGATCTGCAGGCGCAGGACGTTCGGCTCACCATGGGCGGCGAGCCGACCTTCGTCTCGATCGACGATCAGACCGGAGCCGAGTGGAACATCGCCGCGGTCGGACCAACCAAGCGCGAGCGCGCCGACGCATTGATCCGGCGCCTGCGCGAGCGCTTCGCGCCCGGAGGGATGCTGCATTACGGCCAGGGCAAATGGTATCCGGGCGAGAGCCTGCCGCGCTGGGCCTTCGCGCTCTACTGGCGCCGGGACGGGCAGCCGATCTGGCGCAACCCCGACCTCATCGCCCGCGAGCCCGGTGCCAGGACCGGCGGCGACCGGGAGCTCGAAGCCGGCGCCGCCGTCCAGGATGCCGAGGCGTTGGCGAGGGAGCTTTCGGAAAATCTCGGCCTCGGCGCCGACTATGTCATCCCGGCCTATGAGGATACCGGCCACTGGCTGCTGAAGGAGGCGCAGCTTCCCGACAATGTCGACCCGCTCGATTCACGCCTCGCCGATCCCGAGGAGCGGGCGCGGATGGCGCAGGTCTTCCAGCTCGGTCTCGGCCATCCCCGCGGCTTCGTCATCCCGGTTCAGCGCTGGCAGGCGGCCGCGAACGACCGGCGCTGGCGCTCGGAGAAATGGCGGCTGCGGCGCGGCAAGCTCTTCCTCGTGCCGGGCGACTCGCCGGTCGGTTATCGACTGCCGCTCGGCTCCCTCCCCGAAGTCCCGAAAGCCGAATACCCGCATATCCATCCGCAAGACCCGACGGAGCCGCGTGGTCCGCTGCCGCCGGCCGGCGTCTCGCAGGCCGCGCCGGCGCCGGGCGCCGGAAGCCCACCGGCGCCGGTGGCCCCGACCAGCTTCGCAGCGCCGCCACAAATGTCCGTCCAGGCCGATCCCGGCGTGGCAGGTACAGCCCAGCAGCGCACCGAGCAGGAGATCGGCGGCGAGCATGTGCGCACCGCGCTCAGCCTCGAGATCCGCGACAATGTGCTTTGCGTGTTCCTGCCGCCAGTCGAGCGGCTGGAGGATTATCTCGACCTCGTCGCCTCGATCGAGACGGCGGCCGAGGAGACAGGCCTGCCCGTGCATATCGAGGGCTATGCGCCGCCCTTCGACCCGCGCCTCGATGTCATCAAGGTCACGCCCGACCCCGGCGTGATCGAGGTCAACATCCACCCGGCCACCGATTGGCGCGAGGCAGTGGCGATCACGCGGGGCGTCTACGAGGAGGCGCGGCAGGCGCGGCTTTGCGCCGAGAAATTCATGGTCGACGGACGCCACACCGGCACGGGCGGCGGCAACCATGTCGTGCTCGGCGGCGTGACGCCAGCTGATTCACCCTTCCTGCGCCGGCCGGACCTATTGAAGAGCATCGTGCTCTACTGGAATCGGCACCCGGCCCTGTCCTACCTGTTCTCCGGGCTGTTCATCGGCCCGACCAGCCAGGCGCCGCGCATCGACGAAGCCCGGCAGGACCAGCTCTACGAGCTTGAGATCGCACTGGCGCAGGTGCCGAAACCGGGTGAGGCACCGATCCCGCTCTGGCTGGTCGACCGGCTGTTCCGCAACCTGCTGGTCGATGTCTCCGGCAACACGCATCGCACCGAAATCTGCATCGACAAGCTCTATTCGCCGGACGGGCCGACCGGACGGCTCGGGCTGCTGGAGTTCCGCGGCTTCGAGATGCCGCCGGATTCGCGAATGTCTCTGGCGCAGCAATTGCTGCTGAGGGCGCTGATCGCCTGGTTCTGGCGCGAGCCGCTGGATGGCAAGCTGGTGCGCTGGGGCACCGCGCTGCACGACCGCTTCATGCTGCCGGAGCTGGTCTGGCAGGATTTCCGCGAGGTGCTCGCGGACCTGAAGCGCGCCGGCTATGCCTTCGACCCGGTCTGGTTCGAGGCGCAGGCCGAGTTCCGCTTCCCCTTCTTCGGCAAAGTCGCGCATGGCGGCGTCGAGATCGAGATCCGGCAAGCGTTGGAGCCCTGGCATGTGCTGGGCGAGGAAGGCGCGATCGGCGGCACGGTGCGCTATGTCGATTCCTCGGTGGAACGTCTGCAGGTGAAGGCGAGGGGATTCGTTCCGGGGCGTCATCTGATCACCTGCAATGGCAGGCGGCTACCGATGACCGAGACAGGCGCCTCCGGCGAGGCGATCGCGGCCGTGCGCTTCAAGGCCTGGCAGCCGGCCTCGGGCCTTCACCCGACGATCCCGGTGCATGCGCCGCTCACCTTCGACATCGTCGATAGCTGGGCCGGACGCTCGCTTGGCGGCTGCGTCTACCATGTCGCGCATCCGGGCGGTCGCAATTACGAGACACCCCCGGTCAATTCCTATGAAGCCGAAGCAAGACGGCTCGCGCGCTTCGAAGCGATCGGTCATAGTCCCGGCGCTCTGGCGATTCCGCCGGAAGAGCGCAGCGCCGAATTTCCGCTCACGCTGGATCTGAGGCGGTAGTCATATTGGCGCGAATCATCTCCGTTCGACTGGGATCAGTCGAACGGAAGCGCGTGGGGGTCTGACAGAGCGAATGGCAGTGCAGGGCCGCACCCGGACGGGACGCAGCAGGGCAGACCGACGCGCTGCCCTTCTCGCCGGCTATCGGCCGCTGTCCGGCGCCTTCGACGAATTCATCGACGAGACCGGTGAGGTCAGACCGCATTGGGAGCCGTTCCTGTCGGAATGGTGCGCGCTGACGCCGGCCGAGCTGTCGCAGCGCTTCGGGCTGGCCGACCGGCATGTCCGCGACACCGGCGTGTCCTATCGCGTCCATGGCGACGTCGATGCGAATGATCCGGGCTTCGGCGAGCGCGCGTGGCCGCTGTCGCATGTGCCGCTCGTCATTCCCGAGGCGGAGTGGCAGGTCATCGCGGCAGGCATCACGCAGCGCGCCGAGATCCTGTCGACATTGCTCGACGACCTCTACGGGCCGGGCGAGCTGATCGCGAAAGGGCTTCTCCCGGCTGCGATCGTCACCGGCAGCCCGGACTATCTGAGGCCCCTCCATGGCGCGCCCGGCGGCGGCGCGCTCCAGCTCTACGCCGCCGATCTCGGCCGCGGGCCGGACGGGCGGTGGTGGGTGCTGCAGGATCGGGCGCAGGCGCCGTCCGGCACCGGCTATGCGCTGGAGAACCGGCTGGCGCTCGCCCGCGCCTTCCCGGACATGTTCCGCAGCATGAACATCGAGCGGCTCGCGCCCTTCTTCCAGAGCTTCCGCGCCGGGCTCGTTGCGCGCTCCAGGCGTGTCGAGCCGCGCATCTGCCTGCTCACCCCCGGCCCGCTCAACGAGAGCTATTTCGAGCAGGCCTATCTCGCGCGCTATCTCGGCTTCCTGCTGGTCGAGGGCGGCGACCTTCTGATGCGGGAGGGCCGCGTCCATGTGCGCACCATCGCCGGGCTGAAGCGCGCCGACGTGATCTGGCGGCGTATCGACGGCGACTTCGCCGACCCGCTCGAACTCAATGCCGGCTCGGCGCTGGGTGTGGCCGGGCTGGTCGAGGCCGTCCGCCAAGGCCATGTTCATGTCGCGAATGGGCTGGGCTCCGGCGTGGTCGAGTCACGCGCTCTCATGGGCTTCATGCCGGCTTTAGCCGAGCAACTCACGGGCGGGGAGCTGATCCTGCCGAATGTCGCGACCTGGTGGTGCGGCCAGCAGCCGGAGCGCCAGGCGGTGCTCGATCGGTTCGACGAGATGAGCGTGGCGCCCGCCTTCCGCAGCGCCGGCGGCGGGCTCGATACGGCGCCCATCGTGGCCGCCGAATTGCCCGAGGCCGAGCGGAAGGCGCTGCGCCGGCGTATCCAGGCACGCGGCATGGACTATGTCGGGCAGGAGGTGGTGCGGCTCTCGACCATGCCGGTCTTCCAGAACGGGCGCCTCGAACCCCATCCGATGACGCTGCGTGTTTTCGCCGCGGCGACACCCGATGGCTGGAAGGTGATGCCCGGCGGCTTCTGCCGCATCTCCGACGAGCCCGATGCGCGCGCAGTCAGCCTGCGCAACGGCGTGCGCTCCAGCGATGTCTGGATCACCTCGGAGGAGCCGGTGGCGCAGATCAGCCTGCTGCCGACACCCGACCGCACCAGCATCCGGCGGGTGACCGGCACGCTGCCGAGCCGCGCCGCCGACAATCTGTTCTGGCTCGGCCGCTATCTGGAGCGTGGCGAGGCCACGTTGCGGCTGGTGCGGGCCCTGCTCGGCCGGCTGATCGATCCCGATCCGGCGCCGGGCCACGGCGAGACCGTCCGCCAACTGGCGGGCATGCTCGTCGCCTGGGGAGCCGCCCCGAGCGGTGCGGGACACAAGGACCCGGCTGCACAAGCACGCGCTGCGCTCTTCAGCCTCGACGACTATGGTTCGGCCGCCGCTTCGGTCCGGGAGGCCCGGCGAACCGCCTCGGTGATCCGCGAGCGCCTTTCGGTCGATGCCTGGAGGCTGTTCGGCGATCTGCAGCGCCAGCTTCTCCCCGAGGAAGGCCGCAAGCACAGCGAAGGCGAGACCTATGAGAGCGCCGACCGGGCGCTGAAGACGCTCGCCGCCTTCTCCGGCCTCAGCCAGGAGAACATGGTGCGCGGCGCGGGCTGGCGCTTCCTCGATATCGGCCGGCGCCTAGAGCGTGGCATCGTGACCTGCCGCTTCGCCCGGCAATTCGCCGACAGCCATGCCTCCGGTGACAGCCTCGACACCCTGCTCGACCTGACGGATTCGCAGATCACCTATCGCTCGCGCTACCTGCTCGGCGCGAGCCTGCAGCCGGTGCTCGATCTGGTGATGCTCGACCCCTACAATCCCCGCTCCGTCGCCTTCCAGATCGAACGGCTCGATGCCGAGATCGCCGCCCTGCCCGCGCTCTCCGACGACGGCATGCTGGAAGCGCCGCGCCGGCTGGTGCTGCGGCTCGCCGCCGATTGCCGCACGACCGAAGCGAGCCGGCTCGACCGCACCAGCATCCTGCTGTTCGAGCAATTGCTGATGGGCGTCTCCAGCGCGATCGCCGACCGCTATTTCCTCCAGAACAGCGGCCCCGAAGGCTCGCGGATGACGGGCATCGCGTGATCTACGAGCTGCGCCACGTCACCACCTACGGCTACAGCCGCCAGGTCCCGTTTTCCCGCTGCATCCTGCGACTCCTGCCGCATGACGGCCCCGGTCAGATCGTGCGGAAGGCCGAGCTCTCGATCTCGCCGCGGCCGGCCGAGCGCAGCGACGGCATATGCTTCTTCGGCAACCGGATGACCACGGTCACGATCACCAAGCCGCATCGCGAGCTGAAGGTGGAGATGCGCGCCCGGATCGAAGTGCATCGGCAGGCCCCGCCCCATGCCGGGCTGACCCGCAACTGGGAGGAGGTCGCGCAGCTCGCGCTGGCATCGAACAGCCTGGCCCCGGATTCGCCGGCGCATCACCTCTATCCGAGCCGGCTCGTTCCCCCCGTTGCGGCGGTGATCGCCTATGCGGCCGAGAGCTTTGGCGCGCGGCGACCGGTGCTCGAAGCCGCCAGCGAGCTGATGGCACGCATCCGGCGCGACTTCTCCTATGATCCGGAGGCGACGGAGGTCAGCACGCCCATCGCCGAGGCCTTCGCCCAGCGCCACGGCGTCTGCCAGGACTTCGCCCATATCATGATCGGTGGTTTGCGGGGCCTCGGCCTACCGGCCGCCTATGTCAGCGGCTACATCCGAACCATCCCGCCGCCCGGCGAAAAACGCCTCGAAGGGTCCGACGCCAGCCATGCCTGGGTGTTGCTCTGGTGCGGCCCGGAGACAGGCTGGGTCGGCCTCGACCCGACCAATGATCTGATCGTCGCCGACGACCATATCGTCACCGCCATCGGCCGGGACTATGCCGATGTGGCCCCTCTCGACGGCGTGGTGATCGGCCCCGGCTCGCAGAAGATCGGCGTTGCCGTGGACGTCATCCCGGTCGGCTGAACGCTCACGCCGCGGCCACCGCCGTTCGAGGCTGCGAGGAGCAGGCATGCGCCTCGCCCCACGCCTTCAGTGCCACGATCACCGGCTCCAGCGTGCGCCCCTTGGCCGAGAGGCTATATTCGACGCGTGGCGGCACCTCGGGATAGACGACGCGGACGATCAGCCCATCCACCTCCAGCTCCCGGAGCTGGGTCGTGAGCATGCGCTGCGTCACGCCGGGAACCCGCCTGCGGATCTCGCTGAAGCGCAGCGTTCCGCCCATCAGGTGATAGAGCGCGATCCCTTTCCACTTGCCACCGATCAGCCCCAGCGTGGCCTCGACCGGACAAGCGGCAGAGGAATACGGCTCCTTGAAACGCGGCGGCATCACGGTACCCTTTTCGACACTATGAGCTAAAATTGTGCGTTCTTGTGCCATGCGACAGTTATGCGCATTTCACCTCCATCGCAATGCAGGAGAGACGCCATGCGCGCCGTCGGATACCGCCAGTCACAACCCATCGCCGCCGAGACCAGCCTGATCGATCTGGAATTGCCCGAACCTGTGGCCGCCGGGCGCGATCTGCTGGTCGAGGTCAAAGCCGTCTCGGTCAACCCGGTCGACACGAAGGTCCGCGTCCGCAGCCAGCCGACGGATGGACAGGCGAATGTGCTCGGTTGGGACGCCGCGGGCATCGTCAAAGCGGTCGGGCCGGAGGTGAAGGGCTTCAGGCCGGGCGATGCCGTATTCTATGCCGGCGCAATCGATCGGCCCGGTTCGAATGCCGAACTCCATCTCGTCGATGAGCGCATCGTCGGCCCCAAGCCGGCGACGCTGAGCTTTGCGGAGGCAGCGGCCCTGCCGCTCACCTCGATCACAGCCTGGGAAATGCTGTTCGACCGGCTCGACATCCGCAAGCCAGTGCCGGGCGCGGCATTTGCGTTGCTCGTCATCGGCGGCGCAGGCGGAGTGGGCTCCATCGCGATCCAGCTTGCGCGCCGCCTGACCGACATCACCGTGATCGCGACGGCCTCGCGGCCCGAGACGCAGGCCTGGGCTAAGCAGCTCGGCGCCCACCATGTCGTCGATCACACGAAGCCCTTGCCGGAACAGATCGCCGCGCTCGGCATCGGCGCGCCCGCCTTCGTCTTCTCGACGACGCATACCGACACGCATCTTGCGGGCATCGTCGAGCTTCTGGCGCCGCAGGGCCGGCTGGGCCTGATCGACGACCCCAAGACGCTCGACGCCAACCCGCTGAAGCGCAAGAGCCTGTCGCTGCACTGGGAGATGATGTTCACCCGCCCGGTCTTCCAGACCGCCGACATCGCCGAGCAGGGCAAGCTCCTGACGGAAGTGTCGCGCCTCGTCGATGCCGGCACGATCCGCACGACGTTCGCGGAGCATTTCGGCACGATCAACGCGGCAAACCTCAAGCGCGCACAGGCCCTGATCGAGAGCAACCGCGCCAAGGGCAAGATCGTGCTGGAAGGCTTCTGACGAAAAGGGCCGCGCCATGCGGCGCGGCCCTCTCTTTTCCGCCTGAAAAACCGATCAAGCCAGCGTATAGGCCGTCTTGACCGTGGTGTAGAACTCCTTGGCGTAGGCGCCCTGCTCGCGCGGGCCGTAGCTGGAGCCCTTCCGGCCGCCGAACGGCACGTGATAGTCGACGCCCGCCGTCGGCAGGTTGACCATCACCATACCGGCCTCGCTGTTGCGCTTGAAATGCGTCGCATGCTTCAGCGAGGTCGTGCAGATGCCGGAGGAGAGGCCGAACTCGGTGTCGTTGGCCACCGCAAGCGCCTCGTCATAATCCTTGACGCGGACGATGTTGGCGACCGGGCCGAAGACCTCCTCGCGCGAAATGCGCATGGCGTTGGTCGTCTCGGTGAAGAGCGCCGGCTGCAGATAGAAGCCGGGGGTCTCGCGCTTCAGCAATTCACCGCCGAAGACCAGCTTGCCGCCCTCGTCCTTGGCGATCTGGATGTATTTCAGGTCCTGGTCGAGCTGGCCCTGGTCGACCACCGGGCCGATATGGGTGCCGCTCTTCAGGGCGTCGTCGACGACCACGCCCTTCAGCCGCTCGATGCAGGCCTCGACAAACTTGTCGTGGATGCCGGCCTGGACGATGAGGCGCGAGGAGGCCGTGCAGCGCTGGCCGGTGGAGAAGAAGGCACCGTTGACCGCGACTTCCACCGCCGTCTTGAGGTCGGCATCGTCCAGCACGACGAGCGGGTTCTTGCCACCCATCTCGAGCTGGACCTTCTTCATCGGATTGGAGGCGATGCAGGCAGCCGCGACCTTGCGGCCGGTCGCGACCGAGCCGGTGAAGGAAATGGCGGTGACGTCCTTGTGCTCCAGCAGCGCCTGGCCGACGACCGAGCCGCGGCCCATGACGAGGTTGAGCGCGCCCTTCGGCAGGCCGGCGCGCTGGAGGATGTCGACGAGCGCCCAGGCCGAGCCGGGCACAAGATCGGCCGGCTTCAGGACCACGCAATTGCCCCAGGCGAGCGCCGGCGCGATCTTCCAGGCGGGGATCGCGATCGGGAAGTTCCACGGCGTGATCATGCCGATGATGCCGAGCGGCTCGCGCGTCACCTCCACGCCGACGCCGGGGCGCACCGAGGGGATCATCTCGCCGCCAAGGCGCAAGCATTCGCCGGCGAAGAAGGCGAAGATCTGGCCGGCGCGGGTCGCCTCGCCGATACCCTCGGGAAGGGTCTTGCCCTCCTCGCGCGAGAGCAGGCGGCCGAGCTCGTCCTTGCGGGCGAGGATCTCGTCGGAGGCCTTCTTCAGGATGTCGTAGCGCTCCTGCGGCGTCGTGCGGCTCCAAGCCGGGAATGCGGCCTTGGCGGCGGCGACGGCATTGTTCAGGTCCTCGACCGTCCCTTGCGCGTACTCGCCGACGACGTCGCCGGTGTTCGAGGGGTTGATGTTGCGCGAGGCGTTGGCTCCGCCAGCCCATTCGCCGGCGATGAGGTTCTTGAAGGGCGCGTTCATCTTTCTCTCCCACGAACAGGCTTGTGGGAGGGTGTTAGCGCCTTTGGACCGGGAAGGCCAATGCCCGACGGTCGGGGAGCCATCCGCTAACTGCATCGCCGGCGGAAACTACTTCTCCTTGATCGACAGACCGTTCTTGCCGACCGAGATCTGAACGCCATCGGGCTGCTTCTTTTCCTGGTAGAGCGAGTAGCCGGTCACGGCCAGGGCGGCGACGAGCACGACGATGAGGACAACCAGAAGATTGCGCGAAGCGAGCATGAAACATCCTTGACGAGGCGGCCGGAGCCGCGGCGCCCTGCCAACGCCGGCCTGCCGCTCAAAGTTCCGCGAGGACGGAACGTTCAGCCACCATCGGCGTTCAAATTCGGCGCGAGCCATGCCAGGATCGCGCTGGCTGGAGCGAGCGATGCACGAGACGGAACAGCAGGAGCGAATTTGGACGGCGCTTGCCGCGCATCCCGTCTACATGGTCTCGCTACTGGCCGAAAATGCCATCAAAACCCGGCCGATGTCGGGGCATCTCGACCGCGATCACCACCGGCTGCTCTTCATCAGCCATCGTCATACCGGCATCGTCGGGGCGGCCCTGCGCTCGCCCTCCGTCTCCATCGCCATCAGCCACGAGAACCGGAACTTCTACGCCGCGATCTCCTGTTCGGCTTCGGAAGTGCCCGGAAGGAACGAGCTGCGCGAGATCTGGACCCCCCTGGCGAGCGCCTGGTTCCCGCATGGGCCTGACGACCCTGACGCCACCCTGCTCGCACTGACGCCGATCTCGGCAGAAATCTGGGACGGCCCCTCGAGCAGCGTCGTCGTCGCCTTCAAGTTGGCGACGGCGAAGATATTGGGGCGCACGCCCGATCTCGGCGTCAACGCCACCATCGACATGCGCTGAGCCGGTTCGAAGGCTGGGCGCTGAAAGCGTCAGCGCCGTCAGGCCGGGTCGGAAGCCGCCATCTTCCGCCCGAGCCAGGCGACCGCGATGGTGGACCAGGCGATGCCGAGGCACCAGCCGCCGATGACGTCGGTCGGCCAGTGGACGCCGAGATAAATCCGGCTGAGGCCGATCAGCACGATCATCACCCAGGCCAGCGCGAAGCACAGGCGCTTGATGTCGTGGCGCCGCGAGGCGAGGCCGACGAAGCCCGCGATGCTGAGCAGCGTCACCGCCGAGAGAAAGGCGTGCCCGCTCGGAAAGCTGGCAGTAAAGGTGAGCGCCGCATGGCTTACGATGTCGGGCCGCTGGCGTCCGATCGCGATCTTCAGCCCATTGCTGGCCAGCAGGGCCGCGAGCAGGCTGACGACGAGGCCCACAGCCAGGTGCCGATAGCCACAGAGCCAGAGCGCCAGCGTCGCGGTGGTCGCCATGAAGAACAAGCCGACGAAACTGCCAAGTGCCGTCATGTCCCGCACCGCCTCCTGGAACCAGGTCGGCCCGATCGGAACGGCGGGATTGGCCGGGTCGCGGAACAGCAGGACCAGCTTGGTATCGAAGGCGAAGCTGTGGCCCGAGGCGATGAAGGCGGCCAGCGCCACAAAGGCCAGCGCCGCGGCAGCCGGCACGAGAACGCGCGGCTGCCACCATGGCGCCGACGCCTGGCTCAAAGCGTGCAGCGGCTCAGGCATGGCGACTTTCAACTCCAGAATCGGGTCGGGCGAGCGGCGATGACGGTCAAGGCTCTGGGCAGCAAGCCATAGGTCAACGCCCCTGCCCTGCGCTCGACCTCGCCGTCGAAGGTGATGTGCCCCTGCCGCTTGTCGCGGCGGGACAGCGTGACCGCATTGCCCGTGAAGGAGCTGAGATTGCGGGACGAACGCCAGCGGCCGGAAGCGACGGACAAGGCCGCCTTGCTACGCGAATAGAGGCCACCCGCATTCAATACGTGGACTTCGAAGACGCCGCCATCGAGACAATCGCGCCGCCATTCGGCGCCGTTGAAACGATTGACGGTGACCAGCACGGCATCCGCCTCGACGACCCGGCTCTGATTGCCGATGGCAATCTCGACGGCGACGGGACGGGTGAACAGGATCGAGCGCGTCGCCGCGATACCGAAGGCGGCGACACGGCTGAAGGGGAAGCGGCGGCGCGCATGTTCACGCTCGCGCGCCATCAGGCTGAAGAAACCCATGCCGGAGATCGAATGGAACAGCCGGTCGTTGACGCGGCCGACATCCATCGCGACAGGCTCGCCATGACAGAGCGCCGCAACCTGCTGCTCGAGCGGGCCGAACAGGCCGAGGTCTCGCCCCAACACATTGACGGTTCCCATCGGCAGAATGCCGACCGGGCGGTCCGCCTGAATCAGCACGGGCAAGGCGCCGTTGATGGTGCCGTCGCCGCCGGCCAGGACCGGTATCGTCCTGTCCTTCTCGATCGCCAGCGACAAGGCGCTGCCGATCTCGCGCGGCGGGACGAGCTTGACGTCCGCGTGGCAGCTATGGGCCTTGAAGGCGGCCTCGACACGAGCCGCAAAGGCGTCGGCACCTGCTTCGAGGACCGCTCCGGCGCGGGCGTTGACGACAACGGTGTGACGCATGTGGAGCCCAAGATAGGTGCCCCGCGTGGCTGCGCAAGACCGCCCTCACGCTGCTGCGGGGCGCGCATCGAATTGCGCGGGCTGCGGCGGGGCCAGCGGCATGGGCGTCTCATCGACTTCTTCGGTGATCACCTCGAAGCGCTGCAAGGTATGCATTCCGAAGGAACACATCATCGCAGTATCGGTCGCGTCACGACCGCGGGCGATGACGATGCGGCCGATGCGCGGTTCGTTGTGGCGGGCATCGAAGGTGTACCAGCGGCCGCCCAGGAAAACCTCGAACCAGGCATTGAAGTCCATCGGCGCGGGATTCGGCGGCACGCCGATATCGCCGAGATAACCATTGCAGTAACGGGCAGGGATGTTCATGCAGCGGCACAGCGCGACAGCCAGATGCGCGAAATCGCGGCAGACGCCGATCCGCTCCTCGAAGGCCTCAGCGGCCGTGCGCGTGCTGCGCGCGAAATGATAGCCGAACGTCAGGTGATTGTGGACGAAATCGACGATCGCCTGGACGCGCGGCCAGCCTGGCGCGACCTGCCCGAACAGCGACCAGGCCTGATCGAAGAGCTTGTCGGTCTCGCAGTAGCGGCTGCCGAGCAGATAGAGGAGCGCCTCGTCGGGCAGACGTGAGGGGGCGATCTCCCGTGCCGCCGGGTGGACAGGATCGGGCTCCCCTGAATCATGCACGACCCCTTCCGATTCAAGGCGGATGCCGCCGGGAGGCGCCACCATGCGCCGGCAGATATTGCCGAAGGCGTCGAGATGCTGTGCGACGGCGATCGGCAGCGAGGGATCGGCCAAGGCGCTGACCCGCATCTCGTCGGGCATAGTCAGGTCGTGGCGGCGCGAGGGGTGGACATCGAGCAATGTGACAAGGGGCATCTCACGCGCGCAAACCAACTCGATCCGATAGCCGTAACGGATGCGCATCTCGCCTTCTCCTGATGTGAGGGACGGCCGCCTCGCGGCTGTGCCGCGGTGGCTCATCGGGTCTCGAATTCCCCCACCGAGCAGACGCGCGAGGGCGCCCTCTGGTTCCCTCGCTCTGGCCAAAAAGCGCCGCGTCCACCTGCGAGAACGCATGAGACGCCGCAAAAAGAAGATGCGGGCCTTTCGGCCCGCATCCCGCCGCCACGGCGGTTCGGCTGGGGGGATAGCAACCGCCGCGACCAGCGTCTGGCAGCCGCTACATCATCCAGTAGGGCATCGTGCCGTAATAGTCGTGGACACGCTTGCCGTAAGCCTTGTCCTCCCAGTCGGGCTCGCCCTCGCTGTCGTACATCGGCGCAGCTTCGAGCTTTTCCTTTGTCAGAGGCACGACGTAGCCGCCGCGCTGCGGGTCGTAGTCGAGAACGCTCCACGGAATTGGATGGTATTTCTCGCCGAGGCCGAGGAAGCCGCCGAAGGACATGATCGCGTAGGCGACCTTTCCGGTCTGCTTGTCCAGCATCACGTCGTAGATCTCGCCGAGATGCTCGCCAGCCGCGTTGTAGACGTCCGTTCCCGCAACGCGAGCCCCCGCAATCAATGGATTGGCAGTGGTGGTGGACGTGGTGGACATCGCCATGTCGGGTTCCTCCATGTGTCGGGGGCGCGTCGCTTCAGCCCCGGAAACTCGTCTCCTCAACGTCCTGCGGAAGCCAAAGGTTCCAGCTTTTTCAGAGCCTTTTTGTGCAATCTTCCGGCATCACATTTCCGGCTTTTTCGTCATGTGAATGGAGGTCGCGCTCCGCATCGGGAACTTTTTGGCCGCACGGCTGGTTTCGGACTGCGAGCGAAATCGCCGTTTTGTGAAGAGGAGAACAGTCGGCATGAAGAAGTTCATGGTCATCGTGGGTCTCGCAGCCGCCCTGGGCGCCTGCACCGCGCGTGAACAGAATGCAGGTACTGGCGCTCTTATCGGCGCGGGCGCAGGCGCCCTTATCGGCGGTGCAGCTACGGGCCGGGCCGGCGGTGCCCTGGCGGGTGCGGCTATCGGCGGCGCCAGCGGCGCCATCATTGGCCATGCCGCGACGCCGGATCAGATCTGCTACGGCCGCGACGAGTGGGGCCGGCGCGTGCGTTACGCCTGCTGAGCGAGGCTTCAGCGGATCCATGGAAGGCTCGCCGATCCGGCGGGCCTTCTTTCATAGGGCGATGCGAGCCAACGCGCCCGTCGCCGCGGATGTCTCAGTCGGGCAGAAAACCGGAGATCTCATCAGGCTCTGTGGCCAGCACGTAACGCCGCTGCACGACATTCTCTCGGCGGGACTGCGAGAGGCGTTGAACCGCGTCGACCTCACGAAATCCGAGCTTTCGCAACACCCGTCCTGATGCCTCATTGTCGAATGCATGCCCTGCCTTGAGCCTGGACAGGCGAAGCGTCTCGAACGCGAAGCGAACCGCCGCACCTGCTGCCTCGGACCCGTAGCCGCGCCCCCATGCTGTTCCATCAAGCCAGTAACCGAGCGTGCCCTCGGTTGCGTCAACATTGTCAATGTCCACGAGGCCGATCATCGTTCCTCCGAGCAATATCGCGAAACGATAGGCTTCTCCGGTCGTCCATTCGCGCTCGTGATCGGCAAACCACTGGCCAACCTCCGACGCATCAGGCGGAAAGGACGCCATTTGCAGCATGCGCGACACGTTCCAATTCGATCTGATCTCGACGGCTCTGCTCACGTCCAGCGCGGAACTGGGGCGCAGAACCAGACGATCCGTCACGATCGGAACGCGGGCAGTTGGCGAAATACGCATACCTCTCCGGATAGGCAGCGCGGATGAAGAGAGTGCGACGGCCTTTTTTATGCCGCCTGGTCTGCCGCGTCAGACCTGCCCGTAGGGGCCGAAGCGCCCGACGAAGCGATGGCGGAAGCCGGGATAGAGCAGCCGTACGGCCGTGACTGGCTTCGTCTGGTTCCAGGTCCGGCGTTCGACCAGGAGGCAGGGCTCGCCGACCGCGACGTCGAGCAGGCCCGCCTCCTCCTCGCCCGCTCCGACGGCGCTGATCGCATGCTCCGCCTGCGACCAGAGGCTGTGCTTGAGCAGCCAGTCGCCGGGAGGGGTCTGCGCGAAATCCTCTTCGGTGAGGCCAGCGACGGCATCGGCATGGATCACGCGTTCTTCAAGCACATGCGGTTTGCCGTCGGCGCGATGCAGCACGACGAGATGAGCCACCTTGTCGGAACGCTTCAGACCGAAACGCTCGGCGACATCCGCCTCGGGCCGCCCGTCGCTGCGCGACAGCACATCATAGGCATAGGCCTGTCCGAGCTGCGCGACCTCCTCGGGAATCGAGAGGATATCGAGCATGGCGTGGCTGGCCGGGGGATTGGCGACGATGGTGCCCGAGCGGCGGCGGCGCACGATGAGGCCCTCGCGGGCAAGCTGCACCAATGCGCGGTGCACGGTCATCCGCGAGGCCCCGAGTTGCTCCATCAAGGCATGCTCCGGCGGCACGCTCGTACCGGGCGGCCATTCCCCGGTCACCACCAGATCGCGGATCGCGCGCCGGATCTGGTCGTAGACCGGCCCGGCGCCATCCAGTTTCACCGCGTCGAGCCGGGTCTCCGTCATCGTCGTCCCTGATCATTCCGCTGCGAGCAGGCGCCGCATCACGCTGGCGAAGCGTGCGCGCACCGAATCGCGGGCGATATGCCGCCCCTCGGCCACCACCCTCCTGCCACCGACGACGACGTCGCGCAAAGGCAGGGCGCTGGCGGCGAAGATCGCGCTGTCGACGGCCTCCGCGCCGCCCCTGCCGACGAGGGCCGGGTGATCGGTGTCGAGCGTGATGAAATCGGCGCGATGGCCGGTTGCAATGGCGCCGATAGCACGGCCGCAAGCCCGCGCGCCGCCGGCGCAAGCGGCCTGCCAAAGCGCGAGACCGGTTGAGGCTGCCTCGTCGGCGAAGAGCGCGCGGCGCCGGTCGCGCAGGCGCTGCGAATATTCGAGCTGGCGCAATTCGGCGCCGGCATCGATCTGGATATTGGAATCGCTGCCGACGCCGAAGGCGCCGCCGGCATCGCGATAGCGGATGCCATCGAAGATGCCGTCGCCGAGGCTCGACTCGGTGATCGGGCATAGGCCCGCCACCGCCCCGCTGCGGGCGATGCCGTCACGCTCGGCATCGCTCAGATGCGTCGCATGGATCAGGCACCAGCGCCGATCGAGCGGAATCGTGTCCATCAGCAATTCAACCGGGCGCTTGCCGGTGATCTTCAGGCTGGCCTCGACCTCCGGCACCTGCTCGGCGACATGGATATGGACGGGGTCGCTGGGGCGCAGCGACGAGACCCAGCCGAGATCGTCGAGCGCGACGGCGCGCAGCGAATGCGGGGCGACGCCGAGCCGCGCGTCCGGCAAATCGCGGATTGCGGCGGCGCTGCCTTCCAGCAGGCGCTGATAGGCGTCGCGCTCGTTGACGAAGCGGCGCTGGCCGTGGACCGAGGGCGCCTGCCCGAAATTGCCGAAGCGATAGAGCACCGGCAGCAAGGTGAGGCCGAGCCCGGTTTCCTGTGCGGCGGAAGCGATCGCCTCCCCCATCGCCGCGATGTTGGCGTAGGCGCGCCCGTCCTTGTCGTGATGGAGATAGTGGAACTCGGCGAGCGCGGTGAAGCCGCCCTCCAGCATCTCGACGAAGGCCTGCGCGGCGATGGCCTGCACGTCATCGGGATCGAGCCGGTCGAGGAAGCGGTACATCACCTCCCGCCAGGTCCAGAAGGAATCCTCCGGCGCGCCACGGCGCTCGGAGAGGCCGGCCATGCCGCGTTGGAAGGCATGGCTGTGCAGATTCGGCATGCCCGGCAGCGTGATGCCTGAGAAGCTGCTGGTATCCCCGGCCGGCTTCACCCCCGCCTCGACGGAGACGATCGCGCCATCGGCGACTGTCAGCTTCACATCGCGGGCAAAACCCTCGGGCAGGAGAGCCTCGGCCAGATGCAGGGTCTCGGTCACCGTTTCGCTCCGTCGCTCGCTGGCGTTCAATTGCATATGCAAATAACACTTGCCAATTGCATATGCAATTAGATACCATGGCCTCAATTCAAAGAGTAGCGGGAGGACGCACGGTGGCGAAAGCGCCTGGTGAGACGCTGGCTTGCGACAAGCTCTGGACGAATGCGCGGCTGGCGACGATGTCGGTTGCGATCGATGCGCCCTATGGCGCGATCGAGGATGGCGTCATCGCCGCCCGAGACGGCCGCATCGTCTATGCCGGCCTGCGCAGCGAGGCGCCCATCTTCCAGGCCGCCGAGACCGTCGATTGCGCGGGAGGCTGGATCACGCCGGGCCTGATCGATTGCCACACTCATCTCGTCTATGGCGGCGACCGCGCGCATGAATTCGAGCTGCGCCTGCAGGGCGCGACCTATGAAGAGATCGCGCGGGCCGGTGGCGGCATCCTCTCCACCGTCAAGGCGACGCGCGAGGCGAGCGAGGAGACGCTCTTCGCCTCCGCCGACCGGCGCCTCGCCGCGCTCATGGCCGAGGGCGTCACCACCGTCGAGATCAAGTCGGGCTACGGGCTGGAGCAGCAGGCCGAGCTGAAGCAGCTCCGGGTCGCGCGCCGGATCGGCCGCGAGCGGCCTGTCACCGTCCGCACCACCTTCCTCGGCGCCCATGCCGTGCCGCCGGAATACAAGGGGAGCTCGGGCGATTACACCGCGCTCGTTGCCGGGCCGATCCTCGATGCCGTCGCGGCCGAGGGGCTGGCCGATGCGGTCGACGTCTTCTGCGAGGGCATCGCCTTCTCGCCGGAGGAAACGAAGGCTGTCTTCGAGGCCGCCAAGGCCAAGGGCCTCGCGATCAAGATCCATGCGGAGCAGCTCTCCAACCTCTACGGCGCGAAGCTCGCCGCCGAGATGGGGGCGCTTTCCGCCGATCATCTCGAATATCTCGACGAGGCCGGCGTCATCGCCATGGCCAAGGCCGGCACGGTCGCGGTCGTGCTGCCCGGCGCCTTCTACTTCCTGCGCGAGACGCAGAAGCCGCCGATCGAATTGATGCGCAAGCATGGCGTCGCCATCGCGCTCGCCACCGACGCCAATCCCGGCTCCTCGCCGCTGACCTCGCCGCTGCTGGTCCTGAACATGGCCTGCACGCTCTTCCGCATGACGCCCGAGGAGGCGCTGGCCGGACTCACCCGCCACGCCGCCACGGCGCTCGGCCTGCAAGACGAAATCGGCACGCTGGAGGCCGGCAAACGCTGCGATCTTGCGATCTGGGACATCGAGCGCCCGGCCGAACTCGCCTACCGCATCGGCTTCAACCCGCTTCACACCCGCATCTGGAACGGACAATGACCACGGTTTCGCTTGCCCCGGGCGCCGCCCGCCTTACCGATTGGCGCGCCATCCGCGACGGCGCCACGGCCGCCCTCGCCGGCGACAGTGCCACCTCGATCGCCTCCGGGCAGAAGATTGTCGAGGAGATCGTCGCCGCCGGCACGGTGACCTATGGCGTCAATACCGGCTTCGGGAAGCTCGCCAGCGTCCGCATCGCCGATGCCGATCTCGCCAAGCTCCAGAGCAACCTGATCCTCTCGCATGCGGTCGGCACCGGGCCGGCCCTGCCTGACGGCGTCGTCCGCCTGCTGCTGGCGATGAAGGCCGCGAGCCTGGCGCGTGGCGCCTCCGGCGTGCGGCCGGTCGTGATCGAGGCGCTGATCGGTGCGCTCAAGGCCGATGCCTTGCCGGTGATCCCCGCCAAGGGTTCGGTCGGCGCTTCCGGCGACCTCGCCCCGCTCGCCCATATGACCGCGGCCCTGATGGGCTTCGGCGAGATCCGCCTGAAGGGCGAGGTGATGCCGGCGACCGAGGCGCTGAAGCGCGCCGGACTTAGCCCGCTTGCGCTCGGCGCCAAGGAGGGCCTCGCGCTCATCAACGGCACGCAGGTCTCGACCACGCTGGCGTTGACCGGGCTTGCCACCATCGCCCGCGTCTTCGACGCCGCGCTCGTCGCCGGCGCGCTCTCGGTCGATGCGCTCAAGGGCTCCGACACCCCGTTCGATCCGCGCATCCAGACGCTGCGTGGCCAGCCCGGCCAGATCAAGGTCGCAAAAATCCTGCTCGACCTGATCGCCGGCAGCGCCATCCGCGAGAGCCATCGCCATGGCGATACGAAGGTGCAGGACCCCTATTCGCTGCGCTGCCAGCCGCAGGTCATGGGCGCCGTGCGCGATCTTATCGGCAACGCCGCCGCGACGCTTTCGATCGAGGCCAATGCCGTCACCGACAACCCGCTGGTGCTTGGCCCCGGTGAGATCGTCTCGGGCGGCAATTTCCACGCCGAGCCGGTGGCGTTCGCCGCGGACATCCTGGCCATGGCCGTCTGCGAGATCGGCAATCTCTCCGAGCGCCGCATGGCGCTGCTGGTCGATCCCGTGATGAGCGGCCTGCCGCCCTTCCTTGCCCGCGATGCCGGCCTGAACTCGGGCTTCATGATCGCGCAGGTCACGGCTGCGGCGCTCGCCTCCGAGAACAAGCAGAAGGCTTATCCGGCCTCGGTCGACACCATCCCGACCTCCGCCAATCAGGAAGACCATGTCTCGATGGCGACGCATGGCGCCTTCCGCCTGATCGACATGGCGAAGAATGCCGCCAGCGTCATCGGCGTCGAACTGATGGCGGCGGCGGAAGCGATCGAGCATCACCGCCCGCTCAAGACCAGCGCGCGGCTGGAGCCGGTGCTCGCCCTGCTGCGCAGCAAGATCGCGCCGCTCACCGAGGACCGCTATCTCGCCCCCGACCTCGCGGCCGCGACCGAGTTCGTGCTCTCCGGCGCCGTCGGCAAGGCCGCCGGCCTCGACAGCTTCGCCGAGTGCGCGGCGTGAGCGCCGAGATCGTCACCGTGACGCGGGGCTCGTCCCCGCTGATCCTCTCGATGCCGCATCCCGGCACCGGCGTTCCGCCGGAGGTCGCGGCGCAGCTCAACGAGCGTGGCAAGCTGGTCGAGGATACCGACTGGCATATGCGCCAGCTCTACGGCTTCGCCGCACCGTTCGCACCGACCATCGTCGAGGCGCAGCTCTCGCGCTTCGTCATCGACCTCAACCGCGATCCGGCCGGGGTCTCGCTCTATCCGGGCCAGGCGACGACCGAACTCGTGCCGACCACGACCTTCGACGGCGCGCCGATCTGGCAGACCGCGCCGGACGCCACTGAGATCGAGCGGCGCAAGGCGGCCTATTTCCAGCCCTATCACTCAGCGCTGGCTGCCGAGATCGCGCGGGTGAAGGCCGAGCACGGCTACTGTGTGCTGTGGGACTGCCATTCGATCAAGTCGGTGATCCCGCGCCTGTTCGAGGGCACGCTGCCGACGCTGAACCTCGGCACCAATTCCCGCGAAAGCTGCGCGCCGAGCGTTGAGGCCGCCGCCGTCGCCGCGATGGCTGGACACCCCTTCACGCAGATCGCCAATGGCCGCTTCAAGGGCGGCTGGATCACGCGCCATTACGGGCGCCCCTCAAGCCAAGTCCACGCGCTCCAGATGGAAATCGCGCTCTCGGCCTATCTCGCCGAGGAGACCGCGCCCCGGACCTTCGACGCGCCGAAGGCCGCCAGCCTGCAGACCGCCTTGTCAGCCACAATCGAAGCCGCGCTTGCCGCAGCCGCAGCCATCGAACGGAGCCGCTCATGACCCGCTTGGACAATACCCGCGTCATCCGCCCCGCCACCGGCACCGAACTCACAGCCAAGAGCTGGCTGACCGAAGCGCCGCTGCGGATGCTGATGAACAACCTGCATCCTGATGTCGCCGAGAACCCGCAGGAGCTCGTGGTCTATGGCGGCATCGGCCGCGCCGCCCGCTCCTGGGAGGATTTCGACCGCATCGTCGCGGCGCTGCGCCAGCTCGAGGCCGACGAGACGCTGCTCGTGCAGTCCGGCAAGCCGGTCGGCGTGTTCCGCACCCACAAGGATGCGCCGCGCGTCCTGATCGCCAACTCGAACCTCGTGCCGCATTGGGCGAACTGGGACCATTTCAACGAGCTCGATAAGAAGGGGCTCGCCATGTACGGCCAGATGACGGCCGGCTCCTGGATCTATATCGGCACCCAAGGCATCGTGCAGGGCACCTACGAAACCTTCGTCGAAGCCGGGCGCCAGCACTACAATGGCAGCCTCAAGGGCAAGTGGGTGCTGACCGGCGGCCTCGGCGGCATGGGCGGCGCGCAGCCGCTTGCCGCGGTGATGGCCGGTGCCTCCTGCCTCGCCGTCGAGTGCAATCCCGACTCGATCGATTTCCGTCTGCGCACCCGCTATCTCGACGAGAAGGCCGAGACGCTCGACGAAGCCATGGAGATGATCGCCCGCTGGACGAAGAATGGCGAGGCGAAGTCGGTCGGCCTGCTCGGCAACTGCGCCGAGATCCTGCCGGAAATGGTCCGCCGCGGCATCCGGCCGGACATGGTCACCGACCAGACCTCGGCGCACGACCCGGTCAACGGCTACCTGCCGAAGGGCTGGACCATGGGCCAGTGGAAACAGGCGCGCGAAGCCAATCCGAAGTCCGTCGAGAAGGCCGCGCGCGCCTCGATGCGCGAGCATGTCGAGGCGATGATCGCCTTCCAGGACATGGGCATCCCGACCTTCGACTACGGCAACAATATCCGCCAGGTCGCCAAGGACGAGGGGCTGGAGAACGCCTTTGCCTTCCCGGGCTTCGTGCCGGCCTATATCCGCCCGCTGTTCTGCCGCGGCATCGGCCCGTTCCGCTGGGCCGCCCTTTCGGGCGATCCGGAGGATATCTACAAGACCGACGCCAAGGTGAAGGAGCTGACGCCCGGCAACACGCACCTGCACAACTGGCTCGACATGGCGCGCGAGCGCATCTCGTTCCAGGGCCTGCCGGCGCGCATCTGCTGGGTCGGCCTCGGTGACCGCCATCGGCTCGGCCTCGCCTTCAACGAGATGGTCCGGAACGGCGAGCTCAAGGCGCCGGTCGTGATCGGCCGCGACCATCTCGACTCCGGCTCGGTCGCCTCGCCGAACCGCGAGACCGAGGCGATGAAAGACGGCTCGGACGCGGTCTCCGACTGGCCGCTGCTCAACGCGCTGCTCAACACCGCGAGTGGCGCTACCTGGGTCTCGCTGCATCATGGCGGCGGCGTCGGCATGGGCTTCTCGCAGCATTCGGGTGTCGTGATCTGCGCCGATGGCACCGACGACGCGGCTGCCCGCCTCGCGCGCGTGCTCTGGAACGATCCGGCGACCGGCGTGATGCGCCATGCCGATGCCGGCTACGACATCGCGTTGGACTGCGCCCGCGAGAAGGGGCTCAACCTGCCGGGTATTCTGGGCTGAGCCCTCGTGTCATTCCGGGGGGCTCCGCGCAGCGGAGAACCCGGAACCCACGACCGGGCGAGCCCTACCCGATCGCAGCATTCTACCCATTCGTGGGTTCCGGGTTCGCCCTTCGGGCGCCCCGGAATGACATGGGTGGTGGCGTGAATTCGAAGGAGCCTTCCATGCGCATCATCCGCGCCGCCGATTGCAAGGTCATGCCGTGGAAGAACGGCGGCGGCACCACGACCGAGATCGCGGTGGCGCCGGAAGGCGCCTCGCTCGGAGATTTCGACTGGCGCATCTCGATGGCGCATGTCGGGCAGGACGGTCCGTTCTCATCCTTCCCCGGCATCGACCGGACACTCTCGGTGCTGACCGGCAACGGCATCCGCCTCGCCTTCGGCGATGGAGAGACGGTGGCGCTCGACCGCTCGACCGCACCGTTTTTCTTCGCCGCCGACCACGCGGTGGAGGGCGTGCTGGTCGACGGGCCGATCGACGATCTCAACGTGATGAGCCGGCGCGGGACGTGGAGCCATAGCGTCGCGCGCCTGACGGGCGGATCGCATGAGATCGCGGTGGAGCATGGATTGCTGGTCTTGGTGGCGCGCGAGGGAGAGTGGCAACTGAATGGCGCGGCTCTGGCTGCCGGGGACAGCGCCGTGTTCCAAGCTCCCGCCACCGCAAAACTCGCCGCCGGGAACAGCAGCGATCTGTTCGTGATCCGACTGCAGCGGGTCTGAGCTGCCGTCATTCTCGGGCGGAGCGCAGCTCCGACCCGAGAACCTCAGGACGAGAAACCACTGGTTTCCGAGATGCTCGGTTCAAGCCCGAGCATGACGCCTTCCCTCGCCTCACGCCGCCTGCCGCGGCTGCGGGCCGACATAGACCGATTGCGGCCGGATCAGCCGGCCGCCGGCGATCTGCTCCTTGGCATGGGCGAGCCAGCCCGTCGTCCGTCCGAGCGCGAAGACGCAGGTGAAGGAATCCGGCGGGAAGCCGAGCGCCTCCAGCAAGAGCGCCGTATAGAATTCGACATTGGTTTCGAGCGTGCGGTTGGGTTTGCGCTCGCGCAGGATGGCGAGCGCCGCCTGCTCGACCCCCTCGGCCAGCGCGAGCCGCCCGCTATCGGCGCCGAGCCGGCGTATCGCGCCCTTCAGCGCATCGGCGCGCGGGTCGCGGACGCGGTAGATACGGTGGCCGAAGCCCATCAGCCGGTCGCCGCGATCCAGCGCCGTTTCAAGCCACGAACGGGCATTGTCGGGCGTGCCGATCGCATCGAGCATCCCGATCACCGGGCCGGGCGCGCCGCCATGGAGCGGCCCCTTCAGCGCACCTATGCCCGCAAGGACGGCCGAGACCAGCCCGGCGCGTGTCGAGGCAACCACGCGAGAGGCGAAAGTCGAGGCGTTGAGACCGTGATCGGCGACGGTCACGAGATAGGTATCGAGCGCGGCGGCCTGCTGCTTCGTCGGCGCCTTGCCCGTCAGCATGCGCAGCGTATCGGCCGCCTGCGACAGCGACGAATCGGGCGAGATCGGTGCGAGACCCTGCCGCAGGCGCAGAGACGCGGCAGTGAAGACAGCCGGCGCCGCCAGCAGCCGCAGCACCGTGCCGCCATCCTCACCATCGGGGATCAACGCGGTCATCGCCCGGATCATCTCGACCGGGCCGAGCGACATGGGCACCGTCGCCTTGGCGACGACCGTCTCGAACAATTCCTGCCGAGCCGCGCCGAGCGCTGCCGGCAGATCCTTGGTGGCAGGCAGGTCCGGCACGAAGCCGTCGAGCATCAGCCCGGCCATTTCTTCGAAGGAGGTGTGTCCCGCCAGTTCGTCTAGGCTGTGGCCGCGCATCACCAGCCGACCGGCCGCTCCATCGACTTCCGAGAGCACGGTATGGGCGGCAACGACATCTTCAAGGCCATCGGACATGGCGATCACTCCTGCAAAACGACAGCTTGAGGATCGGTAGCTTCATCGCTAGAATCAATCTTGAACAATATAATCAATATATTTTCGGATGACCGACTGGCTGACGACGCAACAGGTGATGCAGCGGCTCGGGCTGAAGCCGCAGACGCTCTACGCCTATGTCAGCCGCGGGCTGATCGAGGCGCGCGGCGACGCAGCGGATTCGCGGCGGCGGCTCTACCGGGCCGAGGATGTGGCGCGGCTGGAGCATCGCAAGGCGCGGGGGCGCAAGCCCGCCGCCATCGCCGAAGATGCGATCGCCTTCGGCGAGCCGATCCTGGCCTCGGGCATCGCCACGATCCAGCGCGGCAAACTTTGGTATCGCGGGCAGGATGCCGCGACCCTGGCCGATACGGCGAAGCTGGAGGATGTCGCGCGGCTGCTCTGGGATTGCGGCTCGCAGCGCTTTCCGCCGCTGTTCACGATCGTGCCGGAGGCACCGGCCCGGCAGCGCATGTTCGCGGTGATCGCCGCGCGCGCCGCTGGCGATCCCGCCATGGCGGGGCGCGCGAAGAAGGCGCTCTATCTCGAGGCGGCCTCCGTCATCGACGCGCTGGTCGATGCGATCGCAGGGCGGCCGGGCCAGGGGCCGATCCATCACCGGCTGGCGCAGGCCTGGGGCTGCGACGAACGCGGCGCCGACCTGATCCGCCGCGCGCTCGTGCTGCTGGCCGACCACGAGCTCAACGCCTCGACCTTCGCGGTGCGCGTCGCGGCCTCGACGCGCGCTTCACTCGCGGCCTGCATCTTGGCCGGGCTCGCAACGCTGTCCGGGCCGCTGCATGGCGGGATGACCCCGCGCGTGCTCGGGCTGATGCGCGAGATCGCGAGCGAGGGCGTCGAGATGGCGGTCTCCGCCCGGCTTGCGACGGGCATGCCCCTGCCCGGCTTCGGCCACCCGCTCTATCCGGACGGCGATGCGCGGGCGCGGGCACTGCTCACCGCGTTCACGCTGCCGCCGGCCTATGAGGAGACGCGCCGGGCCGTCACTGCGCTGACCGGAGAGGAGCCGAATATCGACTTCGTGCTGACGGCGATCGCGAGCGAACTCGGGCTTGCGCCGGATGTCTCGTTCCAGATCTTCGCCGCGGCGCGCTGCGCCGGCTGGATCGCCCATGCGCTGGAGCAAGGCGAGACCGGGCGCCTGATCCGGCCTCGCGCCCGCTATGTCGGGCCGGAGCCGGCCTAGGCCGGCTCGAAAACTTTGTCATTCCGGGGCTTCGCGCAGCGAAGAACCCGGAACCCACGACCGGGTGAGGGGCTTACAACCCGGCATCAAATCCCACCCAGTCGTGGGTTCCGGGTTCGCGCCTGCGGCGCGCCCGGGAATGACAAAGGTGGTGCTGTTAGCAGCCGGCATCTAAGCCGGCTCATCGACCTTCGTCTGCGTCGCCTTCCGCCCAAGCTCGCCCTCACGCTCCTCGATATAACCGCGCGTGATCGGCAGTCCGTCGAGCTTCTTGGCGAGCTGGAATTGGAAGACCACCAGATCGTCGTGCCGGAAGCTCGCCTCTGAGGCGGCAAGGTAGAACTCCCACATCCGGGCGAAGCGCTCGTCATACATCGCCACCGCCTCGGCGCGCCGGGCCAGGAAGTTCTCGCGCCAGGCTTTCAGCGTCTCGGCATAGTGGAGGCGGAGCACCTCGACATCGGTGATGACGAGCCCTTCCTGCTCCACCGCCGCCGCCACCTCCGACATGGCGGGGATGTAGCCGCCGGGGAAGATGTACTTGGCGATGAAGGGATTGGTCGCGCCAGGCGGCGTCGAGCGGCCGATCGTGTGGATCAGCGCCACGCCATCGTCGTTGAGCAACTCGCGGATCTTGCGGAAGTAATCGCGATAATAGCCGACGCCGACATGCTCGAACATGCCGACCGAGACGATCCGATCGAAGGGCTCCGTCAGGTGGCGATAATCCTGCAGCCGGAACTCGACCGGCAGGCCGGACTCCCCGCCACGCTCCCGCGCGATGGCGAGTTGCTCCTCGGAGAGCGTGATGCCCGTCACCGAAGCGCCGGTCTCGCCGGCGATCGACAGCGCCATGCCGCCCCAGCCGCAGCCGATATCGAGCACGCGCTGGCCCGGCTGCAGATCGAGTTTGCCCATGATGTGGCGCTTCTTGGCGAGTTGCGCTTGCGCCAGCGTCATATTCGGCTGCGCGAAATAGGCGCAGGAGTATTGCATGTCCGGGTCGAGGAAGAGCCGGAAGAAATCGCTCTTCAGGTCGTAGTGATGCGCGACGTTGCGCTTCGCCAGTGCCGGTGTGTTGTTCTGGTGGAAGCGGCGCACAGCGGTGCGCAGCCCCTCCAGCGTCTTGCCCCAGCCCTTCGGGCGGGCCTTGTGGATGGCGGCGACCAGCACGTCGAGCAGATCATAGAGCGAGCCCTGCTCGACCACGACGCGCCCGTCCATGACGGCCTCGCCCAAGGCGAGCTCGGGATTGAGCGCAAGTTTCAATTCCGTCGGCGCATCCAAGATCCGCATCCGCAATCGCGGCACGGCTCCCTGTCCGATGGATTGAAGCGTGCCATCGGGAAAAACGACATCGATACGTGGCTCGATCGCGAGCCGAGACAACATCCTGGCAATCAGCGAATGCATTGGCCCCACCTTCGGCAGCGCCCCTTTCGCCCCAAGATGGCAAGTCGGATCGCCGTCGTAACCGCCCTTTGGCGCAAGGCAGGCACTCGCCTGCGACATGACAACGCAGGCGGCGTGGTTCGGTTCCGTTGGGGAAGCATGGCTGACTGCTGGAGGGACTCAGTGGTCGGCGGCGATGACTTCGGCGCGGATCTCCTCGACCAGCCGCTCCTTCAGCGCGACGAATTCCGGTGTCGTCTTGATGGTGTAGGGCCGCGGATGTGGCAGCTCGACCGGGATATCCGCCTTGATCCGCCCCGGGCGCGCGCTCATCACCACGACGCGGGAGCCGACGAAGATAGCCTCCTCGATGTCATGGGTGACGAAGAGCACGGTCTTCTTCTCGCGCTCCCAGATGCCGAGCAGCATCTCCTGCATCAGGGCGCGGGTCTGGTTGTCGAGCGCGCCGAAGGGCTCGTCGAGCAGGAGGATCTTGGGATCGTTGGCGAGCGCGCGGGCGATCGCGGTGCGCTGCTGCATGCCGCCAGAAAGCTGCTTCGGGAAATGATCGACGAAGTGGCCGAGCCCGACGCGCACCGCCCAGTCGCGCGCGATCCGCAGCCGCTCGGCCTCGGGCACGCCCCTCTCGCGCAGGCCGAAGGCGATGTTCTCTTGCACTGTCAGCCAGGGGAAGAGCGTGTAACTCTGGAAGACGAAGCCGCGATCGGCTCCCGGCCCCGACACCGGCGTGCCGTCGAGCAGGATGCGCCCCTCGCTCGCCGTCTCCAGCCCCCCGATGATGCGCAGCAAGGTCGACTTGCCGCAGCCGGAGGGGCCGAGAATGGTAATGAAGTCGTTGTCGGCGACGGCGAGCGAAGTCGGCATCAGCGCGCGCGTCGGCTCAGCCCCGCGCTGGCCTGCGAAGACCTTGCCGACATTGTCGATGACAAGCTTGCTCATGCGCGCGCCCATGGGAACAGGCGCTGGTTGACCGCCTTGAAGAGGAAATCAGAGATGAGGCCGATGAGGCCGATCACGATGATGCCGAAGATGATCTGCCCGGTGTTCAGCAGCGCCTGGCTGTCCGTGATCATGTGGCCGATGCCGGAGGACGAGCCGATCAGCTCGGCGACGATGACATAGGTCCAGGCCCAGCCGAGGACGAGGCGGAAGATCTCGGCGATCTCCGGCGCCGCATTCGGCAGCATGACGCGGCGCACGACCGAGCGGTCGGTCGCGCCCAGCGTATAGGCGGCGTCGACCAGATCGCGCCGGATCGAGCCGACCGAGACCGCGATCATCAGGATGAGCTGGAAGACCGCGCCGATGAAGATGACGAGCAGTTTCTGCGTCTCGCCGATGCCGGCCCACAGGATCAGCAGCGGGATGAAGGCCGAGGCCGGCAAATAGCGCGCGAAGGAGACGAAGGGCTCCAGGAACGCCTCGATCGGCTTGTAGGCGCCCATCAGGATGCCGAGCGGCAGGGCGACGATGACGGCGATGATGAAGCCGCCCACGACGCGCCAGATCGTCATCATGATGTCGAAACTGAAGCCGTAGCGCACCATCAGATTGTAGCCCTCGCCGACCATGGTCAGCGGATCGGCCAGGAAGAGGCGCTGGACATAGCCGCCGAAGGTCGCGACCGACCAGAGCGCCACGAACAGCGCAAAGAAGGCCACGCCATAGCCTATGCGGGCCGCGGTCGAGACGGGTTGCAAGGGTCTCATCGCACTATCGTTCCGGGGACGGCCATAGCCAGTTGCTTCCAGGGTTCGATCGACCAGAAGCCGGCCGCTGCGCCGGAGGTCGAGGGGAGTATGTAGATTTCGGCGCCGGCCAGCGTCTCCGCCTGCCGCCCATAGACGAGCTGTCCCTCGCGAACTCCAAGGACAGCCTGCGCCGCGCGTTTGCCATTGAAGGCCACGATGCGCGGCGCGCAGGCAGCGATCCGGGACGCGAGGCCGGCCACGTCGAAATGGCTGCCTCGCAGCATGGAATCCGGGCCCGAGCTCCGCTTGGCAACATCGGTCAGGCCGATGCCGTAGCGCGGGAGGCTGCGGAAGTCTTCCGGCGCCAGCTTCATCGGCACCAGCCCGGTCTGATGGAGCACCGACCAGAACTTGTTGCCTGGACCGGCATAATAGGCTCCGCGCCGGGCCGAGGCGGTTCCGGCCTGCGTGCCGCAGAAGACGACGCGCAAGCCGGGCTCCAGAACATCCGGAAGGATTTCGCCGCTTAGGCATTCAAGGCCGGCCGTCACCCTGCAGCCCTCATCCTGAGGAACCGCGAAGCGGCGTCTCGAACGATGCTCCAGATGGTTCCCGAGCCTTCTGGAACATCCTTCGAGACGCCATCCCTTTCGGGATGGCTCCTCAGAATGAGGGCTCGCGGAGATCTCAAGCAGCCTCCCCGGTTTCTACTTGCCGGCGACGAACTTCGTGTCGACCAGCGAAGCGAGGTCGGGCTTCGCCTTGACCAGGCCGATTTCGAGCAGCAGGTCGGCGGCCTTGGCCGAGAAGGCCTGCCAGTCGCCGGAGAAGAACTTCTTGTTGCCCTCGGCATCCGACCAGCGCAGGAACGCCGCCGACTTGCCGAACTGCTCGCCGGTCTGCTTCACATCGGCGCCCATGATCTCATAGGCCTTGGCCTGGTCCTTCTTGATCATCTCCAGCGCTTCGAAATAGCTCTGGGTCAGCGCGGCCGCGGCCTTGTCGTTGACGAGGAAGGCCGGCGTGCAGCCGAAGGTGTCCATCACCATCGGGTAGTCGAGGGTGGTGGCGATGATCTTGCCCGCATCCGGCTTGTCGCGGACGGTGGAGAGATAGGGCTCATAGGTCATCGCCGCGTCGTTCTGGCCGGCGATGAAGGCCTGCGCGGCCGGACCGGGCTCCATGTTGACGACCGTCACATCCTTCACGGACATGCCGTTTTCCTTGAGCATCCAGGCCAGCGCGAAATAGGGCGAGGTGCCGGGCGCCGAGGCCGCGACCGTCTTGCCCTTCAGGTCCTTGATCGAGCCCACACCGTTGCGCACGGCCATGCCGTCGGCGCCATAGCTCTTGTCGAGCTGGAAGATCTGCTTGGTCTTGATGCCCGCCGCATCCCAGACGATCCAGGTCTCGACCGTGGTCGCGGCGCACTGGATGTCACCCGAGGCGATGGCGAGGTGGCGATCCTTCTGCGGAATCTTCTTGATCGTGACGTCGAGGCCGTTCTTAGCGAAGATACCAGCCTCCTTGGCGAGGACCAGCGGCGCGAAGCCGGTCCAGCCGGAAATTCCGATATTCACCTTGGTCTGCGCCTGCGCGCCGCCCGCCGCCAGAAGCGCCGCGAGGCCGAAGCCGACGCTCGCACCGATGCGCTTGAATGCTGCCATGTTCGAAACCCTTCCCCTGCTTAACGGCGAACGCGCCATTCAGGACGCCTAGACAGCGTCATTCACGGCGCGAAGCAACCTTCGTTCCAAATCAGGTTAAATGCATATGCAAACCCGTCAAGGCGCCGATCACCATCGCTTGGGAAAGCCATGACATTCTCTCGTTTGACAGCGCGAGAGGAATTTCCTCCCTTCACGGCCGCTGGCGCAGGGGCGCCTTCTATCGAGTCGAGGTTTTCAGGATGAACGGCGCCGACCGCCTTTGCGACACCCTTCTGATCAACGGCGTCGATACCTGCTTCGCCAATCCCGGCACTTCCGAGATGCACTTCGTCGCGGCGCTCGACCGCAAGCCGCAGATGCGCTGCGTGCTCGGCCTGTTCGAGGGCGTGGTGACCGGTGCCGCCGATGGCTATGCCCGCATGGCCGACAAGCCGGCCGCGACGCTGCTGCATTGCGGGCCGGGCATGGCGAACGCGCTCGCCAACATGCACAATGCAAGGCGTGCCCGCACGCCGATGATCAATGTCGTCGGCGACCATGCCACCTACCATCTCCAGCATGACGCGCCGCTGACCAGCGATATCGAGAGCCTGGCGCATCCGATGTCGCATTTCGTCCGCCGCATCGCCTCGCCCGAGGATGTCGGCCCGGCGATCGGAGAGGCCTATGTCGCCTCGCTGACGCTGCCCGGCGTCACCACCGTGATCCTGCCGGCCGACTGCGCCTGGGGCAGCGTCGAGCCGGCCGCCCTCAAGCCGACGCCGCTGCCGGCGCTGAAGAGCGTCGATTCAGCGGCGATTCGCGAGGTCGCCGCCGGGCTGCGCAAGCATGGCGCGCGCGCCGCGATCATGCTGACGGGGCTCGCGCTGCGGGAGAAGCCGATGGAGATGGCAGCCCGCGTCTGCGCCGCGACCGGCGCCAAGATCTTCAGCCAGATGTCGAATGGGCGCATTCAGCGCGGCGCCGGCCGCGTCGCCATGCCCAAGGTGTTCTATCCGATCGACAAGGCGCTCGATCAGCTCAAGGACGTCGATTATCTCGTGCTGGTCGGCGCGCAGACGCCGGTCGGTTTCTTCGCCTATCCGGGCAAGCCCGGGCGCCTTGTCCACGATGACTGCGAGGTCGCGACGCTGGCCAGCCCGGGCGACGATCTGCCCGCAGCGATCACGGCGCTCGCCGAGGAGATGGGCGCGACGAAGACGGCGCCCGTCTATATCGCCTCGCCGCGCAAGGAGCAGCCCGGCCTGCCGACGGGCAAGCTCGATGCCGACAAGGCCTGCGCCATCGTCTCGGCCCTGCTGCCGGAGAATTGCATCGTCTGCGATGAGTCGGTCTCCTCGGGCCGCAGCTTCTACTATGACTGCCACAGCGCACCGCAGCACGACTACATCCAGCTCACCGGCGGCGCGATCGGCGAAGGCATCCCGCTCGCCATCGGCGCAGCGGTCGCCTGCCCCGACCGCAAGGTCATCAACATGCAGGCCGACGGCTCAGGCATGTACACGGTGCAGGGTCTGTGGACGGAGGCGCGCGAGAATCTCGACATCGTCACAGTCGTCTTCGCCAATCGGACCTACCAGATCCTGCACGGCGAGATGCGCGCCGTCGGCGTCAACGATTTCGGCCGCAACGCCACGCTGATGCTCAACATCGACGAGCCGGCGCTGGACTGGGTCTCGATGGCCAAGGGCATGGGCGTCGAAGCCGCCCGCGCCACCACGGCCGAGGAGTTCACCAGCCTGTTCAAGGCCGCGCTCGCCAAGAAGGGGCCGTTCCTGATCGAAGCGGCGATCTGAGACAGCATCCGACCAAAACGCCCTCCGCCCGAGAACGACGTCTCGGGGTGGAGGGCGATCTTCACGCGGGCAGTGAGGAGAAGCTTTTCTATTCGTCCGGTCGCCATCAATCTGTCGCAGGGCCCCTGCCAGAATTGCGGCTGATTTCGAGAAGGAGCGACCAGCATGAACCGGGACGAGATCCTGAAGGCACCGTCGATGCCCGTCTTCAGCCCGAGCTACCCGCATCCGCCGAACCGCTTCATCAAGCGGGAATATCTGATCATCACCTACGAGACGGACCCTGAGATCATCCGCGCCGCGTTGCCGGAGCCGCTCGAGCCGGCCCCGGGCAACCTCGTCTATTACGAGTGGATGAAGATGCCGGATTCCTCCGGCTTCGGGTCCTATGAGGAGAGCGGCACCGGGATCTATGCCAGCTACAAGGGACAGCCCTGCAATTTCTCCGTGCAGATGTATCTCGACGACGAACCGCCCATCACCGGCGGACGGGAGATCTGGGGCTTCCCCAAGAAGTATGGCGTGCCGCGCCTCGGCGTGATGAAGGACACCCTGACCGGAACGCTGCACTATGACGGCGAGCGCGTCGCAATGGGCACGATGACCTACAAGCATCGCAGCCTCGAAGATCAGCTCGACAAGGTGCGCGACGGCATCGCTGGCCTGAACATCAACCTGAAGCTGCTGCCCGATGTCGATGGCGCACCGAAGGTAGCGCAGCTCGTCGGCTACAATCTCACGGACATCACGGTCCATGGCGCCTGGGAGGGCGAGGCGCGGTTGCATCTCATCCCTCATATCAATTGCCGGGTCGCCGACTTCCCGGTGCGGAGAATCGTGCGCGCTCGTCACCAGCTCGTCGATTTCACGCTGCCTTTCGGCCGGGTTCTGCACGACTACCTCGCATAGCACCCGCGCGTTTCGGCTTCAGGCGAACCCACCCAGGAACGCATCGAGGCAGTCGCCGATCGCCTCGATCGCATAGCCGCCTTCCTGCACAACAAGCGTCGGCAGACCGAGCGCCTTCACCTGCCGGCCGATGGCGCCGAAATCGGAGGCTTCAAGCCTGAGGACGCCGATCGGGTCGTCCTTATGGGCGTCGTAGCCGAGCGCGATCACCAGCACCTCGGCGCCGAAATCGCGGATCGCCTTGCCGGCCCTGTCGACAGCAGCCTGCATCTCGGCTCCGCCCGCGCCATGGGCGAGCGGCAGGTTGAGGTTGAAGCCCTCGCCCGGCCCGTTGCCGCGCTCGTCGTCATAGCCGGTGAAGAACGGGTAGTAGTTAGACGGATCGGCATGGACCGAGATCGTGAGCACGTCGCTACGGCGGTAGAAGATCTGCTGCGTGCCGTCGCCATGATGGGCGTCGACATCGAGGATCGCGACCTTGCCGAATTTGGAGCGCAGGCGCTGGGCGGCGATCGCGGTGTTGTTGAGATAGCAGAAGCCGGTGGCGCGATCGGCGCGGGCGTGATGGCCGGACGGGCGGCAGAGCGAGTAGACGGCGCGCTCGCCGGCGAGGATCGCATCGGCCGCAGAGACTGCGGTCTCGGACGAACGCAGCGTCGAATGCCAGCAATGCTCGCCGATCGGCACTGAGAGATCACCGAGATACCAGCCGAGCTGACCGATGAAGCCGGTGGGGCGGCAGGGCGGACGGACATCCTCGTCCGGGCGGCCGCTCCAATAGGGGAAGGTGCTCGGCCAGACTTCCGGCCCGCGCTCGGCCGGCAGGTCCTGCCAGCGCGCCCAGGCGGTTTCGAGGAAATTGACGAAGCCGGCATCATGGATCGCCAGGATCGGGTCCGTGCCATGCGCCGCCGGATGCTCCGGCTTGATGCCATGCTTCGCCAGCGCACCGAGAAGCCGGTCCGTCCGCTCGGGCAGGTCCTTGGGCGCAACGACCTTGCCGAAGCGCATATATTGCTGCGGATCGTGAAGGGCTTGATCGGGATGGTAGAAGGCACGCATCAGGCGAAAAATCCTCGTCAGGCAGCGAGGCGATCAGCCGGCCCCGCACCGGAATGCTAGCAATGACGGCGACGCCGGTCAGCTACGTCGATGCCGCCCGCCCCTGCGTGGCGGGCGGAGCGGGCCTTACGCCAAGGGCGAGAGCAGCGCCGCGAATTCGCGCGCCAGCGCATCGATCTCGAAGCGTTCGGGCCGGTACCAATCGGTGGAACCGTTGAGCGCGCCGAGCAGGAAATTGCGCAGGACGTCCGGCGCGCGCTCCCGCGGCAGGGCGCCGGCCTGCTGCAGCTCCCCGATCAGCCGGCGCCAGACATCTTCATAGGCGCGCCGCACGGCCCGCACGCTCTCCGGCGCCGGCGCGGCGCCGAAGTTGAATACCTTGATGCTGGCGCTGGTGTAGTCGCCGTGGCCGTGCAGCGCCGCAAGATGGCCGCGGATTGCCGCCTCCAGCCGCTGGCGCGGGTTTGCACCTTCGGTCGCGGCGAGCGCGGCGACTACGCCCTCGTGGACGAAGCGGACGCCGTCGTTGACCACCGCCTCGACGATCTCCTCCTTCGAGGCGAAATGGTAATAGAGGCTCGCCTTGCGGATGCCGACTGCCTCCGCGATCTCCCGCAACGTGGTCTGATAATAGCCGCCATTGCGCAGGAGCCGCGCGGCATGGTCGAGGATTTGCCGGCGCGAGCCGCCTTCGGTGTCGCGCTGGCTGCGGTCGGCGGCGACAGTCATGCGCAGCGCCCCGCGTCATTCTCGGGCGAAGCGAAGCGCAGACCCGAGAATCTCCGGCATGAGATGCTCGGGTCAGGCCCGAGCATGACGCTTGAAGGGGCGCGCAAACGTATCACAGCCGCTTCGCCACCTCTTCGAGCATCACCTCGGTGGCGCCGCCGCCGATGGACTGCACGCGGGCGTCGCGGGTCATGCGCTCGATGGCGCTCTCGCGCATGTAACCCATGCCGCCGTGGAACTGCAGGCAATCGTACATGACTTCGTTGACCAACTCGCCGCAATAGGCCTTGACCATCGAGACCTCGCGGGTGGCGTCGAAGCCCTGCGCGTCGAGCCAGGCGGCGTGGTAGACGAGCTGGCGGCCAGCCTCGACCTTGCTCGCCAGTTCCGCGAGACGCTGGCGGATCGCCTGCTTCTCCCAGAGCGGTGCGCCGAAGGCTTTTCGCGTCTTCACATAATCCAGCGTGAGATCGATAGCGGCCTGCGACTCGCCGATCGCCATCGCGCCGATCACGGTGCGCTCGTTCTGGAAGTTGCTCATGATCGCGTAGAAGCCGCGCCCCTCCTGCCCGAGCAGGTTCTCGGCCGGTATGCGGCAATCGACAAAGGAAAGCTCGGCGGTATCCGAGGAGCGCCAGCCATGCTTGTCGAGCGCGCGTGAGACGGAAAAGCCCGGCGTGCCCTTCTCGACGAGGAAGATCGAGACCGATTGCGAGGGCTTAGCCGCCGGATCGGTCTTGGCGGCGACGCAGTAGAGATCCGCGTAGACGCCGTTGGTGATGAACATCTTCGCGCCGTTGAGCACGTAATGGTCGCCCTCGCGCCGCGCCGTGGTGCGGATGCCCTTCACGTCCGAACCTGCATCAGGCTCGGTTACGGCGACCGCGCCGATCTTCTCGCCGGCGATGATGGCCGGCAGATATTTGTCCCGCTGCGCCTTGCTACCGGCATTGGCGATGTGGACCGATGCCATGTCGGTGTGAACCAGCGCGGTGATGGCGACGCCCGAGAAGGTCGAGCGGCCCAGCTCCTCCGCCAGCACGACCGTCGCCAGCGTGTCCATCTCGGAGCCGCCATATTCGGCGGGATAGCGGATGCCGAAGAAGCCGAGCTCGCCCATGCGGCGCAGCACGGCGCGCGGGACGAAGCCGTCCTCCTCCCATTTCAGCGCATGCGGCTTGATCTCGGTCTCGACGAAGCGGCGGACCTGATCGCGCAGCGCCTCGTGCTCCTCGGTAAAGTACGGCGAGCGGCGCACGCCCTCGCCTGCAAGCGTCTCGACGGCCGACATGGCTTCCTCCTGCTTGACCGCGGCGCCGCGATCTGACTACCTACCGGACGGTAGGTGAATGTTGCGGCGAGATCAAGACGCCCATTCTACCTGCGAGCCCTCATCCTGAGGAGCGCCGAGGGCGCGTCTCGAAGGTTGCTCCAGACGGCTCCGACGCGCACTGGAGCATCCTTCGAGACGCCGCGTTCCGCGGCGCCTCAGGATGAGGGCTGAGGAAACGATCGCGGAAGAGGCACATGGCGCAGACCGATCCGGGCATCTCCACCACCCCTCCCCCGCTCTCGTCCATGCTGGAGATGCTGCGCCAGCGCCACGGCCTCGTCGCAGAAGGCGGCGGCGAGAAGCTGCGCGCCCGCCACGAGGCGCGCGGCAAGATCATGGTGCGCGCGCGAATCGACCTCCTGCTCGATCCGCAAACGCCCTTTCTCGAACTCTCGCCGCTCGCCGCCTGGGGGCTCTACGGCAACGAAGTGCCGGGCGCCGGCATCGTCACCGGCATCGGCGTCGTGCAAGGCCGCGCCTGCATGCTGATCGCCAACGACGCGACGGTGAAGGGCGGCTCCTTCTTCGCCGAGACCGTCCGCAAGCATCTGCGGGCGCAGGAGATCGCGGAGGAGCATCGCCTGCCCTGTCTCTACCTCGTCGATTGCGGCGGCGCCTTCCTGCCGGAGCAGGACCGCGTCTTCCCCGACCGAGACCATTTCGGCGGCTCCTTCTACAACCAGTGCCGGATGTCGGCGGCTGGCATCCCACAGATATCGATCGTCTTCGGCGGCGCGACCGCCGGCGGCGCCTATATCCCGGCGCTCTCCGACCAGGTCATCATGGTCAAGGGCACCGGCCGCATCCATCTCGGCGGGCCGCCGATCGTGAAGGCGGCCGTGCACGAGATCGTCGATGGCGAGACGCTGGGCGGGGCGGAGATGCACACGCTGGTCTCCGGCGTCAGCGACCATCTCGTCGAAACGGAGATGGAAGGGCTGGCGAAGCTGCGCGAGATCGTCGGGGCGCTCGGCGAAATCGGCCGCATCACGCCGCCCCCGCAGGCTCCCGCCGCTCCGAAGCTCGATCCGGCTGAGATCGTCGACATCGTGCCTACCGATCTGCGCCGACCCTATGACGTCCGCGAGGTCATCGCCCGCGTGGTCGATGACAGCGCCTTCAGCGCCTTCAAGCCGGATTACGGCGCGACCCTCGTCACCGGCTTCGCCCATATCCACGGCTATCCCGTGGGCATCCTTGCCAATAACGGCGTCCTGTTCTCGGAGAGCGCGGTCAAGGGCGCGCATTTCATCGAGCTCTGCGACCAGCGCCAGATTCCGCTCCTCTTCCTGCAGAACATCACCGGCTTCATGGTCGGCACCGAGGCTGAGCGCGGTGGCATCGCCAAGCATTCGGCCAAGCTCGTCTATGCCGTCTCGAATGCGCGTGTGCCGAAATACACCGTGCTGATCGGCGGCTCCTACGGCGCCGGCAATTACGGCATGTGCGGGCGAGGTTTTAGGCCCCGCTTCCTGTTCTCCTGGCCCAATGCCCGCATCGCGACGATGAGCCCGGAGGTCGCCGCGACCGTGGTGACGGAATTGCGCCGGCAATCGCTCAAGGGCGCCGCGGACGAAGCAGCCGTCGCCGAACTCGACAAGCGCACCCGCGCGCAGTTCGAGGAGCAGAGCGACCCCTATTACGCCACCGCCCGGCTCTGGGACGACGGTATCATCGAGCCCGAGCAGACGCGCGACGTGCTCGGCCTCTGCCTCGCACTGTCGGCTGGCGAAGCGCGCGATACCGGCCCCCGGCCGGTCTACCGGATGTGAGCGGCGCCATGTTCGACACTCTCCTCATCGCCAATCGCGGCGAGATCGCCTGCCGCATCATCCGCACCTCCCGCAAGCTCGGCATCCGCACCGTCGCGGTCTATTCCGACGCCGACAAGGAGGCGCTGCATGTCCGGCTCGCGGACACGGCCGTGCACATCGGCCCCGCCCCGGCGCGCGATTCCTATCTGCGCGCCGACCGCATCATCGCAGCCGCGCTCAAGACAGGCGCACAGGCGATCCATCCGGGCTACGGCTTCCTGTCGGAACGGCTGGACCTGATCGCCGCCTGCGAGGCGAACGGCATCGCCTTCGTCGGTCCCTCCGCCCAAGCCATCGAGGCAATGGGCGACAAGATCCGATCCAAGCAGATCGCCCGCGACGCCGGTGTGCCCGGCGTTCCCGGCTATGACGGCGCCGACCAGTCGCCCGAGGCGCTGAAGCGCGCGGCGCTGCGCATCGGCCTGCCGGTGATGGTCAAGGCTTCCGCCGGCGGCGGCGGCAAGGGTATCCGCAAGGTCGAGAACGAAGCCGAGCTGGACGGCGCCATCGCCACCGCCAGCCGCGAGGCCGAAGCCGCCTTCGGCGATGGGCGCCTGCTGATCGAGAAATTCGTGACGCGCCCGCGCCATGTCGAGGTGCAGGTCGCAGGCGACAAGCACGGCAACATCGTCCACCTCTTCGAGCGCGACTGCTCGGTGCAGCGCTCCAACCAGAAGCTGCTGGAAGAGGCGCCGGCGCCCAACCTCAAGCCGGAGGCGCGCGCCGCGCTGCACGAGCATGCACTGAAGCTTTCTCGCGCCATCGCCTACGACAATCTCGGCACGGTCGAGTTTCTGGTCGATGCCGCGACGCAGGAGGTGTTCTTCCTCGAGATGAATACGCGGTTGCAGGTCGAGCATCCCGTAACGGAGGCGATCACCGGGCTCGATCTCGTCGAATGGCAGATCCGCATCGCGGCCGGCGAAAAACTGCCGCGCAGCCAAGAGGAGATCACCTGCACCGGCCACGCCATCGAGGCACGGCTGACTGCCGAACGGGCCGATAAAGGGTTCCGCCCCGACACCGGCACGATCGCGCTCTGGCGCGAGCCGGCAGGGTTGCGCGTCGACAGCGGCGTCGGGACAGGCAGCGCCGTGTCGCCCTTCTACGACTCGATGCTCGCCAAGGTCATCGCCCATGGGCCGGACCGGGATGCGGCGCGGCGTCGCCTGGCCGATGGCCTGGACCGCATGACGGTATTCGGGCCCGCGACGATCCGGCCTTTCCTCGTCGATGCGCTGAGACAGCCGGTGTTCGCGCGCGGCGAGGCCACGACATTGTTCATCGGCGAGACCTGGCCCGCAGGCTGGCAAGCTTCGGGCGACGACTCCGCGGAACAGGACGCGGTCGCAGCGGCGATCTGGCTTACGGCTCGAGGCAATGCTGCGGCCGGGCCATGGAGGACGCTGAAAGGCTTTCGACTGCTCGCTTCGGCCGGCAAGCCCGGTGCCTGCCATCTCGCACTGACCTCGGGCGGCGAGACCCGCCGGTTGCGGGCGGACGGGACAGATGAGGGCATTCTCGTCACGACCGATCACCGGCAGGTCGAGGTTGCCGTGGCGGCAGCTGGCGCGACGCGTTACACGCTTCTGCTCGATGGCGGGCGCCTGTCCGTCGACGCGGTGCCGGATCGCTCCGGCATCTTCCTGCGCCATGGCAGCTTCGAAGGGCGCATCGAGATCGCGCTCGCGGTTGAGGCAGCGGCCGCCGCCCGCGCCGCACAGGGGCAGACCGGCGATTCCGTTCGCGCCACCATGCCGGGAACGGTCGCCGCCATCCATGTCGCCGAAGGCGACAGCATCGCCGCCGGCCAGGTCGTGGCCGTGCTGGAATCGATGAAGCTCTTCATGGAGTTGAAGAGTCCGGCGGCGGGAACGGTCGCGCGGATCGCCAGCCGGCCGGGGGCGACGGCAGCGGCTGGCGAGCTCCTGATCGCCATCGCGCCCTCACCGTGACCGCGAAAGGCACTGGATCGCGGCCGCAGGCCGCAAAGCCGCCGCCTTATCCTGCTTTCCTGAGCCGGCCAAAAGCAGGTCATATCAGCGTCCGTTCATTGTACCCCGGCTAGGAGGAAACGAATCGCCTTGCCGTGCCCGAGTGTCGGCGAGGAAACCGAAAGGAAAGACCATGTTGCGGCGTCAGTTCACGGTCTCGGCTCTCGCCTGCGCCGTCCTGCTCTGCGCGATCCCGGCCAAGGCTCAGTATTACGGCGGACCCTATCGCAACGGGCCGTCCTACGAAGACGACGAGGACGATCGTCCGCCGCCGCCACGCTATTACCGCCGCGATTATGGCTATGAGCGCCCATATTATCGGCCGCGCTACGGCAATATGTGCGTCACCGGCCGGGGCGATTGCCCGACACCGCCGCTGCCCTACGGCTCCGGCTGCGGCTGCAATATCCCCGGCTTCGGCACCAAGCGCGGCATCGTGCAGTAATCGCCGCTCAGATCCGGCGCGCGCTTTCCGTCCCGAGATAGCAGATGCCCTCGCCGGGCTTGGCCTTGGGATTGGGGAAGATGATGAAGCCGTCGCGCGGCATCGTCACGACCGTGCCATCGGCGCGGCGGGCGATCGGCGTGCCCTTGGCGACGCGCTCGCCGGTCTTCCAGGCGCCCTCGACACGGTCGCCCTCGGCCTCGCAGATGACGAGGTCATCCATGTGGACGACGACCCGCTTCTGTGGCGCCGGCGGCGGCTCGTCCGTCAGACCGACATGGGCGAGCGCGTTGCGGATCGCAGCATAGCCGACATCGACCGAAGCCGGGTCCTCATGGCGGCCGCATTCGAGCGTCACGCCATAGCCGCCGGCGAAACGCATGAACTCGGTGGTGCCAAAGCCTTCGGTCACGGCCAGCCGCGGCAGGTTCAGCTTCTCGCGAGCGGCAATCAGCCGGACATAGATGTCGAGCCAGCCATGGATCATCAGGTCAACGCCGAGGCAGGCGGCGAAGGCGGCTTCGGCTGCGCCATGGCGGAAAGGCTCGAGATCGCCGCGATTATCGTCCGGCCCGAAGAAGACGAAGGGCACGCCCTCCCCTGTGAAGGAATGGACGTCGAGCAGCATGTCGTGCTGACGCAGAATGGCGGAGAGGCGGTTGCCGATCCGGTCCTCATTGTCATCAGGCTGCGGCCGCTCGCGCAGGTCGCGGTTGAGGTTGCGATCGCCCTCGCGCGTATTCTGCCGATAGGCCTTGGGATTGGCGACCGGTAGGAAGGTGACCTCACCGCGCTGGATCGCGACGCGGCCGGCCCGGCAATCCTCGATCACGCGGGCGATGGCATTGGGCCCACAGGTCTCGTTGCCATGGACGGCACCCAGGACAAGGAGCTTAGGCCCCGCCTTCAGCCCATGGAAGCGGACGGTTTCGAGCGGCGGATCAATCAGGTCTGGAGTCGTCATGGGTCTGCTGTCAGGCTTTGCGGAGCTGCGAATGCGGATCGAGGATATCGCGCAGGCCGTCCCCTAGCAGGTTGAGGCCGAGCACGGTCAGAAAAATCGCAAGACCGGGAAAGATCGAGATCCAGGGCGCGGTCGAGATCTGGTCGCGCGCATCCGAGAGCATGCTGCCCCAGCTCGGGAAGGGCGGGCGGATGCCGAGGCCGAGGAAGGAGAGCGAGGCCTCCGCCAGCACCGCGCCGCCCATGCCGAGCGTGCCGATGACGATGATCGGGCCGGCGATGTTCGGCAGGATCTGCGTCAACATGATGCGGAAGGTGCCGTAACCGAGCGAACGGGCGGCCTCGACATATCCCAGCTGTTTGACCGAAAGGGTCGCAGCGCGGGTCAAGCGGCAGGTGAAGGACCAGTTGGTCAGGCCCAGCGCGATCAGCAGGCTGGTGAGGCCGGGATTGAGGATCGCCATGATCGCCAGCGCGAAGATCAGCGAGGGAATGGCGAGCATCATGTTTGTGAGGCCGCTGACGAAATCGTCCCACCAGCCGCCCCAATAGGCGGCGGAAAGGCCGAGCGCGACGCCGATCACCGTATTGATCAGTTGCGAGACGATGCCGACCGTCAGCGAGATGCGGGCGCCATAGAGCACGCGGCTATAGATGTCGCGGCCCTGCGCATCGGTGCCGAACCAGAACTCCGAGCCCGGCGGGATCTCGGCATTCATCAAATTGGCGTCCATGACGGGATCGGTGTGGGCGAACCAGGGCGCGAAGACGCCGCCGGCCACGACGAGCGCGAAACAGGCGCCGCCGATCCAGAGATTGGCACGGAACTTCATCGGCGGGGACCTAGCTGTATTTGATGCGCGGATCGACGATGGCGCAGAGCACGTCGACGGCGATGTTCACGACGAGGAAGAAGAGCACGATCGTCAGGATGCAGCCCTGCACGACCGGGATGTCGCGCCAGGTCACGCTGTCGACCAGCAGCGAGCCGAGGCCCGGCCAGGCGAACAGCTTTTCGACGACGACCGCCTGGCCCAGAACCGAGCCGAACTGCAGGCCGAGCGTGGTCAGCACGATGACGAGCGCGTTGCGGGCGACGTGCCAGCGCATGACGCGGAAGGAGCTCGCGCCCTTGGCGCGGGCGGTGCGGACGAAATCGGCATGCATGATCTCCAGCACGGCGGCGCGCGATGTCCGCGCCAGCAGGGCCAGCGGCGAGACGCCGAGCGCGATCGCCGGCAGCACGATGTAACGCGGATCGCCATCGCCATAGCCGAAACTCGGGAACCAACCGAGCGTCAGCGCGAAGCCGTACATTAGCAGGAGGCCGAGCCAGAACATCGGCAGCGACAAGCCCGAGACCGCTAAGACCATGGAGAGCATATCGACCCAGCTTCCCGGCTTCAGCGCAGCGAAGAAGCCGAGCGGCACGCCGATGACGATGGCGAAGAGCATGGCTCCGAGCGCGAGCTGAAGGCTCGGCCAGAGTCGCTCGCCGATCTGGTTGATCACCGGCTGGCGGGTGCGGAAGGAATCACCGAGATCGAAGGTGGCGAGGCCGCCGACATATTTCGCGAAACGCAGCGGCAGCGGATCGTTGAGGCCGAACTGCTGGTTCATGCGCGCGATGGTTTCGGCGTCGATATTGCTGCGCCCGTCAGCCATCTGGCTGGTGGCGAAACTGCCGGGAATGACGCTGAACAGCACGAAGATCAGCGCCGCGACTGCAAGCAGGATCGGGATCGCCTGCAACAGGCGACGCGAGACATAAGGCAACATGACGAGGGCTCCTGAAGCCGCTGTGCAGGGCGTCGCTACCGACGCTCGAATGCGGACAAGCTAACGCCGCCGCGCTGTCGCGCGACGGCGTCAGCTCAGGACGGTTTACTTCGCCGCCGGCGAGGTGGCGTCGACCCAGAGATCCTCGTAGCGCTGCAGCGCGAGCTCGGTCGCGTTCGGCTGGAGGCCGTGCAGCCAGGGCTGATAAGCCATGACCGCCTTGTTGTAGTTGAAGAACCAGACCGGGGCCTCGTCCTGCAGCATGGCATTGGCCTTCTTCAGCAGCTCCAGCTGCTTGGCCGGATCGTTCTCAGCCGAGGCGTCGTCGATCAGCTTGTCATAGGCCGCGTTCTTGAAGGTGGTGTAGTTGCAGGACGAACGCGGCGTCGCGGAGTGGAAGCACTTGAGCTGGGACAGCGCATCCGGGCCGGAGGTGTTCGACCAGATGAAGGCCTGGAAGTCACCGCCCACGACGACGCCGCCAAGCGCCGAGGTCTCGACCGGCTTGACCTTCACCTTGATGCCTACCTTGGCGAGCATCGGGATCGTCGCCTCGACGATCGGGATGCCCCAGCTCTCGTTCGGCGTCGCGGTCCATTCGAACTCGAAGCCATCGGGGTAGCCAGCCTCGGCCAGGAGCTTCTTGGCCTTCTCCGGGTCATAGGCGTAGGGCTTCGCATCCTTGTCGAAGCCCGGCACGGAGATCGGCAGCCAGCTCACCGCGCGATAGGCCTTGTCGCGGACGAGGCGCTTGATGATCAGGTCGCTGTCGATCGCGTAGTTGATCGCCTGGCGCACGCGCTTGTCGGAGAAGGGCTTGAAGGAGGGGTTCATGCCCATGTTGCGGGTGAAGACCTCCGCAACCTCGAGAATGCCCTTCGAGAGATTGGCATCGGCCTTGTAGGCGACATACTGGGTCGAGCCCAGGATCGAGACGTCGATCTCCTTGTTGCGGAAGGCGACGTCACGCGCGGCAGCCTCGCCCATCGGCGAAATCACCAGCTTGTCGGCATAGGGCTTCCCCGCCTTGTAGTATTTCTCCCAGCGCTCGAAGACCATGCGCGAGCCGGGAACATGCTCGACGAACTTGAACGGGCCGAGGCCGATCGGCTTGTTGAAGAAGTCCGGCGCCTGCGCCTCTTTGGCCGGCAGGATCGCGGTCATCGCGCTGTAGAACAGGAAGCCCGGATTGGTCTTGTCGGTCAGCGTCATCTCGATCGTGGAATCGTCGATCTTCTTGAGGCCCGAGATTTCCTTGGCCTGGCCCTTCTGGACCTCGACCGCCCCCCTGATGCGCGAGACGTAGCGCGCGCCGGGGTAGTTCTTCGTGCCGTCCATGATCCGGTTATAGGACCAGATGATGTCGTCGGCCGTCATCTTGCGGCCGTTATGGAACAGGGCATCGTCGCGCAGCTTGAAGGTGTAGGTCAGCCCGTCCGGCGAGACCGTGGCGCTCTTGGCGAGCTCCAGCTCCGGCTTGCCGGCATTCGCGTCCCAGCGATAGAGCATCCCGTGCAGTGCATAGCCGTAGATCTCGTCCTGGATCTGGTTCGAGACGTGGCTGTCATTGCTGACGAAGGACGCGCCATAGGGCGCGGTGAAGCGGATCGTCCCGCCGCGGCGCGGCTCCTGGGCCTGCGCCGAGATGGTAAAGGCCGCCAGCGTCAGCGCGGTCGCAAAGGCCAATTTCTTCAACAACACGATCATTCCTCCCGTTTTCGATTTTGCTCCGGCTGGTCCGGAGTTGTTTGCTTCCAAGTGGAACCATAACGGCTTTGCCGCGCTTGTCTTCCCCTGCGCGGTCAAAGCCGGCCTCAAGCCCGCTCGTAGACGACCTCGCCGCCCAGAATGGTGAGATCGCAGTGCGTGTCCTTGAGAATATCCGCCGGATCGGCCGTAAGCAGATTGCGCGAGAACACCGCGACATCGGCGAGGAAGCCCGGCGCCAGCCGCCCCTTTACGGCTTCCTGCTTCTGCGAGAAGGCGCCGTACTCGGTGTAGGCCTGCAGGGCCTCCTCGATCGAGACGCGCTGGCTTTCATCCATCACCGTGCCCTTCCAGGTCTGCCGGGTCAGCATGGTGTGGAAATTCGGGAAGGGGTTGGGGTCGCAGACCGGCGCGTCGCTGCCCGTCGCCGGCTTCAGACCGAGATCGAACCAGGTGCGGAAGGGGTAGCTCGGCAGCGCCCGCTCCGGCCCGAGCACCTTGACGTAAGCATCGCCGAAATCATGGATGAAGACCTGCTGCGGGCAGGGATAGATGCCGGCCTTGACCATGCGCTCATGCTGGGCCGGCGTCGAGAAGCCGCAATGCTCGATGCGGTGCCGTCGATCCAGATCGGGATAGGCCGCGAGCGCCTTCTCATAGGCGGTGATGAGCTGCTCGATAGCGGCATCGCCGATCGCGTGGCAGGCGAGCTGGTAGCCCTTCTTGTGGGCGTCGAGCACCATGCGTTCCAACTCCGCATCGTCCCACATCCAGACGCCGGTGGTCTTGTCCTCGCCGAGATAGGGCTCGGTCATCCAGGCGGTGCGCCCACCCGCCGAACCGTCGAGGAAGAGCTTGACCGCGCCGATCATCAGCATGTCGTCGCCAGTGCCGGAGATCAGCCCTGCCTCGTAGCAATCAGGCACGATCGAGCGGCCGTCGTCGCCGAGCAGGGTCAGCCAGGTGCGCATCGGCAGACGGCCGTCGCGCTTGGCGCGGTGGTAAGCCGCTATCTCGCCGAAGCCGCCCTTCTGGCCGACGGCGGCGTCCATGCAACTGGTGATGCCGAGCGAGAGCAGGTAGCGGCCGCCGCGCTCGATGCCGGCGATGATATCCTCCTCGGTCGCCGCGGGGATCGCGGCCTGCACTGGCGCGCGCGCGTTCTCGGCGAGCAGGCCGGTCAGGCGGCCATTCTGCTGTTCGATCAGGCCGCCCTGCGGCGTCGGCGACTTCTCGTCGATGCCGCCGAGCCGGAGCGCCTCGGAATTGCAGATCGCGATGTGGCCGCAGGTGCGCACGAGCATCACCGGGTTGTTCGGCGCAGCGCGGTCGAGCTCTTCGCGATAGGGGTGGCGGCCGGTGTCGAGCTTGGTCTGATCGTAGCCGCGCGAGAGGATCCATTCGCCCGGCTTCAGCGTCGCAGCACGCGCGGAGATCGCGCCCAGCAGCGCCTCCAGCGTCGGCGCGGCCTCCGGCTTGGAATTGACCCAGCCCATGGTCATGCCGAGCGAGACGAGATGCAGATGCGAATCGTTGAGACCCGGCGTCGCCAGGCGGCCCTTCAAATCGATCACCCGCGTCTTCGGGCCGACGAGCGGGGCGATCTCGGCATCGCCGCCGGCCGCGAGCACCCTGCCCTGCCAGATCGCCAGCGCCTCGACGACACCATCGTCGCGCCCGCACCAGATCGGCCCGTTGCGCAGCACGATATCGGCCTGAACCGCCATGGTTTTCTCCTGCATTTACTGTCTTCGCCGGCGCTTTGCGGCCGGGCTTCAGATGTCGTCGAGCGGGAAGATCGGCCGGCGCACCTTGCGGTAAGGCCGCTCCTTGAAATTGCGCGTCGAGATCGCGCCGGTATCGACTTCCAGCACCTCGCGCGCGATCGGCTCGAATGCGGCGCGGAAGTGCTGCATCGACTTGACGATCACCGTCGATTTTCGCGTCGGATCGACGCCGAGCGAGGTGAACTGGGCAAGATCGGTCGCCTGGCCGTTATGGGTGATGACGATGATCTCGACATCGTCGACGCGCAGCAGGGCCGAGAGCCCGTAATTGCGCCAGATGCCGCCGGCCATCGGGCCGTAGCACATGAAGTATCCGTCGGTCAGCGCGACGACGTGAGCGTCGAGATCGAGCGGCCCGCCGCCCATGCTGGGATCGACCTTGCCGCCGAGCTTGATCCGGCCACGCTTGCCGACGCCGATTGCCTGCGCAGCGAGCGCCGCTTCGGGGTCGCAGATCGCGTGGAAGCCGACATTCCTGAGCTTCGCGTCGAGGATCGCGCGCAGCAGGTTGGTGGCGTCGCCATAGGCGCCGGAGCCGGGATTGTCGGAGTAGTCCGAGATCACCACAGGCTTGTAGCCGGGCTTGCCGGTATCGGCCTCGCCGGCCTTGGCACGGGCCATGGCCTCGGCGAGCGGCGTGAAATGGATGGAGGAGAAGCGGCGCTGCTCCCAGGCATAGTCCATCAGCTCTTCGGCGATGGCCTGCGCCTTGCCGCGATCATCGGCCGTGACCGCGATCGAGGGGCCGATATCGTGCACGTCGGCCGAGGAGAAGCCAGCCTGAACGCTGACGACCAGCGCATCGCCGGAGGCTTCCAGCGCGTCACCACGGCGCAGCAACTCCAGGAAGGGCGGCGAGGTGGTGCGCCCGCCATCGAGCGCATAGAGGATCGGGCGCCGGGCGAGTGCGACCTTGGGCCTGATCTCGCCCTTCATCGCGCGCTCGAGCAGCTCCGCTGCCTGCCAGGTCCGCTCGTATTGGTCGATATGCGGATAGGTGCGGTAGGAAATCAGCGCATTGGCGTTGTCGGCCATGAGCTGGGTGACCGTGGCGTGCAGGTCGAGCACGGCGACGACCGGCACGTCCGGGCCGATTCGCTTGCGCAGCCGCGCCAGCAATTCGCCCTCGCCATCATCGGAGCTTTCGGTCGCCATCGCACCGTGGAGATGCAGCAGCACGCCGTCGACGCCATCGGCAGCATTGACGATATGGCCGGCGAAGACGTCGAAGGCGGCATCGGTGACGCGGCCCGAGGGATTGGCGCCGGTCACCAGCGGATGGGTCAGGCTCCAGCCGAACTTGTCGGCAGCCTCGAAGGCAGCCCCCATCGAGGTTCGGGTACCGCGGAAAGCCTCGGGGATTTCGTTACCCAGAAAAGCGCCATGCGCCCGGAAAGTGGCTTCGTCCGTGAGCTGAACACTGAAGGTGTTCGTCTCATGCATGAACTCGGCAATCAGCACGCGACGCGTCATTCTCTCCCTCTTCGTCTTGTTCAAATTTTTTGACAGTTTTGGCGAGGCGTCTTCGCAACGCCACTGATTTCCGCGCATGCACCCCCTCGAATGAGGGCGCTTGTCGAAATGTGGTGAATATGCTGAACTCGGCGGAACCAAGTCGGTGTCGGCGCATTTCCGCAGCAGTGATCTGCGAGTCCACGCCATGCCGGTCTCCCCGCAAGCTAGACGACAGCCCGCCAAGACACGACTGCGGCGCGTTTCGTCCGACGAACTCACGATCCGCCGTGTGCGCCATGGGCGCTTCTTCGGCTATCGCGATGCGGAAGGCGCCAAGATCACGGACGAAGACACGCTGGCCCGGATTCGCTCGCTCGCGATCCCTCCGGCCTATGAGGATGTCCGCATCGCCGCCGATCCGCGAGCGCATCTCCAGGCCATCGGCCATGACGAAGCAGGCCGTGTACAGCATCGCTACCACCCCGAATGGGAGAAGGTGCGCGAACGCCGCAAACTGCAGCAACTGGGCCGGCTGATCGCTGCGCTGCCGAAGCTGCGCGCCCGGATCGCAGCCGACATGCGGGCCCGCACGCTTTCCCATGAGAAAGCTCTCGCCTGCGCTGCGGCGATCATCGACCGCTGCCATCTGCGTGTCGGCAACGAAAGCTATGCGAAGAGCAACGGCAGCCATGGCACCTCGACGCTGCTCAAGCGGCACGTCAGGCTCACAGGCGCGCGTATCGCGCTCCACTTTCGGGGCAAGAGCGGCAAGGATATCGCTTGCGCGGTCGACGACGCCCCGCTCGCACGGGCGCTCGCGCGCATCGCCACATTACCGGGGCGCCGGCTGCTGCAATATCGCCGCGAAGACGGGTCCGTCGCGCCGGTCCATGCGGCCGAGATCAACGCCTATCTGAAGCAGGTCTGCGGCCTCCCGGTCAGCAGCAAGGATCTGCGGATGCTTGCTGCCAACGCCGCGGCGGCGGAACTGCTCCTCTCAGGCGAGACGGTCGCAACCGAGGCCGGACGCAAGCGCCAGCTCGCCGACATCATGCGCGCGATCTCGGAGCGCCTCGTCAACACGCCGGCCGTGGTTCGCAAGAGCTATGTCCACGCCATCGTCATCGAATCCTATGCCAGCGGCCAACTACAGCGCAGCTATGCCAAGGCGCGCGCCCGGGCGGGCTGCTCGCGCATCGAGCGCGCGCTCGGGCTGCTGGCGGCCTGAAGCCAGCGGGAACAATGCCGCCGTTCGGCGCTTGGTCCAGTATCTGGCACGCATTTATGGAGGCTGAGATGCTCAATCGTGTCGGTTCGCCCAAGCCGGTCGAGACGCCGCAGCAGCCCGGTCAGTCGGTCGCGGCCGGAACGCGCCCTGGCCCGTCGCCGCACTCCGCCCATCCGACCGGCCCCGCCCCGCCATTCGAGTATGAGGAGGAGGCGCCGCAGACGGATTTCCAGGCCGGCCAGAAGAAGCTACCGTCGGGCGAAGGCTCTGGACGGAATTGACGGAATGAACGGGGATTGGGGCTTCGTTGTGTGGATCGTCGTGATCGCGATTCCACTGGGGATCGCGCTGGCGACGCGTTGGGCAGGCTCGCGGGGCCCCGGCGCCATGCTCGACAAGCCGAGCGCCGAGGATCCGCGCGATCCCATCTAAGACACTGATATAATTAACTAATTTATTTTCATGAGATTTTCGGGAACTCGCCTCCCCGCTTCCGCGTTTCGTCGCCGCTGAATCCTGGCGGCGGAGACAGACATGGACGAAGAGAGAATCACACGGATTGCCCGCGCGATGTGCAGGGCCGCGCGGCTCGACCCCGACAAGCCGGCCGGCAACAAAGGCCCCTATACGATGTCGATGCAGGAACCCGGACACGAAAGCCCGCAGCCTGCCTGGATGCTGTTCCGGAAGGAGGCGGCGCAGTTCGCCGCACGGCATGGCGAGGTCGCCGTCCGCCTCTGACCTTGTCCCGAAGCGGCCACTCGCCTGAATGCGACCGTGGCCATGACAAGGCCCGGCGCTCCGACAAGGATGCCGGGCCTTTCCATCTGAATAGGATTCTCGCCGAAGCTACAGCGTCTTGAAGGTCGGGTAATAGCCGCGATAGCTCTTCTCGAGGATCGCTCCGCCGCCCCGCGCCTTCAACGCTTCGGCGACGGCAAGGCCGAGTTCCCGCGCCTGCTCGGGCGCCGCACTGTCGCTGGCGTCGACACGCTCCGTTCCTTCGACGGAGGTGACCTGGGCATGCAGGGTCAGGCGGCCATCGGCCCAGCTCGCGCAGGTACCGACCGGCAAGCTGCAGCCGGCACCCAGCGCATGCATCATCTCACGCTCGGCTTCGACCTCGGCGCGCGCTTTCGAGCACTGGATGGCCTGCAGGATCTCGATCACGGCGGCATCGTCGGCGCGGGCTTCGAGGCCAAGCGCGCCCTGCCCGACGGCATAGGGGAAAAGCTCCGGCGCCAGAATCTCGGACGAGGCCTCGTCCAGCCCGAGCCGGCGCAGGCCGGCCTGGGCGAGGATGACGGCATCGAGCGCATCCTCGCCGCCGATCTTGGCGAGGCGCGGGCCGACATTGCCGCGAATCGGCACGACGGTGACATCGGGCCGCAGGTTGAGGATTTGCGCGCGACGCCGCAGCGACCCGGTGCCGACCCGCGCGCCCTGCCGCAGCGAGGCCATCGTCGCGCCGCAGAGCGCGTCGCACGGGTTCTCGCGCGTCGGCACGGAGGCGAGAACGAGCCCCTCATGCAGGGCGGTCGGCAGGTCCTTCAGGGAATGAACGACGAAATCGACCTCGCGGCGCACGAGCTGCTGCTCGTGCTCGACGGCGAAAACACCGACCATGCCGAACTGATGGAATTCGGAGACGCGGTCGCGATCCGCGATGGTGGCGATCTGGCAAAGGGTGAATTCCGTCTCTGGGAACTTCTCCCGGATCAACCCCATGACGTGATTGGTCTGCGCCATCGCCAGCGGGCTGCGGCGCGTGCCGATCCTCAGATGCATGACTTCTTACTTTCGATCCTGTCCGGCCGGGCCGGTTGCGGCGGTCTATAACAGGGGGGCAGCTGGCTGACGAGTGGCGCTGCGCCCGATCAGCCGCCGCCCCGCCGTAGCTCCTCCATCCCCTGCTGCAATACCTCAAACACGCGCGGATCGCGCGTCTGGGCGACGTTGAAACGCATGAAGCCGCACGCGCCCTGCGAGACGCTGAAGACATTGCCGGGCGCCAGGACGACGTTCCGCGCCACCGCCAACCGCGCGAGTTCGGCGGAATCGATCCCCGCGGGCAGGTGGCACCAGAGGTAGAAGCCGCCGCGCGGCATCAGCCAGGGCAGGATTCCGAGTGCTTCCAGTCGGGCAGCAATCTCGCGGCGGGCCTGGGCGAGCCGGCGGCGCACCTCCTCCATATGCTTGCGATAGCCGCCACCAGCGAGGACCCCTGCGACAAGATCGGCAGCGACAGGGCCGGGGCCGCCGAAATTCGTCGCAACCTGAAGGTCGACAAGCCCTTCGATCCAGTCGGCTCGCGCGGCAATATAACCGCAGCGCAGGGAGGCCGAGAGCGTCTTCGAGAAGCTGCCGATCCGGATCACACGGTCGAGACCGTCGAGCAAGGCGAGGCGAGACGACGGTTCGGGCTCGAAATCCGCGAAGATCTCATCCTCAACGATGACGAGATCATGAGCGGCGGCGATTTGCAGCACACGGAAGGCCGTCTGCGGCGAGAGACTGGCCCCGGTCGGGTTGTGCAGCCCGGAATTGGTGAGATAGAGCCGCGGCCGCTCGGCGCAAACCAGCGCTTCGAAAGCGGCGACGTCCGGCCCCGACGGCGTATAGGGCACGCCGAGCACACGTAGCTGGTGGGCACGCAGCAATGCCTGGAAATTGAAGTAGCAGGGATCGTCGACGAGAACGGTATCGCCCGGGCGCAGCAGGAAACGGCAGACCAGATCGAGCGCCTGCGTGCCCGAACCGGTCAGCAGGAGCTGTTCGGGGCCGGCGGCGAGCCCCTCCTCGGCGAAGCGCCCGAGCAGATGGCGGCGCAGAGCCCACGAACCGCGCGTCCCGCCATATTCGGAGAGAACCGGGTCCTGCGCCCGTGCCAAAGCGCGAAAACCGCGGCGAAGCGCCTCGCCGGGCATCCAATCGGCCGGGAGCCAGCCGCAGCCTGGCTTGAGCGCGGCGTCGTCCGCATCGAGCGACTGACGCGAGACCCAGAACGGATCGACCGCGCGCTCATGCGGCGATGCAGCCTGCGTCAGCGCCAGGGGCGGCAGGCCACTGCCGGTGACATAAAAGCCCGAGCCCTGCCGGGCGCGGATCAAGCCCTCTGCGGCCAGACGATCATAGGCCTCAACCACGGTCGACGGCGAAACCCGCATCGTCGCGGCGAAACGGCGGATCGACGGCAGCCGGTCGCCAGGGGCCAGAGACCGAGCCGCGAGCTTGGCCCGAATGGCGGCCATCACCGCCGCCGTCCGTCCCTGCCCGCCCTCGATTTCGCTCGGATCGATAACTGTCATGACGACCATACCCATACAGCTTGCGCCGAATGTATCGAATTGTCGCTGTTTCGGCGAGTGCAGACTGCGTAAGCCTGCGAGGATGCGAGACAAGACAGCGGCGATGCAGCAGGACTGGGCGGGCAAGGGATGGGGCAGCGGTCTCATCGGCGTGCTGATCTTCAGCGGCTCCCTGCCGGCCACGCGCGTCGCCGTCGCCGGCTTCTCGCCGCTCTTCCTCACCTCCGCCCGCGCCGTGATCGCCGCGCTGCTGGGCGCGTTCTTCCTCGTCCTGCTGCGCCAGAAACGGCCGGAACGCTCCGATCTCGGCCCGCTCGCCATCGTCGCGCTCGGCGTCGTTCTCGGCTTTCCGTTGCTGACGGCGCTGGCGCTCCAGCACATCGCCGCGGCCCGCTCGATCGTGTTCGTCGGCCTGCTGCCGCTGGCGACGGCGCTGTTCGGCGTCTTGCGTGCCGGCGAGCGGCCGAAACCCGCCTTCTGGCTGTTCTCCCTGCTTGGCGCTGCGACCGTCGCAGGCTTCGCTCTCGCCCGTAGCGAGGGCGGCTCGCTCACCGGCGACCTGCTGATGATCGCTGCCATCCTGCTCTGCGGGCTCGGCTATGCCGAAGGCGCGGCGCTCTCGCGCCGGCTCGGCGGCTGGCAGGTCATCTCCTGGGCGCTGCTTCTGTCGCTGCCGGCGATGGCCCTGCTCGCACTGCTGTACCTGCCGTCCTCCTGGCAGGGCATCGGGGCGCACGCCTGGCTCGGCCTGGCCTATGTCTCGGTCTTCAGCATGCTGGTCGGCTTCGTGTTCTGGTATCGCGGGCTCGCGCTCGGCGGCATCGCCGGTGTCGGGCAGCTCCAGCTCCTGCAGCCCTTCTTCGGCCTCCTCCTCGCCGGCCTGTTGCTGCATGAACCCATCGCCTGGACGATGATCGCAGCGACGGGAGTGGTGGTCCTCTGCGTCGCCGGGGCGAAGCGCTTCGCCTGAGCCTCCAAGGGCTTCGCCATGGCACCGGGGTTTCCACAGCGGGCCGACGCGGAGCGGGTTACCTGGCCATCAGCGCGACCAGGATCGGCCCCCACGCGGTGAGGAGAATGTTGCCGATCGCATAGGGCACCGTATAGCCCAAAGCGGGGACGCTGCTCTTGGCTTCGTCCTGGATCGCCCTGAGGGCGGCCGTAATCGTACCTGCGCCGGCGCAGGCGCCGAGCACGATCAGGGGGTCCATCTTCAGGACATATCGGCCGAAGAGGATGCCCAGCGTATGCGGGAGCAAGGCCGAGACCAGGCCGACAGCGACCAGGCTGAGCCCGGTCGTCTTCAGCCCGGAGATGAAGCTCGGCCCCGCGCCGAGGCCGACGATGCCGATGAACACGCATAGGCCGAGCGTATCGAAGATCCAGATCGCCGGTTCGGGGATGCGGCCGAAGAAGGGATAGACCGACCGCAGCCAGCCGAAGGCGAGCCCCATGATGAGCGCACCGCCGCTGGCGGTCAGCGTCAGCGGGATGCCGCCGATGACGACGCTCAAAAGCCCGACCAGCCCGCCCAGGAATATGCCGAGGCCGACGAATACCATGTCGGTCGCCGATGTTCGCCTGTCGGGGTAGCCGAGCTTCTCCGCCGCTCGCTCCACGGCGTTCACGGGTCCTGTCAGAGAGAGGACATCGCCGCGATTGACCTGGCTTTCCGGCTTGATCGGCATGGCGAGGCCAGAGCGCATCATCCGCGTGAGGAAGACGCCGCGGGCGAACTCCTCGCCGGCAAGCTCCGCCAAGGTTCGCCCATCAAGGGAGCGGTTGGTCAGCACCACGTCGAGCGACTCGATGGGGATGTCGAGGAGACCGGGATCGCTGACTTCCGGGCCGATCAGATCGCCATGCTGAGCGTGGACTTCCTGCCGCGCCATAACCGCGACGACGTCTCCCGCGCGGATCACGAGACTGGCTTCGGGCTCCCGTATCGAACCCGCCGAACGAACGCGCAGCAGATAGGCGCGAACAGCGCGAGGACGCGCCTCGATTTCAGCCACCGTCTTGCCGATGAACTGCTCGTTCGTAACGCGATATGTCCTTACGTCGAACAGACGCGCCGCCGAGACCACGCCTTCGACCTCGGCAACGGGCCCGGATGATTGCGAAGCCATCTCTGCGGCGGCTGCCTTGAGATCGATGCCCATCAGCTTTGGACCGATCTTCGGCAGGAACCAGACCAGGGATGCGGTGCCGACGAGATAAGTGACGGCATAGGCAACGGGGATGTTGTTGATCAGCGCAGTCCGTTCGGACTGGGGAAGGTCGAGCCGCTGGATCGCCTCACCCGCGGTCCCGATCACGGTCGATTCCGAAAAGGCGCCGGCGAGCAGGCCGGCGGCTGTGCCGATGTCGTAGCCGAGGAGCTTTGCGAACACCAAAGCCGTGAGAAGACAGGCCACGCAAAGCAGGACCGTCAGCGCGACCTGCGGGACCGCATCGCGCTTCAGGGCGCGAAAGAACTGAGGGCCGACCTTGTAGCCGGTGGTGAACAGGAACAGGTCGAAGAACACCGCTTTCACGGCCGTGGGCACTTTGACGTCGAGCTGGCCGATCAGGACGCCGGCCAACAGGCAGCCGACGACCGTTCCGAGACTGAAGCTGCCGAACTTGAACCGGCCGATCAGGAAGCCGAGTGCGATGGTCAGGAAGATCGCGAGCTCGGGATTGCCGCGTAACGCATCGACGACGAAACTCATGCTCGCCTCCCCGCAGATGCGCTCTCGCATTCAGCGGAGCGACTCGATGGCGCCGATCGGCATTCAAGCCCGCGCCGCAGCACGGTCAGGCCTTCTCCTTGAGCGCGAGATTGTAAGCTTCGAAGGCCTGCCGATATCCGCGCGCCACCGCACGCGTCGCGCGGCCGATCTGGCCGTAGACCTCGTCGTCGAGATTGGCGAAGGAGACGCGCACAGACCAGTCCGGCGCGTGGAAGCCGCCCCCATTGAGCAGCACGATGCCGTGGTCCTCGGCCAGCCTGAACACGATGTCGAGCGGGTGGATGTGCTGCTTCATATAGGCCACGACCTCGGGGCCGACATATTTGTTGGCCCAGAACTCGAAATCGACCAGCCCGTAATAGCGGTCGTGAAGCGGATTGTCGGGCACCTCGATGCCCAACCCCTCGATCATCCTGTCGGCACGAGACCTGACGATGTCCATGCAGGTCTTCTGATAGAGCTTGGCCTCGTCCATCATCTCGGACAGCGAGAACAGCGACATCATCACCTGCTGCGGAAGCGAGAGACCGGCGGTGTGATTGAGCGCGATGTCGCGGCTGTCGGCGACGATGCGGTCGATCAGCCTCATCTCCCGCGGCTTCAGCGTCAGCGGCCCGTAGCGCTTGTCGAGCACCGTCAGGGTCTTCTCGGGATGGTTCGCGATCGCCTTGTCGAAGATGTTGTCGCGGTGGATGGCGATGACGCCGAGCCGCCAGCCGGTGCAGCCGAAATATTTGGAGTAGGAATAGACGCCGATCGTATTGCGCGGGAGAGCACCGAGCAGGCCGCGGAAGCCTTTCACGAAGGTTCCATAGACATCGTCGGTCAGGAGCAGCAAATCGGGGCGCTTCGTGGTGACGAGCTTGACGATCTTGGCGATCGTCTCCTCGCTCAGCGCGACAGCGGAGGGATTGCCGGGATTGACCACGAAGAAGGCCTTGACCTTCGGGTCCTCGAGCTTCTTCAGCTCCTCGTCGGTGAACTGGAAACGGTTCTCCTGCGGCGCCGCCACGGTGACGACATCGAGGCCGTAATCCTCGAGATGCGGCATTTCGAGGTAGGGGGTGAAGATCGGCGTTGCCAGCGCGATCGTATCCCCGGGGTTCAGCAGCCTATTGGCCTTGAGCGACTTGAAGATGTAGCACATCGCCGCCGTGCCGCCCTCGACGGCATAGAGATCGAACTGGCCGGAAGGGCGCGGCTCGCCGCACATCGCCCACATCAGATATTCGTGCACGATGCGCTCGTTGTGGACGAGCATGCGGTCCGGCACCGGGTAGTTGTCGCCTATGATCGAGTCGACGAGTTCGTGAACGAACGCATCGGGCTTGAAATCGAATTTCTTGACGGCGAAGGCGACCATCTCGCGAAGAAAGCTGGCGCCGGGGGAATCCTTATGGGTAGTCAACCAGTCCTCGAGGCGCGCCGCTATGCCGTCCGCCTTGGGCATGCCGCCGATGCCGGCGGGCTTGTTCATCACGCGCCGGCTCTCGGTGATCGCGAATTGCCCGAGCAGGAAGAAGCCCTCGCGCGGCGTCATCGCCACCCAGTTCGGGTTGCCGCGGCCGGCGTTGAGCATCGCGATGGACGAATTCTGCGACGTCAGCTTGGCAAGGCGGATGAGCTCGTCCTTGATCTCGAAGGGGCTGAGTTTCTCGAAGCTCCGCAGAGTGACAGGATCCATGGCAAACCCCTGATATGAGCCTGAAATCGGATGGTTTCGTCTCGTTTGGTCAAGTCATCAGAATGATGATCACCATGCCCCAGATCGTCAGAAGCGTGTTCCCGACCGCATAGGTGACGGTGTAGCCGAGCGCCGGAACCTGGCTGCCTGCGGTCTCGCAGATCATTCCGAGAGCGGCCGTCGTGGTGCGGGCGCCAGCGCAGGCGCCAAGCAGGATCGCCGGATCGAACCGGAAGACGTATTTGCCGGCGAACATCGCCAGGATCAGCGGGATGGCAGTCGCCAATGCGCCCCAGAGAAAGAGGCCGACGCCCTGCGTCTGCAGGCCTTTGACGAAGCCCGGCCCTGCCGAGATGCCGACGACGGCGATGAACATGTTGAGGCCGACCGAATTCATGAACCAGACGGTCGAACTCGGGATCCGGCCGAAAGTCGGGTGCACCGAACGCAGCCAGCCGAAGACGAGGCCGGAGATCAGCGCGCCGCCGGCGGTCGACAGCGTCAGCGGGACGCCTCCGACCTTGAACACCAGGGCTCCGATGAGCGCGCCCAATACGATCGCACCACAAATAAAGGCGACGTCGGCGATGTCGCTCGGCCGGTCGGCATGGCCCAGGGTCTTGGCGACCGCGGCGATGTCCTGGGTGCGGCCGACCACGGTCAGAATGTCGCCGCGATGGATCGGGGTTTCCGGCAGGATCGGGATGCTGACGGCGGTCGCCCCGCGGACGATCTTGCGGAGGAAGACGCCGCGCGCGGTCGGCATCCGGGAGAGCTCGGTCAACGTCTTGCCGTCGGCCTCCTTGCTGGTGACGTAGATATCGACGCCTTCGGCCTTCAGATCGAGCAGTTCGGGGTCCTCGACCTCTTCGGCATTCTGGCCGATCAGGTTGACCAGCGTCTCGCGCGGGCCGGCGACAGCGATGACGTCGCCCTCCCGCAGGATCGTGTCTGCGGTCGCGTCCTCGATGACGCCGTTGCGTCGGATGCGTTCGACGAAGACACGTGCGTCCGGCACGAGCGCCTCGGCTTCCGCCGCGCGCATGCCGGCGACCCTGGCGCCCTCGCGCAGGCGAAAAGCCCGTAGCTCGAAGCGCCGCCAGACCGAGCCCGGGCCGCCGATCTCCTTGCCGCCGCCAAGCCGGGCCTCGTAGTCCTTGCAGGCCCTGGCGATATCGATACCGAGCAGCTTGGGACCGAGCTGGGCGAGAATGACGGCCGAACCTACGGTGCCGAAGATGTAGGTCACCGCATAGGCGACCGGCATCGCATCGAGATATTCCTTGGTCTGCTCCGGTGACAGCCCGAGTCGATTGATGGCGTCGGTCGCCAGACCCATCGAGGCCGAGATCGTCTGAGAACCGGCATAAAGGCCAGCGGCGTAGCCCGGATGATAACCTGCGATCTTCGCGATCGCGACGGGAGCTGCGAGGCAGAAGACGGTGACGACGACCGCAAAGATCGCCTGCGGCGCGCCGTCCTTGGCAATGCCGCGAACGAACTGCGGCCCGACGCCGTAGCCGACGGCGAACAGGAACATCAGGAAGAACGTCGATTTCACATTGGGCGAGATCGTGATGCCAAGCTGTCCAATGATCACCGCGGCGATCAAGGTCGAGGTCACCGCGCCGAGGCTGAAGCCCTTATAGGCGAAGCCGCCGACATAGTATCCGATCGCCAGCGACAGGAAGAGCGAGATCTCCGGGTAGCTTCTCAGGGTGGCAGCGAACCAGTCGAACATTTCACTCCCCCAATTGCTGGCGTTCAGGCGCGGCCGTCCGTCAGGCCGCCCGCGCCTTCTTGTTTCCCTTCTCGGAATTCACATCCTGCTTGGCGGAAAGCGCGTCCGGTCTCAGCAATTTGAGACCCTTTGCTTTCTCGTATCCGTGGATCTCCTTCACATCGAGCTTGCGCATGAAGGTGATCGTTTCATGCGTAACAACCTGGCCCGGCACCAGGATCGGGAAGCCGGGTGGGTAGGGGATGACGAAATTGGCCGAGATCAGCGCCGGGCCCTTGTCGATGCGACGATCGCATTCGGGGCTGTCGATCGGCAGATACTCGCATTTGTCCTCAGCATAGGCGCAGAAGAACGCCGTGCGGATATCGCCTTCCGGCGTATTCTTGCCGGCATCGCCGCGAAAGGCTTCATGGAAGCGGCTGAAGTCGGGGAGCTCGGGCAAATCCTTCATCAGGCTGCGCACACGGGCTTCGAAGGCGCGTTGTTCGCCTTCGCCGCCCTGACGCAGGCGCGTCTCGATCTCGTTGCAGATCTTGAGCAGGACGCTGATCAGCAGTGCGACGTCGCTGCGTGTATTGTTGATATTGGACTGGAGGAGCACCGAGTTGCGCGAGGTCTTGTTGACCTGAATGTTGTACTCGGAAGCCAGCAAGCCCTTGAACGACGTGCCATCGAAGCCCGCCGTGCCGCAAACCAGGGTCATGCGCGTCGGGTCGAGGCAGAATTCATCCTCGCGCATGCTGCGCAACTGATCGTCCCAGCGCGTCTCTGGAGCGAGGAAATCGACGAAGCCGCTGGTGCGGTATTGGGCGGGCACCATCCCATCGACGCCGACGACCTTGAAATATTTGGAGATCAATGGGTGGATGGCGATCTCCCGCCTGATGTCGAGCGCCACCTCGATGGCGTTCATCACCAGCCCGTAACCCTCGAGCTCCATCTGCCGGCGGGCGACATCGAGACTGGCGATCAATTGCTGGTTCGGGCTGGTCGAGGCATGGGTGAAGACCGCCTCGTGAAACTGCGCCTCGATCTTGTGGAAGTCGACGTCCTTGACCAGCACCATCGATCCCTGCCGGATCGCCGACATGGATTTATGGGTCGAATTGGTCTGGTAGACACGCAGCCGTATGGCGCGCGGATCGGGAATGAGGTGCGTGTCCAGCAGGGTTTCCACGGACGGTGCCGCGCCGAGTTCCTTGCGCTGCCGCTCATAGCGGTCGACGGCCTCGGGGTCCTCCATCCAGGCCTCGATGTCGGCCGCCGCCCCCATCGCCGTTCGCGGCCTGAGGAAGGGCGACCAGCGCGCGAAGCCGAACCAGGCCTCGTCCCAGAGGAAGATCAGGTCCGGCTTGATGGCGAGGCATTCCTCCATCACGCGCCGGGTGTTGTAGATATGGCCGTCGAAGGTGCAGTTGGTCAGGTCGACCATCTTGACGCGATCCAGGCGCCCCTCCGCCTTCAGGTCGAGCAGGGCCTTCTTGATGGTGCGTAGCGGCACTGCCCCGTACATCGAGTATTCCGCCATCGGGAAGGCCTCGACATAGAAGGGCTGCGCGCCGTTCAGCACCAGGCCGTAATGGTGCGACTTGTGGCAGTTCCGATCGAGGATGACGATGTCGCCGGGCGCGATCAGCGCCTGCAGAACCATCTTGTTCGACGTGCTGGTGCCGTTGGTGACGAAGAAGACGTGGTCGGCACCGAAGGCGCGCGCCGCCATGTCCTGGGCGCGCTTGATGTTGCCGGTAGGCTCCAGCAGGCTGTCCAGGCCGCCCGTGGTGGCACTGCTCTCCGCCAGGAAGAGATTGATGCCGTAGAACTGGCCCATGTCGCGGATCCAGGGCGAGCGGAACACCGACTTGCCGCGCGCGATGGGAAGGGCATGGAAGGTGGCGATCGGCCTCTGCGCATAGAGCTTGAGATTGTCGAAGAACGGCGTGTCGTAGCGCGCCTTGATGCCCTCCAGCACCGACAAATGCAGCTCCAGCGGTTCCTCGACCTGATACATCACGCGCCGGATCATCGCGGCACGCGGATCGCCCGCCAGCTTCTCGACGCGCCGATCGGAGAGCAGGTAGATGTCGAGCTCGGGCCGGATCGCCTTCAGCCCGGCGGCGAGGCGCAAGGCCATATCAGCCTCCTCCGTATTACCGAGCAGGGGCTGCTGGGCAGCGAGCACGCTGCGCAGGATCGGGGCGTCGTGCCGGGACCTGAATGCGAAGCCTTCATAGATGGCCACCGCGGCGATATTCGTGTTCAGCACGGCCGCACAGATCGCGTCTTCAAGGCTGCCGACCAGCACCACTTCGTAGACGAACGCATCCTCGGGACGTCTCAAGCGGCGAAACTCCGCGGCGATATGCGGCCAGCGCCCCGCAGGGGCGGGCGTCACCATCAACATCTCGAAATAGGGACGTTGCGCCGCGCTGTCTCCGAGCGATGACGGGATGACATCCACCGGCTCCGCCAGCGACAGGTCGGCCGACTGCCATTCCTTCGGATCATGCTTGTAGTTGCTCGTGATGATGGCCAGCGAAATGCGCTTGGCCAGCGACAGGAAACCAGTGGCGTCGTCATTCTGCAGGAGGCCCCGCAGCGCGGCGAGCAGCTCCGCTCCCGGGAATGCATGAAACTCCTCGATGACGCCGAGCTCATTCAGCGCAACCTCAACCGCCCGGCGGCTTTTGCCACCTGTCGACCAGGAGCGCGCGGCGGAATGGAGATCCCGCCAGCGGTCGGCGCGGCCCGAGGGAGCCGAGAAGAAGTGGTCGATGGTGTGCGGTTCCTGAACTGGAGAGGCCATCGTGAATCCTTCCCTCAGGTTGCACGATCCGTGAGGCGCCAGCCGGCCGCCAAATTCAGCACAATGAGAGAGGGCGGCGTATTGTCCTTGGGGACAGGTTCCGACTTCTCAAGATCGGAGTATTCGTTAGGCCAATCGATGTTTTCAGCGCGCGTGACGAGAAGCCGCGGCACGCGTTTAAGTCGTGCGCGAGCACCGGCGGATTGGACTTGCCTTTGCCGTGTTCAATGCCTCGGCGTGGAGCCCGCCACATGGATAGAAAAATCCTCATCCTTGCCGGAATAGCGGCGGCTGGCGCGGCGATTTACCTGACCGTCGGTTCCCTGCCGGCGAGGGCCTGCAATCGCACTGCCGGCTGCACCATGGATGTGTTGCAGGAGGGCCACGACATGATGCAGGACGGGCGCGCAGCCGAAAACATGCGTGCGGGTCAGGAGAACATTGCCGCCTTCAGGCGCCAGCAGGCCGCCGACGAGGCCGCGATCCGGGCCCGCGCGGCAAGACAATGAGCAGCGGCGCAGCGTGATAAGCGGGCGACCGCCAGATACGAAAAAACCGGCCGCTGTGGCCGGTTTCTGAATGCCGGCGAGCGCCAGCGGATATGAAAGTGGTGCCGCTTGAGGGATTCGAACCCCCGACCCCCTCATTACGAATGAGGTGCTCTACCAGCTGAGCTAAAGCGGCAATGGGTGGCGCTGTACCAGCAGGCGCCGGCCTTGGCAAGCCAATCTCGACGTCATGCACAGTGCCTCCACACGGCATCGTGCGGCAGACGTCAATCCTTGCGCAGCTTCTCCGTCTCCGGCTTCTCCTGACCGAGCGCGACGATGCCGCGGCGGATCGCGCGGGTGCGGGTGAAGTGCTTGTGCAAGGTCTCGCCGTCGCCATAGCGGATCGCGCGGGTGAGCAGAGCGAGGTCCTCGTTGAAGCGGCCGAGCATCTCCAGCACCGCCTCCTTGTTATGCAGGAAGACGTCGCGCCACATCGTCGGGTCGGAAGCAGCGATGCGGGTAAAATCGCGGAAGCCGCCGGCAGAGAACTTGATCACTTCGGACTGCGTCACCGCCTCCAGATCCTCGGCCGTGCCGACGATGTTGTAGGCGATGAGATGCGGCAGATGGCTGGTCACGGCCAGCACCAGGTCATGGTGCTGCGCGCTCATCACCTCGACCAGCGCGCCCATGCCCTCCCAGAGCTGGCGGGTCTTGGCGGTCGCGCTCGGATCGGTGCCCTCGGGGGGGGTCAGGATGCACCAGCGGTTGAGGAAGAGGCTGGGGAAGCCCGCATCGGGGCCGGAATTCTCGGTGCCCGCGACCGGATGGGCCGGCACGAAAGAGACGCCCTCCGGCAGATGCGGGAGGACGGCATCGACCACCGAGCCCTTGACCGAGCCGACATCCGACAGGATCGCACCCGGCTTCAGCACGGCCGCGATTTCCGCCGCGACCTCCCCACAGGCACCGACAGGCACGCAGAGGATGATGTGATCGGCGTCAGCAGCCGCTTCGGCCGCCGTCTCGACGACGGCATGGCCGAGATCGAGTTCGCGCGCCCGCTGTCGAACTGCTTCGTCGCGATCCGACAGTACGATGGTGCCGGCGAGGTTCAGCTCCTTCGCCGCCCGCGCGATGGAAGAGCCGATCAGCCCGATGCCGATGATGGCGAGGCGGGCGAAGATCGGCTCGGACCGACGCGGGGCGAAGCTTTCCGCCATCTGCGTCACGCCTTGGCCGCGACGAAGTCGGCGAGCGCGGCGACGACGAGACGGTTCGCCTCCTCGGAACCGATGGTCATGCGCAGCGCGTCCGGCAGGCCATAGCCGCCGACCGCACGCAGGATGAGGCCACGTTGGGTCAGGAAGGCGTCGGCCTCCTTCGCGGTCTTGCCTGGCGTCTTCGGGAAGTGGATGAGAATGAAATTGCCGACCGAAGGCGTGACGGTGAGGCCGAGCTTCTCGACCTCCGCCGTCGTCCAGGCCAGCCATTTCTCGTTGTGCTCGAGCGCGGCAGCGACATGAGCCTCGTCGGCGACGGCGGCGGCGCCCGCCTCGATCGCGGCGCCATTGACGTTGAAGGGGCCGCGAATACGTTCGAGCGCATCGATGATATGAGCCGGCGCATAGATCCAGCCGATGCGCAGATTGGCGAGGCCATAGATCTTCGAGAAGGTGCGGGTCATCACGACATTCTCGCTCTCGGCGACGAGCTCGATGCCGGAAGCGTAGTCGTTGCGGCGGACATATTCGGCATAGGCCGCGTCGAGCACGAGCAGGACATGCGGCGGCAGGCCGGCCTGCAGGCGCTTAACCTCGTCGAAGGGCAGATAGGTGCCGGTCGGGTTGTTGGGATTGGCGAGGAAGACGATCTTGGTCTTCGGTGTCACCGCGGCGAGAATGCCATCGACATCGGCCGTATAGTTCTTCTCGGGCACGATGACCGGCTTGCCACCGGCGGCGAGGATGGCGATGCGATAGACGAGGAAGCCGTACTGGCTGTAGATGCCCTCGTCGCCCGCCCCGAGATAGGCCTTGGTGACGAGTTCGAGCAGTTCATCCGAGCCGTTGCCACAGATGATGCGCGCGGGATCGAGGCCATAGCGGCCGGCGATCGCCTGCTTGAGCTTGCTCGACGTGCCGTCGGGATAGAGTTCCAGCTTGGCGGCGAGGCCCTCGAAGGCTGCGATCGCCTTGGGGCTCGGGCCGAGCGGGGTCTCGTTGGAGGACAGCTTATGCAGCTTCACACCGGCGGGCGCTGCGGATTTTCCGGGGACATAGGCCTCGATGTCGAGGACGCCGGGACGCGGAGTGGGACGGGTCGCCATGGTGATTGACCTTGCAACGGGAAACAGAGCGCGCCCGATCAGCGGGCTGATGATTTGACGGCGAAACGGGCGGCGTGGCTGCCGACCTCTGAGAAATCGCTGAGGCCTGCGGGCACGAGGGCTTCGCGGATCACGGACTGATCGACCTCGCCGGAAGCGGCGACCAGCAGCGACAGATGCGAGCCGTCGGCGGCGGAGGCCGAGACCTCGGCCAGATGCTCAGCGAGGCCGTGACGCAGGTTCTCGGACCAGCGCTCGACGCGGGCGGCATAGAGCACGATCTCGCGCACGGCGGCGTCGGTCAGCGGCTTGGCGATGCAGTAGACCGGCGTGCCGGCGGGATGATCCGGCCGCTCGATGAAGGGCAGGCGCGCAATGATCTTGGGCTTGTCCACCCCGATCAGGTCGCGCCACCAGATGCCGGCGCTGGCGCCCTGATCCATGCGGAAGATGCCGAGATCGCCGGCCGACTCGGCGACGGCGTGAATGACCGCGCGCGCATCCTCATGCGGGACGAAAGGCACGGTGAAGCCGAAATGGAAGCGGGCGGAATCACGCATTGCCGGGTCGCCGCCGGAGACATCGGCGTGGACCGAGTAGTTCGCCTGCACATAGGTGAAGGTCGCGATGATGATGCGCCAGATGCTCTCGACCGTATCGAGCGGCAAAAGCCCCTTATGGCGCAGCGCGAGGCGCTTCATCATGTCGGCCTCGCGGCCGGGACGGAAGGCGGAGCCGGAGGCCTGCGTCTTCTTGACCGAGATCAGCGTCTCGATGATCTGCGAGCGCTCCATCAGCAGCGCATGCATCTCGCTGTCGATGCGATCGATCTCGGAGCGCAGATCGGCGAGGGTCGTGGGGGCGGCTTCGGTCATGGCAGCAGGGTGCGCTTCTCGACGAGGACCTGTGAACCCTCACCTGAGGAGCAGCCGCAAGGCTGCGTCGCGAAGGATGCTCCAGGAGGTGCCGGAACCCGCTGGATCATCCTTCGAGACGCCGCGTTCCGCGGCTCCTCAGGATGAGGGCTTTAGGAGTTGCCACGCTCCTTAGCGCTCCCGCCACGCCTTGGCAAAGCCGGCTGCGCAGTCCCGCGTTGACAGACGCGTCAGGGCACGGCATCGCTAGGGTTCGATTTTCCGAACACTTGGACCGGCAAGACAAATCATTCTGCCGAAACGGACGACATGAGCGATCTTTCCCCCAGCCTGGCCGACCCGCTGAAGGAGGCGAACGAGCCTTCGAGCCCGGTCGCGCGCTTCGGGCCCGACACGCCACTGCTGATGGATTGCGGCGTGGTGCTCGATCACTGGCAGATCGCCTATCAGACCTATGGTGAGTTGAATGCGTCTCGGTCGAACGCGATCCTGGTCTGCCATGCCCTGACCGGCGACCAATATGTGGCGAGCCGCAATCCGATCACCGGAAAGGGCGGCTGGTGGACCGCGATGATCGGGCCGGGCAAGCCTGTTGATACCGACCGCTTCTTCGTGATCTCAGCCAATGTGATCGGCGGCTGCACCGGCACCACCGGTCCGGCCTCGACCAATCCGGCGACGGGCAAGCCCTGGGGCCTGTCCTTCCCGGTCGTCACCATCCGCGACATGGTGCGGGCGCAAGCCGCCCTGGTCGACTCTCTCGGCATCGACACGCTGTTCTGCGTCGCGGGCGGTTCGATGGGCGGCATGCAGGTGCTGCAATGGGCGGCAAGCTATCCGAACCGCGTGTTCTCGGCGCTGCCCCTTGCGACCGGCGCCAAGCACTCGGCCCAGAACATCGCGTTCCACGAAGTCGGCCGGCAGGCGGTGATGGCCGACCCCGACTGGCGGCAGGGCCGCTATCTCGAAGAGGGCACGCGGCCGTCAAAGGGCCTCTCTGTGGCCCGCATGGGCGCGCATATCACCTATCTCTCCGAGCAGGCGCTGCACCGCAAATTCGGCCGCAAGCTGCAGGACCGGGAGGCGCCGACCTTCTCCTTCGACGCGGATTTTCAGGTCGAAAGCTATCTGCGCCATCAGGGCTTGAGCTTCGTCGAGCGCTTCGACGCCAATTCCTATCTCTACGTTACGCGCGCGATGGACTACTTCGACCTCGCCGCCGACCATGACGGGGTGCTGGCGCGCGCGTTCACCGGCACCAAGACGCGCTTTTGCGTGGCCTCCTTCACCTCGGACTGGCTGTTCCCGACGGCTGATTCCCGGGCCATCGTGCACGCGCTGAATGCGTCCGGTGCCTCGGTTTCCTTCGTCGAGCTGGAAAGCGACAAGGGGCACGACGCCTTCCTTTTGGAAGAGCCTAATCTCTTCGCCACGACGCGCGGCTTCATCGGTGCGGCCGCCCGGGCACGGGGCCTGTGATGAGTGCCGCCCTCTGTCATTCCGGGGCGGCCCCGAAGGCCGAATCCGGAACCCACGACCGGGTGAGCCCTATCCCGTTGCAGCTGCATAAGACCGAGCCCAGCCGTGGGTTCCGGGTTCTTCGCTACGCGAAGCCCCGGAATGACGAGGGGCGAGCCTGAGCATGACGAGCTGACCGCCATGACCCTCCCCGACAACCAGACCAGCCGCATCGACCTGAAGCTTGTTGCCGAGATGGTGCAGCCGGGCACGCGCGTGCTCGATGTCGGCTGCGGCGACGGCGCGCTGCTGGCGCTGCTCGCCGAAACCCGGAGAGTCGATGCGCGCGGCATCGAACTCTCCCGCGAGGGCGTGGCCGATTGCGTGGCACGAGGGTTGTCGGTGATCCAGGGCGACGCCGACACCGACCTCGCCGACTATCCTGACGACAGCTTCGACTACGTCATCCTCTCCCAGACGATCCAGGCGACGCGCAATCCGCGGCTCGTGCTGGAGCAGATGCTGCGCATCGGCCGGCACGCCATCGTCTCCTTCCCGAATTTCGGACATTGGCGCATGCGTGGCCAGGTGTTCTTCCAGGGGCGGATGCCGGTGACAGACGCCCTGCCCTATTCATGGTGGGACACGCCCAACATCCATTTCTGCACGATCCGGGACTTCGTCGCGCTCTGCGAAGTGATCGGCGCCAAGAAGGAACGCGCCGTCGCGCTCGACGCCGCCGGCGGTAAAGTCGGCGTCAACGCGCCCTGGTGGTTCTGGAACCTGTTCGGCGCGCAGGCGGTGTTCCTGCTGAAGCGGGGATAAATCCTTCTCCCCTCGGGGGAGAAGGTGGCATGGCGAAGCCATGACGGATGAGGGATGAATCTCTTCAAAACAGGAAAAGGGCCGCTTGCGCGGCCCTTCCCTCATCCGTCTGCTCCGCAGACACCTCCTCCCCCAAGGGGAGAAGGCTTCGCGCGCCGGCTCAGTTCAGCGCGACGCCCGCAGGCCGCTTCTCCTTCACGGCCGCGACCTCGCCGAGCATCAGCGAGCCCGGCCCGACGGTGACAGGCACCGTCTCGCCGTCGACGATCTCGCCGGCAAGGATGGCCTCGGCAAGAGGGTCCTGCACGAACTTCTGGATCACGCGCTTGAGCGGGCGCGCGCCATAAGCGGGGTCGTAGCCCTTGTCCGCCAGCCACTCGCGCGCCTCCTTGGACAGCTCGAGCGTGATCTTGCGGTCGGTGAGCAGCTTCGCGAGGCGGGCCATCTGGATGTCGACGATCGCGCCCATGTCCTGCCGCCGCAGGCGGTGGAACAGGATGATGTCGTCGATCCGGTTCAGGAACTCCGGCCGGAAGGCGTGGCGGACCACGCCCATGACCTCGTCGCGGACGGCATCGCTGTCCTGCCCCTCGGGCTGGTTCACCAGGAATTCCGAACCGAGGTTCGAGGTCATGATGATCAGCACGTTGCGGAAGTCGACCGTGCGGCCCTGGCCGTCGGTCAGGCGGCCGTCGTCGAGAACCTGCAGCAGGACGTTGAAGACATCCGGATGCGCCTTTTCGACTTCGTCGAAGAGCACGACCTGATAGGGCCGGCGCCGCACGGCTTCCGTCAGCGCCCCACCCTCCTCATAGCCGACATAGCCGGGAGGCGCGCCGATGAGACGAGCAACCGAATGCTTCTCCATGTATTCGGACATGTCGATCCGGACGAGCGCGCTGTCGTCGTCGAACAGGAACGCGGCCAGCGCCTTGGTAAGCTCGGTCTTGCCGACGCCCGTGGGGCCGAGGAACATGAAGGAGCCGATGGGGCGGTTCGGATCCTGCAAGCCGGCGCGGGCGCGACGGACCGCGGTCGAGACCGCTTCCACCGCCTCGCGCTGGCCGACGACGCGGGCGCCCAAAACCTCCTCCATGCGCAGCAGCTTCTCCTTCTCGCCTTCGAGCATCCGGTCGACCGGCACGCCGGTCCAGCGGCTGACGACCTGCGCGACATGGTCCGGCGTCACGGCTTCTTCGACCATGCCGGTGCTCTCGCCCTTCTCCTCGATCTCGGCCAGCCGCTTCTCGAGCTGCGGGATCTCGCCATAGGCAAGCTCGCCCGCCCGCTGGTATTCGCCCTTGCGCTGGGCCTGGGCGAGCTCGTTGCGGGCGTTGTCGAGCTTGGTCTTGATCTCAGCCGCCTGCCCGAGCTTGTCCTTCTCGGCCTTCCACTTGGTGGTGATCGCGTCGGAGCGCGCCTCCAGATCGGCCAGTTCGGATTCGAGCCGCTTCAGCCGCTCCTTCGAACCGGCATCGTTCTCCTTCTTGAGCGCCTCCTGCTCGATCTTGAGCCGCACGATCTCGCGGTCGATCGAATCCAGCTCCTCGGGCTTCGAGTCGACCTGCATACGCAGCCGCGCCGAGGCTTCGTCGACGAGGTCGATCGCCTTGTCGGGCAGGAAGCGGTCGGTGATGTAGCGGTTCGAGAGCGTCGCGGCCGAGACCAGCGCCGAGTCGCTGATGCGGACGCGGTGGTGCTGCTCGTATTTCTCCTTCAGGCCGCGCAAGATCGAGATGGTATCCTCGACCGTCGGCTCGTCGACGAAGACGGGCTGGAAGCGCCGCGCCAAAGCGGCGTCCTTCTCGACATATTTGCGATACTCGTCGAGCGTGGTCGCGCCGATGCAGTGCAGTTCGCCGCGGGCGAGCGCCGGCTTCAGCAGGTTGGACGCATCCATCGCGCCGTCGGTTTTACCGGCGCCGACGAGGGTGTGCATCTCGTCGATAAACAGGATGACGCCGCCATCCGAGGACGAAACCTCGGTCAGCACAGCCTTCAGCCGCTCCTCGAACTCGCCGCGATACTTCGCGCCGGCGATCAGCGAGCCCATGTCGAGGGCGAGCAGTTCCTTGTCCTTGAGGCTCTCGGGCACGTCGCCATTGACGATGCGCAGGGCAAGGCCCTCGGCGATGGCGGTCTTGCCGACACCGGGTTCGCCGATCAGGACGGGGTTGTTCTTGGTCCGACGCGACAGCACCTGGATGGTGCGGCGGATTTCCTCGTCACGGCCGATCACCGGATCGAGTTTGCCCTCACGCGCCGCAGCGGTCAGGTCGCGGGCATATTTCTTCAGCGCGTCATAGGCCTGCTCGGCGGACGCGGAATCGGCGGTGCGGCCCTTGCGGATCGCCTCGACGGCGGCGTTCAGCGCCTGCGGCGTCACGCCGGCCTTGGACAGGGCCTTGCCGGCCTCGGTGTCCTTCTCGATCGCGAGAGCGAGCAAAAGCCGCTCAACCGTGACGAAGCTATCGCCGGCCTTCTCGGCCGCTTTCTCGGCGGTGTCGAAGACGCGGGCCAAGCCCGGCGTCAGGTTGAGGCCGCCCGAGCCGCCCGAGACCTTCGGCAGCTTCGCCAGCGCCTGATCGACAAGCTGCAACGCGACGCGCGACTGGCCGCCGGCCCGATCGATCAGGCCCGCCGCCATGCCTTCGTTGTCATCAAGCAACGCCTTCAGCAAATGCTCGGGCGTGAACTGCTGGTGCCCCTCCCGCAACGCGATCGTCTGCGCCGCCTGAAGAAAGCCCTTCGCACGATCCGTATATTTTTCAATGTTCATTCACATCACTCCGCCCGCGGAACGCGCCCCGTGGCGACGTGCTCCGCTGCCCTTTCATCAAGATGGGGCGCCACAATAAGCCGCCCCTCGCTCTCCAACATAGTGTGACATTGGCGCAACGGAAGAGGTGGCGAGCCACAATTGACCTGACGCAAGCGCCAGGCACAGATCGGGCATGGCCGGGACCAAGCGACAGCAGGCGATTCGTCGGGCGTTGAGGGCGATTGCGCCTGGCATCCCGCTCTCCGACGCTGAGGCTGTAGTCACACTGGCCGAGCGGCGGCACATGAAGGACCTGCCGCCTTCGACCGCGCTCTGGCTCGCGCTCGGCAGCCATGTCCGCCACGTCCATACCGACTACGAACGCCTGCTGTCCGAAGGCTATGACCGCGACGCCGCCCGCTTCTTCGTCGCCGATGAGACCGACGCCGTGCTCGCCGGCTGGGGCTGCCAACGCTCGGTCAGCGACGGCGAAGACGACTAATGCAGCGTCGGCTATGCCCAAAACCGGTTCCCATGCCGGCGGATTGATCGAAACGGATACAAGATTTGATCTGTCAGGACGGCGTGGCAAGGCTATGGTCCGCCATCTTTTGCCTGCTCAGGTCGGACCATGCGCATCGAAACGCTCTATCGCTACCCTGTGAAAGGCCTCTCGCCGGAGCCGCTTCAGCGCGCCGACCTGCCCACCGAAGGCTATTTTCCCGGCGACCGGTTGTTCGCCATCGAGAACGGCCTTTCCGGCTTCGACCCGGCCGAACCGGTGCATCAGCCGAAGATCAAATACCTGATGCTGATGCGCAACGAGTCGCTGGCCCGGCTGCGCAGCCGCTATGACGATGCGAGCGGAGATCTCGTCATCCACGAGGGAGGCCGGGAAGTGCTGCGTGCAGCGACCGCCAGTGATGACGGCAGGGCAGCGATCACGCGCTTCTTCGAGGGCTTCATGCCCGACGAGCTGCGCGGCGAACCGAAACTGCTGACGGCGCCCTCGACCTATCGCTTCACCGATTCCCGTTCCGGCTTCGTCTCGATCATCAATCTCGCCAGCGTTGCCGATCTCGAAAGACGCCTCGGGCGGCCAGTCGATCCGTTGCGCTTCCGCGGCAATCTGATGGTGAGCGGTCTCGAGCCCTGGGCAGAGAACGAGTTGGTTGGCCGCGATCTCGACGGGCCGGATGGCCTGCGGCTGCATGTGATCAAGCGGATCGAGCGCTGCGCGGCGACCAATGTCGACCCGGAGACCGGCGCGCGCGACATGCAGATCCCGAAGGCGCTGATGCAGAACTACGGCCATGTCGATTGCGGCATCTATTGCCGCATCGTCGCCGGCGGGAGCCTACAGGCAGGCGACGTGCTGACGCCGGCGGAAGCGACGGTCGAACTCGGCATCGCCTGAGAGCGCAGACCAATAAAAAAGGGCCCTTGCGGGCCCTTTTTCAAAGCTGTCAGCAAGCTCCGCCACTCACTCGGCGGAACCATCCGTCTCAGAACCCAACGCGTCCATGACCTCGCGCGGCGAGCGGCGACGGCGGGTGCGCTTAGGCGCCGCCTCCGCAGCGACTTCCGCAGCCGCCTCAACCGGAGCCGCCACCGGCTCGGCCGGGGCTGCCTCGACGGGCTCCGGCGCCGAGACGCGCACGGGGTTGGTCAGGAAGGACGGCAGGGCCGCGGCGACATCCTCGCCCGCATCCGCCTCGATCTCGCGCTCGCGGCGCGGACGACGCTCGCGCTGGGGACGCTCGGCCCGCTCGAAGCGGCGCTCGCCCTGAGCCTGCTCGGAAGCAACCTCGGCCGAGCCCTCGCCGGCGACCGGGATATCGGAACGCGGCGCGTCGGGACGCGGTGCGTAGCCGCCCGGAGCGCCCTGATCGCCTTCCGCATTCCGATCGAAACGGCGCTCGCCGCGGTCCTGGCGGTCGAAGCGGCGGTCGTTGTTGAAACGCTCGCGGCGATTCTGGCGATCGAAGCGCTGGCCGCCTTGCTGCGGGCCCTCGCCGCCCTCGCCCTCAGCCCGCTGGCCGCCATGGCCGTTGTAGCCGTTGGGGCCGACATAGCCGTTCTGCCCACGAATCTCGGGCTGCGGCCCGGTGCCGGGCTGGAAGGACATGGCCTCCTCGTCGCCCTCCTCGTCACCCTCATCCGCATCCTCGACGAAAGCGCGGTTCGGCGGGAAGGAATGGCCGAACTGCTGGGCCATCTGCTCCTGCGCCGCTAGCAGGATGCGATAATAATGCTCGGCATACTGGAAATAGCTCTCGGCCGCGACCGTATCCCCAGAAGACTGGGCGTCGCGCGCAAGCTGCAGATATTTCTCGGCGACATTCTGCGCCGTGCCCCGGACCTTTACGTCCGGACCGTTGGATTCGTAGCTACGTTGCAGCGGATTTGGAGATTTGCGATTGCCGTTGTTGTTGCCGTTATTGTTACGGCCGCGCATACGCCGGTTCTGACCTGGTCTCATTCGCGTCTGTCTCGCGCTTCTGTGCTCAAAGCAACCGTGGTGCCGTCATACGCGTTGCGACACACAGCGGGTTGCGACGCTGTGCCGGACTGAGTTGACCCGAAGGGGCGATACGCCGTTTCTGGTCTTCACGCGCTCTTTTCCAAAACGGGGCTCCGCCCCAAAAGGGGCCTCAACCCCATGAGCCGATCGGCGCCACGCGCCTTCGGGGCTCCACCCGGCTTGTCAGCTGCATCGCCTCAGGAACATGCCTGCAAACGATGCCGAACTCGAGCAAATCCTGCAAAAACGGAAACTGCCCTGAGGCCCGGCTCTGACGCCACCAGCTTCGGCTGAATGCTGCATAGCGGCTTTTGACTGCTTCTCCAAGCGAAATCAACCAAAAGCCTGTGCATTTCAGGCGAGCGCGAAGATCAACGCCCGCTCGTGCCCTCCCAGATCGTTCCGGCTGCCGCGGAATTCAAGCCCACCGGCGCGCATCAGCGCGATGACGTCGGGGCCCTGCCCGGCACCGATCTCAAAGACGACCAGGCCGCCGGGTGCCAGCAAAGCGGGCAAGGACCGAGCAAGGATGCGATAGGGCCCCAACCCGTCTTCACCACCATCGAGCGCCAGCAACGGGTCATGCTCTCGCACTTCGACGGACAGACCGGCGATCTCTGACGAGGGGATATAGGGCGGGTTGGACAGGATCAAGTCGAAGCCGCCGCCCAGCCCTTCCGTCCAGTTGCCTCGCCGGAAGTTCGCGCGCTCGGCCACTCCGTTCAGCTCAGCGTTGCCGGCCGCCGTGACGATAGCGTCTTCCGACAGATCGATCCCGATGCCGGTCGCCAGCGGCAGCTCGCTCAGCAGCGCGATCAGCAAGCAGCCGGTGCCGGTTCCGAGATCGAGCAGCTTCAGGGCCTCGCCCCGGCGATCGGCCAGTTCCCTCAAGGCGGCTTCGACGATGGTCTCGCTGTCCGGCCGCGGCTCAAGCGTGGCGGGCGAAAGCCGAAATGCGAGGCCCCAGAATTCGCGTTCGCCGAGAATGCGCCAGACGGGCTCGCCCGATATCCGCCGCAGCGCAAAGTCGCGCAGCCTGGCAAGCCCCTCCGGCGGCAAAGCCATGTCGGGATCCGGATTCTCGACTCCCAGGCTTCCCTCGACAAGGAGGCGGGCGTCGAGCCCTGCACTCTGAGAGCCAGACTGGATCAGGCGCCGCGCAAGGAAACGCCGCGCTTCCCTGACGGTCGGCACGGCGCCCTCCCCTGACCAATCGATCGCCGAAGCGCTCGGGTTCGCGCGGTCGATCAGCTGTTGCCCTGCATCTTCTGGTCGATGCACAGCTTCATCTTGGTATTGATCGAGGCCTTGCTCTCGCGCGCGCCCTTCATCTCCATCTGGCAGGCCTTGCGCGCCTGCGACTGGGTCATTGCCCCCTGCAAGGCCGCGGGCGGACCCGAGGTGACTTTCCGAAGCGCCTTCTCTTGCGCCTGCGAGACTCCGCTCATCGCCAGCGCCATCAGGCCGGCCATCGCTACCGTGGACATCGTCTTGATCATGGGAGGATCCCCCCTTTGCTGGTGTCAACACACCACCAACGTGGAGGGGGCGATTTGGTTTCATCGCCACGGACTTACGCCGCTCCTTCCTCTGCCAGGAGCTTTGCCTGATGCTCGGCGGTCAGGGCATCGACGATCTCGTCGAGCACCAAGCCCTGCATCATTTCGTCGAGCTTATAGAGCGTCAAGTTGATCCGATGGTCGGTGACGCGACCTTGCGGGAAATTATAGGTGCGGATGCGCTCCGAGCGATCGCCCGAGCCGACCTGCGAACGCCGGTCCGCTGAGCGCTCGGCATCGATGCGCAGGCGCTCCATGTCGTAGAGCTTGGCGCGCAGCAGTTCATAGGCCCTGGCCTTGTTCTTGTGCTGAGAGCGCTCGTCCTGAACCAGCACGACCGTATTTGTCGGAATATGGGTGAGGCGCACCGCCGATTCCGTCTTGTTGACGTGCTGCCCCCCGGCGCCGCCGGAGCGCAGCGTGTCGACCCGGATATCGCCATCGTTCAGCACGACGTCGACATCACTCGCGAGCGGCAGGGTCGCGACCGTTGCAGCGGAGGTATGGATGCGCCCGCTCGCCTCGGTATCCGGCACGCGCTGGACACGGTGAACGCCGGATTCGAATTTGAGCCGGGCATAGACGCCGCGGCCGTTGATCTCGGCGATGGCTTCCTTGTAACCGCCGACGGTTCCCTCGCTTTCCGAAAGCATGTCGACGCTCCAGCCCTTCTGGGCGGCATAGCGCTGATACATGCGCAGCAGATCACCGGCGAAGAGCGAAGCTTCGTCCCCCCCGGTTCCCGCCCGGATTTCAATGATGACGCCGCGCTCGTCGGCGGCGTCCTTCGGCAGCAGCGCGATCAGGATCTCGCGGCCACGCACTTCGATCTCGGCGCGGGCGGCATCGCGCTCCTCATAGGCGAGATCGCGGAATTCCGGGTCGGTAGCGGGATCTGCGATCAGGCCCTCCGCCTCCTCCAGCGAGACCTGAGCCTGGCGCCAGGACGCGATCGCTGCAACGACGGGATCGAGCTCCGAGAGTTCCTTCGCCAGTTCGACGGTTCGGACCGGATCGCTCGCATGGTTGATCTCGTCCATCGCGGCGGCATGACGCGCCACGATGGTGTCGAGACGATCCTGGGGAAGCTGAAGGGACATTGGATAACTCTGCGAATGACGAGAAGGCCGGGTGTGCGAGCGAGCGTCGCTAGACCGGGACCTTGAATTCAGCCGCGAAGGCGGCGAGGTGCGGGCGCAGGCTGGCGGCTCCTTCCGGCGAGGCGAGCATCCAGTCCATGCGTTCGCGGAGCTTGCGGACGTCGAGCGCACGCAGCATCGCCTTGACCGGGCCGACCGAGGCGGCCGACATCGAGAAACCGCGATAACCCAGACCGATCAACGCCATCGTCTCGAGCGGCTTGCCACCCATCTCGCCGCAGACCGTCACCGGGCAGTCGGTTTCCGACGCCGCATCGATGATCCGGCGCAGCGCCCTCAAGGCCCCGACACCGAGCGGATCGAAGCGATCCGCCACGCGCTTGTTCTCGCGGTCGGCGGCAAAGAGGAACTGCATCAGGTCGTTCGTGCCGATCGAGAGGAAATCGGCCTCGCGGGCGATTTCCGGCAGCTCGAACAGAAGCGAAGGCACTTCCACCATCACCCCGACGCGCAGATCATGCGGCGGAGCGACGCCCTGTTTCTCCAGCATTGCCTGCTCGCGGCGGATGATCATGCGGGCGCGGCGGAACTCGTCGGTCGTCGCGACCATCGGCAGCATGATCTTGAGATCGCGCCCGGCTCCGGCACGCAGCATCGCGCGCAACTGCGCCCTGAGCAGGCGGGGCTTGTCGAGCCCGATGCGAATCGCCCGCCAGCCGAGCGCCGGATTCTCCTCCTCGACCCGCTCCATATAGGGCAACACCTTGTCGCCGCCGATATCGAGGGTGCGGAAGGTTACGGAGCGCTCGCCAGCCGCATCCAGCACCGCCGTATAGAGCGCCTGCTGCTCGGCGGTGGTCGGCATATGCTGTGCCACCATGAACTGGAGCTCGGTGCGGAACAGGCCGATGCCGGACGCCGCCGTCGCCTCGATGTTCGGCATGTCGACGATCAGGCCGGCATTGATCTGCAGCGTGATCGCGACGCCATCCCTGGTCGCCGCCGGCAGCTCCTTGAGCTTCTCGTACTGCTTCTGCTTGCGGGCACGCAGCCGGGCCTTGTCCTTGTAGGCGTTCTCGACATCCGGCTGCGGGCGGATCTGCACCTCGCCCGCCTGGCCGTCGACGATGATGGCGTCTCCCGCCTGGACGAGCGCAGTCGCATTCGCGACCTCTCCGACTGCGGGAATGCCGAGCGCGCGGGCAACGATGGCGATGTGACTGGTCGGGCCGCCTTCTTCCAGGACGAGGCCGCGCAGATGCGCGCGCTCATAGTCGAGCAGAGCGGCCGGCCCCATGGAGCGCGCGACGAGGATCGCGTTCTCGGGCAATTGCTCATGCGCAACGCCATTGGCCTTGCCCAGCAGGGTGCGCAGCAGCCGGTTGGCGAGATCGTCCAGGTCATGCAGCCGTTCCCGCAGATAGGGGTCGGTCTGGCGCAGCATCTTCGCGCGGGTGTCGGACTGGACGCGCTCCACTGCCGCCTCGGCAGTCAGACCGGTCATCACGACTTCGCGCATCCGGCGCAGCCAGCCCTGGTCATGGGCGAACATGCGGAAGGTTTCGAGAACGTCGCGATGCTCGCCGGTGTGAGCGACGTCGCCCCGCTCGATCAGTTCGTCGATCGATGCGCGCATCTCGCCGATCGCGGCTTCGAGGCGGCCGACCTCCGCAGCCGGATTCTCGGCAATGAGGTTGCTGATGGCGACGCGGGGCTCATGCAGCACCGCATGGCCAAGCCCGACGCCGTCAGCCAGGATCACGCCGACACTGTGGATCGGCCGGTCGAGACCGATGGAGGCCCCGGGCGCTGCCAGCGACTTCAACCCGCCGGCCGCGATCATCTCCGCCATCAGCATGGCGGTGGTCTGGAGGCTCTCGACCTCCTCTTCGGAATAGATGCGCGAGGCGCGGTTCTGGATGACGAGCACGCCCATCACGGCGCCGCCACGCAGGATCGGCACGCCGAGGAAGGAGCGATAAACCTCTTCGCCCGTCTCGGGCCGGTAGGAGAAGGAGGGATGCGCCTGCGCATCCGAAAGCGCCAACGGCTCAGCCTCGCTCGCGATCAGACCGACGAGGCCTTCGCCCGCGCGCATGGTCGTGAGGTGAACCGCCTCCCGGTTGAGGCCCTCGGTGGCGTAAAGCTCGAGCGAGCCGTCCTCGCGCAGAACGTAGACGGAGCAGACTTCCGCGACGAGGTTGCCGGCGATCAGGACGACGAGCCGATCGAGCCGCTCCTGCGGGCTGATCGATGCGGCCATGACCTCGCGGAGGCGGCGCAACAGAACGCCCGGTCCTCCGAGAGCACCTCGCATCGATCTCAGCCCTCCGCCCGCCTCCTCAGCCATCGACGATACGATGCCTGTCCGACCCGAGTCGCCCAACCCGGCCATGCTGCCTTCTAGCGACCAAAGACCTTATTCGGCAAGGGCTGTGAACAGGCCTTGGAACATCCCCCCAAGATTTCGACCGTCTTCGTCGCGATTGAGCCAAGGTCTCATGGTCGAACCACCGCCAGATGAGACGCCGCGAGGGCCTCCGGCTTCCGCGGTGATTCTTTCGAGACCTTGCGGCTCTTGCCATCCTGGGACGGCCGCTTCGTGATGACGGCGGTCCGCGCAGGGCGCCGGGTCCCGGTCCTCGGTTTCTCGCGCTCGGCTTCCACGCCCGGCACGCCAGCACGGCCCGTCAATGCGTCGAGATATCTCTGCGTCCACCAATCGATGTCCGCAGCGGCGATCGTAGTGTAAAGCGCCTCGAAGCGGCGGATGCGCTCGGTCTTGGGCATAGCGAGCGCGGTGCGGATCGCGTCCGCCACCTCATGGGCATCATAGGGATTGACGATCAGCGCCTCGCGCATCTGCTGGGCGGCGCCGGCGAAGCGCGAGAGGACGAGGACACCCGGATCCGCGGGATTCTGGGCCGCGACATATTCCTTGGCGACGAGGTTCATCCCGTCCCGCATCGGGGTGACGAGCCCAACCTCCGCGCGGCGATAGAAGCCGGCGAGCGCATTGCGGGAATATGCCTTTTTCACCACCCGGATCGGCGTCCAGTCGAACTCGCCGAGCTGGGCGTTCAGCCTGCCCGCAACCTCGTCGGAAAGGCGGTCCAGCTCGGCATATTCGGGCACGTCGCTGCGCGAAGGCGGGGCGATCTGCAGGAGGCTCACCTTGCCGCGATGCTCGGGATGGCTGCGCAGGAACTCTCCGAACGCCTCGAGACGCTGTACGATACCCTTCGAATAGTCGAGCCGATCGACGCCGACGACGAGCTTGCGCTCACCGAGCGATTCCCGCGTGGCCCGCAGCGGTGTCGGCGCCTGACGCGTCGAGGCCGTGGCGAGGCGGCGGAACCCCTCGACGTCGATGCCGATCGGGAAGGCCTGCACCTCAGTCTCGCGCGTACCGACGCGCACGCGCTGCCCGTCGCGGCGCCCGCCGCACAGCGCCTCCAGCCCACCGATCAGGTTGCGGACATCGAGCTCCGTCTGCATCCCGACCAGATCATAGGCGGCGATGGTGCGGATCAGTGTCCCGCTGAACGGCAAGGCCCCGATCACATCGGCCGAGGGCCACGGGATATGGTGGAAATAGCCGATGCGGTTGGTCACACCGCGCCGGCGCAGTTCCGCCGCCAGCGGGATCAGATGATAGTCGTGGATCCAGATGACGTCGTCGAGCTGGATGAGACTCGCCAGCGCCCGGGCGAAGCGGCGATTGACGCCGAGATAGCCCATATAGTCGCTGCGCTGAAAATCGGTCAGCCCGAGCCGGTAGTGCATCAGCGGCCAGAGAGCCCGGTTCGAAAAGCCGAGATAATAGCTCTGCCGCTCGGCTTCGCTGAGGTCGGTCACGGCATAGGTCACGTTGCCGCGCTGGATCTGCCGGATGTCATGGACCGCGGCGTCGCTGATGCCGCCGCTCCAGCCGAACCAGAGGCCACCATGCTGCTCGAGCGCCTCGCGCAGCGCCACCGCCAGCCCGCCCGCCGTCGCCTTTTCCTGACGATCGGGGATGGTGACGCGGTTCGAAACGACGATGAGACGCATAGCGACGAATTTCTCCAGGAGGGCCGCCCGATTTTTGCCATCGGCGGCAGGAACAGAACGCCCAGGCAAGCGTAATGTTTCCGGGGTGCAGCGCTGGCCGCATGGCGAAGCGGTGGCGGAGCTGCGATGAAATCGTGATCGCCACTATCGGGCGAACAGTAAAATGAGACAACCCCGATGACGATTTTTCCGCGCTGGTAGCCGCGCGCCGGCCATGAGAAAGGATTGCCAGCGAGGACAGCCGTTCTTCTGCCGTCTTCCCTGCCCAAATAGAAAGCGATGACGACATTGATCGAACCGGAAACTGTCCACAGCGCTCGTGATATCGCTACGGAGGCGGAGCAGATCGCGCTGTTCCTCGACTTCGACGGAACACTGGTCGAGATCGCGCCCTCCCCCGAGGACGTCCAGCTCGACCGGCGCGTCGCCCCGGCGCTGGAAAGCCTGCGCAGCCAGCTTGGCGGGGCGCTGGCCCTGGTCTCGGGGCGCCCGATCGCCTTTCTCGACGAGATGCTGGCACCTTACCGCTTCGACATCGCCGGGTTGCACGGCGCCCAGATTCGGATGGGGGGCGAGCTGCGCTCGCAGTCCGCCCCCCCCGAACATATGCGCGAGACGTTGCGGGACCTCGCGCGCTTCGCCAACAGCCATGTCGGCATCATCGTCGAGGACAAGCGGATTTCGGCAGCGCTGCACTGGCGGCTTGCGCCCGAGCTCAAGGACGAGGCGCTGGATCTGATGCGAAAGGCCGCTGCGAAGCTTGGGCCCGGCGTGCGCCTCCAGGAGGGCAAGTCCGTCGCTGAGCTGGTTCCGGCCGGCGCGAGCAAGGGCGGCGCCATCGCCTGGCTGATGGCGACACCGGCCTATGCCGGCCACCGCCCCGTCTTCATCGGCGACGACATCACCGACGAGGATGGCTTCGAGACGGTCAACGCCATGGGTGGGCTTTCGATCCGCATCGGCGCGGATCGAGAGAGCCTGGCGACGATCCGCCTCGCCTCGCCGACCGCCTTGCGGCATATCCTGCTCGAAGCCGCCGAGAATGGCGGCCTGACCGCCTCCAGTTTTTCCCAGAACTAAGGGCCTAGCCATGAGCGTAACGACCACGGCTGCGGGGCAGCACTCCGCCTCGCTCGACCTCGGCGTGATCGGCAATTGCTCGATCGCCGCGCTCATCGACCGGCGCGCCCGCATCGTCTGGGGCTGCTTCCCGCGTTTCGACCGCGATCCGGTGTTCTGCTCGCTGATCAACAACAAGGCCGATGACGGCAATGATGAGCTCGACAAGGGCTTCTTCGCCATCGAGCTCGTCGGCATGACGCGCTGCGAGCAGGGCTATCTCGACAACACCGCGATCCTCTCCTCCGTGCTGTCGGACGATCAGGGCAACGCCATCGAGATTCTCGATTTCGCGCCGCGCTTCGTGCGCTACGAGCGTTTTTTCCGTCCGCCGCAGCTCGTGCGCCGCGTGCGCCGCATCTCGGGCCGTCCGCGCATCCGCGTCCTGCTCAAGCCCTGCCTCGGCATCGGAGAAGAGCCCGACGAGATCACCCGCGGCTCCAACCACATGCGCTTCGTCGGCGCCGACCAGACGATCCGGCTGACGACGAATGCGCCGATCTCCTACGTGATGGAGAGCACGCCGTTCGCCGTGGATCAGACCTATTCCTTCGTCATTGGCTCGGACGAGGCGCTGCGCGCGGAAATCGAAACGGCATCACGCGAATTCCTCGACAAGACGACCGATTACTGGCGCGACTGGGTGCGCTCGCTCTCGATCCCGTTCGAGTACCAGAAAGAGGTGATCCGCGCGGCGATCACGCTCAAGCTCTGCTCCTTCGAGGAGACCGGGGCCATCGTCGCCGCACTGACCACCTCGATTCCGGAGGCGCCTGGCACACAACGTAACTGGGACTATCGCTATTGCTGGCTGCGCGACGCCTATTTCGTCGTCCATGCGCTGAACCGGCTCGGCACGACGCGGACGATGGAGGATTATCTCGGCTTCATCACCAATATCGTCGACACCTTCTCGGAGAGCGGCGCCGAGCACCTGCCGCCGCTCTACCCGATCACGCGCGGCGGCACGCTGATCGAGTTCGAGGCCACGAACCTTTCAGGCTATCGCGGGCACCAGCCGGTGCGCTTCGGCAACGGCGCGGCGGTGCAGATCCAGAACGACGGCTACGGCGCGGTTGTGCTGGCGGCGACGCATTCCTTCTTCGACCGTCGCCTGATCCAGCCCGGCAAGGATACGCTGTTCAGCCAGCTCGAACGGATGGGCGAGCTGGCGATCTCCGTGTTCGACAAGCCCGATGCCGGCCCCTGGGAGCTGCGCGAGAAGGAAGCCGTGCACTCCTTCTCCAGCGTGATGTGCTGGGCCGCCTGTGACAGGCTCGCCCGCATCGCCGGCACGCTCGGGCGCGCCGATCGCAAGGAATACTGGAAGGGCGAGGCGAAGCGGCTCAAAACCATCATCGCCGAGCAGATCTGGAACGGCGAGAAAGGTCATTTCGTCTCGACCTTCAACGGTCAGGAACTCGACGCGACGCTGCTGCTCCTCGCCGAGATCGGCTTCGTCAAGCCGGATGACGCCCGATTCATTGCCACCGTCGAGGCGATTGGCCGCGACCTGAAGCGCGGCGACCTGCTGCTGCGCTACGCGGTACAGGACGATTTCGGCTACATGCACACCGGCTTCCTGATCTGCGCCTTCTGGTATGTCGATGCGCTGAACGCGATCGGGCGCAGCGAGGAGGCCAAGGAGCTGTTCGAGCGCATCCTGAAGCGGCGCAACAGCTTCGGCCTGCTTTCGGAGGATGCCGACCTCGAAACCGGCGAGCTCTGGGGCAATTTCCCGCAGACCTATTCGATGGTCGGGCTGATCAACTGCGCGATGCGCCTCAGCCGCGACTGGGAAGAGGCGTTCTGAGCCATGCTTCAGCGGGGCGAACCGAAACGGAACGCGATCGGGATCACACCGTAGACCATCGCCAGCACCATCGGCGGCACTGCCAGGGCCGTGACGCCGAGCGTCGGCCACCCCTGTGTCAGCGGCGCGAGCAAAGCCAGCAGGAGATTGATGGCGCCATAGGCGCCGGCAGTCGCAACCGCCAGGAAGCGCAGGCGTGCCGCAAGGCGCGAGAAGGAAGAAGGCGTGCCCATGTGATGGCCTTGTTCATAACGAAACGGACCGTTTCGATTGGTTGATCTAAACGGCCCGTTTCGTTATGTCAAGGAGAGACCGCGAAGCGACAAGGACGGGATTGCAATGGAACCGCACCTGAAGCGGCGTGCCTCGATCGGCGCGCGGCGCAGCCCCGAGACGGAGGCGGCCGTGAAGGCGGCAGCGCGGGATCTGCTGGCGGAGAAGGGCTATGCCGGCTTCTCGATCGAGGAGGTTGCCCGCCGTGCCGGCGCCGGCAAGCCGACGATCTACCGCTGGTGGCCGAACAAGGCCGATCTGTTCATTGACGTCTACGGCGCGGAAAAGGACGCCGCGATCCCCGTGCCCGACGAGGGCTCATTGCGCGCCGACCTTCTGCGCTACACCAGGGATCTCTGGCGGTTCTGGCGCGAGGATACGGCGGGGCGCGTCTTCCGGGGTTTGATCGCCGAGGCTCAGAGCAGCGAAAGCGCACTCGCCGCGCTGCGCTTCAAGTTCATGCCGGAGAGGCTGGCGGCGCCACGGCAGATGTTCGTGCGCGCCGCCGAGCGCGGCGAGTTCGCGCCTGAGGAGATCGACGACCGGCTCGAGCTCTGGGTCGGCTTCAACTGGCTGCATGTGCTGACCGACCGGCTGAGCGAGGACGAGCCTTCGCTCAGCCGCAAGATCGATCTGCTCTGCCGCTGACCGCTCTCAGCCGACCTTCGCGGCAGCGCGCATCACGGCAAGCGCCAGCACCTGCGCCGCCGGGACCAGGCTCTCGACCTCCAGGAACTCGTCCGGCGTATGGGCCATGCCGCCGATCGGCCCGACGCTGCACAAGGTCGGAGTGCCCTGCGCGGCGGTGAAGCCTGAATCGGCGCAACCGCCGGTGAATTCCGCGGTCACCCCGATGCCGAAAGCGCCCGCGGCCTCGCGATAGACGTCGTAGAGCACGGCCGATTCCGATGAACGCTCCAGCGGCAGGAATTCGCCCTTGATCGAGAGCACGGCGCTGGTGCCCGGCACCTGCGGCGCCTCGACGATCGCCGTGATCTTGCCGACCATCTCGTCGCGCTGGGCAGCGGTGACATAGCGCAGATCGATCTCGCACCAGGCGTGCGGGGCGATGGTGTTGACGGTCTGGCCACCGCCGATCAGCCCGACATTGACGGTGATGCCCTTCTCCAGATCGGTGAGGCCCTGGAGCTGCGGGATCTTGTGGCCGAGATCGACGATGGCCGAGGCGCCCTTCTCATAGTTCGCGCCGGAATGGGCGGGTTTGCCGGTGAATTCGGCGCGCATGAAGACGCCGCCCTTGCGGCCGCTGGTGACCGACTGCTTGTGGTCCCTGGCGAAATCGGTTCCGGCAGGCAGCCGGCTGGGCTCGGCATTGAAGACGCAGCGCGACTCGCGCGCCGCTTCCTCGATCACCGGCCGGGAGGACGGTGAGCCGATCTCCTCATCGCTGGTCGTCAGCATCATGAGCGGCGAGGTCAGGCCGCCGCATTCTGAAAACGCCGCGGCGACGAAGGCCGAGATCACGATGCCGCCCTTCATGTCGGCGACGCCCGGCCCATAGGCACGCGCGCCCTTGATCGTGAACGGCCTGCGCGTCGGTTCGCCCTGCGGGAAGACGGTATCGCGATGGCCGAGCAGCAGCACGGGTCGCTGGTCATTGGCTGTCGGATTGCGCAGGCGCGCCTTGACGGCATCGCCGAAGCGGGCGTCCGGCAAAACCTCGACGTCGAGCCCATTCGCCTTGTGGAAGCGCGCGACGACCTCTCCTGCCCGGTCGACGCCGGCCTTGTCGTAGGAGCCCGAGTCGGTATCGACCAGTTCGCGCAACAGCGCGACCATGCCTTCCTTGCGGCTCGCCAGCCACTCCGTGACCTTCTGCTCCTCGGGGGTCAAAGCGCTCATCGGCTCACTCGCATTCGTTCCGGATGGGACAATGCCGGGCAGCTTATAGGCTGGGCCTTTCGCGGCAACGGCAAACCACAGCGGAGATCCCATTCACCGCGCGCATGCCAGCCGGCGCCGCCTAGACGGGCTCAATCGGCCCATTCGGGATCTGTGGTGAAAACGATGGTGAGCCAGCGGTCAGGCGTATCGTCGCCGATCGCCTCGCCGATCTCATCGCGGATGCGGTCCCATTCCTCCAGCTTCTTCGCCGGCCCGTCCTTGGGCACGATGAAATAGAGCTCGATCTGCCGTCCGCGGCCGACCCGCGCGACATAGGATCGGTAGGTGGCAAAGCCGTAGCGACGGACGATGTCCTCCGCGACGTTGTCGGCATGGCGCTTCAGATCGGCCGGCGTTACCAGCAGAATGTCGGCGAGGGCCTGCTTGATCGTTCCGATCGGCATGGGGATCACGACGATGCAGACCAGCGCCAGCGCGACCGGATCGACATAGGGCAGCATCCAGGCGAACCGAGTCCCCTGGATCGCGTAACCGAAGACGAAGGCGACGAGCAGCGCGCCGCTGAGGCCGCCGGACATCGCCCAGGCCTTGGCATCCAGCGCGACGAAGTTCGAATGGAGGTCCCGGTTGGCCCGCTTGCCGTAGATCGCCATGGCGAAGGCGATCAGCATCGTCAGCACCGCATAGACGATGGCGTAATCGAAGGCGAGATGCCGCCCACCGGCCATGATGCTGCCGATTGCGTTGATCAGCGCATAGATCCCTGCTCCCGTCAGGAGGATGCCGTTAAGGCCGAGGACCATTGGTTCCAGGTGCCAGAAGCCCATGGTGAAGTGCTTGACCAGCCTGCCGCCGACAGCGCCGTCAGCCGTCGAGGACGTAATCAGATTGGCGACCAGCAGCGCGACGATCGTCATGGTCGCGTCCGTCAGAGCGTAGACGCCGTCGAAGACGATCGCGAAGGAGCCGGAGAGGAGGCCGAAGGCAATGCCCGCCGCTGCGAGGAGGAAGGTGACGGCGATCGAGACGCGCAGAACGTTTTGCTCTGTGTTCACGGAGTTGGCCCTTCGCTCCGCCGCCCTCCCCGGACGCTACAGGCCGGGCGGCCGAAATGCCATTCCCCCACATTGGGCGTGAGGCCGTGCCGCCTAATAAAAAAGGCCCGCCTGCGAGGCAGACGGGCCTTTTCCTATCTCGCGAAGGATCAGCCGATCACTCGGCCGCTTCCTGCGGCGTGTTCTCGGTCACCGAGATCGCCGGCCGGGCCCGGCCGTCGGATTTGGCGAGCGCGCGGCGCACGCCGTTGCCGTAATCCGGGTGGACCTTGTCGAAATGCGCCAGTTGGCGCTCCTCGATCTCCTGCGGGATGCCCCCCATCGCCGCGGCGATGTTGGAGAAGAGGCGCTCCCTCTGGCCGGCATCGAACAGGTTGAACAGCGCACGCGGCTGGCCGTAGTCGTCATTGCCGATGCGGTGGTTATAGCGATCGGCATCGCCCGAGATCTTCAGCGGCGGCTCCTTGGCCGCGGGCTGCTCGACCGGGCCATTGAAGGAATTGGGCTCGTAGTAGGCGTTCGGATGACCGGTGCGGATGCCGCCATAGGTGTTCATCTGGCCGTCGCGGTGATAGTGGTGCACCGGGCATTTCGGCTGGTTGACCGGGATGTTCTCGTAATGCGTGCCGAGCCGGTGGCGATGGGCGTCGGCATAGGAGAAGATGCGGGCCTGCAGCATCTTGTCAGGCGAATAGCTGATGCCAGGCACGATGTTCGACGGCGAGAAGGCGGCGTTCTCGATCTCGGCGAAATAGTTCTCCGCGTTGCGGTTGAGCTCCATCACGCCGATGTCGATCGGCGGATAATCCGCATGCGGCCAGACCTTGGTGAGGTCGAAGGGGTTGTAGGGGGTCTTCTCGGCGTCCAGCTCGGGCATGATCTGGACCTGCACCTTCCACTTCGGGAACTCCCCGCGCTCCAGTGCATTGAACAGGTCTTCCTGCGTGGACTCACGCGTCCTGCCGATGACCTTCTCCGCTTCCTCATTGGTCCAGTGCTTGTGGCCCTGCATGGTCTTGAAGTGGAACTTCACCCAGTAGCGCTCGCCATTGTCGTTCCAGAAGGAATAGGTGTGCGAGCCGTAACCATTGATGTGGCGAACATCGGTCGGCAGGCCGCGATCCGACATCAGGATGGTGACCTGATGCAGGCTTTCCGGCGAGAGCGACCAGAAATCCCACATCGCGGTGGGCGAGCGCATATTGGTTTTGGGATGGCGCTTCTGGGTGTGGATGAAGTCGGGGAACTTGACCGGGTCACGCACGAAGAAGACCGGTGTATTGTTGCCTACGAGATCCCAGTTGCCTTCCGGGGTGTAGAACTTGATGGCGAAGCCGCGCACGTCGCGCTCGGCGTCGGCGGCGCCCATTTCACCCGCCACCGTCGAGAAGCGCAGGATCAGCGGGGTCTCGGTGCCAGGCTGGAGCGCCTTGGCCTTGGTGTATTTCGAAATGTCGCCGGTGATCTTCAGCGTGCCATGGGCGCCCCAGCCCTTGGCGTGGACGACGCGCTCCGGGATACGCTCGCGGTTCTGGTGAGCCAGCTTCTCGATCAGCTGATAATCCTGCAGGAGGACCGGGCCGCGTTCGCCGGCAGTGATCGAATTTTGGTTGTCCGGGATCGGCGCTCCGGCCGTGGTCGTCATCGCGACGCCGGTCTGCGGGTTCTTCGGATCGTTGGCTGACATGGCTCATTCCCTCCTGAACGGTCGACCGCCCGCGTGACGGGCACGGCCGGTTTGGAATTGGAGGAAGTAACAGCGCCATGTGACGACAATGTCCAATACCGTTTACGGCAGGGCACGATAAGTTTATCAAATCGACATGGTCACACTGAAGCAGCTCCGCTATTTCGTCGCCCTCGCCCGGCACCGTCATTTCGGCCGCGCCGCGCAGGAATGCCATGTCAGCCAGCCCGCCTTGTCACTGCAGATCCAGGAGTTCGAGGCCTTTCTGGGCTGTCAGCTGGTCGAGCGACGGCGCGGCGCAGTCGCCTTGACCGAGATGGGCGCCGAGATCGCCGAGCGCGGCCGCCGCATACTGCTGGAGACCAGCGATCTCGTCGACCACGCCCGCCACCGTCGCGGCCTCCTTGGCGGCGAGCTGGACCTGGGCGTCATTCCCTCGATCGCGCCCTATCTGCTGCCGACGACCCTGCCGCTGCTGCAGCGGCGCTTCCCGGCGCTGGATTTGAGGCTGCGAGAGACGCAGACCGCGACGCTGCTGGAGGAACTGATCGAAGGGCAACTCGACGTCGCCCTGCTGTCATTGCCGATCGAACGCGCGGGAATCGAGACCCTGCCGCTGTTCGACGACCCTTTCCTGCTCGCCGTCCCCGCCGAAACGCAACAGAATGCCCCGCCCTTCCGGCCCGACGCCCCGTTCGCGGGCGAGAACCTGCTGCTGCTCGAGGAAGGCCATTGCCTCCGTGACCAGGCGCTGAGCTTCTGCCGCACCACCGCGGGCGGCTCGCGTCGGCAATATGGCGCCTCCAGTCTCTCCACGATCATGCAGATGGTCGCCAACGGCTTCGGCACCACGCTGATGCCTGCGATGGCGCTGCCGATCGAATTCAGACCGGACATGCCGGTGCGGCTCTTCCGCTTCGCCGCACCGGTGCCGAGCCGCTCGATCGGCCTCGCCTGGCGCCGAACCTCGCCCCGCAAGGCTGATTTCGAGGCACTCGGTGCCGTTCTCACGGAAATCGGCGAAGCCCTGACGGCAAATCGCCTCCCTGCGGCCGAGCCGGGAGCGATCAACCTCGCGGCCGCCCAGCCGGAACGTCAGACGAGGCCGGCGTACCAGGCTAGGACATAGACGACGGTGCCCACCGCCATCGGCACTAGCGGATTGAGCTTCGAGCGATAGGTCACCGCGGCCGTTGCAGCCGTGATCACGAAGCCGAAAAGCCCGGCGTCGGCTGCCAGCGTCGCGACGGCACCGCTCGCGAGCATCAGGCCGAGCGCGATCGGCACCAGGGCGAGCGTCACGATCCGAACGATGCTGTTGTCGCTGAAGCGTTGCAGGCCACGGCTGCAGGCGAGCGCCAGCACGGAGGACGGCAGCAGCATCGCCGCGGTGGCGACGAGCAGGCCGCCCGTCCCGGCGACATGCCAGCCGACGATGCTGGCGAGCATCACGTTCGGCCCCGGCGCGGACTGGGCGATGGCGAAGAGGCGGGCGAAGGTCGGCGCGTCCATCCAGCCGAGAATGTCGACGATCTGGCGGTGGACCTCCGGCACCACGGCGTTGGCGCCGCCGATCGCCATCAGCGAGATCGTGCCGAAGGTGACGATCAACTGGCCGAAGATGCCGCGCTCCATCAGACCCGCCGCGCTCCCAGAGAGGCGGCGGCCAGGCCGAGCGGCACGAGCACCAGCAGGGTCGGCAGCATGGGCAGCCGCAGCACGCCAACCGCCGCGAAAGCGGCCATGGCCATGATCCAGGCCCAGCGAGCAAGGCCGGCCTTTGCGAGCAGCCGTGCGGCTGTGCCGAGGATCAGCCCGGCTGCGCTGGCAGCAGCGCCCGTCAGCGCGACCTGCGCCAGCGGATGGTCGGAAACCGCGTTATAGATGTTCGCGATCGCAACGAGCGCGAGCAGCGGCATCGCCATCAGGGCGAAGACGCAGGTCAAAGCACCGGCCGCGCCGCGAAAGCGGTCTCCGAGCATGACGGCGGCGTTGACGGTATTTGCGCCCGGCAGCGCCTGGCAGATGCCCATCAGCTCGGCATAGCCGCGATCGTCGAGCCAGTTGCGCTCGGCGACGATGATATGGCGCGCCACGGGGCCGACGCCGCCGAAACCCATCATCCCGATCTTGAGAAAACCGGTGAACAGGGCCGGCAGGGAAGGCGGAGGCGCGTCCGTCGCGGTTTCGAGGGCTGACATCGACGATTGCTAGCGCCGCGCTTCCATCGCCATGCGCAAGGCGAAGCCGGCGAGCACAGTGCCCATCAGCCAGCGCTGGACCAGCGACCAGAACGGACGCGTGCGCAGGAAGAGCGCGATGCTGCCCGCCGCCGTCGCGATCAGAGCGTTGACGCTGCCGCTGATCGCGATCTGGATGAAGCCGAGCACGACCGACTGGGCCAGCACATCGCCGGCGGCCGGGTCGATGAACTGCGGCAGCAGCGCGAGATAGAACATCGCGATCTTGGGATTGAGGAGGCTGGTCAGGAAGCCCATGGCGAAGAGCTTGCGCGGCCCGTCATGGGGCAGGTCGCGGATGTGAAAGGGCGAGCGCCCGCCCGGCCGCACCGCCTGCCAGGCCAGCCAGAGCAGATAGGCAGCACCGCCCAGCCTGAGCGCGTCATAGGCATAGGGCACGGCGAAGAGCAGCGCCGTGATGCCGAAGGCGGCGCAGAACATGTAGACGAAGAAGCCGAGGATGACGCCGCCGAGCGAGATCAGCCCCGCTCCCCTGCCCTGCGCGATCGAGCGCGAGATCAGGTAGATCATGTTGGGTCCGGGCGTCAGCACCATGCCCAGCGCGATCAGGGCGAAGGTCACGAGGGTGGTCGTCTCGGGCATGGCTCAGCGCTCCGCGGAACTCAGCGCTTGGACCATGGAACAGGGTAGCCGGCAATCGCATTGCCGCGGGAGCCGCCATGCAAGCCTTCGATGCGTCCGCGGCGGCCCCGGAGGCACAGGAACGGAACCGGCCGCCTCAACGGCGGTTGTCGCCAGCAAGCGGATTGGGGGGAGACATGACGCTGTTCAGCCGGCTGCTCTACACCATCATCGCCTTCGCGCTGCTCGGCGCCTCGATCATCCTGATAGGGGTCGCGGTCTGGCGGACGTCGCACGGCTTCTGGACCGGCGACGGCGCGCTCGACACCATGCTCGACGCGATCGGCCTGGTGATCATCGCGGTGGCGGTCGCCGATGTCGGCAAGTTCCTGTTCGAGGAAGAGGTGGTGGCCGATCGCGAGATGCGCCGGCCCGCCGAGGCACGGGGATCGCTGACCAAGTTCATGTCGATCATGATCGTGGCGCTCTCGCTGGAGTCTTTGGTGCTGATCGCCAAGACGTCGCGCGAGACGATGCGAGACCTCGTCTATCCCGGCCTCCTGATGTTGCTGGCAGTGCTCGCGCTGGTGGGTCTCGGCCTCTTCCAGAAGCTCAGCCAGAACGCGACGGCGTCGGTTCCGCCGGAGCATGAGGAGGATGAGGAAGGCGCGAAAGACAGGCGACCAAAGGGACATGCGGGCATACCCTCCTCCGTCGCAGGCGAAGGATAAGCGGTCGCCTCGCGTCATTCTCGGGCGCCGCGAAGCAGTGACCCGAGAATCTCCGGCAGCAAGAGCACTGGAGCTTCTTTCGGCAGGAGATGCTCGGGGCAAGCCCGAGCATGACAGCGGTTGCCCTCACCGCGTCTCGTCGACCAGGAAGAGATCGGTATCGTCGGGCCTCGCACCGGCCGCCGTGAGCATGGCGTGAATCTGGCCGCGATGGTGGGTCTGGTGGTTAAAGAAATGGGCGATCACGAAGGCACGCGGCTTGCCCATCTCGCGGCCGGCTGCGCCGGAATACCAGATCAGCGTGCCGCGCAGCCAATCGGCCTCGACGCTCTCCGCCCAGTCGAGAATGGCTTGGTCGCGCAAGCGGCGGCGCGCGCAGAACTGCGCCCAGTCCTCGAAATAAACCGCCGAATCGCGGCCGCCGACTGACGGCTTCTCGCTGCCCGTGAGACGGCTGAGCCAGATCTCGTCACCCCAGAGAATATGGTTGAAGGTGCCGTGGATCGACTTGAAGAAGGCGCCGCGATCGAGCTTGCGCGCCTCGTCTGTCAGCCCGTCCGCCGCTTCCATCAGGCTGCGGTTTTGCCAGGCATTGTAGCGGGCCATGGTCCGGACATAGGCGGGATCGACCATGGTGGCGGCCTCCTCGTCAGATGACGTTGGCCTCCTTGAGCGGCCTGCCCGTAACGATGCGCTCGTGACCGAGATCGGCAAGGTCGAGCGAGCGATAGCGGCCATGCGCGATATGCTCGGCGAGCCCACGGCCAACTGCCGGCGACTGCTGCAGGCCGTGGCCGGAGAAGCCGTTGGCGAGATACAGATTGGGCACTCCGACCGCCGGGCCGACGATGGCGTTATGGTCGAGCCCGCACATGTCGTAAGGACCGGCCCAGGCGCGGCCGGGCTTGATCTGCTCGAAGGCCGGTATGCGGTGGGCGAGCGCCGGCCAGACGACCTCCTCGAAGAAGCCCCAATCGACGTCCTCGGCGGAAGGATCAGTCTCGATCCATTCGACATCCTGCTCGGGCGTCAGCGGCGAACAGCTGCCGATGAAGAGCTGGCCCTCCGCCGTGCGCTTGCCCTCCTGCCGGCACCAGGCGCCGGTGGTGTCGATCAGCAGCGGGCAGCCATCGACATCACCCTTGCAGGTGAAGGTGAAGACGTAGCGCTTCATCGACTTCACCGGGATGTCTATGCCCGCCGTCGCCGCCAGCTTTGCGCCATGCGTCCCGCTAGCATTGACCACGGCGCCGCAGGCGATGCGGCTGCCATCGGCGAGTTCGACAGCGGTCACCCGGCCACCCTCGGTAACGTAACCCGCGACCTCGCCCTGCTGGTACTCGACGCCGAGGCTGCGCGCCTTCTTGCGGAAGGCCTGGAGTAACGCCCAGCCGTCGAACCAACCCTCGCCGCTGACACCAAAGGTGCCGCAGGCGAGATCCTCGGTATTGAGCCAGGGGAAGCGCTGCTTCAGCGCGGCCGGGTCATAGAGGGCGATATCGGCGCCTTCAGCCGCCTGCAGCTTCTGGTTGGCGGCAAGGACCGGCGCGCCGGCGTCGCTCGCGAGATAGAGATAGCCGCCTTCATGCAGGTCGATCGCCGGCACTTCGCCATCAACCGCGAGATGTGCGCCGATATTGCGCAGGAAATCGACGCCGAAGAGCGAGATGCGGATATTCACCGCGCTGGAGAATTGCTGGCGGATCGAGGCGGCGGAGAGCGCGGAGGCGGAGAAGCGATAGGTCGGGTCCTTCTCGATCACCACGACCTTGCCGGTGAAGCCGGGATCGGCGGCGAGATGATAGGCGACGGAGGAGCCGATCGCGGCGCCCCCGCAAATCACGACATCGGCGGTTTCGGAGACGGACGACATGGCGGCCCTCGCGCGACGGTTCGGCTCAAGAGCCGGGTTGGTGAATTCCGCGCATGAATGACGCGACCGGAGCCGCTTGTCGAGAGGGTCAGGGTGCGGGCGCGCACTCCGCCAGCAGCCAATCGCGGAAGGCGGCGACGGCCGGCAGCCCCGCCTTCTCCTCGGGATAGACGAGATAATAGCCTTCCTGCCCGACCAGGGAGCGGTCGACCGGGATGACGAGCGCGCCCGAGCGCAATTCCTCCTCGACCAGGAAGCGCGGCACGATGGCGAGGCCCAGGCCCGCCACCGCCGCTTGCGAAACCATGGCGAATTGCTCGAAGCGCGGCCCCATCAGCGCCCGCTGCGGCGGCAGGCCCTGCTGTTCCAGCCAGTTGGCCCAGGCGCGCGGTCGTGTCGATTGCTGCAATAGCGGCGCTTTAAGCATATCGGCGGCCTCTGCAAGGCCGAAGCGCGCGACAAGGGCGGGCGAAGCGACCGGCACGATCTCCTCGCCCATCAGCCGGTGCAGCCGGGCACCGGGCCAGACCGGGTCGCCGAAATGGATGGCGGCATCGAGCGGCTCGCGCGTGAAGTCGAAGGGCACGAGCTTGGTAGCGAAATTAATGGTGATGCCGGGATGGGCTTCGATAAAGCGCGGCAGACGCGGAATCAGCCAGCGGGTGCCGAAAGTCGGGAGGATGGCGAGGTTGAGCACGCCGGCCGCGCCCCGAAAAGCCATCGTCGAGACGGTGGCGGCGGCGAGCCGCGACAGCCCCTCGCGCACCTCCGCGGCATAGGCCGCGCCCGCGGCGGTGAGGCTGACGCGCTTCTTGATGCGCTCGAACAGGCTGACGCCAAGCGCCCCTTCGAGATGGGCAACCTGCCGGCTGACGGCTCCTTGCGTCAGATTCAGCTCCTCGGCCGCGCGGGTGAAGCTGCCATGCCGGGCCGCCGCCTCGAAGGCCGCGAGCGCGGACAGCGATGGCACCGTAAGGCGGCCGGGGATCAGAACATCGTCCATGATTAGAACTCACCAAGTGGTGAGAACATATCGGTTGCCCCAGCGATAGGAAAGGGGGCATTCTCCGCGACCAAAGGGCGACCACGGTCTCCCGAGCTCTCATCCTGAGGAGCAGGCGCCAGCCTGCGCCTCGAAGGATGCTCCAGAAGACGCCGCTCACTGGAACATCCTTCGAGACGCGCCTTCGGCGCTCCTCAGGATGAGGGCTGTGGTTCACTGGCATCGGCGAACAGGCAGACACATGACCTCTCTCCCTAACGACACGCTCGCCCTGCTCAAGCGCCTCGGCGTCTCCGAGAGTGCCTATGCCGATGCCGGCCTCTCGGCCCGCTCGCCAATCACCGGCGAGACCGTCGTAACCCTGCGCGAGACCTCCCCGGGCGAAGCCGAGGCCGCGATCGGCCGGGCCCAGTCCGCCTATCTCGCCTGGCGCAAGGTGCCGGCGCCGCGGCGCGGCGAGTTCGTGCGCCTGCTCGGCGAGGAGCTGCGCGCCGCCAAGACCGATCTCGGCCTGCTGGTGACGCTCGAAGCCGGCAAGGTCACCTCCGAGGGCCTCGGTGAGGTCCAGGAGATGATCGATATCTGCGACTTCGCCGTCGGCCTGTCGCGCCAGCTCTACGGCCTGACCATCGCCACCGAGCGCCCGAACCATCGGATGATGGAGACCTGGCACCCGATCGGCGTCTGCGGCGTGATCTCGGCCTTCAACTTCCCGGTCGCGGTCTGGTCGTGGAACGCGGCGCTCGCCTTCGTCTGCGGCGACAGCGTCGTCTGGAAGCCCTCCGAGAAGACCCCGCTGACGGCGCTTGCCGTGCAGGCCATCGTCGAGAAGACGATGAAGCGCTTCGGCCCCGAGGCCCCCGTCGGCCTCTCCGAGATCCTGATCGGCGGCCGCGAACTCGGCGACATCCTGGTCCAGGACCATCGCGTCCCGGTCGTCTCGGCCACCGGCTCGACCCGCATGGGCAAGGAAGTCGGCCAGAAGCTGGCGGCTCGCTTCGCCCGCGCCATCCTCGAGCTGGGCGGCAACAATGCCGCGATCGTCGCTCCCTCGGCCGATCTCGACATCGCGCTGCGCGGCATCGCCTTCGCGGCGATGGGCACCGCCGGCCAGCGCTGCACCACGCTGCGCCGCCTGATCGTGCATGAGAGCGTCTATGACGCGCTCGTGCCGAAGCTCGCCAAGGTCTACGGCTCGGTGAAGATCGGCGATCCCCGCGAGGCCGGCGTGCTGGTCGGTCCGCTGGTCGACGAGGCCGCCTATCAGGGCATGCAGAAGGCGCTCTCCGAGGCCAAGGCCGAGGGCGGCAAGGTCCATGGCGGCGAGAAGGTCGATGTCGGCACTGGGGGCTTCTATGTCCGTCCGGCGCTGGTCGAGATGCCCAGCCAGTGCGGCCCGGTCGAGCGCGAGACCTTCGCGCCGATCCTCTATGTGATGAAGTACAAGTCCATCGACGAGGCGATTTCGATCCAGAATGCGGTCGGCGCCGGCCTGTCCTCCTCGATCTTCACGCTGAACATGCGCGAGGCCGAGCTCTTCGTCTCGGACGAGGGTTCCGACTGCGGCATCGCCAATGTCAATATCGGCCCCTCGGGCGCCGAGATCGGCGGCGCGTTCGGCGGCGAGAAGGAGACCGGCGGCGGCCGCGAGGCGGGCTCCGACGCCTGGAAGGCCTATATGCGCCGCGCCACCAACACCGTGAACTACGGCACCACGCTGCCGCTGGCGCAGGGCGTCAGCTTCGACGTGGATGCGTGAGGCATAAGCCGTCATTCTCGGGCGCCTGATAGCGGTGACCCGAGAATCTCATGACGAGAAGATGCTGGTTTTCGAGATGGTCGGGTCAAGCCCGACCATGACGGCCAGACGATGAGGGAGACGAAGACCATGGCCGGCAGCCACAAGCTCGCTGAGTTCACCTGGGACGATGCCTACCTGCTCGACGAGCAGCTCACCGAGGACGAGCGGCTGATCCGCGACACGGCCCGCGCTTACGCGCAGGAGAAGCTCGCCCCGCGCATCCACGACGCCTATCTCGACGAGAAGACCGACCGTTCCATCTTCAACGAGATGGGCGAGCTCGGGCTGCTCGGCGTCACCGTCCCCGAGGAATATGGCTGCGCCGGCGCGAATTACGTCTCCTACGGGCTCGTCGCCCGCGAGGTCGAGCGCATCGACTCCGGCTACCGCTCGATGATGTCGGTGCAGTCCTCGCTGGTGATGTTCCCGATCTATGCCTATGGCAGCGAGGAGCAGCGCAAAAAGTACCTGCCGAAGCTCGCCAGCGGTGAGTGGGTCGGCTGCTTCGGCCTGACCGAGCCGGACGCCGGCTCCGACCCCGGCGGCATGAAGACCCGCGCCGAGAAGGTCGCCGACGGCTACAAGCTGAGCGGCTCGAAGATGTGGATCTCGAACTCCCCGATCGCCGACGTCTTCGTCGTCTGGGCGAAGTCATCAGCGCATGACAACCAGATCCGCGGCTTCATCCTCGAAAAGGGCATGAAGGGTCTCTCGGCGCCGAAGATCGGCGGCAAGCTTTCGCTCCGCGCCTCGATCACCGGCGAGGTCGTCATGGACGGCGTCATCGTGCCGGAGGAGAACCTGCTGCCGAACGTCTCGGGCCTGAAGGGCCCGTTCGGCTGCCTCAACCGCGCCCGCTACGGCATCTCCTGGGGCGTGCTCGGCGCCGCCGAGGACTGCTTCCACCGCGCCCGCCAGTATGGGCTCGACCGCAAGCAGTTCAACAAGCCGCTCGCCCAGACGCAGCTCTATCAGAAGAAGCTCGCGGACATGCTGACCGAGATCACGCTCGGCCTGCAGGGCAGCTTGCGCGTCGGCCGGCTCATGGACGAGGGCAAGATGGCCCCCGAGATGATCAGCCTCGTCAAGCGCAACAATTGCGGCAAGGCGCTCGATATCGCCCGCCAGGCCCGCGACATGCATGGCGGCAACGGCATCCAGATCGAGTATCAGGTGATGCGCCACGCGGCGAACCTCGAGACGGTGAACACCTATGAGGGCACGCATGACGTCCATGCGCTGATCCTCGGCCGGGCCATCACCGGCCTGCAGGCGTTCTTCTGAGCGCCGTCAGGCGTCATGCCCGGGCTTGACCCGGGCATCTCGTCCCATGCGAACCTCCCCCGGAGATGGTCGGGTCAAGCCCGACCATGACGCCCGAGTCGAACCCGCCATGACGACCCCTCCCCTCGCCGGCCTGCGCGTCCTCGAACTCGCGCGCATCCTCGCAGGCCCCTGGATCGGCCAGCTCCTGGCCGATCTCGGCGCCGACGTCGTCAAGGTCGAGGCGCCCGAGGGCGACGACACCCGCAAATGGGGCCCGCCCTTCGTCGAGGGCACCGGTGAAGAGCATCTCTCAGCCGCCTATTTCCACGCCGCCAATCGCGGCAAGCGCTCGATCACGGCGGACTTCCGCACGCCAGAAGGACAAGCTCTGGTCAGGCGGCTCGCCGCGCATGCCGATGTGGTGATCGAGAACTTCAAGGTCGGGGGCCTGCAGAAATACGGGCTCGACGCGGCCTCGCTGCGCAAGGAATTCCCGCGCCTCGTCTATTGCTCGGTCACCGGCTTCGGGCAGGACGGCCCCTATGCGCCGCGCGCCGGCTACGACTTCCTCGTCCAGGGCATGGGCGGGGCGATGTCGATCACCGGCGAGCCTGCGGGCGCGCCGATGAAGGCGGGCTATGCGGTCGCGGACATCTATACCGGGCTCTATGCCTCTGTCGGCATCCTCTCCGCGCTGCGCCAGCGCGACGCGACGGGCGAAGGCGCGACGCTCGATCTCGCCTTGCTCGACTCGCAGGTCGCGGTACTCGGCAACCAGGCGATGAACTATCTGGTCTCGGGCAGCCCGCCGCCGCGGCTCGGCAACGCCCACCCCAACATCGTGCCCTACGACGTGTTCCCGGTCGCAGACGGCCACATCATCATCGCCACCGGCAATGACGGCCAGTGGCGCAAGCTCTGCGACGTTTTGGGCGATGCGGCCCTGGCCGACGACCCCGACTATGTCGACAACAAGTCGCGGGTGAAGAACCGGATCGCACTGACCGCACGGCTGCACGCGCTCTGCCAGCGCTACGGCAAGGCCGATCTGCTGGCGGCGCTGGAGAAGGTCGGCGTTCCCGCCGGGCCGATCAACGACATCGGCGAGGTCTTCGACGATCCGCAGGTGATCGCACGCGGCGTCAACGTCGCGCTGCCGAGCGCAGCCGCCAAGGCGGGCAGCATTCCGACCGTCGCCTCGCCCATCGTCATGAACGGTGTGCGGCAGGTGGCAAGCCGGCCGAGTCCGCGGCTCGGCGAACATGAAGACGACATCTTGAACGATCCGGCCTGGGGCGGAGTCTCCACGGCACCATGACACTCAGCCGTCATCCTGAGGGGCCGCGATGCGGCGTCTCGAAGGATGAGGGCTCGAAAAAGGGCAGCGAACATGGCTAATCGTACCGGCGGGCAGATCCTCGTCGACCAGCTTCTGATCCATGGCGCCACCGACGCCTTCTGCGTGCCGGGCGAGAGCTATCTCGCCGTGCTCGACGCGCTGCACGATGCCTCGATGAAGGTCACGATCTGCCGGGCCGAAGGCGGCGCCTGCATGATGGCCGAGGCCGTCGGAAAGCTCACCGGCAAGCCCGGCATCTGCTTCGTGACGCGCGGCCCCGGCGCCACCAACGCCTCGCCCGGCATCCATATCGCCGATCAAGACTCGACCCCGCTCATCCTCTTCGTCGGCCAGATCGAACGCGGCATGCGCGAGCGCGAGGCCTTCCAGGAGCTCGACTACCGCGCCGTCTTCGGCACCATGACGAAATGGGCGACCGAGATCGACGATGCCGCGCGCATCCCGGAGATCATCAGCCGCGCCTTCCATGTCGCGACCTCGGGCCGCCCCGGTCCCGTGGTGATCGCGCTGCCCGAGGACGTTCTGACCGATCTCGCGGATGTCGCCGACGCCGAGCCCTACAGCATAACCGAGCAGCACCCTTCGCCGGTGCAGATGGACGATCTCGCCAAGCGCTTCGCCGCGGCCAAGTCGCCGATCGCGATCCTCGGAGGCTCGCGCTGGAGCCCAGAGACGATCGCCGATTTCCAGGATTTCGCCGAGCGTTTCGACCTGCCGGTTGCGGTATCCTTCCGGCGGCAGATGCTGTTCCCGGCTGATCATCCGAACTTCGCAGGCGATCTCGGCATCGGCCCGAACCCGAAGCTGCTGGCCCGTATCCAGGAAAGCGACCTCGTCCTGCTCGTCGGCGGCCGCCTTTCGGAGATGCCGAGCCAGTCCTACAGCCTGTTCGGCATTCCCAATCCGGGCCGGCCGCTGGTGCATGTTCATCCCGACCCGGAAGAGCTCGGCCGGGTCTATCGCCCGACACTGGCGATCAACGCCTCGCCCGCTGGCTTCTGTGCCGCGCTGGCGACGATCGAACCGCCGAAGGCTCCGGCCTGGGCTGGCGCGAGCGCGGCCGCGCATGAGGCCTATATCGCCTGGAGCGAGCAGCCAGCGCCGGTGCCGGGAGAATTCCACCCCGGCGAGATGGTGCGCTGGCTGAGGAGCCAGTTGCCCGACGACGCGATCATGTGCAACGGCGCCGGCAACTACGCCACCTGGGTGCACCGCTTCCACCGCTTCAACAAGTTCGCGACGCAGCTTGCGCCGACCTCGGGCTCGATGGGTTACGGTGTGCCGGCGGCGATCGGCGCAAAGCAGATCTTCCCGGAGCGGACCGTCATCGCCTTCGCCGGCGATGGCTGCTTCCTGATGAACGGCCAGGATTTCGCGACGGCCGTGCAATACGACCTGCCCGTGATCGTCGTCGTGGTCGACAACGGCATGTACGGCACGATCCGCATGCATCAGGAGAAGCACTATCCGGGCCGCATCTCGGCAACGACGCTGAAGAATCCCGATTTCGCTGATTATGCCAGGGCCTTCGGGGGCCATGGCGAGCGCGTCGAAACGACAGCGGAGTTCGCGCCGGCCTTCGAACGGGCGGTAAAGAGCGGCAAGCCCGCGATCATCCACTGCCTGCTCGACCCGGAAGCGATCACCCCGGCGAAGTCGCTCTCGACGATCCGGGCCGAGGCCTTCGCCGCGCAGGGCAAGCGCTGATCGCGCCCAAGCGAGAAATTCGCCACTGCGCCTGAACCGGAGCCGAACCTTTCGCGACCAACCGTCGTTGAGGAAACGACGATGCGGAGGGCTCGGCGATGAAGCACGGATTTGCGATCCGATTCGGGATGGCGGCTTTGGCCGCCATCGCGGCGGCGCCTGGTGCGGAGGCCGCAGGCTTCTTCGACAATCTGGCGCGGGCGATCTTCGGCCCGCCGCGCCTGCGAGCCTCGCCGATCTATGAATTCGACGAAGCGCCGCGGGCCAAGCCACGTCAGCGTGCGTCCGAGCCAGCGTCAAAGCCGAAGCCGCCCGTCGTCAAGCTCGACCCGCAGACCGACCGGAACTGGCACCTGAAGGACCCGACGCTGCGGCGGGGCGATATTGTCGTCACCGCGAGCGGAGTACTGGTTTATCAAGGCCGCGACAGCGATGCGACGCATCCCGGCGATTTCGTTACCCTGGGCGGCAGCGACCCCAAGGGCTGGAAGCAGACGTTGCAGACCGCAGCCGCCGGCGGCCGCAACATGTTCCATAGCGACCCGGTCAGGGCGGGAGCCGCGACGACCGAAGCCGGCGAAAACAACCAGGCGACGGCCCGCTAGACATTTCGGCCATCAACGCGGCCAAACCACATCCGGCCAAGCAGGCCATCGCGCCAGAGCAGCATATGGACGGCCACAGCCGCCACATGTGCAGTACCGAGAGCGATCAGGATGTTGCCGAGCTGATCGTGCAGCCAAAGCATCTGCTTGTAGATGGCGGGGTTCGGACCGATCGGGTGCGGCACCGGAAACAGCCCGAAATAGAGTGTCGGGATCTGGATCGGAGCGGCTGCCGCCATGAGCAGCCCGGTGACCGGGAGTGCCAGCAGGCAAAGATAGAGCCCGGCGTGGACAGTGCCGGCCGCGGCGCGTAACCACCGGTTTTTCTCGAACGACTCCGGCTGCGGAACAGCCAGACGCAGCGCGAGACGCAGCACCACGAAGAGCGCGATCGTCAGCCCGACGGATTTGTGCCGCTGATAGAGTTCGAAGCGGGCGATGAGGTCGCGGCTCTCGTCCCGCATCGGGCCGGATATCCAGAACTGGAACAGCACGAGCAGCAGCGTCAGCCAGTGCAGCACGACACTGGCCGGATGCCAGCGGGCCGGCTCGCTCATCGCTTCAGGCGCCCTCTGATGACGATCTCCATGCGATCGTCGACGACGTTCACGTCGCGGCCGATACCGTAGACCGGCCGCAGGAAACTGCCGCTGGCCTGGAAAGGCAGCATTTCGCCGCGCCTCGCCCGCTCGATATCACCATCCACGGTGGCCCTCACGTCGAAAGGCTGCGTCACGCCCTTGATCGTCAACCTGCCGCGGATGTCGAGGCTGTTCTCGCCTGTGCGCGAAACGTGTTCGGAAACGAAGCTCGCCACGGGATAGTGAGCCACATCGAGCATGCTCTCCCCGGCGATGAAGCCGTCGACCAATGGCGAGCCCGCCTTGATCGACGCGGTCTCCAGCGTCACCCGGACGCGGCTTCGCTCGGGATGGTCGAAATCGATGGCGAAGTTGCCGTCATAGCGCTCGAAGCGCCCATTCGTGACCACGGCCCCGAAACGGTGCCCGATGAAGCCAACTTCGGTCGCACCGCGATCGAAGGTCCAAGTGGATTGGGCCTGAGCCTGCGATGCGGCCAGCAGGGCGGCGAAAGCGAAGGCACGAATCCTGATCATCATGGCACCCGGAAGCTGCCGGAGAAGAAGCGACCATCCGCCAACTTGAAGGAAATGCCATGGCCGCGTGAGCCGGAACACGGAAAGGTGATTCAAGATCGATCTATCAAGGTTGACGGCGCCTTCGCGCGGGCGCGGGCGCTTGACCAGTCGTTAAGCGCGCCCGTGTCGTGTCGTTGAAACTTTGCGGAGAGTCGTCAGTTGTTGTTCCGGCAGGGAGGCCGGCGAGATGGCAAGACGGTTGCGTAAAGTCGTGTGTGTCGCAGCCGTGGCGACTATCGCCGCCACTATGCCGGCGGGCGCCGCCGGCCTGCTCGACGATCTGGCCAACGCCCTGTTCGGGCGGCCGAGACCCCGCCCGGTGATCGAATACGAGCCCTATGATCCGCTGAGCGTCACCGTGAAGCCTCACCGGAAACGCGCTTCGGCCGAGGTCGCCTCCAAGCCGAAGCCGCCGGTGGTCAAGCTCGACCCCCAGCGCGACCCCGATTGGTATCTGAAGGACCCGACATTGCGCCGCGGCGATGTGGTCGTCACGGCGCGCGGCGTGCTGGTCTATCAGGGCCGCGACAGCGATCACATGATCGACGGGGACTTTACCGCGCTAGGCGGCAAGCCCGGCGAGAAGAGCTGGAAGGGCCAACTGCAGGCAGCCGCGGCCGGCGGCCGCAGCTTCTTCCGCGATTTCCGCGACGCGCCGCCCAGCCCCGCCGACATCTCGCTGGCTCAGCCGGCGGCGCAACGCGAACCCGCCCTGCCCTGACCTTGCTGCATCAGGCCTTCGAGCGGACACCGTCGAAGGTCGAGCGAATGGCGCGCGCCAGTGCGATCGCCGCCCAGCCCTGGAAGATCAGCTCGATCGCCAGGAAGGTGCCGAGCACCCAGAGGCTAGACGCGGGCCATTGCGCCAGGATCATGCCGCCGAGCAGCAGCGAGAGCGCGCCCGAGAAGGCGACCCAGCCCCAATAGGGCAGCTCCCGGTTCTGGAAGGCCATGATCAGACGGAGCACGCCCGTCGCGACCAGAGCCGCACCGGCCAGAAGGGTCAGCGACGCCGTGGCGACCAGCGGATTGACGAAGGTCATCACACCGACCGCAACGTAGAGCACGCCGATCAGGATGTGCCAGAGGCGGCTTTTCCAGGCTTGATGGCGGAAGGCGTCGATCAGCACGACGATGCCGCCGACAAAGATCATGGCGCCGAACCAGATGGCACTGGCGAGGCTGAGCAGCGCCACGGCGCCGAGGCCGAGAACGCCGAGGATGATGAGGATGATCCCCTCCGCCATCAACCAGCCCCAGCTACGCCGGAGCGGAATGAGATGCGTACCGAGAGAGGGAGGGTTGGAGACTCCAGACGGTGTGCTCATGGCGACCGACTCCATTCCGGGCAGCCGCGACAGCCGGGCTACCTCGTTCGACGGCGCGTATGAGAAACCCACGCAGCGGTTGCGTCAATGATCTGACGCAAGCCCGGCGTCAGTAGGTGGCGCGCCCGCCCGAAAGACCGAACACCGCACCGGTCGCGAAGCTGCAGCGCTCGCTCGCAAGCCGGGCGGCCGGCCCCGGCCCGCTCCGAAACGGCCCCGAGCCGCTTCAGCGGGCTTCTGGCCACCATGGCCGCGACCGTCTCCACGGAGAGGCGATGTCCCAGATTACGGTGTCAGGCCGTCCTGTTTCAACCGGTCCGCCACCGCGGCGCCGATCCCCCTGGAGCGGCCGGTGACGGCGGCGATCCGCCGCTCCGGCATGACGGCTTTAGCCGAGCCTTTCGGCGACGAGCTTGCGCAGGCCGCGCAGGTCCTTGACGAAGCCGCGGATGCCCTCGGCCAGCTTTTCGGTCGCCATCGCGTCCTCATTCATCGCGAAGCGGAAGGCCTTCTCGTCGAGCACGAGCTTTTCCGGGGCCTTGCCGGGCGCGTCCGGCTTCAGCTTGCGCGGCAACTCGCCGGTCGCGCCGGCAAGTTCATCGAGCAGGCCCGGGCCGATGGTCAGTCGGTCGCAGCCGGCCAGCGCCTCGATCTCGCCGGTGTTGCGGAACGAGGCCCCCATCACCACCGTGTCGATGCCGTAGGTCTTGTAATAGGCATAGATCGACCGAACCGAGACGACGCCGGGATCGGTCTCGGCGGTGTAGGGACCGCCGCCGGCCTTGACGTGCCAATCGAGGATGCGCCCGACGAAGGGCGAGATCAGGAAGGCCTTGGCATCGGCCGCCGCAACCGCCTGCGGCAGCGCGAAGAGCAGGGTCAGATTGCAGTCGATCCCCTCGCCCTGCAGCACCTTGGCCGCCTGCAGACCCTCCCAGGTCGAGGCGACCTTGATCAGGATACGGTCCTTGCCGACGCCGCGCTCCTTGTAGGCGGCGATGATGGCACGGGCTTTCTCGATGCTCGCCTGCGTGTCGAAGGAGAGATCGGCATCGACCTCGGTCGAGACGCGACCGGGCACGATCTTGGACAGTTCGGTGCCGAAGGTCACGGCGAGGCGATCGCAGACGGCATGGACCGCCTTCTCGCCACTGCCCTGCCTCTTGCCCCAGCCGATCGCCTCGTCGACGAGATGGGCATAGGCCGGGGTCTCGACGGCCTTGAGGATCAGGGTCGGATTCGTGGTGCAGTCGACCGGCTTCAAGCGGCGCACGGCCTCGATGTCGCCGGTGTCGGCGACGACGGTGGTCATTTCGCGGAGCTGGTCGAGCTTGGAAGCGGTCATCGTCTTTTCCTGGAAATCGTCTTCGTCAGGCTAACGCCTGCAATGTGACGCCTGTTCGGCACGATTGCGAGAGGGGCGAAGCAATTCGGCCATGCATGGCCGGCTCCCATCATGCTCGGGCTCGACCCGAGCATCTCTTTCGGGAGATTCTCGGGTCTCCGCTTCGCCGCGCCCGGGAATGACGGGCGTCGGCAACCGAGCACTCAGCTCTTCACCGCGCCCGATGTCAGGCCGGCAACCATGTTCTTGCGGAAGCCGTAATAGATCACCGCCGGCGGGATGGCGTAGAGCAGGCCCGCCGCCATAAGCAGGTTCCAGGGCGCATCGTCAGCCGAGAGGAAGAGACCGAGGCCCACCGCCAGAGGCACCGCCTTCTCCGACGAAAGCAGCAGGAAGGCGTAGAGATACTCGTTCCAGGCCAGCAGCAGCGCGTAGATGCCGATCACCACCATCGAGGGTTTCATCAGCGGCAGATAGACCAGCCGGAAGAGCTGGAGCGAGGTGGCGCCGTCCATCACCGCGGCCTCGTCGAGTTCCTTGGGCAACTTGTCGGAGGCCTGCTTCAGAACCCAGATCGCATAGGGCGAGGCCAGCGCCACCATGGCGAGGATCAGCGAGGCCTGCGTGTTGAGCAGCCCGTAGGAGCCCATCGCCTTGTACATGGGTATGGCGAGGAAGGCGGCTGGAATGAGATAGGTCGCAAGCGCGAGATTCATCATCGTGCGCCCGCCCTTCACTTTAAGCCGGGCGATGGCGAAAGCGGCCAGCGTCGCGACGAACAGCGTGATCGTCCCCGTCGCGATCGCGATGAAGAAGCTGTTGAACAGCTGCCGCCAGAAATTATGCAGGTAGTAGTGCTGCTGATTGAAGACGATCTGGAAGTTCTGCAGCGTCGGATTGTCCGGCCAGAGCTTGCCGGCCAGCATCGATTCCTGGTTCGAGATCGACAGAACGAAGAGGTGGTAGATCGGCAGCAGCGTCCAGATCAGCACGGGAATCGCGATCAGGATCAGCTTGCCTTCGTCGAGGAACTTCCTCATGCGTCTGCTCCCTTCGACAGGCGCTTCACCATCACGAAGACCATCGGCAGGATCAGCGGCATGGCGACGATGATCGAGGCGATGCCGAGATCGAGATTGTTGTTGCGCATATAGCGGATGCCGAGCGTCGAGAGGACGTGATTGAGATCACCCGGGCCGCCGCTGTTGAGCAGGTAGACGCTGTTGAAGTCGCCCAGCGTCCAGATCATCGAGAGCATGGTCGAGGTGATGTAGAGCGTCGCCAGCGAGGGCCAGGTGATGAAGCGGAACTGCTGCCAGCGATTGGCGCCGTCGACGCTCGCGGCCTCGTAGAGGTCCTGCGCGATGGCGAGCCGGCCGGTGATCAGGATCAGCGTCCAGAACGGCAGGGACTTCCAGATGTGGACGACGATCGACATGGCGAAGGCGAGCGTCGGGTCGGTCAGCCAGCCCGGCCCCTCCATGACGCCGAACCACTGGAAGAGCTGCTGGTTCACCAGGCCGTTCTCCGGGTTCAGCATCACCCGGAAGGACAGGATGGTCGGGATCGAGGGCACCGCCCAGGGCAGGATGAACAACACCAGCACGAAGCGGATCCAGGCCCGCTGCTGCACGAAGAAGCCGGACAGCCCGAGCGCGATCAGAAACTTCAGATTCACCGCCACGAACAGGAAGATGACCGTGTTGACGACAGTGCGCAGGAAGATCGGATCGGCGAAGAGCGCCTTGTAGGAATTCCAGTTGAGGCCGAGCCAGAGGCCATAGCCAACCGGGTAGACCACCATCACAGCGAAGACGAGCACATAGGGCGCCAGCATGATCAAACCCCAGATCGCGCGGTCGCGCGTGAAGCCCGATTTATCCTCGCGCGGTGCCGAAATCGGCGCTGTCATGGTGGCAGTGCTCATGGACTCTCCCTGGAATTGTCACCCGGTGAAAGATCCGCCGCGGCAATCCTTGCCGCGGCGGATCGAGGAGGCAAGCGAAGCGGACGCGGGTGTCAGCCCGCGATCTGCTTGATGCGGGCAATCATCTCGTCCACGGCCTGCTCAGCCGGGATCTTGTCCTGAACCACGCGATTCACGGCCTTGGCCCAGACGTTCTCGGCGTTCACGGTCGTGAAGTTGTAGTTGTAGACGAACTGGAACGGCACGGTGCCGTCCTTGTACTGCTTGTAGACGACCGCGCGGTGCGGGTCCTTGCCGTCAGACCAGAATGGCGCCTCGATGCCCTTCAGCGTCGTCGGGACCCAGCGGCCGGCCGAGCCTTCGACGAAGGGCCGCAGGTTCTCGTCCTTCATGAAGAAGGCCATGAATTCCTTGGCGCGCTTCTTGTTCTTGGCATCGGCGAAGATCACCGCCGTCTTGACCGCGGCGAGGTTGGTCATCTTGCTGCCGTCGGCCTTGAGCGGGAACTCGGCCGTGCGGATGTTGTCCTCGTAGTTCTTCTTGGCCTGCGCCCGCTGCTCGGCCGTGAGCGAGGGGTTGTTCATGTCGTCCATGTGCTTGCCGGCGATCGAGATCGTGGCGTTGTGCGTGGCGACGGTGGTGCGGTTGTGAAAGGCGACGTTGTTGTCCGGGTCGAGCCAGTTGACCGAGGACGGCGGCGTGCAGCCACGCTGGAAGATGTTGGCGTAGGACTTCACCGCCTCGACCATCGCCTTCTTGTTCTCGGGCTGGTCGAGCACGATCTTGCCGTTCTCGTCGACGACCTTGGCGTTATAGGCGTTGGCGAAGGTCAGGAAGGAGTAGAAGGTGTCGGAGGCGGCGATGCCCATCGGATGGCCAATGCCGTAGATGCGCTTGCCCTTGGCGCGCAGCGAACCCTGCACCTTGTCGCACCAGAAATCCCAGTAGCCGTTCCAGGTCTTCGGGATGTCGGCCTCCTTGAAGCCGGCCTCCTCCAGCATGTCCTTCCAGTAGGTGATGTGCATCATCTGCTGCTCGACCGGGAAGGCATAGTATGACTTCTTGCCGGCCTTGCCGTTCATCAGGAAGGTGGTCGAGAGCGCCATCGGCTGGATCTCGGCCTTCAGCGGCTCGAGCACGTCCGAGACGTCCTCGAGCTTGCCGTCATAGGCCCATTTGCCGGTCGTGCGGAAATCATAGGTGGTGCAGAAGCCGACATCCGGCGGCGTGCCGGCATCGACGGCGCCAACCGACTTGGTGACGCAGTCCTCGGTCGCATAGAGCGAGAGCTCGACCTTGACGCCCGTCGCCTTCTGGAACTTGTCGACGACCGCCAGCAACGCGTCGTCTTCGCCCTTGTAGAAGCCCTTGGTGAACCAGGCGGTCAGGACTTCCTGCGCCGAAGCCGCGCCGGACCAGCCTGCGAGAACCGCGGCCACAGCCGTTCCCAGGGCGAGATGACGAGCCAATTTCATCAGATAACCTCCCGTTTAAACCGTTTTAATCCGACGTTTTAATCGCCTTGCGGCGACCCTAATCGAAAAACCCAGGAGGAAACAAGCCGGCCCGCCGGTCTCCAAATAGTATTTTTAATTCCGATCCAGGCGGGTCCGCGCGCCCACTTGCGGTCCGCTTTCACCGAACCGTCATCTGTACAGTCTACGCGCAACGCCATCTCGCAATCGCGATTCAGAGACGGAGAGTTCCATGCAGCGCAAGGCCTTGAACGCCTTCATCATTGCGGCCGGCCTTGCCACCGCATCCGGCGCGCTCGCGGCCGAAGGCAAGCTCGTGCTCTACACCAGCCAGCCGAACACCGACGCCCAGCAGACGATCGACGCTTTCAAGGCGAAATACCCGAAGGTCGACGTGACCTTCGTCCGCGACGGAACGCCGCGCATCATGGCGAAGCTCAAGGCCGAGTTCGAGGCCGGCGCCCCGCAGGCCGACGTACTCCTCATCGCCGATTCGGTGACGATGGAAGGCCTCAAGAAGGACGATCGGCTGCTCGCCCACGACAAGGCAGATGTCTCCGCCTATCCGGCCGGCGTCCATGATCCCAAGAAGATGTGGTTCGCGACGAAGCTGATCACCACCGGCATCGTCTACAACACCAAGGCGGCGATGAAGCCGACGAGCTGGGCGGATCTCGCCAAGCCGGAAGCCAAAAACCAGCTGGCCATGCCGAGCCCGCTGAACTCCGGCGCGGCGCTGATCCACACGATCACGCTGACGAGCAACCTGAAGGACGGCTGGAGCTTCTATGAGAAGCTGAAGGAGAACGGCACGCTGGCCGCCGGCGCCAATGGCGATATCCTGCGCCAGGTCGCCACCGGCGAGAAGCTCTACGGCATGATCGTCGACTTCATGCCGATCCGCGAGAAGGCCAAGGGCGCGCCGGTCGAGTTCGTGTTCCCGAGCGAGGGGGTCTCCGCCGTCAGCGAGCCGGTCGCGATCCTGAAGAGCACGAAGAATCCAGAGGCCGCCAAGGCCTTCATCGACTTCCTGCTGTCGAAGGACGGCCAGGAGCTCGCGCTGAAGCAGGGCTATGTCGCGGCCCATCCCGATGTCGCCCTCCCGGCCGGCTATCCCGCCCGCAGCGCGATCAAGCTGATGTCGTTCGACGCCGCCAAGGCGCTCGCCGACGAAGCCGCGGCGCGCAAGCGCTTCAGCTCGATCTTCGAGTAAGGTCGCTTCCATGCTAAGGGCGCCGGCGCCATGACGCTGGCCATCGACCAAAACACGAAGCGGGAGCCCGCGCTTGCGGCCCCGCCTCTGCTGCAGCTGCCGGACGGCCTCGGCCTGCCGGCACTCGTCGTTGCGGTCGCGCTGCTGCTCGGCGGGCTGCCCTTTTTCCGGCTCGTCGTGGCGGCCTTCGCTCCCGGCTGGCAATTCGCGCCGGACGCCGCCTTCGCCGAGATGGCGAGCCGATCCGCCGTCGCAGCGACCTGGCATACGCTGGAAACCGCCTGCCTCTCCGCTCTCGGCGCTCTTTTGGTCGGGGGCATCGTCGCGCTGGCGCTCGGCGTCACCGATGTGCGCGGCAAGCGCCCCCTCGCCTTCTTCTTCGTCTTCTCGATGATGATCGCGCCGCAGGTGGCCGCGCTCGCTTTCCTCAGCCTGCTCGCGCCGAATTCGCAGATCCTGTCGCTGATCGGCCTCGCGCCTGCGCCCGGCACGCCGAATCCGCTGCTTGGCCGTGGTGGCATCATCCTGGTGATGGCCCTGCACCATGCGCCGCTGGTCGCGATCACGCTCTGGACGGGGTTGCGTAGCATCCCGCAATCGTTGATCGAGGCCGCGCAGATGGAGGGTGCCTCGAACGCCACCATCACGGCGCGGATCGTCGTCCCGGTGCTACGACCGCAGATCATCGCCGCCGGGCTCATCGCCTTCGTCGCGGGCGTCGGCAATTTCGGCATCCCTGCCCTGCTCGGCCTGCCAGTGAACTATCTGACGCTGCCG